>JACCKY010000005.1 GCA_014236755.1 Candidatus Petromonas tenebris | reverse complement strand
TATATGTATCTTGCAAACCAAGTACATTGGCAAGGGACTTAAATTACTTAAATGAACTAGGCTACAAAACTATAGAAGTTCAACCAGTGGACATGTTTCCTCACACGACACATGTGGAGACGGTGGTAAAACTACAACGCCAGAACCCTTGATTTTACTGGAGTTCAAGCACTTTTATGAGTTCTTCAGTTTCAGTAAAAACAGTGAAAATTACCACCAAAAAGACCTAAAAAGTAGTATCAGAATCAAAGTCGTTATATGACATGGTACGTGGGAACACGTCTACCAACAGTCAGTTTTAAGTTTCAATAATTGAAAATAGGTAGCAAAAAATCCTGAATTCGTGGAATAAGAATTCAGGATTTTTTATTGCGTAAATTTCAAATTATTAGGGGTGAATTATCGGTTTGTTCTTCTAATTGAATTAGGTAGCATGACATCAATTTCGCTATCTGAAAATGTTTGTTCTTCCTCTGTTTTTAATGCTCTTTGTGCGAGTTGATAACTCTTTGAATCAGTGCGAGGATAATTCAGATAGACTTCGTGAGTTCTTTGTTGTAAATCATCTCTTTTTTCTCTTATTTCTTCAAGGGTCAAATCTTCAAAATCAGTCAGCAAACTTACATATTCTTCTCTAATTTTCCACAATAGATCAGAAGCTGATTTGTGCTTATTTGATTTCTCTATTAATTCAAAATTTTTGGCATATGAATTGAGAACTAAAAGTATTGTGGATAAAATTGCCGCAAGTATAGTTGCAGCTGTTTTATTTGAAAGTAGAGTAGTAATGATACTTCCTGTAGTTAATGCTGATAGTATTATCTGCCAAAGTTTTATCCGGCTATTAAGTGTTTCTAAACGATGTATTAGTTTATCTCGACAAGTTTGTGAGTATGTAACTCTACCATAAGCTTCTCGTATTTGTGATTCGATTTGATAACCGATTTTATCCTGGGAATTTCGTTCCATAGATCTCCCTCCATGCTTGTTTTGATGAATAATGTTGATTGTTACTTTCATATGCGATTGCATCAAGTGAATTAGTATAAGCGGTTGCAGCTTTAGTTTGAAAATTTCCTTTTTTCCATACATATCTATTGCTTCCAGGTGCATACCAATAACTTTGAGAGGTATCTATATTTTTAAGAAATTCGAAGAAATCTCTACTCATAAAATCATAGTACAAATAGGATTTATCATTATATTTCCAATCTTTTATGAACTTATATGCTAGAGTATCAATCAATATACCGTTAAGAGGAACATTGCATGTAACTTTCCATGCACGAGCCATTCGACAAAGTCGTTTGAGATTCTTGTTAGTTGTACTGTTCATTGAATTCATTGCTTCAATCTCTTTACGTGGATCTGTAGTTTTGTGTCAGGATATGTGTAGCTATTATCCTTGTTGATGAAGGCTGGGACAATTTCAAAATCAATACCATCAGTAAAATTGATACCGATAACCTGTCCGTCCCCCTTTATATATGATTTATTTAGCCAGTTGCAAAACTCTGCAACTGTTAAAAAAACTTTATTTTAATTGTGTTTTCAAAAAGGATTTCCCCCATTAGATGTCGAATTATTAATATATTCCCCAATACATTAAAAAATAACCTAATGAAAGGAGATCCTTTATGAAAACAAATTGTAAACAAGTTAGTTTTAGTGATTTTTTTGAAGAATTTAATCAGTTAGTAGATACCAAAAAGCCTATGATTCTAAAATATTTCGAGGATTATATTGATATCAACTCTTTAATTCCTCATGAGTTCTATGATAGCTATTATTCTAGTACTGGTCGCCCAAGAGATTATTCCCTTGAATCTATGATTTCAGCTTTGATATTTAAATGCTTTTTTTCAATACCAACTATTTCAATTCTTATCATTTTTTTATCAATATCTTCTGAATTGCGTAAAGCCTGCGGCTTTGAATCAATACCTCATAAATCTCAGTTTTCAAGATTTTTAACTGATTTTTATCATGAGATTAATTTAATGTTTCATAATTTAGTAAACCTTACTGAACCTATTTGTAATGAGATTGATAGCTTTAGATCATCAATTTTAATATCTGATACTACTGGTTTTGAAGCTTATGTTAAAGAAAACAACCCTAAATTCTTCGAATCCTTTTTAACTGCAAGTAAGAAGTATGCTAAAGTACTTGAGAAAAATGGTAAATCTAAGGATTTTGACATACATAAGCATGCATATTCTAAAATGCCTAAAGCCGCCTCAGCTAACGCTGATATTAAACTTTCCCATCTTAACGGACATTTTGGTTATTATTTAAAGTCCAATGTAGTTACTAATGGGCTAGGTATTGTAAGACATATTGATTTTTATGATCCTATCAATAATATACAAATTGATGACCCTAAATCTCTTAAGTATAAATATGATTCCAAAACTTTAATTCCCGTTTTAGAAAATTTCTTCTCATTTCATCCACACTTTAGTTATACTCACTTTTTAGGTGATAGTGGTTTTGATGCATATGATAACTACCAGTATTTATATGATGATAAAGAAATGATTCCTATCATTCCAATAAATCCTCGAAATCAAAGTGATTTGCCTCAGCCAGGTTTTAATGAACTAGGGATTCCAACCTGTCCAAAGGACCCTTCACTTCCAATGAAATTTGATGGAGTTACAAGAGAAAAAGGTCGCTCAGATAGGGTTAAATGGCTATGCCCTAAATCTAAGAAAACCAGAATAAATGGTAAAACTACCTATATTCTTTCCTGTGATAACCCCTGTACTTCATCACCTTGTGGTAGAGTTAAACAAATAGCTGTAAAATCAGACTATCGTCTTAATTCAGTAATTCCTCGCGATAGCGACGATTGGAAAAATCTTTATAAAATACGTACTGTCTGCGAAAGAGCTATCGCTCAAATTAAGTCTTTAATTGCAATAGAATCTTCAAAGCTTAAAAATACAACAAGTATAAAGAGTACTGTTTTACTGGCTGGAATTACTCAGCTTATAGCATTAATAATGCTTTATAAAACAGGAAATCTTAAGCATCCAAGAGCTGTTAAATCTCTTTGTGCCTAACGGCTTAAGTTATTAATCAACTCAATATAAATATTTTTCAAGGTGTTTTATACACGTGTCAGGATATGTGTAGCTATTATCCTTGTTGATGAAGGCTGGGACAATTTCAAAATCAATACCATCAGTAAAATTGATACCGATAACCTGTCCGTCCCCCTTTATATATGATTTATTATATGTTTTTTGAATAACTTGTTTTACTTCTTGAAGTAACGCAGATTGGCCATTTGATGTATAGTTATTAAATTTAACATACGTTTCATAAGGTAGCTGAACAATCATATCGATATCACTTGTAAATATCTCTGTTCCTCGACCATATGAACCAACGTATAAACTATGATTTGTATCAGAGGTGCTATTATAATAATCAATGTTTATACGCTTCGTAATTTGTTTATATCTTGATTGTATATTACTAACAACTGTATCGCTCATTTTTAGATTTTTGCAAAATTCACTGAAATAATCACTTACTGACATTTTAACCCTCCATTTTATCCATATTAATAATTCTAAATTATGCTTCATTGTAAAATAAAATTGAACTAAATAAAAATCCATAGAGAGTAATCCTATGTTAAGATTGAATCACCAAAAAACAAACTTGACAGAAAGGATACTCACTATGGACTACCCTAAGATTACCACAGAATCACGAAAACATAAACACCTAAGTTATGAAGAACGCATGACAATCCAAATTCGCCTAAAAGATGGCTGTACAGCATATCGTATCGCAAAGGAGCTTAAGCGCCCTATCAACACCGTTATCAATGAAATAAAACGAGGCACAGTGCCACAAATCATTCAGAATAAAAAGGTGATGGTCTATTTAGCCGATGCTGGTGAGGCAATCTATAAGCGTAATCGCAAGCACTGTGGACGTAAGTTTAAGCGTTTCATATGCTCCGATTTCATAGAAGACGTATGCGAAAAAATAAAAGATAAAAACTGGTCAGTCGATGCAGCAGTTGGATTCACGACTAAAAGTGGTAAATACATTCAAGAAGATACAGTGTGTACTAAAACACTGTATCACTACATTGATCTAGGCTTGCTTGAGATTACCAACCTCGATTTGCCACTCAAAGTACGCAGAAATACCAAACCAAAACGCATTCGCCATCATAAGATGAAACTAGGTACAAGTATAGATGAGCGTCCCAAATCTGTTGACAGCAGAGAAGAATTTGGTCACTGGGAGATTGATACTGTCAGAGGTTTAAAATCCAAGGAAGACAATGTCCTTCTGACAATTACTGAACGCCAAACTCGAAATTCTATCATTAGATTGATTCCATCTAAGACTGCTGATGCGGTAAAAAAGGCGCTCGAAGAAATCAAGACACTTTTCGGCTCTAAATTTAGTCAAGTATTCAAAACAATTACAGGCGATAATGGTTTAGAATTTGCTGAATTGTCTACGCTTGAGAAGGATACGGAGACAAAGGTTTACTTTGCGCATCCTTATTCTTCTCATGAACGTGGTACTAACGAACGTCATAATGGTTTGATCAGAAGATTTATACCTAAAGGTGTTCAAATATCAAAGTTTGATATCGAGCACATCGCTTTTATAGAGGATTGGTGTAATCAACTTCCGAGAAAAATTCTTGGTTATCGATCACCTGAAGAACTCTTTGATGAAGCGCTTGATATCATATATTCATGTGAATAATTTCAGTCTTAAAAAACTAGTTCAATTTATTATTGCAATTTAGGAATTCTAAATTATATTCTTTCCCCGTTCTTATCAACAAAATACCCTTCAAACTCACAATCCAAAGCCTCGGCAATGGCATCTAATTCGCTCATCGAGAAATTATCTCGTTTGAGCTTATTCGCCATGTTTTGATTTGTAGTGCCAAGTCGATTGCTTAGTTCTATGATTGTAATATTCCTTCTTTTAAGCAAGATTCGGATTTTTTCACCCATCGTTAATTTCATTAATTATCACCTACCTGAGTTAAATAATACACCTAATAGTGAATTTGTGCAATAAAATAGATGAAACATTGAATATATTAATTATAAAGTGTAATATCACATTAATAAGTGAATTTCGGAAAGGAGCAAAAAATATCATGAGTAAAATAATTGCCGTCGCTTCACAAAAAGGTGGAGTGGCAAAAAGTACAACGTGCAGGAATGTAGCAACGATTTTAGCAAAGGAGGGGTACAGTGTCTTGGCAATCGATACGGACAATCAAGCTTCAATGACTGACTGTTTCGGAATAGTTAAGCCTGAAACTTTAGATACGACACTATATCATCTGATGATGGCAGTGATGAATGAAGATGATCTTCCTCCTAAAGAAAGTTACATTATCAAGAGTGATGGTGTTGATGTGATCCCCAGCAGTATTGAAATGTCTGCCATTGAAATGAACTTGGTCAGCACAATGAGTCGGGAATATGTACTAAAAACAATTACTGAACAGCTAAGAGAAGATTACGATTACATCATTGTAGATTCAGCACCTTCTTTAGGACTTATGACATTGAATGTATTGGCTGCCTGTGACAGTGTATTAATACCGGCAACACCGGAATATCTATCTGTCAAAGGGCTTGAGCTATTACTTCAAACGATTATGAAGATCAAGCGTAGAATCAACCCCAATATTACATTTGAAGGAATTCTCTTAACGATGTTTGATGAACGAACCAATCTTTCAAAGAACATGATTGAGATGGTTGATGAGGCATATGGCGAGCATATCAGAGTATTCGATATTAGAATTCCTAAATCTGTAAAGGTCGGAGAAGCCAATCTTCAAAGTAAGTGCATTGTGGATTATATGCCAATGAACAAGGCTTCCGTTGCTTATCAAGAATTGACAAAGGAGTTGATTAACCATGGATAAAACGAAAATGAAAAAAGTGGAAACATTTGCGTCCATATTTGGAGATGACTATAACAAGGAACCAACAGAAAAAGCTGTTGGGACGACCACATTAAAGCTTGCTGATCTGGCACCATTTAGAAACCATCCCTTCAAACTTTATGAAGGGGAACGCTTCAATGATATGGTTGAGAGTATTAAAAATTATGGCGTTATAGTACCTATTGTCGTTAGAAAAGTTGACGATAAATATGAAATTCTATCAGGTCACAACAGAGTTAATGCGGCAAAAGAAGCAGGATTAACTGAAGTTCCTACAGTTATTAAAGAGGGACTCACTGAAGAAGAAGCAACATTGATTGTGACAGAAACAAATTTGATGCAGAGATCATTTATGGAGCTTGCGCATTCAGAAAGAGCAACTGTGATTGCTACAAGGCACAGTGTCATGAAAAGCCAGGGAGTAAGAACGGATTTATTGAGTGAGATTGAGAAATTGTCAAAGGCTCCGAATATTGAAGATGATCTAACTTCATGCCCAATGGGCACGAAGTTAGATACAAAAAAGGAAATTGGAGATAAATATGATTTGTCATCACGATCGGTAGCCCGTTATTTGCGTATTAACGAGTTGAGTTCAGCGTTAAAAAACTTAGTAGACGAAGGCAAAATCGCCATGCGAGCCGGTGTAGACCTTTCATATTTATCGCAGGAAAATCAAGAAATGGTTGAAGCGATTATTTCAGAAGATACATTCAAGGTAGACATGAAGAAAGCAGCTCTTTTAAGAAGATATGAAAAAGAGGGCAACCTGAACTGGAATACTGCAAAACAGATCATCAGCGGTGATGTTCTAAAAAGCACAGGTAAGGTAAAACCTTTCAAGATTCAACCGACCATCATATCGAAATATTTTAAGCCAAATGATGACAAGAAGGCTATTGAAGAAACCATTGAAAAAGCTCTGGATTTTTACTTTAGTCAAATGAAAGAGCAAATGCATGATCTAGAGGAGGGGGAGGAGATGATTGAGTAGACTAACGGAAATCAAAGAGATTTATGATTATATCCTAAGTGAAATCATAAAGGATGAGCAGGCGTGGAAAGACTTTCTTACATTCCATGCGAAGGTTTATAAACACAGTTTCAAAAATGCAGTGCTCATTTATGCACAGAGACCGGAAGCAACATTGGTCGCTGATATGGAAATCTGGAATCGTCGTATTGGTCGGTGGATTAACAGGGGGGCCAAGAGCATTGCTGTCTTTGATGATCAGAGTGACTATTTGAGACTTAAGTATTTGTTTGATATCGAAGATACTCATGGTAAACCCCATACCATACCAAGGGTTTGGCAACTGAGTAATGAAATTGAAACAGAGTTGTTGAATCGTTTTCAGGCGAATACTTTTTCGGAATGGATTTCAAGACGCACTTATGAAACAGTTAATGAACACATTAATGAAATTCAAATTAATCTTCAGAAAGAAGTTCCAAAGACCAAATTATCCGGTTTGCCCATTGAAGGTGTGACAAAAGAATTTGTTCAGTCTCTGGTAGATAGTGTGGAATACATGACAGCAATCCGATCGGGTATTAAAGTACCGAAATTAAGTAATCTTGATGCCTTTAGAACCATTACCGATTTTGATACAAAGGCATTAACCTTACAATTGGGGCATCTGACAAGTACCATTTCAGAACAACTATTGAGAGAAGTTGAAAGAGAAATCAAATCAATTAAGAGTGAAAAAAGGAGCGTGAGTGACGATGAAAGCCGTGGAGCTGAATTATCAGGAAACGAAAGGAGTTTACCATCCGCAGATTCAAGTATCACAGGAAGTAGACTACGACAAGAAACCGCTGGGGAAATACGGTCAGATGGCGTTGAATTATCTGAAAGCGGAGCACATCAATCAATACAATTATCTACTGACGGAGGGGACGCTGCTTCGAAAGATGCATCAAGTGAACGAGGAAGCATGGGAGCGGATGGAGAAACTACAACAGCAGATGTTAACGGTGGAACCAATACAAGATCCGACGAATACGTACCTGAGCTTTCGTCACAGGGAGATGATTCGGACGAGAGCAGAGGAAGTCGTATTGAAGGAAATTGTATTCAAAGAAAGATAGAATCAGAAGTTGAGCTACCTGAGCGTAGCTCTTTTTTTGTGCCGTTATCGAATGAAGAAATCATTGAAACCGTATTACTCAGAGGGTCTAACTTTGCCGGTGGTAAACAGCGTATTGTTGATTTTTTCGCAGACAACCATAATGCAAAAGAAAAGGCAGACTTTTTAAAAAATGAATATGGAACAGGTGGGTCTTCAATTACTTTTTCGGAGAATCAAAGTGGTTTTGAAAATCATGACAGTAAGGGCATCAAAATTGATATCTACAAAGTGGATGAAGATATCAAGTTGTCGTGGGCAAAAGTTGCTGCCGGTATAGAGTATTTGATAGAAAACGGCAAATATTTTGAAGCTCGTTATCACAATGATGAACCGCCAGTGAGAAAGGTATCTTATCAACCAACCTTGTTTGACATGCCACAGAAGGATAATGATATAAGAAATGAAAATTATCAGAAGTTGATGAAGATAGCCCCAGGCATTTTAAATGGTCGCTATCGTTATATGAAACTAAAAGCCCCAGGATTTATGGATCTTGTCATAGAAAGACTCTATGAAAATAGAATTTCCCTTTCTCATTATTATGAACAGAATGGGGATTTGATGAGTGATCCGGATATGGAGCTTATTGTTGATCATAATAAAAAGACATTAACAGCAGCTACTTTTCAACAAGATAATCTAGCGATTTATCATGAAGCCTATCAGGGTGATGAATTAATAGATCCGGACATGGAAGATGAACTCAATAACTTTTTAAAAGATTGGTTATCCAATATATCAAGGCAAGGTCATATTGTTTACAAGGCCTATTATTCAGAAGATGTGGTCGAAGAAAATGAAGAACCGTTGTTTGATGAGCGTGGCAACGAAGTGTTGGTTAAATTAGAAGAAGAATCAGATGATTTATTGGATCTGGAAATAGATAATACTGATGATCAAATGATTCAAAAACAGACAAAAATCAACTATCGATTTTCGGCAGAAGATGAAATAGGTATTGGTGGATTAAAAACAAAATTCAGAGCCAATGTTGAAGCAATCAAGACTTTAAAAGTTATTGAAGAAGAAAATCGAATGGCAACAGACAAAGAGCAATCTATCTTAGCTAGATACGTGGGGTGGGGAGGGATGCCCCAAGCTTTTGACATAAGTGCTGGTGGTTGGAGTAATGAATATGGTGAATTAAAAGGATTACTATCTCAAGAAGAATATGATAGCGCTAAGGCATCAACACCGAATGCCCATTATACAGCACCGATTGTTATTCAGAGTATCTATCTAGCCCTTGATAGTTTTGGTTTTAAACAAGGCAATATTTTGGAACCTTCCATGGGTGTTGGTAATTTCTTTTCCCACCTTCCAGAATCTATGAACAAGTCAAAACTCTTTGGTGTTGAACTGGACGACATATCCGGTCGAATATCTAAACAGCTTTACCAGAAGGCAGACATTCAGGTAAAGGGATTTGAAGAAACCCAATATGAAGATAACTTCTTTGATGTAGCCATTGGCAATGTTCCTTTTGGTAATTACAAAGTATATGACAGAATCTATGATAAACACAATTTTATGATTCATGATTATTTCTTTGGAAAAACACTGGATAAAGTACGTCCTGGCGGAATCATTGCTTTTGTTACCAGTAAGGGAACCATGGATAAAAAGGACCAGAGTGTCAGGAAATATATCAATGAACGTGCTGAACTCATAGGTGCCATCCGATTACCGAACACGGCATTCAAGGATAATGCCAATACGGATGTAACGGCAGATATACTTTTCCTAAAGAAAAGGGAACGCAGATCGGTGGAATTACCAACATGGTTGTCTGTTGAAGTGAATGAAAATGGGGTCCCCGTCAATCAATATTTCATTGACAATCCCCATATGATGCTTGGCGAGATGGTGTTTGATGAACGCATGTTTGGTCGTGAGAGTCGCTATACCACCTGTATAAATACCGATGGTAATTTTAATCTGGAAGATGCCCTCATGAATGCGGTTAGTCATTTAAAAGGAGAAATTGGGTATTACGAACATAAGCCAGATGAAGCCAGCGAAGATTTACCGGCTGATTCAAAGTATAGGAATTACTCTTATGCGTTCATCGATGACAAGCTCTATTTTAGAGAGAATTCCATGATGAGAAGGATGGATTACACTGGAAAAACTTTGGAGCGCATCCAAGGCATGATGGCCATTCGGGATATTACAAGAGAGATCATCGCACTGCAAATGGAAGGTTGTACAAAAGAGACCTTAGAAGAAGCACAAGAGCGATTGAATAAGTTGTATGATGAATTTACTCATGACTACGGCTATCTTGTTTCAAGACCGAATGCCAATGCTTTTCGTGATGACAATGACTATCCTCTTTTATGTTCACTGGAGGTTGAAGACGAAGAACATCAGATTACAAAAGCGGATATGTTCTCAAAGCAGACAATCAAACCCTATGAATCCATAACCAATGTTGATTCAGCCTTTGAAGCGTTGACGGCATCGTTAAATGAAAAGGGTATTGTTGACTTGTCATTTATGTCAGAGCTTTATGATGAAGAACCAGAAATCATTATTGAAGAGCTGAAACAAGACATTTATTTGAACCCTGAACGATTTAATGAAGATGATACATTAAGAGGTTGGGAAACAGCAGATGCCTATCTATCCGGTGATGTACGGCAAAAGCTGAAATTTGCAAAAGTATTTGCAGAGCTAAATCCGGAACTCTTTTCAAAAAACGTCATTGCCTTAGAAAAGGTACAACCCGTTGAACTTGAAGCAAGTGATATTGATGTCAGGTTAGGCACAACATGGATAGAACCTTCAGATTATGAACAATTCATCTATGAGACCTTGAAGACGCCAAGATATTATCATAACACTGGTGGAAGAAATGAAATCAAGGTACATTACAACAATTACAACGCCAGTTTCGGTATTGAAAACAAAGGTGTGGACGGGTATTCTGTCTCAGCCAAAGAAACCTATGGGACATCAAGAATCAATGCTTACTACATTATTGAAGACAGCTTAAACCTTAGAAATTCAACGGTAAAGGATCGTGTTGAAGATGGTGACACGGTTAAATATGTTATCAATAAGAAAGAGACCATGCTGGCCAGAGAAAAGCAATCACAGATCAAACAAGAATTTAAGGAATGGCTATTCAAAGATCCTGAAAGGCGGAAAAAGTATGTCAGTTATTATAATCAGAACTACAATAATATTCGCCTTAGGGAGTATGATGGCAGTCATTTGAAGTTCCCCGGTATGAATCCGGATATCAAATTAAGAGAACATCAGACCGCAGCTATCTCACGAATACTTTACGGCGGGAGTACACTTCTAGCCCATTCAGTGGGAGCAGGAAAGACCTTTGAAATGGTGGCCAGCTGTATGGAGCAAAAGCGTTTAGGACTGATAAACAAGGCTATCTTAGTTGTTCCTAATCATTTGACGCAACATATCGGCAGTGAATTCTTAAGACTGTATCCGTCAGCCAATATCCTTGTGACGACCAAGAAAGATTTTCAAAAATCGAATCGGAGACGTTTCGTCAGTCGTATCGCTACCGGTGCTTATGATGCAGTTATTATGGGCCATTCGCAGTTTGAGAAAATTCCCGTATCAAAAGAGCGTCAGGAAGAAATGATTCATCGGCAGATCAATGATATATCTGCAGCTATTGCAGATGCCAAAAGAAGCAATGGTGAAAACTGGAGCATCAAACAAATGGAAAAACTTAAGCTATCACTGACAGCCGAGATCAAACGTCTTCATGACAGCCCTAAAGATGATGTCATCAATTTTGAAGAACTAGGTGTTGACTGTATCTACGTTGACGAAGCCCATTACTTTAAAAACTGTGCTGTGTTTTCTAAAATCAGAAATGTGGCAGGCATATTCAATACTAGAAGCAAGAAATCCATGGATATGTTGATGAAGACCCAGTATATTCAAGAAATAAATCAAGGCCGTGGCGTTATTTTTGCTACAGGAACGCCAATCAGTAATAGTATGTCGGAAATGTATGTTATGCAGCGTTATATTCAAAACAAAGAATTGGAAGCCAGAGGTATTCATCATTTTGATGCTTGGGCAGCACAGTTTGGAGAAGTCGTATCCAGTTTGGAATTGGCACCAGAAGGAACTGGTTATCGATATAAAAGCCGATTTGCAAAGTTTACCAATTTACCGGAGCTAATGACGATTTTTAAGAATATGGCTGATGTAAAAACAGCAGACATGCTTAAGCTACCCATTCCCAAACTTAAAGGTGATGGACATAAACTGGTTTCATCAGATGCCAGTGAATTTACAAAAGAGATCATGGAGAGCTTTGTTGAAAGGGCAAGTGATATAAGAAATGGTTTAGTTGATCCTCGAACCGACAACATGCTTAAGATAACGAACGAAGCGAGATTATTAGGTCTTGATCCAAGACTGCTATATGCAGATGCACCCAATGAACCAGATAGTAAAGTCAACAAATGCATTGAAACAGTTTATGAAGAATACCAACAGAGCAATGATATCAAAGGAACGCAAATCATATTTTGTGATGTAGGAACGCCTAATTCAGATGGGCGTTTTTCTATTTACCCTTATATCAAGGATGCATTGATCCAAAAAGGCATTCCTGATGATGAAGTTTGTTTTATTCATGATGCAAAGAGTGAAGCACAAAGAGAAAGCCTTTTTGCAGATATGCGTAGTGGTAATAAGCGGATCATCTTAGGGTCAACAGCCAAGATGGGAACCGGAACCAATATTCAGGATCGTTTAATTGCCTTACATCATCTCGACTGCCCGTGGCGTCCAAGTGACTTGGAGCAGCGTGAGGGAAGAATTCTAAGACAAGGAAATCAAAACGAAGAAGTTAACATCCATCGGTACGTTACAAAAGGGACTTTTGACGCGTACTTATGGCAAATTGTAGAGAATAAGCAACGCTTCATCAGCCAGATTATGACAGGAAAATCTGTTGCGAGAAATGCAGAGGATATCGATGAAACTGTACTGTCTTTTGCAGAAGTTAAAGCACTGGCAACGGGGAACCCATTAATAAAAGAGAAGATGACGGTTGATAATGAAGTCAGTCGATTGAGTCTGCTTAAATCGGAGTATAACAGCAGACGTTATGCAATGGAGGATAATTTCACCTACAGGTATCCAAAGTTGATTCAGCAGTCAAAACAACGTCGTGAGGGTCTGATTAAAGATATCAGTAAACGTGACATGAACAAGCATGAGGCATTTCAGATTATGATTAACGGCAAGTATTTTGATGAAAGAGAAAAAGCAGGAACTTATTTGCAGGTTCTGTTATCAAAGGCTGAGCCGGATAAGGAAATACATGTTGGTACATTTAACGGGTTTGACCTTATGATTTTGAAGAATAACTTCTTTGGACAACACAAGATGTTGCTTCATGGACAACAGAAGTATGAGGTTGAATTCGGGGATAGCCCACACGGTAACATGGTGAGACTTGAAAATTTGATGGAAGGACTTGAAAAACGTCTTGAAAAAACAGAAAGTCAGATAGATGAGTATGAACGGGACCTAACTCAATCCAAAGAAGAATGGGAAAAGCCCTTTATGTATGAGGATGAGCTAAATCAAAAACTAGGTAGACAATTTGAACTGAATGCTGAACTGGATATGGATAAAGGAGACGAGGGCATAACAGTTAGTGAAGATGATTTTAATGAAGATACGGTAATTGAAGATGATGAAGAAATAACAGTTTAGCAGGGATATAGTCCCTGCTATTTCTAGTGCGCCCGGCATGGGCGCAATCTAATGGGTGAAAGTCCCTAGTGCGGGTTAACAGTGCCAAGCACATAGCTTAAGGCAAGGGTGCCCTCGGTGACGGGGAATCTGAAGGAAGCCGACGGCAAACTTCTGGTCCGACGAACAGAAACCACATACAAGGCATATGCCTGCTGGATAAGATTGCTAGATAAATCAAAGTCCAAAACTGTTCAGAGCAGGTGGTGTAAATGTGGCGGATAGATGGAAGGAAAGATTGCGTTCTTACCCGGGGAGGTCTCATGGACATGTGGAAACAGAGTATGAAGCATGGAGTAAAGCTTGCCATGAGAAGTCAGCCGAGGCCATAGTACCTATAGGTTTGCCGAAAGGAAAACCTGCGGTCATGAACGCGGGGGAAGGGCCGAACTTTAGGAGATGAGAGTCAATGAATGTTACCGAAACTGAAAAGAAATGCAGACAACTTCATAAGAGGGTCAATCACAGAAGGTACCTGCGGAACAGGGAGAGCAAATGATGGCGCATGATTCACAGAGGATAACTGAAAACAACCTCATCGACGGTTACTCTAGGAAGCAGGACCTACTTGAAAGTATCTTGGCAAAAGAAAACATTGCAAGAGCAGTGAAACGGGTCAAGAGAAATAAAGGAGCATCAGGGATTGACGACATGGAAGTCACAGAGATTGACGACTATATCGAAAAGAACTGGGTTACCTTAAGCGAGGAGATTCTGAGTGGCAAGTACAAGCCACAAGCAGTCAGACGGGTAGAGATACCCAAGGAAGAGAAAGGTAAGGTCAGAAAACTAGGGATACCGACAGTGATTGACCGTGTTATCCAACAAGCGATAGCGCAGGTACTTAGTCCGGTGTTCGAGAAACAGTTCGATGACAAGAGCTTTGGATTCAGACCGAAGCGAAGTGCCCATGATGCCTTGAAAGTGTGTCAGAAGAACATTACAGAAGGATACAGGTATGTGGTGGATATGGACTTGGAGAAGTACTTTGATACCGTGAACCATAGTAAGCTAATACAGTTACTGGGTGAAAGCATCAAGGATGGACGAGTCATATCCTTAATCCATAAGTACCTAAATGCCGGTGTGATAATACTGCACAAGTTCGAGGAGACAAGAGTGGGAACACCCCAAGGCGGACCCTTGAGTCCGTTGCTGAGTAACATTTATCTGAATGAACTCGATAAAGAACTTCGGAAACGAGGTCACCGCTTTGTCAGGTATGCAGATGACTTGATGATTTTCTGCAAAAGCAGGAAATCGGCAGAAAGAACACTGAAGAATATTCGACCATTCATAGAGGAGAAACTGTTCTTAAAAATGAATAGAGAAAAGACAGTGGTCAGTGACATAAGAGGTGTCAAGTTTCTTGGCTATGCCTTCTATGACGTTAAAGGCGAAGGACGTCTGCGAGTGCACCCGAAATCCATTGTAAAGATGAAGAAGCGAGTAAAAGAGCTAACGAATCGCAGCAATGGGTGGGGAAATGAATACCGAAGGACAAAGTTGAACGAGTACATAAGAGGATGGGTGAATTACTTTAAGTTGGCAGATGTGAAGACGTACCTGAGTGGGTTCGATAAAACCTTCCGTAGGAGGCTGCGAATGGTCTACTGGAAACAGTGGAAGAAAATCAGGACGAAGTTTAAGTATCTGAGGAAGCTTGGAATAAGCAAACACAAAGCTTGGGAGTATGCGAACACTAGAAAAGGCTATTGGCGAATCGCCAACAGCCCGGTCTTAAGTCAAAGTCTTAGTAACCGTTTCCTAAAAGGGATAGGTTACATCTTTTTCTATGATTATTATCTTAAAGTAACAGTAAACTAGAGAACCGCCGTATACGGACCCGTACGTACGGTGGTGTGGAAGGACGGTAGCTGAGCTAATCAGTTACCTCCTATCCGATTGGAAGGAGACGAATTAGGTGACGAGACAAATGGTACAGAATATCAAACAGGATAAGGTGATTGAACTTATGTGTGAGGTGCTTGATTTTGCAGAGGAATCAGAGCAGAAGGTCATTGGGGCAGTAAATCAGATGGGGCTACCAATGTTCTTTGCAAGTATTGATGCATTGGATATTGAAGATATTGAAAAAGAGAGAATTAGAGCACTTAAAGAAGTCATCGATACAAAAGCAAAGGCGATTGAAAAAATGAAGGGAGGACAATAATATGGCAACGAAAGAAACCTATTCAGACAGCTTTTTCAAAAGCTTAAATAAGTTAACAGGCATATCAATGTCCAAGCTGAAAAGTTACGCTAAAGACAATAATCCATTTAATATCTTAGAGCATCCAGGTGTTGTTGAGCCAAGTGATAGACAGCTAGAGAAAATCAATAAACTGAATGAATTCATTGCATCCTATAATGTGTTAAAACTGGATCAGGAAAATGAAAAAATTACCTTCAGGTCACCAAAAGATGCCGGTAAATATTTTGCATCACTTCTAGGTGGTGTGAAAGACAAGGAACGGTTTCTGGTCGCTTTTTTGGATAACAGCAACAGTATTATTGAAATGAGAACGGTGTCTCAAGGTACAACCAACATGGCAGTTGTCTATCCGAGGGATATCCTGAAAATGGCCCTTGCAAATGATTGCAGTAACATAATGCTTTCACACAATCATCCCGGCGGCAGCTTAAAGGCCTCTCATGAAGATATTGCATTGACACAACGAATCGTTGATATTTTTAAGCCACTGGATATCAACGTGATCGATCACATTATAGTAGGTGGCTACGGATTCAGCTCTATGGCAGAAAATGGTGTTTTGCCGGATAACAAGATGGATGTTGCTAATTATGATCCTATAGCATTGAATGCTGCTGAAGAAGAAGGTGCTGCATATGATGTTTCAATTGATGAAGAACTTGAGATGTAGGAGGGATTTGATGAACCAAGATAGAACCGGTTATATTCGGGAGCAGAGCAGTGATACGCTAATTTGGATACTTGGTATTAAAGGTGAATCTAAAGAAAAAGTTAAAGATTACATTTTAGAACAGGGTGTTAAAAGCTTCTTATTACATCATGATCTACTTGAACTTGAACCGGATAAACATGAAAAGATTGAGGTTTTGAAACGTGTCATTCAAACCTTTGATGGGGATATTGAAACCATGAATTTTGGTGACGTGGATGAGGGGTGCTAATGATGAAGCGATTTACAGAGGAAGAACTAGATCAGGCAAATAGTTGTAACTTGATTGCCTATGCAGAGAAGATTGGCTTAAATCTGAAGAAGGTAGGCAATTCATATAAAGTCAAGGATTATGGTGGACTATATCTTAATGCCTATGGGACTAAATGGAACTGGTTTTCCAGAGATATCGGTGGCGGTCCGATCCAATTTGTTATGGAGATGGAAGGCAAGACTTGGGTAGATGCCGTATATACTCTGTTAGGTACTGAAAAAAGTGACTTCATTCCAAGAGTCGAACCAGTTGAAGAAGAAAAGGGAACATTTGAATTGCCGGATAAAAATGATACTTACAAACATATTATTGCTTACCTGATACAGTCTAGAGGTATTGATAAGGAAGTTGTATATGACTTTATCAGCCAAGGCAAGCTATATGAAAACAAGCACCGGAGTTGCGTCTTTGTGGGTTATGACGGTGACAATCAGCCTAAATATGCCAGTGTTCGCAGCACCAATACTCATGGGAAATCCTATCGGGGAGATGTGAAAAACTCCGATAAGGCATTCCCTTTTTCATTTGAAGGAAGTAGCACTACGGTTTGTGTCTTTGAATCGCCGATTGATCTGATGAGTTACATGACGCTGCTTGATGTTCATGGAATTCAATCCTTCGATCATCACATGATATCTTTAGGTGGTGTAGTAGATCGTGCGCTACACCAATATCTCCAATTATATCCGGAGATCAATCGCATTATGCTCTGCCTCGATAACGACGAAGCAGGGCATTTTGCATGTCAGCAGTTTAATGAAAAGTATCATGAAGATTATAAACTCCTAAGGCACAGTCCAACCGGAAAGGATTTTAATGAAGACTTGCTTGTAATTCAAAACAGTCACCAAACAGAGCAGGTAAGAGAAGCAATGGTAACTTATAAACCAGAATGGGATATGGAAGAAGAAATGGAAATGTGAAAGGGACTGTTCGATGTACTTTATAGATAAAAACCATGTAACCAATTATCAAAAGCTATTGTTTCAGGACCATACACATCCGAAGAATATCCACCGCAAATCATTATTTTACATTATCAGTGGCAATGAAGATTTGTATTTGAGGCGTTACAGTATCTACGATTTTGGAATCCATGAGATTCTGCCGATTAATTTAGTGAATGAGCTTATGAGCCTGGGTGACGGCAGCAGAATGCTGCTCAGGCTTGCTTATAATCTTTATAACGGATTTGACGACGGGAATTTAACACCTCGAGATATATTTTATGTCATGAATAAGAGGGACTTCATAGTGGCTAAAGGTGGGATTGATATGCGGTTTGGTATGGATATTGAGAATTAAGTAAAGGGGAATTTGAAAGTTCATGTAATTACAGAAGTTTACAATAGTTGATGAAATAATCAGATTGTTATGAGAAAATAGAAATAGTAGAAATATTTCAATGAAGGGAAGCGATTAAAATAAAACTTGATATGAGTTTAGTTATGGACAACCTAAGATCGAAGAGACCGATATTTCATTCGGAAGCCGATTTTCAATTTGCGTTAGCATGGGAAATACAGAGTGAATATCCTCAGGTTGACGTTCGTCTGGAATACGCTTATAAAATTGGCGATAAGATTTATCATATTGACGTATTGGTAATTCATGAAGATGAATATATTCCCATTGAGCTTAAGTATAAAACATTAAAAAAGATCGTTACAGTGGATTCAGAAGAGTTTTATCTTAAGAATCATGGGGCTCAAGATTTGGGGAAATATGATGTACTCAAAGATGTATTTAGAGTGGAAAATGTCCTGCATGATCACGATAAGTTTGTGAATGGTCACGTCATTATGCTTACAAATGATCCGAGTTATTGGAAAAAAGACAGTAAGGAAAATACCTGTTGTGCCGAATTTAGTATCGCAGATGGTAGTTCTGTCACAGGTAGCATGGCATGGGCAGAGCATACAGGTATTGGAACAATGAAGAATAGAGAAGAGCCTATTGTCTTGACTGGAAGTTATAAGCTGAAATGGTATGATTATAGTAAGTTCGATGACAAGAGAAATGGTCAATTCAGATATTTAATGTTTGAGGCAGAGAGAGATGACTTATTTTTCAATACCCAAAAGACCGAATAGGAAAGCTCTGCTTTCATGAGGGCAAGCTTCCACAATGTATGACATTGTGCTTGATGGGAGTTTCCCATACCCTTTTTAACCATGGGAGCGTTGCTCCCAAACCCTAAATAACAAATGATGAAAAACTTAAAAGATTGAGAAATAAGGCATATAAAAAAGCAAGTGAAAGGATTTAATATGAAAATACTTATAGACACATATTCAAAACATGATATGGAAAGGTCTTTATTTGAGTATTTTGAACTTCGCAAAGAAGAATTGCTAGATTTGTTCTTTGAAGCAGATGAAAAATCTAATAAAGGTTCTTTTACGGACGGTCAAATATTTAATGATGTAATCAATAGTTTTATAGAAGCACGAATGAATTATGACGAACTAACTCACGTATTATTCTTCCATCTTGGCAGACGATTAAATGATACTTGTCATGATAGTCCTGGATTAAATTTATATGAACTTTTAACGAAACCTACTACGATGAGCCTGTTTTTAAAACATCACGGGGTCGTTTTTGAGCCCGATGGAAGTAAATTGAATTTACTTTATAAAGATAAAGTAATATCACTTGATGATAATTATAAACATGAGAGCAGTTATTTACGTTGGCGATTAGGTCACACAAAAAGAATTGATTTCTGTTTTAATGGCTTCATGTTAAAAGATCAAATATATAAAAATAGTTACGCTCGCGAATTAGCTGCAGTTCCTGAGTTTATAAATGTACTATCAAATTATTTGGGAGATATTAATATTGGGAATGATTATATTAAGAATAGTGAGTATTTTTGTTTTGAATATTGTGTACCTATTGAAAAGATTATTTTTGACTCAGATGATTACATGGCAATAAACAACAAATCTTTGTACCTGATAAATAGAGTTTTAAATAGATTACATGACTATTATGCATATGAAGAAAGGTATATTTTTGATCATGATAATCCTATATTACGATTGAGAGATGATGATATCATGGAACATGAGTATTTTGTTACAAAAGAGAAAATAAGCCATTCAATGTTAAAATAAGATTAATATAAGTTTTGAAGCGAGTTTTATTTGATGAGGGAATGAGGTGATGCCTTGAATAAAACAAAACGAATCAACCTAAGAGTCACAGAAAAAGAATATGAAAAGATTGTTGGTAAAGCGAAAAAAGCAAATTTAAGCATCAGCAAATATGTCTCCTTGTCCGCACTGGACAAGGAGATTATTTTTTTTGACGACATTAAGAAAATGAACCATGAACTTTCCAAGATCGGCAATAACTTAAACCAGTTGACTGTATTAGCCCATCAAGGAAAAATCAAGGAAGTGAATTTAACACAAGCCAGAGATACTTTTTCTGGGCAATGGGATGAATTATGTAAATTAGTGAAGAGAAAGGGGAAATGACAATGACATATCATATTTATCGGTATGGAAATGGTTGTAAATGGAACGATAACCTAAAGGAAGCGGCGGATTATTTTAATCAGTTGCCTACAGATGGAAAGTATACCACCATAGGCATTACGGATGGTTCATATGCAGTGGACGTAGTCATTAAGGGTGAATATGCAAACGGGCAAAATTTTCTGATATCTCAGGACATCAGGCAATCAAGACTTTTTGCAGAGAATCCAGAAAAGATGATCGGTGCTTTATCTAATCTATATGAAGCTGTTGGTGTGAAATCTGAATTCAGTAAGAAGATGATTGAAGACTTGAAAAATCTAGCCGCTGAGCTGGATCACGAACCAGATGAGATTTAAGAAGAATGGCAGTTATAGAATTTATTAACGGGAAAAATAACACGCTTGCTGCTCTTGAAAGAGTTCTGAAATACATCACCAATCCTGCTAAAACAGAAGTCAGCCTTATAGGGGGTCACAACTGCGTTGCGGATAAAGCCTATAACGAATTTTACATGACCAAGTCTGAATATAGCAAATTAAGCGGTAGGCAATATATCCATTTTACACAGAGTTTTGCACCCTACGATAAAGTGACACCTGAGATGGTTAAGCAAATTGCAGATGAGCTTGTAAAGATGAAACAGTTCAAGGGATTTCAAATTGCATATGCGGTTCATACGGACAGAGACCATCTTCATACACATTTTGTCGTAAATACCGTCAATAAAGACACAGGTAAAAAATGGAAACAAAGTGCTGAGCAGCTTCAAATGATGAAGGATTATTCAGATGAAATCTGTAAAAAATATGGATTGATTATTACACAAGGAAAGTCTGGCAATCATATCAACCGTGGAGAATATCGTACTAAGGAAAAAGGTCATAGCTGGAAATACGAACTCTATTTGGCAGTAAAAAAAGTGAAATGGATATCACGAAGCAAAGAAGACTTTATTGATAACATGAAAAAGCTGGGTTATCGGGTGGATTGGAGTGATACACGAAAATACATTACCTTTACTAATGCGGATGGCAAGAAATGCAGAAATAGAAAATTGTATCCACCGGAACATTTTACAAAGGAGGCACTCTTAAAAGCATTTGAACTTAATGGTCAGAGGATGGATGCTAAAATTGCCAGAAATAAGATGGAGATGCTTTTATCGGCGATCCAACTGGCTAAGTTAGATGTGCCATCGAATACCGGTAAAAACTATCCATTATCAACATTGGAAGGAGAATCGTTAAAAGAAAAAGTTGAAGAAACCAAGAAAGGGAAAGGCTTGGATTGGGATAAAGAAAGTGAAAATAGTATGTAATGAAAGGTGCTCAAGTGAATGAGAAAATTAATGGAGCTTTATGATCGGTTGGAACCGTTGAACATGAATGGATTGAGAGAGGGGTATCGAAAGATAGTGGATTATAATAACCATGTTCTCGCAATAAAGAAAGTGTTTGATGGTTTTGAGTTTGTGACATGGCAATATACCTATGATGGTAATGCCGTTACATTGGGACACTATTTTATTGATCTGAATGCAGCCAAAGAGGATTTTGCAAAGCGATCAGGTCTGATTGCTTCGCAAAGACTATTTGGCGAGACGGATTTGAAATTGATTCATACCAGTTTAGTGAATTATGTTGGCCTAAATGGTGATCTGGATTTTAAGGATGAAAAGGCCATTGGTTCGATACTGGAAAAAATAGAACAGCTTATCCCGGAGATATTACGGCATTTGAAGCTGGAAGAACTGCAACTAGTGGATGATGACGGATTAGAATTGTGAGGTGATAATAAAGGTGAAGTATAAACAATTGAAAATGATGGTTTCAACGCTGATATTTCTTGTAGGTTTATGGATGAACATATATTTTTCCACGAACCTACATTTTTTATTATCAGGAAAAATGAAAGTGCTTGGATTTATTCCCATGAGATCATGTTTTGAAAGTATGGCGGCAAGTGGTCAACATTTGTCGCTATTTCTTTATCTGCAGGGCTTCATACTCTTGTGTGCCGTGTATTTCTATTTGGCTAACATGAAACCTTATCAATCCGATTTGGAAGTGATAACGCCTGAAATAGCAACGCCGGTCAGAGCAGGGCAAATGCAATTTGGATCAGCCAGATGGCTGACAGCTGAAGAAAAGAGAGAAGCGTTCAAATCGGTAAAACTGATAAAAAGCGATCTACTACAACTACTTGAAAGGATTGAAAACAATGAAGAAGAAGCAGAAAACTCAAAAGAGAAAGGCTTTTGTGAAAAAGAAGCCAACCAAAGGGTTTCAGAAGATGCTGGTGAAAGAGCCGATGAAAAGGTTTTATCGGAAACCAAGGCAAAGGAATATTCGATACCCAAGCTAAGTCATGGTGGAATTGTCATAGGGTTTGCTAAAGAACAGGAGACTGAACGTATCTCATATATCGATGAGGACACCCATTGTCTGTGCATAGGAGCGACAAGATCAGGTAAAACAAGATCCATCGTCCTTCAGTCAGTCGGTCTATTAGGATTATCCGGTGAAAGCTTGGTTGTCAGCGATCCTAAAGGCGAGATTTTCACTTATACCTATCCGTATTTTAAAGCACTTGGATATGAAGTCATCTGCTTGGATTTTAAGAATCCGCTAAAAAGTGATCGGTACAATTTCTTACAGCCGGTTATCGATGCTATTGATGCAAATGATATTCCTAAAGCGGTTGATGCAACTTGGGATTTGACAGCTGCTTTGGTACCCGAGAATAGTCACAATGAAAAGATTTGGACCAATGGGGAGGCGAGTATCATTGCCAGTGCTATTATGGCGGTTGTTTATGATAATCGAGATGGTAAAGCCAGAAGATTTCAGAACATGAGTAATGTTTATTTTTTCATCAGTGAAATGTGTAAAGTTGTGGATGGAACAATGCCTATCATTAAATATATGAAGAACATGCCGGCACATCATCCGGCAAAAGCCTTGCTGGCAATCAGTGAAGTAGCTCCTAGTAAAACAAGAGGCTCATTCTATACATCGGCTTTGACAACATTGCGATTGTTTACAAATCCACTGATTCATTCCATGACAGAACACAGTGATTTTGACTTGAGAAAGATGGGAACTGAAAAGCAGGTGCTGTTCATCGTCTTACCGGATGAAAAGACGACCTATTATAGTTTGGCAAGTCTCTTTGTGAATCAGTGTTACATGCAGTTAGTCAAGAATGCGGATGAAAGAGGCGGTCGGTTAAAGAAAAGAGTCAACTTCATGCTTGAAGAATTTGGCAACTTCGTCAAGATTCCTGATTTTGCTAATAAGCTGACAGTAGGCGGTGGTAGAGGGATACGGTTTAATCTGTTCCTTCAAAGTTTTATGCAATTGGATGAGAAGTACGGTAAAGAGGTAGCCGGAACTATCAAGTCTAACTGTGAAACATGGCTCTACCTTCAAGCCGATGATTTGGCAACTTTAGATGAAATTTCTAAGAAGCTGGGAAATTATACGGTATCGACATATTCACTTAGTTCATCTCATGGCAAATACTCCAATCCATCGAGTTCACATAGTATTAACCTAACGCATCGTGCGCTTTTAACGGTGGACGAGATTAGGCGAATTAATAGACCTTACACATTAATCACTTCAAGAAATCATCCGGCGATGATGCAGTTACCGGATTTATCGGAGTGGTTTTTTAATGTCCTTTTTGGACTGGGTGATAAGGAACATAACAGAAAGGTGCGTGAGAAAAGAGAGCAAAACAGAAAGCAGAGAAAATCACCAAAGGCCATTGATACATGGAATATATGGGAGTACTACACCCAAGGTGAAGAGAAATCAAATTATGTTTATAGACGCAATATGAAAGGTGGTGAGCAAGGTGAAGTTTAAGAAGTTAAAAAACAAAATGACGCAGTTAGTTAAAGTTATTTTAGGCACGGGAATCGTGATGTTGACCTCATCTGTACCAGTCATGGCTGATACGGTTCAAGACAGCAAGCTTGTCAAAGGAACGGAAAATCTAATTCAGGATGTTACAACATGGCTGATGGTCTTAGCACCGATTGTTGGGGTGCTGTTGATTATTTACTTCTTTATTCGACGAAGTGCAGCGGATGAAATCGATCAGAAGAAATGGAACAACCGAATTGTAACGGTCATTGTATCTGTCATTGGTGCTGTCTTAGCATCGGCAACCCTTAATCTGATTATCGGTTATTACGTTTAACATGGGCTAAGCCCAATAATAATACAAATACAATTTATGGAGGAAATCAAATGAGAAAGTTAATGAACAAAGCAAAAATGGAATTGGTGAAAACAGTTGTAAAAGGCAAAATGGTTCTTGCAGGCAACAGCGGGGAAGGCATGGTGGATTCAGCGGTAAAAATCTTGATTTCTATCGTGATCGGTGCCTTGCTGTTAGCGGGTTTATACGCACTTTTCGGTGACGTAATTCTGTTTTCTTCACTGCGTAACCACGATAGAGATTGCTACGCTTAAACTTGATGAGTATTACCTCCATTACAGATTCAATGAATAATTACACAACTATTAAAAGAAAAGGAGCAATGAGATTATGAAGAAAATTATGAGTACAGTTAAAGAGAAAAGCTTGAGAGGCATGATTAAACTTCAAACGATTCTAGCAGATAATCGAGGGGAAACTTTTATTGATACAGCGATCAAAATATTGATTTCTGTCGTGATTGGAGCCCTATTATTAGCTGGATTGTATGCATTGATAGAGGGTACGGTGCTTCCTGAATTGCAACAGCGTATTTCTGATATGTTTGAGTATAACGGTTAAAAGTCGTCATGCCATACTTTTTCTGAGCAGGATATATAGTCTTGCTCAGAAATAAGTGTGCCATGAAAGAAGCAAATGCACTTTATAGTTTAATGAATTTTGTGCTTGGAAACAGGGGGAATAGAACATATTGCAGATGGAATAATCTCTGACATGACAAGCACTTCTTGATCTAACAATGATTTACATGGTCATATGCGGAGTGAATAATAACCATGATGTGCTCATCGAATAGAGAATAATACTTATTTTTGCCTGAACGACGATCCTTAATATATCCTGCATTTTTTAAGACTTTTAACTGATGCGAAACTGCTGATTTAGTCATATTCATCAAAACTGCTATATCATTGACACTGACTTCATGGTTTTCTAAAATCATTATTATTTTCAATCTGGTTGGATCTGAAATGATTTTTAGAAAATTAGCAACAGTATCAATATTTTGCGAGTTTGCCAATTCCTCAGAAACAGTTTCAACAATTTTTATATCGTTTGGTGTACAATCTGTCGAGGTTTTTTTTTCCATGATATATTCTCCTATGCAATGACTTCAACTGTAGTTTGATTAATATTATGTTTGTTTAGTATACTTTTTGTTTTAAGTCGAATGTTCTGAACATCAGCATTAACTAGTACAGATAATGTAATGGTTGCAATATGTTCTTCGCCATCTAAACTCCACAGTTTGAAGTTATCAATAAGTTTAACACCTTCAATAGATTCAATATGCTCTTTGAGCTCATTATACAGGTCTTCATCTGGTACTGATTGCATCAAAATCCCAAATACTAGTTTTGAGTTTATCCATATATTTCGTATAATAACTAGAGCGATGAACATAGAAAGAACAGGGTCTAATATATACCAATTAGTAAAATATATGACTATACTTACAACTAGAACAGCTACCCAACCCATAAGGTCTTCTAGAAGATGCATGACAACAGTTTTGTCGAGAATTTTCTTTGAGCCTTTCATCCTAAGTGCGGCAATACCATTAATCGCAATACCTAAAAAAGCCAACCATAGCATTCCTATAGAATCAACTTTCTGTGGATTTTGAAAGGATGCTATAGCTTCAGATATAACATAACCTGTACCTACAGACAAAACAAGTATATTTATGATTGCGCCGATAAGTGATAATCTTTTAAATCCATATGGGTACTTTTTGGTGGGCTCTTTCTTACTCAAGCGTTCAGAAAAAAAGGATAATGCAAGAGCAAGACTATCGCCTAAATCATGGACAGCATCTGATAAAATAGCTGTACTGTTTGTTAGTATCCCACCAAAAATTTCAATGATTGAAAAACTGAAGTTTAGCAAAAAGGCAATTCCTATGTTACTTGGTTTATGATGATTGTGATCGTGAGACATATATATTCCTCCTAATTTTAAGTATTTACTAACCTAATGGTTGAATGGTTGTTCAATTGTTAAGTTTATTATAGTTGAACAGACATTCAATTGTCAAGTGTTTTTTATTTGTTTATATTATTTGTTTGGGTTTGGGGTTTGACTTGAAAATGTCACAAAAGTGTGATAAAGTAAAATGGATTTTGCTTAAGTTAAACATTGACGAGAAAAAGAACATGGAGGACTACAACGTGATGAAGAAATGGTTATTTGGAGGCATAGGGATAATGCTTCTAATAATATTGATGGGTTTTACAGTAGCTGATTTCGCAGGTAACGGTTTAATGAATAAACAGATATCGAAATCTGAATCGTCTACGGTAGATCAAGAAAAACAAGTCTTTAATAACGATTATTACGAAGATTCTAAAGCAGAGAATAAAGAGTCAATAGAGTTAATATATGAATTATCTGTAGATGACAAGATATATTATTTTGAGTCAGAAGATGAAATAGAACAGGTTTTAACGAAAGTTGTAGAATTATCTACAGAGAATACAAAAGATATTGAAGTGACTATAGATGGAGAAAATGTGAATATTGATTTTGAAGCTATACCAACATTATCAGCAGAAATTGTTGAACGAAACTTTGTAATGGCTGGACCCAATCCTACATATACAAGAAATAATGAAATTGTCAATGATGTATCTTATGAACCATCCGAAGTTTTAGCAAAGTTGGATTTTAATGAGAAGGTGATTGTGGAATCGGTGGTAAAAGATTCACAGAATATATCTAATGTTACAAATGTGGTTGAAGAGTTATTGAGGTTAAATTCAGAACCGGCAGAATATACTATTGAATCAGGCGATTCAGCGTCATTAATTGCAGAAAAAAATGAAATGAGTCTTTTAGAACTTTATGAGCTAAATCCTTGGTTAGAAAAACGTGAGAAAACACTTCAAATTGGTGAAAAACTTGTAGTTGAGAAGTTAATTCCGGAATTATCGATTGTTAATTGTTACAAGGCTACTGAAATAAATTCTATTCCTCCAGAAGTAGTATATCAAGAGGATAATACTATATATTCTGGGTTGACAGTTATAGCTGAAGAAGGTGAAGAGGGTAAAGAATTATTGAAGATGGATGTTGATATTGTTAATGATGAAATCGTTAATGAATCGATTATGGAAAGCCTTGTAGTAACAGAACCAGTATCCCAATTGGTTTTAATTGGTACAGCCCCTGTACCAGAGGATGGTCCGGCTGGTTTTTTTGTAACGCCTTTAAATTATTACAGATTAACTTCATCTTATGGACCAAGATGGGGGAAGACACATAGAGGTCTTGATATGGCGGTTTCGTCAGGTACTACTGTAAAAGCATCTGATGGTGGACAGGTTATATTTGCAGGCTGGGATAATGCTTATGGATATAGAGTTGATATAGATCATGGAAATGGGATAACTACGCGTTATGCACATAATAGTAAATTATTGGTGGAATATGGCGAAGTTGTTGGTCAAGGTGAGACCATTGCAAAATCGGGGAATACGGGTAATAGTACAGGACCTCACCTTCATTTTGAAGTTATTGTGGATGGAAATGCGGTGAATCCATATGATTATATTGGATAATTTGTTTAAAAGATGACTTATTTGAAGCATTTTTAGCTAATAAACATTATGTTATACATATTGAATATATTTCTTAAATTGCAATAACAAATTGAATATACTTGATTAAAAGATTTTGCAACTATTATATGGTTACAGAATCTTTTTTTTCGTACATTCATTTGTTAAAATTTGAAATGGTTCATATAAATATGCTTTGATTTATTCCTGATATGGTTGAATATAACGACAATAGTAGCCCTTAGATGCTGTCATGGTATACTTTTTCTGGGCAGACATAGTAGTCTTGCTCAGAAAGAGGTGTACCATGAGAAATGAGAAAAAGCGGTTTCGATTAGTACGTTTTGCTTTTGAAACAAGGGATGGTGGAGTGGTCTATCGGCATTTAATTACAGATCAGCAGATTCCTGTGCTAGAAGCGAATCAATGGCTAGAAAGTAAGGCATTACGTAAAAAGAGTACAGCAAGAGAATATGGGAAGATGCTAGTTGTTTTCCTTAATGATCTTGCAGCTGAAGGTGTGGAGTATGACGAAGCAACGAATCGGCATGTGAAAAAGTTCCTTCACAAACTTATCTATGGTGACGCAGAAGACTTGAAACTACTATTTTATGATACGGCAGTTGTTTCTTCCACTGCAGCCAGATATTTAACGGTTATAACAGAGTTTTATAAATGGCTGGCTAGTAATTATGAAACCAATATAACCTTTCAAACAAAAAAAGATACCTATAGGGCAAAGAAATCATTTTTGTATGGACAAATCTATTCATATGATTATCAGTACATTATTGATGCGAGCCTAGCGCGTCAGAAATATCGTAGGGAATACATTAAATGGTATACAGATGCTGAAAAAAAGGCTCTATATAACGCTTTTGAAACCCTAAGAGATAAGGCAGTATTCGGTATTACTTTAGAAGGATTTCGTATTGACGAGGTACTAAGTATGACGCTGTCAAACTATGATCCTGTGGAACAGACCATTCAGCCATCACGATCTAAGGGAAAGCAAGATGTTAATCCGGATCATACCAATCATTTGCGTTTAATTGCACTGCCAAAAGAACTCTGTGAACTTTTAAATAGATATATCCAAACTGAGCGTATGGTTGCTGAAAATGAAAGTGGTGTGATCAGCGATGTACTTTTTATTAATCTTCAACGGTCTGGTGCCCAAGGCAAACCGCTAAGTTATGGAAACTACTACAAAATATTTAAACGATGTGCTAAAAGAGCTGGATTTGACCAGACAAAAATCCGTACCCATAGCGGACGAAGTACGAAAGTGATGGAATATTTGGAGCATCAAGCACTATATCCTGAGGATGGTATTGATGATTCTATTATCATGGAAAGTTTCGGGTGGAATTCAGCAGAATCTATTCTTCCTTATAGAAATCACAACAATCCAGTTATTGCTAAAGCCATTATGAAGAAAATTCATGAAAAAAGAGGTACTTCAAATGATCAAGTTGATTGAAATAAAAACAGGAAGTGCCTTTTGGGAAATAGATGGTGTGATTTTACGATTTCAAAGAAAAAAGTCTATCGGAGATGTACTGACGGAGCAATTAATCGGAGAATACCGAGAGCTGTTGCTTAATGAAGAGTACAAAGAGCATCCAACAAAAATATGTGAGATTAACGCCATATTGGGAGATGTTATACTTTTGCGGATTGGTATTGAAATTTATTTTGAGACATTCATAAAAATGTTTGCCTATTATACTGAACGCTATATTAGGGCATGGGAATTGTCTGATAAAAAACTTGTTTCCAATAGAACAAGTATGTTTCCGGCGTTTGTATATATGTTCAAAAATCAATTAGTCGATAAATCGGATAGTCCCATTGCTATTTTAAAGAATATTCCTTGCGATAACCAATGCTTTTTTGATATTTACGAAGAAAAGTTTTCTGCTTTCTGGAAAATACAAGTTAAAAATAAGGTGGAAGAAAAGGAACCGCTTGATAATATTAGGGTGCGAATAGGAGCTTTGATGACAACAGCTTCTTTAGCTCAACTACCTACAGTTATGATAACGGAATATCTAGAATATATGGCTAATAAATTTACAATGGAACGAAAACTTATAACAATTCAAAGTTTTTGCAGAAGCCTTATGGGAAGTAATTTAATGATGTCAAGAGAACGCTTTGACCCAGATTTTGTTCGAATGGTAGATGTAGTTGTCAAAAAAGAGTATCAGCATCAGTGTAAAAAGTTTATTGAAGATAATCCAAGACAGCTTGATGTTAAATCGGATCAATGGATTCTTTATTATAAACATGGACCATCTTTGTATAAGAACACCATGGATTTTTGCAAGATTCAGTCTAAATCCTTGCGGCTTGAAATTAAGTATTTCATGAGATACCGTTACTATTATATTTCGGCGAAAAAAGATACAATCATTCATACATTATCAGAAGCTGCCAATCTTTTAGTTGAAGGGAATCCATCGTTACACTTTTTCGCTGATGTGGATGATGTAGATGTTAGAGCCCTGTATATGGTGATGGAGAGACGTTTTGGACAAGAATCAGGAGGAAAATCAGTATCAGGCATTATGAGAATTTTTAGTGTGATGTCATTACTAATGGACTACCTGTCGAGTGATCGGCGAGATGCAGCTATGCGAAGTCCTGTACCACAAGGAAATCCCTTTAAACAATATAAGTTTCATAATGTTAAAGATTATAAAATTCGAACATTAATTATACCTGAAGCTGTAGCAGAAGGGATTGATGCTCATCTTCATGAGCTTGATGATATACATGCCTTATTATACCGTGTTTTTTCAAGTACCGGCATGCGAATGAAAGAAGTCCTGTTCTTGGAAACGGACTGCCTTGAGCCGTCTCCCTATGATGGTTTGGTCCAGATCAAATATAAACCATACAAAACACTGAAAGCCAGAAGGAAGCAAGGCATTTCGGATTATCATAGGGTTTTGATTTTTCAATCATTAGCAGATCAAATAAAAGTACAGATTGAAGAAAGAGCTATGTTACGTCAGACATTGGGAGTACCTTATATTTTTGTCAATCAAAAGCCGAATCATAGACCTGGAATGATAAACATGGGGTATTATGTATGGATAATAAATAAGCTGATTCAACAGCATAATCTTTGTGATGAGAGCGGTGAAGTTTGGCATTTTACCAGCAAACAGCAGAGAAAAACCTTAGCGGTTACATTAATCGAAAATGGTGGATCAGTGGATGAACTTGCCTATTGGTTGGGACATCTTAGCAGAAGCAGTGCTTCCAGTTATTATGCCGAGGTTCGTCAGATGAAATTGGCATCATTGAATACAGAGTTTTATAGCAAAAAGTTTGATTTGTTGATATCAAAGGAACAGCTGGCAGATTATTCAGAAGAAGAACGTAGACTACTTTACATGGATTTTAGATTAGAGCAACGACGGGTTGAGTTTGGGTTTTGTTTAAAAAAACTGGCAGATGGTGGGTGTGCTAATAGGAGCAGTATGATAAATTGTGTCAACTGCAAGAATCTCTGTACAGGAAAGGCTTATCTGCCCTATTGGCAAGAGCTTTTAAAAGAGCAGACACGTTTAGTTGACGCCTTAATATTATCTTATAATCAAGCAAATATTTTAAACTATGAAGAATTTAAAGAGTATAACCAAGCGGTCTTTATAAAGAATTGTTATGAGAATACAGTTAAAGCAATTGTGGAAGGAGACAGCTAATGAAATTTCCACAGTATCAACAAATTGAAATCTATGATGAAACTCAAAAAGGGCGATATATTGAACTGCTCCAGGCTTTTGGAAGTGATATTCATTTTGATGATGATACATGGGTTTGTGATAAACGTAGACGCAATAATACAGATCCGGCCAACTATATGAATATATATTTTGCAAGCATACCTTATGCGTATAAAAATCTGGTTAAATATTATGGGATTATTCGGTTATTACAAGGAAATACAGTAAGGACTGTCCGTACCAGTATTGGAAAAATAGTTCCCTTTACACAGTTTCTAAAAGAAAATTATTCTGCACCATTGCTTTCAGCGTGTAATATAAGCATTGCGATCCGGTTCAAGGAATATCTGGATGGTTCAAAGATGGCTGAAAGTACTAAAAAAAGTATCTGGTTGCAGACCAGTTCTCTATTAAGGACAATGGATGGGTTTGAAGGCAGGACAATTAAAAATCCATTTACTGCTAATCCATATATACAAAAGATGAAATTGGATTATAAGTACATTCCTGAAAGCATAGCTTGTAAATTGGATGAAGTGTTCAAAAGAGAAGAAATAGAGCTGCATTTAAGGTGTGTTTACTGGATATTAAGACTAATACCATCAAGAATATCTGAGGTTTTGGCCATGAAGATTGATTGTGTTAAACCCTATAATGGGAAATATGTGATTTTCATTCCTACATGGAAACAAAATGGTGGTAATATTGAGCCGATCATGCGATCAATACATATTGAGGATACCGGTATTGCAGGTTACCTTTTGGGATTGATCAAGGAACAGAAAAAAATAGCAAATCAGCTACAAACACGGTTAGATGTACATAAAAAAGGGTGCTTGTTCTCGTATCAGCGAATTCTTCATTACAAGAAGGGTGGCACATCTAAAGCAGGAGTAGCTAATACCATGCTTGTGAGTTTTGTGGATTATCATTTTAAACGGATTTGTAAGGCATATGACATAAAGGATAATGACGGACATATCTATAACCTTACCTCCCATCAGTTCCGTCATAATGGTATTACAGATCGCCTAGAAGCTGGTTTTACCATGGAACAGATTGCAGATATGACGGGACATCATGGAAATGCTATGATCTGGAATGCCTATGCGCATCTTAACTTAAGGCCTGAAACGATTGTGAAAAAGCAAAGGTCTGTTTTAAAAGAGTCAGCAGATGAGGATAGTAAGTATATTCTTTTTGGCGGAAGAATATTAGGGATGGATGAGTTGCTAGAGAAACGACTACTCAGAAATATTCGTGCACATCGGGTTCCAGGAGGGATATGTGGCGATGTCACTGGTTGCAAAAGTGATATGTGGAACTGTCTAACTTGTGAGCATTTCATACCTGACAGCGATCAGGAGTCTTATTTTGTGGGCCAGATTGTCTCATGGAAGGAAAAGGCAAAACGCTTTGAAAAGATGCCAATGGTTCGTGATAATGCTATTAAAACTGCAGGATTATTTGAGGATGTTGTTGATAAAATACGATTGGAGAAGTTAAAAAATGAATGAGAAAGTACCACAGTCACTTAAAGAAAAGCAAGAATTGATGAGGCAACAAACCATTAATGCGGTCATAAAGGCAATACATGAGTTACAAGAACAGGGTTATGTGATCAGAATTAAGGACCTAATGGCGTATACAGGATTATCGCGATCAACCTTTGGAAAGGTCCACGTAAGAGAAGTTCTAGAGCGTTATGATGTTGTAGAAAAGAAGAACATTAAAGAAGAAAGAGTGGATTCCAAGGACAGTTTATCTATAGAAAAACGACTAAGGAAAGAGTTGAAGCGCAAGAATGAACGGATTGGTAAGCTTATTGAAGAAAACACAGAATTGAAACAAGAATGTGAGCTTCTGAGGGGGAGGTTGTTTTTATTGAGGCAAAGAAATGAATAGAATAGCAGCAGTTTTTTTGGATTTGTTGCTGGTGAATATTAGTACATTTAACTGAAAATAGAGTAGAAAAATTGACACGATTAAACTATGTTGTTTAGTCGTGTTTTATTTTATAAAAAATTTATGAAAGGAAGGTAAAGACAATGGTTTGCAAAAGGATTCAATCTAAATTTTGGAGATTTTCAGGGGGATTTTCTTAATCGTGTTAATCGACGGTGTAGAAAAGTCATGCCAACTTTGCAAGAAAGAATTGAAGAAATGTTTAACTTTGCAGGCTAGAAGGAGTGTGAATAAGATGAATAGGCATAGAAATAGATTGTTGAATTTTGTATTGATCTTAGGCATTATGTTGTCCAATTTTTCAGGATTAGCATACGCCTCTGACGGTACCTTTGACGACACAAAAGGTCACTGGGCAGAGGAAACCATTGATCAATTAGCAAAAGAAGGGCTTATTCATGGATATCCGGATGGACTTTGTCATCCGGATTCTATGATTACAAGAGCAGAGTTTTCGGTCATTCTTTCAAGAATCGTGGGAATGGATGGCGAAGATATTGAAACTGTGCAATCAAATTTCAAGGATATACAAGGAAACTTTGCAGAGGAAGATATCATATATTTGATTGGAAAGGGCATCATACTTGAAGAGGAATATGGGGACAATTACAGCCCTAATACACCAATCACCAGACTGGAAATCATGAAGATGATGGTGCGATTAACAGATAAAATTTCAAATGAAAAAATTGTAAATAGTGAAATCGGCTATACGGATATTTCAGATTTAGACGAACAGGATGCGGAGTTTATTGAAAAAGCAACTCAGAATGGATTGGTTCATGGGTATCCGGATGGGACATTAAAACCTCAAGGATTGGCGACACGAGCAGAAGCTTTTACGATGATCTACCGACTTGATCAAATAAAAACTGCTGCCGAAAATGCGGAAGAGACTGAAACTGTGGTAGAGGAAGAAGTAAAATCAGATGATGAAGCTACTTCTGGTCATCATTCAACACATGTACCGGCACCTCAGTATAATTTCGAGGTTCCAGGGACTGCATATGAAGGTGAAATAATTAATATCATAGCTGAGTCAAAGTATGTGAAAAATGTAGAATGGTCAGTACTTAAGGATGATCTTCCCATAGACATGGATTCAGTGACGGAAGGAGAATTAAACAATGATGGAGGATCAATTGTATTTAATTCAGAAGGTATATATACATTAAGAGCCATTGCAGAAAATAGTCGTGGTAGAACAACTATTTCTGAACGTACAATGACCGTGTATCCGAATATCACTATGGAAATGGATGTACCAAAAATCACTCATACGGATACCATTATGCCAATAGACTTAGCTACTGAAAATTTAGGTGATAAAACGGTAGAATGGACGATGGAAAAAGATGATGAAAACATTGCTATTAGTGACTTGGTGAATGGCGAGCTGTCGAATAGCGGTGGAACGATTCAGATCAGTCAACAAGGCAAGTATAAGCTGATAGCACAGGTTGATGATGATTTGGGAAAGCTCATCACTGTTTCAGAAGAAATTGTGGTTTATCCTGTAATAAGTATTCAGGTAGATGTGGGTGCCATGGTTACCCATACCGATCGATCCATTTCGCTAACGGTTGAGACAGAAAATATTGATGATGAGGATAATATCAAATGGACATTGTTAAAAAATGGAGAAGAAGTATCTTTATCAGAGTTTATTGCAGGCGATGTTCGGGTAGGAACTGAAACCATTCGATTTAAAGAGCAAGGTGTATACAATTTAAAAGCGTTAATAATGGATGAGACCGGTAGGGTATTTACGGATGATACAACTGTGACAGTGTATCCTGTAGGATCTGCCGGTTTTTATGTGCCTGAAATTTTCCATATGGATGATGTCGTTACGGTGGAAGCCGAATTCAATGAAATTGGCAATCATCAGGCGACATGGGAACTGTTTAAAGATGGTGAACCAGTAAAGTTATCGGATGTTGTAAGTGGTCAGCTGTCCAATGACGGTGGAGATATCCGTTTTAATCGAAAAGGTGACTATTTATTAAAAGTATCGTTCAAGGACGATGCTGAAAGAGTTTATAGCTACGAACAGACTTTCAAGGTTTATCCAGTGCCAGTTGTAAACTACTCATATCCGGCGTTTGCCCATACGGATACCAATGTCCAGGTGGACGTTACAAGTGCTGAGTTAGATAATCTGTCTGTTGAATGGCTACTTGACAATACTTATGGATTTCAAGATTGGTCCACGTATGTTAGTGGCTCACTAGATCAAAATGGTGGTCTAATCAGTTTCAAAAGATCAGGTGTTTATGAATTGGTCATAAGAGCCACAGATGAAACAGGTAGAACGTTCTTATTTGAATCGAGAGAAAAAATTGAGGTGTTACCGGTTCTGAATATTGAATTTGACATTCCATCCTTGGCTTATACTGACAGCAGCGTTGATGTCAGAACCCATGGAAATAATAATGTGTTGCCGATAGAGTGGACATTAGAGAAAGAAGGAGAAATCGTAGATGTTTCAACATCTATTTCGGCTGATTTGTCAGCATTAGGTGGTAAGATCACATTTCTGGACGAGGGTGACTATATCTTAACAGCTACCATGACCGATTTTCTCAATCGAAGCTTTTCAACGAGCAAAGAAATCAATATACAACCAGTGATCAATTTAGCATTTCAAATGCCGGAATCTATCCATTTTGGAACAACATTTGAGGTAATAACATTCATTGGAAATTTGCAAGACAACAATGTGAATTGGTCTTTGGAAAAAGATGGGGAGCCTGTGGATTATATAGGTGAACTTACTGATCTAGGTGGAAAAATCGCTATTCGAGACACTGGTATTTTTGATTTGACAGCAACAATCATTGATTCATATGGAAGGATGTATCAGACTTCAGAAACCATTGAGGTGACGAATACTGCACCAGATGTTGAACTGTCAGCGGAACAAACCAGAACGACGAAAGACGGTAAGTTCTTTGTAGATATCGAAGCAAGTGCCTCTGATGCTGACGGAGATGAAACGTCTCTAGAATACGAAGGCAGAACAGCAGACGATTATTATGAAGTAGGAAATCATGTAATCAGAGTGAGAGCAAAAGATGAAGCCGGATTTTATTCAGATTGGCTGGTGGTTAATTTCACAGTGGAAAATGCTATCCCTACGGTAACAATGACAGCAACGCAAACCAGAACTACGAAAGATGGCAAATTCTTAGTTGATATCCAAGCAAGTGCCTTTGATGCTGATCGAGATGAAACGACGCTAGAATATGAAGGTCGGACAGCAGATGATTATTATGAAGTGGGAAATCATGTAATCCAAGCGCGGGCAAAAGATGAAGCCGGTTTTTATTCAGACTGGCTTTCGGTAAATTTCAAAGTAGAAAATGCTATCCCAACAGTTACGATGACAGCAACGCAGACTAGAACGACGAAAGAAGGCAAGTTCTTAGTTGATATCGTAGCGAGTGCCGCAGATGCTGACGGAGATGAAACGACTCTAGAATATGAAGGCAGAACAACAGATGATTATTATGAAGTAGGAGATCATGTAATCGGAGTAAGGGCAAAAGATGAAGCAGGTTTTTATTCAGACTGGTTTTCGGTAAATTTCACTGTTGAAAATTCGATCCCAATAGTCACAATGACAGCAACACAGACTAGGACAACGAAGGATGGAAAGTTCTTAGTCAACGTCGAAGCGAGTGCCGCAGATGCTGACGGAGATGAAACAACGTTAGAATATGAAGGTAGAACAGCGGACGATTATTATGAAGTAGGTAGTCATGTAATCAAAGTGAGAGCAAAAGATGAAGCAGGTTTTTACTCGGACTGGTTATCAGTGAATTTCATAGTGAAAAATGCCATCCCAACAGTCACAATGACAGCGACACAAACGAGAAGCACGAAAGATGGTAAGTTTCTAGTCAATATCAAAGCCAGTGCAACCGATGCCGATGGGGATGCAACGACCTTAGAATTTCAAGGCAGAACAGCAGATGATTACTATACAGTCGGAACGCATACCATAAAAGTGAGAGCAAAAGATGAAGCTGGATTCTATTCAGATTGGCTTGTTAAGACCTTTACCATCACAAATGAAGCTCCAACGGCACCGGTTATTTCTCGTTCACCAAATACCAATAGTGTAGCCCCTGGAACAGCAGTGACGATAACAGCCCAAAGTTCGGACCCAGAAGGTGATACTATTTCATATGTGTGGGAAAATCGAAATTCAGAAACACAGACCTATCCATTGGGTAAAAATGTCGTTCGAGTTAAAGCAGTGGATGCAGCAGGTGCTGAATCACCTTGGTCAGCTATTGTCTTCTTTGTAGCGGATGCTTATTCAGGTGGTGGAATGACACTGACAGGACCTGATTCTGTTATCTTGGAAGAAGGACTAGATGGTGCGACGATTACGGAATATACGTTCACAGTACCACCGGTATCAGGGCATAGTGGTAGTGACTATGGACGAGTAAGAGGTTATAACATCAATACCAATCAGTGGGATCAGCTGGATTATGCGACAACAAAAAACGGTATCACCTTTAGTAGAAATCTGACCGCAGGCATCTATTCGCAGTTGGAGTTTTATTATTATACCAATCACAATTGCATGTATAACAAATCGAATATTACCTACTCTGTAGAGTATTATTTTGATTAATTGATGCAAGGTCAGGGCTTTTGCCTTGGCCTTTTTTAGGAGGTGCATATAAATGGAATACGTCATTATGCTTTTGATTGGTGCGATATTATCCGGTTGCTTGGTATATGTAAATACGCTCCTTGACGGTCTTGTTCCGATTGCCCTTCATGCGGAAGACTATATGGACGCACTGCTTGGCACCAGTGGTATAAGCGGTATTTTTGATATTTTCTTTTCCTTTGGAGTGTCGCTGATTGTACTAAAATTTTTGAAAAAAGGATTTGAACGCTATATCTTATGGACGGAAGGTGATGCTGAAATTGATCCAATTATGCTTTTGACTGGATTTTTTAAAGCCCTTGCTATTGCCATCTGCTTTCCTTCGCTTTATGGATGGCTGGCAGATATTATTGATGATTTAAGCAATCAGCTGATTATCGAAGTATCGAATGGCATGGCAACGGATTTCAGTGCCATCATAACCGGGATAACAAGTGCCGGTATATTTACCGGAATCGTATCTATCATTTTCTTCATATGCTTTTTCATGCTCTATATCCAGTTTTTGACGAGAGGCCTTGAAATTCTTATTTTAAGAATCGGTTTGCCTTTGGCATGTGTTGGATTGATGGATCAAGATAACGGGATTTTTAGAACTTATATTCAAAAGTTTTTTCAGAGTACTACAGCTGTGTTAGTGCAAATTGTTTTAGCTAAGCTGGGTGTTTCACTTATGCTCAACGCTCATGTGTTTTGGGGTGTAGCAGCACTTTTATTAGCACTTAGAACACCGAAGTTCTTGCAGGAATTTTTGATTATTTCCGGTGGCAATGGCGGTGGTGGCATGATGAACAGAGTATACTCAACGGCTCGTATCTATCAAATGGGAAAGGCAGTCTTTACCAAGTAAAGGGAGGTTGAAGCAGTGGATTTATTAAAAGAAATGGCAGACGCTTTAATGATCCTGATACGAGTAGGTGCGGTACTTAGAGTTGTCTATTGCTTTATTCATATCGGTACCGATGAAGAGCAAAGTGCCAGCTATAAAAAGAGAATGAAAAACACGGTGATATTTTACGTGTTGGCCGAAAGTATATGGCAGATTAAAGATTTGGTCATGAGCTATTACATGTGATGGAGGTGCTTATGGAAGAAAGAAGAAAGAATCCCCTGTATATTCCGCAGGGGCTGAAAACAAGAGTTGAAATTTTTGAAGGTTTTGGCAAAGAAGAGTTATTTAAAACCATTATGGTAACGCTACTAGCAGGCATCATGGATTTTGTGTATTACATGATTTCCAAAAACGTGGTGGTAAGTATGGTGTCAATTCTTGTTGTTATAGCAGGGAGTGTCATGATGCTCACCAAAGATCGGTCCAATATCTCAGTGGTTGATCAAGTTGGATTTATGATTCGCTTTGCAAGGTCACAGAAATTTTATCCGTATAAATATCTTGATGAATGGAGATGAGCCCATGGAAGAATGGATAAAAAGAGTTAAAAAGTTGTTTGAGTCAATAATAGGTGTTTTAAAAAATCCATATCTCATTGAATCAATGTCAAATGAACTGGATATTCAGTTGATGGAAATCACAAACCTGAAAAGTGATAATACCAGTCTGAATGAAACACTTACTAAACTTAGGGAAGATACTTATTTTCTGAAAGAATCAGAAGGCGAATTACAAGAACAAATAAAAGATGTATCAAAAAGCCTGAACAGTATACTTGAAAAAGTAGTAAAGGAAGTATCGAAACTGGAAGACTATGAAATATATCAGCGACTTCAATTTATCGATCCTGAAGGATGGATTATTTACAGAGCAAGTCAGGAAATCTTGAAACTGGATGTTTTTAAAGAGTTCATTGTTGAAGATAGCATGGGCAGGTTTGAAGAGTCCGATGGACATGATCTTATTGGGTATTTGGAGATTGCGGCATTTGGAGACTGTACCTATAGAATCGTTGGTAGTATGCACGAGGTATTGGATTCCTATACCATTGATTATGAGTCTCAAGAATATAAGGCGTATCAAGACGAACTTTATGCACTTGCCAGTAAAAAGTTGATGGGTGAGCTATACAATAAAGAACCATCGATTAAGTTGGAATTTCTACAGAATTACATGGAAGAGTCAGGACAAATACAGGTTGACCAGAAGAAAGAGGGCCTGCAAGATTTAGGTGATACAAACGAAATGGATTCAGAAGAAGTGACGAGTGATGAGGTGTTGGATGAAGAACTGGAGATTTAGGGAAGTTCTGACTATCAGTTCACTGGCTGGATTGATTGAACTGATGGCTGTAATTAGTGGAGTGCCACTAACATTGAAATTAAGCATATTTGCCTTGATCTTAGTCATTGCAGCTTATATTGATGTGAAGACAAGGACAATACCGGACTGGATTCATTTACTCATTGTAGTAGTGGCATTCATCAGAATTGATTGGATGGATTCTATGCTTGGGTTATTATTCGTACCTTTGCCATATTTTATCATGGCACTCTTAAAGGAAAAAAGTATAGGCGGTGGAGATATCAAACTAATGGGAGCTTGTGGTTTTTATTTAGGCATTCGAGTAGGTTATGTAGCAAGTATTGTGGGCTTGGTTATTACCGTAATATCATATGCAGTCATAAGTTTGATAACCAGTCAAAAGATTAATCAAAGCTTGCCCTTAGCTCCGTTTCTTGGAGCAGGATGCATAGCAACTTATTTTATAATTTAACAACATAAAGCAGGAGGAAAGTAAACGATGAAAAAAATATTTCGAAATAGGATGATCTTGGGGATAGCCAGTATTGTGCTATCTCTTATTATTTGTTTTGGATTGACACCTTTGTTCAATCAAGCCATTACGGAGAAGGTCACTGTTGCAAGAGTAGCGGAGAATATCCAAAAGGGAGACCTGATAACAGCAAAGATGATTGAGACCGTAGAGATTGGTGGTTATAATTTGCCTGACACTGTTCTAAGGCAGGAAGACAGCATTGTCGGCAATTATGCATTAACGGAACTGCATAAAGGCGATTATGTTTTAAACTCCAAGGTTTCCAGTAAACCACTGGCTAATTATGAATATTTAAGCGACTTTGATGGTAGTGAACGTGCCATATCGGTTAGTATTAAAAGCTTTGCTGCCGGTCTATCAGGTAAGTTGGAACAAGGCGATATTGTTACCGTTATGGCATCAGATTTTGGTGATCTGAGAGAAACCGTTAGTCCGGTTGAACTTCAATATGTAGAAGTATTAGCAGTAACCGCCGGATCAGGGCTTGATACCGATGAATATGAAATTGATCAGGAAGCAATTGAGCAAGATAAAGAATTACCGTCAACGGTGACGTTAAAAGTAAATGTCGAACAGGCAAAACTACTTGCAGAGATGGAAGCCAAAGGAAAAATTCAAGTGGTCTTTGTGTATCGTGGAACCGATGAAAATGCAGAGAAGTTTCTACAAGAGCAAAAGCTAATCTTGAAAGCAAACAGTACTGAAAATCAAATCGGAGTTGAAACGTCAGAGGTAATTAGTAATGAAAGCCAGATGGAGGAAGAGTCAGTACCTATGGGTGACGAGATAGAAGGTGATAACGATGAAGAATAATAAAATCATAGCGGTGTGGGGCAATCCAAACAGCGGAAAGACAACACTGAGTATAAAAATGGCAAATGAACTTGCAAAAAATAATAAGAGTGTCATATTGGTGCTTGCTGATCCTTATGTACCAGTAATCTCTACTGTTCTGCCTTTCACTGAAACCAAAGAGCAATCCTTGGGCGCTTTGCTGTCATCTGTACAGATATCACAGGAAAGCATATTGGGAAAATGTATACCGGTTATGAAAACTAAAAACCTAAGTGTTTTGAGCTATCTTCACAGTGAGAACATTCGAACCTATGCTGATTATGGTAAAGAGAGGGTGCTTGATCTTTTTATTTTGTTAAAACACTTGGCAGACCATATTATCGTGGATTGTTCAAGTATGGTACACCATGATTTATTATCAAGAGGAGCGCTTGAAATGTCGGATCAGATTATTCGATTGGTGACACCGGATTTAAAGGCAATCAGTTTCTACGATTCGTCATTGATGTTACTTGGTGAACGAAAATATAATGTGGAAAATCATATTAAAGTCTTATCCAATGTAAAGCCTGTGATGCCAAAAGATAGTATCAGCAATCATTTTGGCGGTATCAATCATGAACTGGAATATTGTGAAGAATTACAACAACAGGCATTGGAGGCAAGACTATTTGAACAGCTCACAGATAAGCCTAGTAGCGGATATAATCAACAGTTATCAGACCTCGTGAATGTGATTTTTTCAGAAGAGGTAGTTGCTGAAAAAGAAGAGAAGAAAGCAAGAAAATCATTGTTCAAGAGGAAGGAGGAACTGTAAATGAGTAGTATAACGTTTGAATCAGCAAAGAATATTCGTGAATTCTCGGATATTCTTTACGAAGTACAAGAGTATATTTCCGGTAAGTATGCAGTGTTGATATCTCATGACAGTGAACATCAAAAAGAGCAGATGAAGTCCTATATCACAAAGTACCTGATGGATTATTCATTGGCCGTTGATGGTATGGGTCTGGATGAGCTGGTTGAATCACTTTATTCAGAAATGGCAGAATACTCATTTTTGACAAAGTACCTGTTTCGCAGTGACATTGAGGAAATCAATGTGAACGCATGGAATGATATTAAAGTCACTTATTCAAATGGTGACATTATTCCAACAAAAGAAATCTTTAATTCCCCAAGTCATGCAATTGATGTCATCAGAAGATTGCTTCATAAAAGTGGTATGATACTAGATCAATCCCAACCTATCGTGGTTGGTCATTTATCTGAACGTATTCGTATCACGGTCCTTGGGCAAGGGGTTATTGATCCGGCAATCGGTGTGGCTGTATCCATCCGTATTGTAAATCCTAAAAAGCTGGTTAAAGAAGATTTCATCAGACAGAATACAGCCAGCGAAGAAATGCTGGACTTTCTATCCTTGGTCCATCGTTATGGTGAAAGCCTTTGCATTACCGGTGCAACTTCCAGTGGGAAAACAACGTTGATGAGCTGGATTCTTTCGACCTTACCGGATAACAAGAGACTATATACCATTGAAAATGGAACGAGAGAGTTCAATCTGGTTAAAAGAAATGAGAAAGGCGAAGTTATCAACAATGTTATCCACACAGTAACTAGGCACAGTGATGATCCAAAGCAAAATATAAACATGGTTAAACTTCTTGAAACAGGACTGACGGTTAATCCGGATTATATCTGTGTCGCAGAAATGAAATCGGAAGAAGCCTTTTTCGCCCAAGAATCGGCAAGGACGGGGCATGGTGTAACAACGACCATTCATGCCAGTTCATGTATAGCCACCTATTACCGGATGGTGACACTTTGTAAACAGCGTTATGATATGGACGAGAGAACCCTTTATAATCTGGTAACGGAAGCATTTCCTATTGTTGCTTTTTCAAAAAAACTGGAAGACAACACGAGGCACATTATGGAAATAACCGAATGCGAAATCAAAGAAGATGGCACAAGAGCAATCAGGACACTATACAAGTTTAATGTGACCGACAATATTGTCATAGATGGGAAGCTTAAGATTATGGGTCATTATGAAAAGGTCAACGAGATATCACCTTCACTTGAAAAGCGCCTGTTGGAAAATGGTATGCCAAGTGGCGTGCTGACTAAATTTAAGCGAGGTGACATTCATGAATAGTATGTTATTTATCGCATTCTTAGCAATGGTGATTGGATTTTACCTTACTCTTAAAATATCACCCCATGCATTATTAGATGATATTTTAAGGAAAAGACAGATTAAAGAGCCGGCACTTAACGACAGAATCAGAGCGTTAACATCCAAGAAACAGAAAAAGGGTTTGAAGAAGCTCATTGATGAAACCAAGCACATCCTAAAAATGACCAATAAAGAAAATCTATTTATGCTGATTGTCATGATTTCAATGATATTAATGACGATTGGCTTTTTTATTGCCATCACGCTGGATAATCTATTTCTGATGCCGGTATTGGCAGTTGGGTTTTCATTACTGCCCTTTTGGTATGTGCAATTTACAGCAACGAAATGGAAGAAAGGTTTAAATGGCGAACTGGAAACGGCATTGTCGGTAATTACGACATCTTATATGCGAAGTGAAAACATCATTACAGCTATAGAGGAGAATGTGAGCTATATTAATCCACCGGTTCAAGATGTGTTCTATGCATTTTTGACACAGACGAAACTCATTAATTCGAATATAAAAATGGCACTTGAAGGCTTGAAGCCTAAGATAGACAGCTCGGTTTTTCATGAGTGGATTGATGCTTTGATTGATTGTCAGGAAGATAAGAATCTGAAGAACACATTAACGCCAATCGTTGCCAAACTGTCGGATATGCGCATGGTATCAGCGGAACTGGATTATCTTTTATATGAACCGGTAAAAGAGTTTGTGACGATGGCATTGCTCTTAATCGGTAATATCCCCCTTATGTACATGTTGAATAAAGACTGGTATGAAACGTTGATGTTCACAGGCATTGGAAAATTTGTATTGGCTGTTTGCGGTGTTGTCATATTCGTTTCATTAGCAGCAGTTGTGAAGTTATCAAAACCTGTGGAATATACCAGGTAGAAAGGAGGCACAGAATGTTTCAGATATTATTTTTATTTTCAGTGACCTTTTCAGTGGGCATGTATCTCATCTTAAAAGATGCATTGCATCTGCCTTCTGGAAGGAGTATTAAGGCAGTACAGGTTATTGCTAAACGTGAACGGAAAAAGTCAAAGAATTTTGAAGTGCTCATTAATGACTGGGCGATCCGATTATCAAAGATTGTTCATCTAACGGAATACAGCAGACGGAAACTGAGGGCAACACTGAAATCAGGAAATATAAAACTTTCGCCAGAAACTTTTGTTGCAAAGGCTTGGCTTAAAGCAGGGATGATGCTCCTATTTATCATTCCTGCTTTACTTATATTTCCAATGATCTTTCCGGTAATCCTCTTTTTAGCTGTTGCTGTTTATTTTAGGGAAATTAGAAGTGCAGATGAAGCAGTTAGAAAAAGAAGAGAAGACATCGAATTTGAATTGCCACGGTTTGTATCAACCTTGTCGCAGGAACTAAAGGCCAATCGAAATGTGCTTAATATTTTAGAGACATATAAGCAAAATGCAGGAAGCAGTTTTAAAAATGAGCTGGAGATTACGGTTGCGGATATGAAGTCAGGCAGTTATGAATCAGCATTAACCAGAATGGAAACAAGGCTTAATAGCTCTTCTTTATCAGAAACAATAAGGGGACTTATTGGCGTACTGAGAGGTGATGATGGTGTCGTTTATTTTCAAATGTTATCCCATGATCTCAAACAATTGGAACTACAACGATTAAAGACCATAGCCATGAAAAGACCGGCGAAGATAAGAAAATATTCCTTTGCAATGCTCTTTTGTTTCTTGATGATGTATTTATCGGTTATGTTTGTTGAAATTATAGAAACCCTTGAAAAACTATTTTAAGGAGGTGGGCATGTGAGAGCGATTTTGATGTCAAAAAAAGGAGAAGGCTATATCGATGTGGTGGTCGTTGTACTGGTAGTAATGATGGTCATTGCATTAGGAGTGAAAGTATACCCTGTCTTTTTAATGAAGAGCGATCTGAATACTTTTGCCAATGAACTGGCCAGAGTTGCAGAGATAGAAGGTCGAGTTGGTGCAGAAACCAATAGTAAGAAGAATGAACTTAGATCGAGCCTTGGGATTGATCCTGATATTGAATGGTCAACAACCGGCAACATTGATTTAAATGAAGAATTCAGTCTTGTCTTGACGTTACCAGTAGATATTGGATTTTTTGAATTCGGGTCTTTTCCCATTACGCTGACTTCCAAAGCAACCGGAAGATCGGAGGTATATCATAAGTGAATAGAATAATGAAAGACAGAAGTGGTAATGCGGCTCTCTTTGCTATTATCATAATTCTTTGTTTAATGCTGTTGTTTACAGTAATCAGTGAGTATTTAAGGTTGCAGATTATTGCAAGTGGCGTTAGAGATGCATTACAATCTTCCGTTATTGCAGTGGCTACAGAGAATTATGATGAAGTCTACAATGGTTTGCGGGAAGGTTACTCTGGTGGTTATCGGCTGAGTGAGACAGATCAGTGGGAAGAACGAGTCGATTCAGGTGCGGTGATAACGAAGCTAAGTGATAAGCTGGGACTGATTGATGGGATAAAATATGCGGGTGAGTACATGGAATATCAGTTATCAGATTTGGACATTCAGATCAATAATGCGCCATTTGCAATCAATGACAATGATAGCAGGTTTGAGGCTGAAGCGTGGGTGACATTAACGGTTCCACTTTCTTTTGGTTGGGATCATTTGCCACCGATGGAAATCAGGCTTAAAGTTGATGCTGGATACAGTCCAAAGTTCTAAAAATAAGGGAAGTATAGACAAATAAAAATCCTAATGATAATATGTATATATGGAACATGTATAAATTATACATATTGTTATTGGAGCTGACGCATATGAAAAATAAACCAACAATAAATCTGAATGAACCAAGCTTTTACATCCTGTTAGCCTTATCTAAGGAACCAATGAGTGGTTATGAACTGACCAGAACGATCTATGACCTTACAAAAGGACGACTTGAAGTAAAAACAGGCACCATGTATCCTACGCTGAAAAGGTTGTCAGAGCATCAGCTCATTGATCTGATTGAGGATCAAAGTCAGGAAAGAAACAAAAAGATCTATCAATTGACAGATGAAGGAAAACAGTTACTTCAGACGGAAGTTGATTTGTTAAATGAAAAGATAGAAGAGGTTAAGTCGATTATGAATAAAACCGAAGGAGGTCGTTGATTATGAAAAAGATGATCATGAAAAATAAAACAGCCATCACTGGAGTTTCATTAGTTGCTATTGCGATGATAATTGGCGTGATGATTTTCACTAAATTGAACAGTGGCGATGTGGTAGCAGATGATGTGATAAAGGATGAAGATGCTACTAATCCTGTTGTTGAGGAACTTGTAGAGAATGAAAATGAAGAAGTCACTGTTGAAGTACCTGAAATCGTGGAAACCGAAACGATTGTTATAGATCAAAAGGATCAGGTTACTACAATAGAAGAACCATTACCGGAAGAACCCGAAAAACCTGAACTTGAAGCACCAGAGGAAACCCCAGTATCAGTTGATGATCTGAATAATAGGGATACCGAACCACAATATGATGAAAAGGATGTGGTTATCGAGTCAGAAGAAGTTATTGTTGTAGTGGATGAGGATGAAAATGTTACACCAGAGCCGGAAGTGAGTGAAGAAGAGCAAAGTGACTTAGTGCCAGCTTCTGAAAACCCATTTGCTAATCCTGAAAATGCTGGTAATGCAACTGAAATCGATGGATCAGATATTAGCGATTATGTTCCTGGAACAGGTGATAAATTCTAACAAATAACACGTTTGAGATAGTTCTATTAAGAGCTATCTTTTTTTATGGAAGGAGAAGTAAGATGAGATCTATTAAAAATGTTTTTCTGCTTGTGCTTATAGGTGTGTTATTTTTGAATTGCACAGCAGTATATGCAGAAGATAATGCAGACTCAGGTACAGGCGACACAGGTAGTGCTCTTGCAGATAAAGGGTATTACAGGGGAAGTGAGTATATGTACAAAGTATCTGTGTATGTTGGTTTGTCGGATCAAGCAGATCAGAATACGAATTTAGCCTCTGAATGGAAGATGATTGGGACAAAACCGGTTTATGTGAAACCTTCAAATTTCACAATGCCTTCAGGGGTATTTTATGGCTCCGATAATAAGGTGAATTATCAATTGGGGAGTGCATTAACACCTAACGGTGGCCCTATGATAACTACAGATAATCCACCGCCAATTCCTATAACAAATGGGGGTAATATAAACTCTGTAAAATCATATTTTGGTGATACAGCCACGCTCAACTACTTTATTGATGCTTTTGCAACACAAAAACGAACTACAAGAGAAGGCTTAGTCGAAAGCATAGTTTTCAACATTAACGGTGAATTAAAGAATTATCCAGCAGAAGAAATACTACCAATCAAAGTTGATGGAGAGTATCAGAATAAAGTACCATGGTTGATTGTTTATGAGCCTGTAATAATTTCATATTTGAAAGACGGAACCACGGTTTTAGCGTTTACTGCTACAGAATATGCCCTAGCTCAAAAGCTGGGGTATTTTAATTTTAGAGGTGGTTCAGATGGACAGTATATATCAGGCATGACGCATTCGGATTTGCCGAATTCAGTATTTCTTGAGGAGAGCTGGTTCGGCTTTCCAGTGACATCAGCTTTACCTGACAATGTCTATTGGGAGTTGGATCGAATTATTGCAGGTGGTGGTTGGGGCATGAGGCTATTGAAAGCCAATGCTGATAATGTTGTAGAAAACGATACAGAATATGATTATGAGTATCGTGTGGATACGGACGTGATTACTTCTGTGCGAATTTATGCAGATGAAGATATAACCCCTGATAATCGACATAAGAGCGAAGCTGCCTACAATAATCCGGTGGATAATACGGCGACCATTACGATGACTGCCAATGGATATTCCAGTAGCACAGAAGTGGTTATTCCAGCAGGTGGATCAGAGTTGGTTTGGTTGAAATGGCATACGCCGAGTGTTCCAGGTGATGTTACGATTCGAGTGAATGTCAGTGGAAATAACGCTGCTAAGATTGATGGAACAAGTCGAAGTGCAACATTAACAGGTAAAGTAGTGGATATGAGTTTAAGAGAGCCTCCTAATCCGACGGCTAATGACAGAAATGATGATTTTATACTACCGGACATTCCTAATAAAGCCGAGAAGACAACAGCGAACTGGGGCATATATGATTGTAACTGGATTCCGGTTTGGGTATGGCATCCAAAATGGGAATGGGAAGCAGATTGGCATCGTGTATCTGAATATGGTTGGATTGGTTCCGGGGAGGACAGACATTGGGGCGTAACAGGACATCATTGGGTAGACAGAGGTCAATGGGTGGATAATGGCAATTTTGTAGATGAAGGGTATTGGGAATATGGCTATACAAATTATTATGCAAGTTTAACTGGCGCCATGACATTGGAACCGGATGAACATTCACCAACAGCGGATGAAAAAATAATGAAATCAGGCTATGGTATTGATGTTAATGTTTCGACCTACCCAACAAGCAATGCTCCAGCTTCTCATGTGACCAATGCGCAAAATGTCATTACGTACTTTCCAGAGTTCAGCTATGAAACTTATTGGAGACTGCTTGACGAGATTGGTTCAGGAGAGTTTGTTTTCAAGGAAAATAAGTATTCAACCTTTAATAGCAGGGTACATTTTACACCGCTTTGGTTTCCGGATGAAAGATATAGTGTCTATGCAGAAATTATTGATCTATGGACTCCGGACGGTATGTTAAGAATAAATGCAACAGATGACGTGACCATTGAAGGAGATTTATATATGGATTGGCACATTGGACCCAAATAGAGGAGGTATGCAAAATGGCAATTGATCCTGCAACGCTAAAGGTAGCTGCCAAGATTGCAACAACCGCATTATCAGATGAAAAGGGCAGGCAAATCATTTTGATTGCCTGCCTTTTACCTTTGATTATCATTCTACTGGTGTTATCGTCACCGTTTGCAATCTACTTTTCAATTATTGGTGGGCAAGAAGATGTGTCAATCGTCAGTGTAATCGATGAAATGCAAGAAGAGTTCAGATATAAAATAGAGCAAGAAAAGTCAGATTCGACAGCTGATGTTATAAAAACAATTATTATGGGCAGTGAAGATGGAACGCTTATCAATAATTCAGAAGATGTTTTGATTGCCTATGCCGTAAAATACAACGTTACGAAGGAAGGTGCTGAACAGATGGCGGTATTATCAGAGGATCAGGTGGAGAAACTGAGACAGGTTTATCGGGATATGAATATAATATCAACATCTTATAGCAGTACATCAAAAGAAGTCCAAGTAACCACAAAAAACGAAGACGGTGAGTCTATCTCTGAAACAAAAATAGTGATAACAACCACAAAAGTAATTACCATTGACAGTTTAACAGCCGAAGAGATTGGTCAAATCTATGGATTCGATGATGTCCAAAAGCAAGTCATTTCAGAAATGCGTCAAAGCAGCTATGGCGTTTTATTGGCAGCAAGTAGTGTAAAAATGTTTTTAACTGACGAAGAAATTGAGGCGATAAAAAGTTATATCCCAGAGAGAGTAACAATAGAAAGTATTTCCGTAGTTGATGCAGCAGAAAGTTTGGTCGGCAAGGTGCGTTATTTTTGGGGTGGGAAAAGTCTTGCCATTGGATGGGATGACCGTTTCGGAATCAATACGGAAGTGACATCACCAGGTAGTTCATCGACGGGTACAATACGTCCTTTTGGATTGGATTGCTCCGGATTTGTGACGTGGGTATTTGTCAATGCAGGTTTACCTGCTGGCTCTATTGAAGCAACTATAGGACATGGGACAACAGCACAGTGGAACACATCAACAAGTGTACCAGCTAGTTCAGTCATGGCAGGTGACCTAGCTTTTCTTGCAACACCGGGAACCAGAAAAGTCAATCACATTGGGATTGTTATAGGTAGAAATGATGAAGGACAGATTATGGTCATAAATTGTTCTTCAGGAGCAAATAACGTGACAATATCAACGGCAGAGAGTGTCGGTTTTCAATATTATAGAAGACCGGCTGTATTAATCAATTAAAGGGCAGGAGGCTAAGCATGAATCCAATATTACCGATTATTATGATTTTATTATGTGCTATTGCAGGAGCAGTAGCCTTTTTCTTTTTGAAAAGACTGAAGCAGAGCAAAAGTGAACAAGTGAATGAACAGCAGAAAACAGCTCAGGAATTTGTTAACGTCAAAGACATCCATGATAGATTTTTATATACGAGGGATGGTCAGATTATCGCATATATCAAAATTCATCCAATCAGCATAGATTTATTTTCAGACAGTGAAAAGGAACAGATATCAAAGGTGCTAACGGCTGAATTATCCAGTGTGCAGAAACCATTTAAGTTTCTGGCGGTATCTAGACCGGTGGATATCACCCCACTGGTCAATGAGTATCAAAGTTTATTGTCAGAGACCACAAACCAGAAGCAAAAAGAGCTTCTTCGTCATGAGATCATGGAGATCAGCAATTTTGCTACCAGTGGTGAAGTTATTGAGAGAAACTTCTTTATTATGCTGTGGAGTCGATATAGAGACGGTGTTGAAGCTGATCTGATGAAAGAGTGTCAGGAGATGGTTCATAAGTTTGAAAGCGTAAATATCAGCACGGATATAATCAAAGAGCAAGAAATCGTCAGGTTGTGTAATCTAATAAATAATCCAGCATATATTAATTATGAATAGAGAAGCTTGAGTATAATATCACGTAAAATGGTTATAATGAATATAAAATAATTAGAAATAGATACATAATGTATCGAATATAAAATATAATTTTACAAATCAAGAACTTTGTGATAATATTTATTGTAACCGGAGGTGTATGTAATGAAAGATTCTATGATTCGTATAAAAGAAGCTGAACTCTATAATATAAAAAACGTTGAATACGGGAAACTGGATTTCCTAAGTGATAATACAGCATCAAATAAATCAACTCGTTCTGAAATCCTTGGCATATATGGTCAAAATGGCTCAGGCAAAACAGCCTTTGTAGATGCTATGTGGATTGTGAAACATCTCATAAGTGGGCAAGAGCTGCCTAAAAATGCAGGTGATTATATTTTTGAGAAAGAAGAAACAGCAACCATTAAACTAGGTTTTGATTTGAACCAAGAAGATCACATATATCAGATTTTTTACGAAGCGGAGATTGAAAGAACGGATGAAAACAAAGCCAGAGTCATTCGGGAATATTTAGCTTACAAAGAATTCATTAAAGGAGACTGGACGAGCAAGGCTGGCATAATAGATTATCAACTTGAAAATAAAGAATATACGTTTAAACCGGTTAAAAACCACCGTTTACTCACCTCAAAAAATGCAGATGTTCAAATTGATTTGGGTGTGGCGAAGAAGATGTCAGAGAAAAATTGCACTTCCTTTGTTTTTGGCACGGAGTTCGAAGACATCATTAAAAAAAGCGAAGCTTTTAAAAGCTATACAGATATTATTTTGGCGTTAAAGCATTATGCCAAAGTCAATCTCTTCATCATCAAGAACCATCATTCAGGGATGATTAACATGAACTTACTGATTCCCTTTAGTTTTAGGCTGTTGGATGAGAAAAAGGTGACGCAAGGAGACTTGGCGATTGGCCTGTTAAAGCCATCAGTCGTTCCGGAAGAAGTGTACAATGTTGTCTTCAAAATTATTGAGCAAATGAACATTGTACTGGAAACGATTGTTCCGGGGCTGAACATTGGACTCAAAAACCATGGTAAACAACTGACGGATGATGGCAGTGAAGGCATTCGGATAGAACTTATATCTATAAGAGAAGATATAAAAGTTCCGTTAAAATATGAGTCAGACGGTATTAAAAAGATTATCTCAATATTGAGCACGTTGATTACAATGTTCAATAATCCGACCGTATGCATGGTTGTTGATGAACTGGACGCAGGTATCTTTGAATATTTACTTGGTGAGATTCTTCAGATCATCAGTGAAAACGGAAAAGGACAGTTGATCTTCACGTCTCATAACTTAAGACCACTTGAGATGCTTAGTACAAGTTCGATTATCTTTACAACAACGAATCCCAAAAACCGATATATGCGTTTTACAAATGTGAAAAGTAATAATAACCTTAGAAACCTCTATTATCGAAGCATCAACCTCGGTGGACAAAAAGAGGAAATCTATAAGGAGACCAATAGCTTTGATATCAGTCGTGCTTTCAGGATTGCTGGGAGGGTTGATTGATGAAAACAAAAAAAGTCATATTATTCATCGTAGAAGGTGTTACGGATAAAACATCGCTAGGTGGGATTATCGATAAATTAGTTTCATCCAATCTTGTAAGGTTTTATATCACAGGTGGCGACATTACCAGTGACCGGTTCTCCAACAGCGCCAATGCCGTCAGTAAAGTTAATGATCATGTGAAAAACTTTCTTGGTAGAGAGATAGGTCTTAAAAAAGGTGATATCATTCAGATTGTTCACCTCATTGACATGGATGGGGCATATATTGGCAGTGATCAAATTCAAGTAGAAGATATCGAGGGATTCGCTTATTCTGAGACTGCAATTACTGCAAGTTCAGTCGACCGAGTTACTGAAAGGAACAACAGAAAGCAGCAAGTAATCAATCGATTATCTTTATGTCCTAAAATATCAGGGATACCATATAGTATGTATTACTTCTCATGTAATCTTGAACACGTATTGCATAATGAAGTGAATCTAGCGGATGAACTTAAGATGGAATATGCCGAGCGATTTTCGGATTCCTATTATAAAACGGAATCTACATTTGTTGATTTCATACGTGATGAACAGTTTGCAGTCACAGGAGATTACAAAGAGACTTGGGAGTTTATAAAACTTAATGGTAATTCTCTTAAGCGATACAGCAATTTTCATTTGTTTTTTGAATGAAAAACAATTAAATAGATGAACACAATCATATGAAGACATAGCACATCGTTGCTGTGTTTTTTTGTACCCAAAATGGAGGTTAAACAAATGAAAAAGATACAGACCAATCTAGCATCGGTTAACAACAGCCTATTAAACATTATCACCCCAATCGGCTTAGAACTAAAACGGAACAGTCTGATAATAGGCGAGAATACAGGAAGAATATACGGTATCGTCAAATACCCACAAAAAGTCGATTACGGCTGGCTCGCCAAGATTACTAATATTCCTGGAACGGTAGTGGGGATTACATTTATTCCTATCGATAATGGTGAATTCATATCGGGATTATCAAAGAGTGTGATTCAAAATAGAAGTGCTGCTGAATCAGCAAAAGATCCACTGATCAGACAAAGAGCAGAACAAGCAGCACTTGATGGTGAAAAAATCATGTTGCAAATAGACAGAGAAGGAGAGACCGTTGGAACCATGATCATTTCCATCATGGCCATAGCAAGGGAAGACAGTAACTTTCAAAAGATTTGCAGAAAGACGGAAAGCATCATAGCTACTAGCAAAGCAAAACTTAGAATTATGTCAAACCTGCAAGAGCAAGCATTTAAAAGCATAGCACCATATTATACCCTCGATGAAGCCATTGGAGAAGTTCTGAAAAGAGTCATTCCAATGAGTAGTTTTGTCGGGGGGGTTCCTTTTTCATCATCCGGTTACAATGATGGTACCGGTTATTACTTCGGAAGAGACAATACAGGCGGTCTTGTTGTACTTGATCCGTGGAAAAGGGGGAATGACAGAACCAATACTAATTTTACGATTATGGGCGTAGCGGGGGTGGGGAAGAGCACCGTTGTTAAGCATATTGCACTTTCAGAGTATATGAAAGGTACTAAAATCATATTCATTGATCCCGAAAGAGAAATGAAAGATTTGTGTATGGCACTGAATGGAGATTGGATTAATGCAGGTGGTGGTACCAATGGTAAAATCAATCCCCTGCAGATCAGACCGACCCCCATTGATAACGATGATCAATATTATAAGGATGAAGGCAATGGGATGGGAGATATGGCCATATACATGAAAAATCTTGAAATATTCTTCAGCCTGTACTTACCCTCAATATCCGACAAGCAAAAAGCTATTCTCAAGAATACACTTATTGAGCTCTATAACAACTTTGATATTTATTGGGATACGGATATCAATAGGTTATCTAATGAAGACTTTCCGATATTCAATGATCTGCATAAGCTATTAAAGGAAAAAATAAAAGACAAATCAGCATCACCTAATGAACAAACTGAATATGAAGAACTGGCGTTACTGCTTCAAGACATTGCTCTTGGTAGTGACGCTTTTTTATGGAATGGAAAAAGTTCGATTGAGACCAATACAAGATGTATCTGTTTGGATACCCACGACCTGCAAAATACCAGTGATAATATCAAACGAACTCAGTATTTCAACATTCTTACGTGGTGCTGGCAGCAGATGAGTTTGGATAGAACAGAACCTGTACTTCTAATCTGTGATGAAAGCTACCTTATGATTGATCCTAACGTGCCACAGTCATTGGTATTCCTTAGGAATGTTGAAAAGAGAGCAAGAAAGTATGAAGCTGGGATAGCGATTATTTCCCACTCTGTTGTAGATTTTCTTGATCCGAAGGTCAAAATGTATGGACAAGCATTATTGGATATTCCAGCATATAAGATACTCATGGGCTGTGATGGTATGAACTTAATTGAAACAAAACAGTTATTCAATCTGACAGATGCTGAAGAACAGCTATTGTCACAAAAGAAAAGAGGGAATGCACTGGTGATGATCGGGTCTAAAAGACTTTATGTTAATTTCCAGATCCCTGAGTATAAATTCAAATTCATGGGAAAATCCGGAGGAAGGTAGGTATTTTTGTTGAAAAAGAAAATGGTCATAGAACTTTTAGTTTATATAGTAGCTGTTGTTATTGGGATTATTATGCTGTATACGTATGAACCGCAGGAAGTAGAAATCGTAATACCGTCAGACTTCCAAGTGGAGCAGACAGGAGGGGCAAATGATGCTTTTATACCTATCGAGTAATGAACACATTAATATGCTGGATTTTCTTAATGATGAGCTTGGCATCATCATTAAGAAGCTATCCGGCACTTTTTCACTGAAACAATTTATCATCGGTGACCTTAGAAGCCTAAACCACTTCCAATATATCGTGGTTGACCTAAATGCAATAAAGGATTCAGACCGTGAAATAATGGATGCTGTTAGTGCTTATAAGAAAATGTTTACATCTAGGATGATATTTTATATTGAAGATATTGATATACACCGTGAGTTAGCCTTTGAGCTCGTTGAGAACGGAATTTTTAATATGGTCACTGCAAATGATGTTGAAACTCTAAAATTAGAATTTCTTAAATCCATCAGTGATTTAGGCATCAACAAAAGAGAAATCTTGTCAAAGCTTTCACCTGATAATAAAAAATCGAATAATGCTTTAGAGTTAAATGACTTTATCAAAAAGGAAATTAAGATAGCAGTTACAGGGCTGCAA
>JACCKY010000042.1 GCA_014236755.1 Candidatus Petromonas tenebris | reverse complement strand
GTATAAAACAAAGTAAATTCAAGGGATGCAAGAAATTACAAACTTTTACCAGTTAAATATTAAAAAGGCTAACAGCTAACTGCTGACCGCTCATGGCAAAAAGGTGACAGGTGACGGGCCGCAAGAAAGACCCTAAAGAACGGCTAGGATTTGCCAAGAGCCAAGAGCTAAGAACTAATTAGGGCTACCAACTACGAACTACTAACTACGAACTAACAAATGCGTCTAAGACGCCTTTGTTCTTACAATAGAATTTTTAAATGATAACAAAGAAAAGATATGTATAGAAGAACATTTACATAAAAAAAAATTGTTCTTATTGACATATCCAAATACCTATGGTATTTTAAGTAAAACAATAAAACACTTAATTCATATAAGAATACTATGAATTAAAAAGAAGTTTATAAAATCAAAAAGAATTTAAGGAGGAATTTAAATGAAAATCATTGTAAATGGTAAAGAAAAGGAAATAGAAAAAGAGGTGAATATACCAGAACTTTTACAAATTGTAGAAGTTAAAATGCCAGATATGGTTACGGTGGAAATTAATGGAGAAATCATTTACAGAGATGATTTTGAGAAGACTATCATAAGAGAAAACGATGAAATAGAATTTTTATATTTTATGGGAGGTGGGGCTTGTGAATTTTAATGATCAACAAATCGAAAGATACTCCAGACATATTATCTTGTCAGAAGTTGGGGCAGAAGGCCAGGAAAAATTATTAAATTCTAAAGTGCTCGTAATAGGAACAGGTGGCCTAGGAGCACCAGCAGCTATGTTCTTAGCGGCTGCCGGCATTGGAACCATTGGACTAGTAGATGGAGATGTTGTTGAGCTGTCAAACTTACAAAGACAGATTATTCATCAAACAAAAGATGTAGGCAAACCTAAAGTTTTATCTGGAAAAGAAACTATAAATGAAATGAATCCTGATGTAAATGTCATTACATATAATACATGGGTGGATTCATCTAATATATTGGATATTATAAAGGATCAGGATTATGATTTTATCATTGATGGAACAGATAATTTTGCGGCAAAATTTTTAATAAATGATGCTTGCGTTTTAGCTAAAAAGCCTTTTTCACATGCAGGAATCATTCAGTTTTCAGGACAGCTAACTACCTATATTCCTGATAATAATACACCTTGTTATAGATGTATTTTTAAAGAACCACCTCCACAGGGTGCAGTACCTACTTGTAGTGAAGCAGGAGTATTAGGTGTCATGGGTGGAGTTGTAGGAACATTGCAAGCAACAGAAGCAATTAAATATATATTAGGCATAGGAGAAAGCCTTGCCGGTTATTTATTGACCTATGACGCCCTTGAAATGGAATTTAGAAAAATAGAGATCAAACACAATAAAAAATGTGGTGTGTGTGGTGAAGAGCCTTATATTAAAGAATTAATAGACCATGAAAAACCTGCTTGTAGCTTATAATTAGAGGGTGATTGTATGTTGGTGAGTATATCAAAGGAAAATTATGAAGAGATAGTAAAGCATGCTAGAAAAGAGTTTCCCCTAGAATGTTGTGGATTAATATCAGGAATAATTAATGATGGTAAATACTTAATAAAGGATATATATAATCTATATAATGTAGACCAGAGTAGTGAACACTTTTCGATGGATCCTAAGGAGCAACTAGCAACTATAAAAAAAATTAGAAAAAAAGGATATGTACTCTTAGGAAATTATCATTCTCATCCACATACTCCTTCAAGACCATCAGATGAAGATATAAGACTTGCATATGATGAAGAGCTGATATATGGAATTGTTTCACTGGAGAAAAAAGAGCCTGTTTTAAATTTTTTTAAGATAAATCAGAGTAAACAGATAGAAAAACTTGAATTAGAAATTGATAATGAATAAAAAAGGGGAGAACTATATGATTTCAATACCAGAAAAAGTAATTAATGAAATCAAAAATTATCGAAATAAAGTATCGGATTATGAAAAAGGCAATCTTGATGGATTTCGATTTAAACCCTATAGAGTTTCGATGGGTATATATGAACAAAGAGATCTGGAAACTTATATGGTAAGAACAAGAATTCCATCAGGAATTATTACGTTAGCTCAGCTTAAAAAAATAAGTGAGCTGGCAGATAAATATGGAAATGGATACATCCACTTTACTACAAGGCAAGATATTCAATTCCATGGTATTACATTGAAAAATACTGTTCATATTTTAGAAGAACTTTTAGAAGTAGGTATTATTACACGAGGAACAGGGGGGAATACCCCTAGAAATGTTACATGCTCACCTCTTTCAGGTGTTTCCAAAGACGAAGTCTTTGATGTGACAGAATACGCAGCAAAAACGACAAGTCATTTTTTAAAAGATCCTACAGCTTTAAATCTACCTAGAAAATATAAGATTGCTTTTTCAAATAGTCCTGCTGATACAGGGTATGCAACGGTTGCCGATCTTGGATTTATAGCTAAAATTAAAGACAATCAAAAAGGATTTGAAGTATATGGTGCCGGAGGTTTAGGTGGAAGTCCTACTACTGGATTAAAACTGGAAGATTTTATTCCTGCCAATGAAATACTATACTATGCACAAGCTATGAAGGAAATGTTTGAAAATGAAGGAGATAGAACAAACAAACATAAGGCAAGAATTCGTTTTATAAGATACAGATTAGGGGATGACGAATTTATAAAACGATATAAAGAGTACGTGAAAAAGGTAAAGGAAGAAAGAGACTTACATTTAAATATAGATGAAACTATTAAGGATTCTCATATAACTAATGAGGATACGTTGGAAATCAAGAATAATCTTATTATAGAGCAAAAAAACAAAGGATTTTATTCTGTCTATATTCAACCAGATAAAGGAAATTTAACTACTGGGAATTTAAATAAACTAATTAAATTTATTGATGATTTAAGCTATGAAGTTTCCCTTAGAGTAGCTAACACTCAAGGTATCTTTGTTAGAGATTTAAAAGCAAAAGATGCTGAGAAGTTACTAAAAGTGATTGAAGAATTTACTTATGGTTTTGATATAGATAACTCTATTGCCTGTGCAGGGGCTGCTACATGTAAATTGGGATTATGTTTGTCTCAAAATCTACTTTCAGCTATTAAACAGAAATTTAAAACCGTTGAGCCTAAAATAAAATCACAACTGCCAAGAATATTCATATCAGGTTGTTCTAATTCCTGTGGACAGCATCAAATAGGAAAAATAGGGTTAGCAGGTAAAGCCAAGAGAACAGAAAATGGATTGATTCCAATGTATACTATTCATTTTGGAGGTAATTTAGAATCAAATAATGCGGTACTTGGAGAAGCCTATGGAGATATTCCAGCAAAAAAAGTGCCTAAATTTCTTTATGAACTTGCAAAATTAAAAGAACAGTCTGGATATAACACCTTTATTGAATTTCTAAAAAAAGAAGGTAATAGCATAGAAGGATTAATTGAGAAATTTGCTAATATTGAAACTGTAAAAGAAGAGACTGATTTATATTATGATTTTGGTTCAGAAGAAAGGTTTTCTTTAAAAGGAAGGGGACCAGGAGAATGTAGTGCAGGCGTGCTTGATGTTATCAAGCTCGATTTATCTAATGCAGAGACAGAATTGCAAGAATATGATAAATCAAAAGAATCTATAAAGCTATATAACAGCAGTCTTTCAGCAGCTAGAGCACTATTAATCTTAAAGGGCGTTGATACTACGAAGGATAGAATAATTTTTAAAGAGTTTATAAAGCACTTTGTAGAAACAGGATATGTAAAATCTAATATAGAGGAGTATTTAGGAAATTTAATAGACTATAAAATTGGAGACTTAGAAAGCCTTGATGATTATTATGACAATGCAAGATATCTTGTTCAAAGAGTAAGAGACATGTATGATTCATTAAGTCCAAAACTTGAAATTACATTAGAAAAAGAAAGTGACAAAAATAAAAATCCGGTTGAAGAGGATAAAAAAGAAGTTGAAATTTCCAAAACCATTGACTTAAGAGGTGTAAAGTGTCCTATCAATTTCGTAAAGGCAAAGATAGAGATGTCAAAGATTACTTCTGGGGAAGAAATAGGATTTCTTTTGGATGATGGAGAGCCGATTGATAACGTGCCTAGAAGTTTAGAAGGAGAAGGACATCAGATTTTAGATATTGATACTAATTATGAAGGTTATAATCTTTTAACAGTAAAGAAAAAGTAGATATATTTAATAAATGGGAGATATTTATCGACAACTATATTAAAAGACGAATAGGGGTGGTAGAGTGAGGTTTCAAACTAAGTTGATTCATGGGAATTGGAAAGGAGACACAAAAACGGGAGCAACAAACGTTCCTATCTATTATTCAAATGCATATTCCCATCAAACTGCAGAAGAATTGGAAGATATATTTATAGGTAAAGAGGCAGGATATGTTTACACGAGGATTGCTAATCCAACCGTTGAGGCCTTTGAGAGGAGAATTGCCACACTTGAAAGGGGTGTTGCTGCCATTGCTACTTCTTCAGGTATGGCAGCCATTTATTTGGCTTTTATGAACGTATTGCTTCCAGGTGATGAAGTTATTGCCTCTTCAGGAATTTTTGGAGGCACCTATGATCTTCTTAAAAATCTTATTGAATACAATATACATGTTAAATTTGTAGATGATTTAGATGAGGATACATTAAATAGAGAAATCACACCAAAAACAAAGATTGTATTTTCAGAAACTATTGGTAATCCCAAATTGGATGTTCTAGATATTGAAAAAGTGGGGCAAATATGTCAAGAAAAAAATGTTTTATTTATTGTAGATTCCACTGTGACTTCACCATATCTTATAAAACCCTTGGAATACGGAGTAGACATAGTAATCCATTCAACTTCTAAATATATTAACGGTACTTCTAATGCCATCGGAGGGATAATCGTTGATGGTGGGAGCAAAAAATTTTATTCTGAGAAGTTTCCAGAGTTTAAGGAGTATACGAAACGATTTAAAAGATTTGCTTTCACTGCAAAATTAAGAAATGGAATAGGGAAGGATTTAGGAGCGATCATGTCTCCAATGAATAGTTTTTTAAACCTGACAGGGATAGAAACTTTAGCTTTACGAATGAAAGCACACTGTGAAAATACATTGAAGGTGGCTGAGTATTTAGAAAATCATCCTAAAGTAGCATTTGTCAATTATCCCAATTTAAAGAGTTCTAAGTACTATAATATAGCTAAAAAATACTATAAAAAAGGTACAGGAAGTATTTTGACCTTTAGATTAGGAAGTAAGGAAAAAGCATTCCATTTTATTAATAATTTAAAGCTCATCTATAATCTTCCGAATATAGGAGACACCAAAAGTGTGATTATACATCCAGCATCGACTATTTGTGCAAAAAATACTAAGGAAGAGAAAGAACAAATGGGAGTATATGAAGATCTAGTAAGACTATCTGTAGGAATAGAAGATGTAGAGGATATTATTGAAGATATTGAAAGTTCTTTGGCAAATATTTAGGAGGAAACGTAGTGAATACATTACAAATATTTAAGGACACCTGTATCGATAATATATTGGATAAGATTGAGGAAATAATTGAGGAACAAATTAGATTTATTATTTTAAGATTTGATTCTAAATTAGTCGATGCTGAGCGTAAAAAAATTATTGAAACTATCAAAAAATACTTTGATATTTTTGTAATCTTAAAAACAGATGTTCCTCCTTGCAAAAAACGCATAGAAGAATATTTATCCTATGGTATACATGGAATCTTCTTTAATGAAACTCCTTCCAAATATACGGAAGAACAGATCGATACAATGACCTTTGCAGCAGAGATTTTCCCCTATAATCTAGTTCTTGCCGGTGTGGATGATAAACTCTCAATTGAAAGATTGCTGGATAAAAAAATAATTCCTATAGCTCCTTATGGTAATAAGGATCTAATTAAATTCATCAAAAACCATAGAAAATTTAGAACAATTTCTTCTGGTATTATCAAATATATTCCCATAGTAGAAGCAAATCAATGTCAATATACAACCATAGATAAAATAAAAATGAAAATGATTTTGGAAGCAATTAATTTCAGGCAAAAACTAATGGTGAAAAATGTAGAAGATTCATTTAACTCCAGTAGCTTATAGAAGAAACGGGGATCATGTAATATGAAAAGCAAGATATATATTGATAGAAGACCATTGCCTATTTTATTTTTAATAGAATATAGAAAAACATTTTTATTATTAATTTCCTTTATTGTATTTTTTACGTTTATTTCTAGTAATAATATTCCAAAGAGTTTGACGGTGGAGGCTTATCAAACATTAGTTATATTCTTCTTTGCTATATTTCTTTGGGTAACTAATATCATACCTTTGGCTATTACAAGTTTAATGGTTATGGGACTTCTATCGAGTTTTCATGTTCTTGAGGTAAATAAGATATATTCGTTTTTTGGTAATAAAGCGGTTTTTTTTATAATAGGTTCCTTCATTATTTCAGCCGGTATTTCCAGTTCTGGACTGAGTGAAAGGATTGCTTATTATGTATTATCGAGATTTGGAGATACACCTTATAAGTTGGTGCTTTCTATATTTTTTCTATCGGCATTAATGGCACACATAATGCCGGAACATGCAGTGGCTGCTTTACTATTTCCTATTCTTGTATCTGTTTCAAAAAGGTTAAATTTACATTCCAACTCTGTATTAGGTAAATATATGTTTTTTTCACTTGCATGGGGAAGTGTAATTGGTGGTGTTGTTACATTTTTAGGAGGAGCACGAAATCCCCTTGCTGTAGGAATTATGTTTGAAGCGACAGGGCAAAATATAGGATTTATGGAATGGATTGTCGCTATTGCTCCACCTGTTTATTTAATTATGGGAATTGTAGCCTTATATATAAAGAGAAAGGTATCCGCTTCTACAAAAGATACTAGACTTATAGAGAATATGATTACTGATAATAGAAAACGTATGGGCAAAATTACTTTTAAGGAAATTAAAGCTACCTTTATATTAATTGTGACTATTTATATGTGGATTTTTCACAGTGAAAGGTTTGGTATTGCAAATATAGCCCTGTTAAGTGCGGCCCTTTTCTTTGTACTTAACATTATGGGGTGGGAAGATGCAAGAAAAGTAATAGATTGGGGACCTATTTTTATGTATGGAGGCGCCATAGCTCTTGGTAGAAGTCTTGTTGAAACTGGACTTTTAGAGTTTATTTCAGAGCAATATATTTCTAATATTGACTTTACGATTTTAAGTTTTATATGCAGCATATTTGTAATTAGCTTATTTTTAACAGAAGGAGTATCTAATGCAGCGGTTATAGTAATACTACTTCCTGTTGTGCTACAAATTGCATCAAACTTTGATTATGCACCAAAATTGGCGGTATATTTGGTAGCTGTTCCTGCAGGTCTTGCATTTATGTTTCCAATGAGTTCCCCGCCAAATGCTATTGCATTTTCATCGGGATATATTAAACCAAGTGAAGCTATAAAAATAGGACTTATATTTAAAGTTATATCAATAATTGTTTTTACGGTGTTTGCTTTAATATACTGGCCTCTTATAGGTGTCTATTAGGAGTGTGTGAAATGGAAAGTCAGAAATCACAAAATATAGTGTGGCATAGAACCAACATTACAAAAAAAGATAGAGAAAAATTGTTAAATCAAAAAGGTGCTTTAATATGGTTTACGGGTTTATCTGGATCTGGGAAATCAACCGTAGCCAGTGCTTTAGAACAAAGGTTATTTGAACTGGGGAAACTAACCTATTTATTGGATGGAGACAATATTAGACATGGATTAAATAGTGATTTGGGATTTAGCATTAAAGATCGTAAAGAGAATATACGAAGAATTGGGGAAGTATCAAAGCTTTTTGTAGATGCTGGAGTCATAGTTATAGCATCTTTTATATCCCCATTAAAAGAGGATAGAAATAATGTGAGAAATCTTTTAGAGAGAAATTTTGTAGAGATATATGTAGATTGTCCATTGGATATTTGTGAAAGACGTGATCCGAAAGGGCTGTATAAAAAGGCAAGAAAGGGAGAAATCAAAGATTTTACAGGAATATATTCGCCATATGAAAAACCTGAAAATCCTGAAATTACAATTCATACAAATTCACAGAGTATAGATGAGTGCGTAGAAACTATTCTTAGATATTTAAAGAAAAAATTTTTATAGGAGCTTAAGTTGTGAGGTGTAAGACATGAAGTTAAAGCGAAAGAGGTTAATTACAGATGTTCTTATTATAGGTGGTGGAACAGCAGGATGTTTTTGTGCTATGACGATTGCTGAAAATTCAAATTTAGATGTAATGATTGTCGAAAAGGCACATATAAAAAGGAGCGGTTGTTTGGCAGCAGGTGTCAATGCTCTAAATGCATATATTGCTCCAAATGAAACTCCTGAATCTTTTGTAGACTATGTTAAAAATGACTCTGAGGGGATTATTAGAGAAGATTTAGTTTATTCAATTGCAAAGAGGTTGAATAGAGTAATCAAAAGGATAGAAAGACTTGGGCTTCCTATTTTAAAGGATCAAAATGGAAATTATGTACAGAGAGGGAAAAGAAGTATCAAAATAAATGGGGAAAATATAAAGCCTATCCTTGCAGAAGCTGTTTTAACACAAGATAGAATTACTGTTCTTAATAAGGTTAATATGATAGACTACCTCAAAAAAGAAGACAAGATAATAGGAGGTTTGGGATTTGCTTTAGAAGAAAATGTCGTTTATGAAATTTATGCCAAGGCAGTTATATGTGCAACTGGAGGGGCTTCAGGAATATACAGACCGAATAATCCGGAATTTTCTAAGCATAAAATGTGGTATTGCCCTTTTAATACAGGTGCAGGATATGCAATGGGAATTCGGGCTGGAGCAGAGATGACTACCTTTGAAATGAGATTTATCGCCCTTAGATGTAAGGATACCATCGCTCCAACGGGAACTATAGCTCAGGGAATAGAAACATATCAGGTTAATAGTAAAGGGGAGCCATACGTTAATAAATACGGAGAATCGTCTACGGCAACAAGGCTTTATGCTACTGTGAAGGAAAATGAGATAGGTAACGGACCATGTTTTCTAAAAACAAAGGGAATTAAAGAGGAGCATGAAAAGGAGTTGTTTAAAGCGTATCTAAACATGGCGCCTTCTCAAACATTGAAATGGATAGAAACAAATAGCGGACCGGCTAGTGAAAATGTTGAAATAGAAGGAACAGAACCTTATATAGTAGGCGGACATACCGGTAGTGGATATTGGGTAGATACTAATAGAAAGACTACTTTGAAGGGGTTATATGCAATAGGAGACGTCTCTGGAGGAAGTCCTAAAAAGTATGTAACAGGTTGCTTTGCAGAAGGAGAAATAGCAGCATTCTCAGTTATTGAATATGTACAAGACAGGCAAATACAAATGCTGGAAGAAGATGAAGTGGAAACAAAACTGAAAGAAATAAATCGTTTTTTTAAAAATTCAGATAGTCCTTATTCTATCGGGGAAATTGAAAGTGCCATGCAGAAAATCATGGATGAATATGCAGGAGGTATATCCGCTAGGTATGGGTATAATGAGGCAAAATTAAAAGTAGCTGATGAACGTATTGATCAGCTTTTCAAACTTTGTTATCAATTAAAAGCTACAGATATGCATGAGCTGCTATTTATTTATGAGATATTGGACCGTTTATATATATGCAAAGTATTAATTCAACATCTATTAGCAAGAAGGGAAACTAGATGGAAAGCTTATCAAGAAAACCTTGATTATCCGCAAAAAGATGATAATAAATTTCTAAAATATGTAAATTCAAGATATGAAAACGGGAAAATAAAAATTTTATTTAGAGATTTAGTAGGAAGGGATGAATTTTATGAGCATTCGAATCAAAAAAGATAAATGTATCTCTTGTGGAAAATGTCTTAAAGTTTGTCCTGGAAATCTTTTATATAAAGATGAAGATGGAAAAGCATTTATCAGATATCCTGAGGAATGCTGGGGATGTACTGCATGTTTAAAAGAATGTCCTGCAGAAGCTATTCAATACTATTTGGGAACTGATATAGGAGGCCAAGGTGGGTACTTGTATATCTCAAGGGATAAAGAATATTTAAATTGGCATATAGTTGATAAAAATGGCAGAAAAAAAACAATACAAATTAATAAACAAGAGTCCAATAAATATTAGGGGGGGTTAAAATGGATCATTTAGATAAGTTGGAAGCACAGAGTATTTATATACTTAGGGAAGCTTATAAACATTTTGGTAAGTTGGGTATGCTTTGGTCAATAGGAAAGGATTCGACAGTGATGTTGTGGCTTGCAAAGAAAGCCTTCTTTGGACATTGTCCATTTCCTTTTATTCACATAGACACAACGTATAAAATTCCTGAGATGATAAAGTTCAGAGATAAGATAGCTGAAGAATTTAATTTAGACTTGATTGTGCACACCAATGAAGCAGCACTGAAAGAAGGAATGGGTCCTCAAGAAGGAAGACTTGTATGCTGTAAAGCTTTAAAAACTGAAGGACTTGCCCAGGTTATTAAAGAACATAAATTTGAAGGATTGATTTTAGGCATAAGAAGAGATGAAGAAGGGTCAAGATCAAAAGAAAGAGTTTTTAGTGAAAGAAATGTTGATTCTAAATGGGATTATACAAATCAGCCACCAGAATTATGGGATCAGTTTAAAACTGATTTTAAAAAAGGAAATCATATAAGGGTTCATCCAATTTTACATTGGAATGAGATAGACATATGGAACTATATAAAAAGAGAAAATATCCCCGTAGTAGACCTTTATTTTGCTAAGGATGGTAAACGATATAGAAGTCTTGGATGTGCACCTTGTACAAATCCAATCAAATCAAATGCTTCAAATATAGATGAAATAATAGAAGAATTGAAAAATACAAAACAAAGTGAGCGTGCAGGAAGGGCACAGGATCAGGAAGATGCCCATGCAATGCAGAAGCTTAGAAAAGAAGGGTATATGTAAAGGGGAGAGAAGTATATGGAGAAAACAAGAGAAACGTTAAAAATAGTTGTAGTAGGTCATGTGGATCATGGAAAATCCACCTTAATTGGAAGATTATTGTATGATACAAATTCTTTGCCGGAAGGAACGGTTGAAAGAGTTAAAAGAATCTCTAAAGAAAAAGGGAAAACTTTTGAATATGCATACCTTTTAGATGCATTTGAAGAAGAGCAGAGACAAGGAATTACAATAGATATAACACAATTGCAATTTCATACAGAAAAAAGGGATTATGTAATTATTGATGCTCCAGGTCATAAAGAGTTTTTAAAAAATATGATATCGGGAGCAGCTAGTGCCGAGGCAGCACTTTTATTGGTAGATGCTAATGAAGGTGTTAAGGAGCAATCTAGAAGACACGGATATATACTTTCACTACTTGGAATACAAAAAGTATATGTGATTGTAAATAAAATGGATTTAGTTGATTATTCAATGACAAGATTTAATCAGATTCGTAATGAGATGAATGAGTTTTTGAATAACTTGGGAGTATATCCTTTGAAGTATATTCCGACATCTGCATTTTTAGGAGAAAACATTGCACGTTCATCTAAAAAAATGCCTTGGTATGATGAAGAACCTATTTTGAAGGCCATAGATCTTTTTGAAAAAGACAAAGAAATTAGTGATAAACCTTTAAGATTTCCAATTCAAGATGTATATAAATTTGATGACAGAAGAATTATTGTGGGAAGAATAGAGAGTGGACAATTAAAGATAGGTGATGAAATTCTTATTTCTCCAAGTAATAAGACTACTAGAGTGAAAGGGATAGAATATTGGTCTGAAAAGGATAAAACCGATAAAGTAAGTGCAGGAATGTCTGTCGGAATTACTGTTGAAGATGAGTTTTTTAATAACCGAGGAGAGTTAATTTCCCATAAAAAAGATACACCTTTAACTGGAATGTTTTTTAGAGCAAATCTGTTTTGGTTGGGTAAAAAAGATTTGGTTAAAAATAAAAAATACAAGTTGAAATTAACTACTCAGGAAGTTGAATGTGAAATTTTGTCAATAAATAAAGTGATTGATGCCTCCACACTTGAAACTTTTGAAGATGCAAGTGCAGTAAAGATAAATGATGTCGCAGAAGTTACAATTAAAACAAAGGAAATGATTAGTTTTGATGAGTATAAAAATAATCAAAATACAGGTAGATTCGTTATTGTTGATAGATTTGATGTAAGTGGGGGAGGAATTATAGTAGCTGCTGACAATAAAGAACTTAGTAATGTAATACAGCTGGAAGATTACTTGAAAAATTTCACAAAATGTTTTAACATGGATATTTCATGGAAAGGAAAATATGGATTGAGGGTTATTGCCGACGTTGCAGCCAATGGCACAGAAAAACCAGTAACTAAAAACGACATATCCCAAAGGCAAAATATACCTGATGTTCATTTAGAAGAGATTTTATTTAGATTTGTAAATGCAGGTTTAATTAAATATATTGATGGACCACAAAAGGGATATATTTTAGGAAAGGATAGTGAAAATATAATAATAGCAGATATAATGCAGGTGTTTGATGAAAATCTATCCATTATCAATGAGAATAGTATAGAAAGCAATATACGAGGGAAAGTAGAAGATTGTTTACTTGTAAATGTATGGAAAAAGATTAATGAAAGTATTAATACTATGCTTGACTCCATTACATTAAAAGATTTAGTCCAAGAGTATAATAATTCAAATGATAGACAATTGATATGCTAGGATAAGACTTGATGAAAAATGTTGCAGCCACAAAGGAGCTGAACCAAAAGTTATTTTACTGCTTTCGGGTCAGCTCTTTTTGATTGTTTTTTAACTAGAAACTCAAACATTTTTTAGGTAAAATTGCAGACATGAAACGAAGTAGATAGGACTAAAACAAACAAAGCTAAGCTCAATAATTCAAACGTTTTTTAAAATGCATACAAAAAAGTTCGGAAATTTAGATAGAACTTTTTGTAAGTTTATGATAAAATATTCATTATATAAGTTAGACCATTAAAGTATTACTCAAATACGTTGCTTCCTAAACAAAAAGCTGATGCTATTGACATAAGCTGGCTTTGAATATATAATTATACGCAAATAAATATGCGCATAGTCTTATAATTATGAAATCAATATAAGTATTTTTATCATTATTGAGGGGGAAAGGAAATGATAAAAAAATTTAATAAGGTACTTGTTGCCAATAGAGGGGAAATAGCAATTAGAGTCTTTAGAGCCTGTAGAGAATTAGGCATTAGAACGGTTGCCATATACTCTAAGGAAGATAAATATGCACTTTTTAGAACGAAGGCAGACGAATCCTACTTAATTGGTGAGAAGAAAAAGCCTATTGAAGTTTATTTAAGTATGGAAGAAATAATAGACCTAGCCCTTAAAAAGGGTGTAGATGCTATACACCCGGGATATGGCTTTTTATCGGAAAATCCAGAATTTGCAAGGAAATGTAAAGAAGCAGGTATAGAATTCATAGGACCAACAAGTGAAACCATAGAAAGCTTGGGAGACAAGATAAAGTCAAAGATTTTGGCAAAACGTGTTGGAGTTCCAACTATACCAGGTGTAGACAAGCCCATAACCTCTGAAGATGAAGCAATTACCTTCGCTAAGGAGCATGGCTATCCTGTCATATTAAAGGCAGCAGCTGGCGGCGGCGGCAGAGGAATGAGAGTAGTCTACAATGAGGAAGATTTGATAAGGGGATTCCAAAACGCTAAAAGCGAAGCTAAGAAGGCTTTTGGTATAGACGACATATTCATAGAAAAATATCTAGAAGAGCCTAAGCATATAGAAGTTCAAATACTGGGAGATAAGCATGGAAACATAGTTCATCTTTATGAAAGGGACTGCTCTATACAAAGAAGACATCAGAAAATTATTGAATTCACACCAGCAATAGCCATAAGTGATGAACTGAGACAAAGGATATGTGATGATGCTTTGAAATTAGCCAAAGCAGTAAATTATGTGAGTGCTGGTACTGCAGAATTTTTAGTTGATAAACACGGAAATCATTATTTTATTGAAATGAACCCAAGGATTCAAGTGGAGCATACGGTAACTGAAATGACTACAGGAATAGATATTGTGCAAAGTCAGATTTTGATTGGACAGGGATATGCTTTAAATTCAGAAAAAATAGGCATATATTCCCAGGAATCTATTCAGCCAAGGGGATATTCTATACAATGTAGGGTAACTACTGAAGACCCTTCCAATAACTTTGCTCCAGACACCGGTAAGCTTGATATTTATAGAACAAGTTCAGGATTTGGTATAAGATTAGATGGTGGGAACGGGTATACAGGTTCTGTTATTTCACCTTACTATGACAGCCTTTTGGTAAAAATAGTATCTTGGTCTAGAACCTTTGAGGATGCTGTTAGAAAGGCCATCAGATCTATTAAGGAAACAAATGTTAAGGGTGTAAAGACGAATGAAGCCTTTTTAATAAATGTTCTTAATCACGAGAGATTTTTAAGCGGGCAGTGTGACACCCACTTCATAGATGATACACCAGAGCTCTTTGATATAAGACCTAAAAAAGATTATGAAACTAAGATTTTAAGATTTATTGGAGAAAAGATAGTAAATGAAGTCAGAGGGACTAAGAAGGACTATGATATACCACCGGTACCGAAGGTTGAGATTCCAGAAGATCTTAGAGGTACTAAACAACTACTGGATGAAGAGGGCGTAGAAGGAGTAATAAATTGGATAAAAAGCCAAAACAAATTATTATTGACAGATACTACATTTAGGGATGCCCATCAATCTCTAATAGCAACGAGGGTTAGAACTAAAGATATGATGAAGATTGCAGAAGCTACTTCTGTACTGGCAAAAGATCTGTTTTCATTAGAAATGTGGGGAGGGGCCACATTTGATGTTGCCTATAGATTTTTAAGAGAATCGCCCTGGAGAAGACTTCAGGCCCTCAGAAAAAAGGTGCCAAATATACTTTTCCAAATGTTGATTAGAGGATCAAATGCCGTTGGATATACTAACTATCCTGATAATGTTATTAGAGCCTTTGTGAAAGAAGCAGCAGAGCAGGGAATAGACATCTTTAGAATCTTTGACAGCTTAAACTGGCTCAAGGGAATGGAAATAGCCCTAGATGAGGTTTTGAAAACCGATAAAATTGCGGAAGTATGTGTATGCTATACTGGAGATATTTTAGACAGCAGAAAGGATAAATATTCTCTAAAATATTATGTGAACAAAGCAAAAGAAATTGAGAAGATGGGAGCCCACATACTTGGTATTAAGGATATGGCAGGACTTCTTAAACCCTATGCTGCAGCTAAACTTATAAAGGCATTAAAGAACGAAATATCAATTCCTATTCATCTTCATACCCACGATACAAGTGGCAATGGAGTAGCTACGCTTCTCATGGCTGCAGAGGCTGGGGTTGACATAGTAGATACTGCTTTTAACTCCATGTCAGGCCTTACAAGTCAGCCGGCTCTTAACTCTGTTGTTGCATCACTAAAAAATACAGATTTAGATACTGAAATCAATTTAGACGATATACAAAAGATATCAGACTACTGGAGTGAGGCAAGAAAGGTATATGAACAGTTTGAGTCTGGTCTCAAGTCAGGTACTGCTGAAATATACAGATATGAAATACCTGGTGGACAGTATTCAAACCTGAGACGTCAGGTGGAGAGCTTTGGATTAGGGCATAAATTTAATGAGATAAAGGAAATGTTTAAAACAGTAAATGAGATGTTGGGAGACATAGTAAAAGTAACACCTTCTTCTAAGATGGTGGGAGACCTAGCTATTTTTATGGTACAAAATGGACTTACTAAAGATAACATAATTAAAAAAGGCAAAAACATGACCTTCCCGGATTCGGTAGTATCATACTTTAAAGGAATGATGGGGCAGCCCGAAGGAGGATTTCCAAAAGACCTGCAGGAGGTAGTTCTAAAGGGAGAGGAACCTATAACTTGCAGACCTGGAGAAATATTAGAACCTGTATCCTTTGAGGATATAAAAGCAACGCTAGAAAAAGATTTTAACATGGATAAACCAAATATCAGAAATGTGTTGAGCTATGCTCTGTATCCTAAGGTATACAGCGATTACTTAAAGTCTCTAAAGGAATATGGACATTTATATAACTTGGAAAGTCATGTGTTCTTCTATGGGTTAAAGGAAGGCGAAACTAGTGAAGTAGAGTTGGATGAAGGAAAGATCATGATAGTGAAGCTGATTGAAGTCGGAAAGCTTGATGAAGAGGGATATAGAACTGTAGCCTTTGAAGTAAATGGTAATAGAAGAGAAATTAAGATACTCGACAAGAACTTAGGAGAAAAAGAAAGTGTAGAGATGACTTTGATGGCTGATCCAAATAATGATAAAGAAATAGGTGCCTCAATCCCCGGAGCTATTTCCAAGATACTTATTAAGGAAGGGGACAAGGTTAAAGAAAAGCAGAGTCTTGCTATCATAGAAGCCATGAAAATGGAAACTAATATATTAGCTACTTCAAGCGGAGAGGTGGACAGCATACTAGTTTCCGAAGGCCAGCAGGTAAAATCAGGACAGCTATTAATAAAGTTAAAATAAAAGTATAATTTAACTTGCCTCGCTAGTTCCTTATAAATATTCTTCATTAATCCTCTTCAGGCTCCGTAGAAGAGTTGTTTTAATAGAAAAGATTTAGATGTGAAAACAGCTCTTCAAAGTCGCTTCAGAGGAAATATTGAAGGATATTTAAAGCTATACTGTTAGATTAACTAGTACAAGAGGTTAATTTAAAAGAATTTTAAATATATAACAGTAGCAGGGTAAATTTACCCTGCTATATTTTGTATTACAGAAGAACTTGAATTATTCAGCTATGATTGTATAATAAAAGGGTATCTAGGAGGTATCCATTATGAATATAGATTTTTTTAACTTTCTTAAAAATGAATGC
>JACCKY010000105.1 GCA_014236755.1 Candidatus Petromonas tenebris | reverse complement strand
AGCCACAGTAATACAGCCGTCCATGATAATATGATGACTATTTTATTTATTTTCTGTAAAACCCCCACATTTTTTAATTGCACATTATCTATTCCAACCACAAGAACCGTCCCCTTGGTCCACAACCACAAGAACCGTCCCCTTGGTCCACAACCGTCTACCTGTTCCTTGTTTTTGCATAGGTAATTTCTTTAGAATGATTAATAAACTTCTCTACTACTTAAAAGGGACAGTCCCCTTGGTCTGTCCCCTTATCCGTCTTAGTGTTTTTCTTTTTCAATTTCTTCTTTTATCTTTAATACTTCATCTACTGGCATTTCAACACTTTGGGCTATCATATCTATATTCATTCCCAGCTTCAGAAGATTCCTAGCAACTGCTAAAGCTTTCTTCTTCTGACCTTCTTCCATGCCTTTTTGCATACCTTTTTGCATACCTTTTTGCATGCCTTTTTGTTCCATTTCCTTTACCATCTTTTCAAGCACTCGTTCTAGGTTATGAGTCAATTTTTCTCCCTCCTTTTGACTTGCACTGTCAAATAAACTATCTAATCTTGAATGCAGTTTGTGGGGAAATTTTTCCTTAAATATCATCTTACACCAAGTCATAAATATCCTATATTCTTGGGGTTCAGTCTTTTCTATGATTTTTATTACTTTTTTGAAATGCTCCACTAACTGACCATAATCATATTCTCTGTCTAATAAAAATGCAGCTGATATAATATTTGCTATTTCGTAAAGTTCTTTTTCTTTATACCTTTTTACATCAAATAACCTATATCTAAAATCAAGTATATCTTCTTCAAATATTTCGTGTCCCTCTATCATTTCTTTAAAACTTCTGTTTGCCGTCCATCTGTTTTTTCCGTTATAAAGTACTATTGGTATTATGGCTGGAAGCTTAAATCCTTTTCTCCTTTTAACTTTATCCTCTGTGTCTTTAAGTACTCCTTTCCATATTTCCGTCATATAAAACAAAAGTCTTATGGGCATCTGATAATCTACCGTAGACTGTAATTCTATGAGTACGTAAAAAATCACTTCTTTTTCCTTTGTCTTTGCTCTATATACTATATCTGCTTCTTTTCCTTTAAACTCAGGTGATATATAAGACTTATCAACCAATATTAGGTCATCTTCATTTATATCTTTAACCCAATCTTTAGGTATAAAGCTTGTTAAAAGCTCTAGGAATGTTCTTTTGTTTGACAATAAATATTTATAACCCTTATCGTGAAGATTGTTTATATTTTCTTTTGTTTTATTTTCAATCATACCTTCACTTCCCGATTTTCCTTTATATTTTAATTATACCATATTAATAATCCCTCTTAACATTTATTAAGAAGGATTATTGAGTGTTTATAGGTTTTGAAACAAAAAGGTGTATCCCCAATGTTTATTTTTGAAGATCTATACAGTGAGAAATATCGGGTGAATATGGTTTCCCATTAAACAATATGCATAAATCTTATATCCGCTTTTATCTTTATAATCTTTAAGGGTCTGTAAAAATTTCTCAGCATCTTCGTTGTCTTCAAATATTGTTTGTCT
>JACCKY010000004.1 GCA_014236755.1 Candidatus Petromonas tenebris | reverse complement strand
AAAATAAAAACAGCTGCCAATTAGGTATTAGCGGCTGTTTTAGATTGAAAAAGGTTATTTTTCCGTTTTGTCATCATCCTCTTTTGAATAGGTATAATGAAAACTCCATTTTCCTTCCCACAAAAGAAAGTCTTCGATTTCTCTTTTAATTGTTTTGAGAACAACTCCAATCACTGCAACATCATCAAAAAATCCAAATCCTGGTATAAAGTCCGGCAAAAAATCAATAGGAGACACAAAGTAAACAATAGCTGCTATTATGGCTACTATAGCTTCTGTAGGTATTTTAGTATACTCTTTCCTGTAATAGGCTTTAAGCATTCTGAATAGAATGTTTATTTGTTCAAGCATATCCATTACAGGCTCTTTTTTGCTCTTTGCAAGTTTTCTTGTTTTATCCCCGGCGTCCTTGAGAAGCTTATTTATTTTTTGTGGGTTTTTAATATATTCCCTTGCTTTGCTTGTTGCTTTTTGGAATTGCTCTGATTTGATAATTTTGTCAGTATTTATTCTCATATAGAATTCACCTCAATGAAATGGTTTAATATAATTACTTCTTTATTTTTGACATTTTTCCTCCATAAAAAACAGAAAAAACAACAAAAAGCCAAGGAAAAACTCCTTGACTTTAGTTTAAATATTTTTATTTAATTCTTTTTAACACTTCACATAAAAACTCAAAGACTCTTTTCGTTGAAGATATGCTCAGATGCTCATTAGGTGTATGAACATCATAAAGGTTAGGTCCTATAGAAACCATATCCATATCTCCAACCTTTTCCTTAAGGAAACCGCATTCCAAACCTGCATGGATGGCTTCTACCTTTAGTTCTTTATCATACATATCTTTGTACACTTCTACCATCAGGTCTCTAATAGGAGATTCCACTTTATACTCCCATTCGGGATAGTCTGATTCTAGCTCCATCTTTGCACCTGTTAGGTCACAGACAGTTTTTATCCTATTATTTATTTCATGTTTTAAACTCTTTACTGAACTACGAACTGCACTGTCGAAAACTATCTCACTTTCATTAGTTGTAAGCACTCCGATGTTGTTTGAGGTTTCAACCAAATCCTTTATATTGGCGCTCATAGTTTGTACTCCATAGGGAATAAGTCTTAATATGCTTATTAAGGATTTCTTTGTATCAGGACTGAATACCCTGTCCGGTTTGTCTGTTTCCTCAAGATTCAGTTTAATATTTGGATCGGCTGTCTCGAATTCATTTGAAAAGATTTTTTCATACTCAGCTACAATATCTTTTAAAACTTTTTCCTTTGAACTATCTATTACAATTACTGCATCTGCCATCTTTGCAATGGCATTCATCTTTTCTCCGCCGCTGACGTAAGCAATATCTATATCTAAATTAGAATCCATTCCATCTAATAATCTTCCAAGTAATTTGATAGCATTTGCACGGTTTTTATTTATCTCTATTCCTGAGTGTCCACCTAAAAGTCCTTTTATTGAAACTTTGTAGGCTGATCTATTTTGGTCTGCATCCTTCCACTCTATTGGCAATTTAATGATGTTATTTACTCCACCAGCACAAGAAGCCAGTGCCACCCCTTCTTCTTCCGAGTCAATGTTTATTAAAATATCTCCTGAGATATTTTTAGGATTCAAATTAAGTACTCCGTCCATTCCCGTTTCTTCTGCAACTGTAATAAGTGCAGTTAGTGGAGGGTGGGGTATATCTTTAGATTCCAAAAGTGCCATAGCCATAGCAACGGCAATACCGTTATCTGCGCCAAGGGTAGTTCCTTCTGTACGAATCATGTCACCGTCTACAACTACCGGTATAGGATCTTTATCGAAATCGAATTCTATATCTTCACGTTTTGTACATACCATGTCCATATGTCCCTGTAGAATAACTCTTGGAGCATTTTCGTATCCCTCAGTTCCTGGTTTATTAATAATGACATTTAAACAGTCTTCTTGAATAACTTCTAAGTCCAGGTCTTCAGCAAATTTTACTAGATAATCACTAACCTCTTTTTCATTTCCTGAACATCTTGGAATTCGAGTTAAAGCTTCAAAGTGTCTAAATACTGCTTCCGGCTGCAATCCTTTAAGTACTCTCTCCATCGTATCGCTCCTTTACTTCAACGTATATACTTTTTTCCCTTTGTTAAACTTTTCAGTTATTTTATCTTTTTCAATCATTTTTTTTATTAAATCCTTTGACATAACTTTAGGATCGATAACCTGTACCTGTTGTTTGCTCCAAAATAGGGAAGCCTTTGTCCCTCTTATGACATCTTCTATCTGCTGTTTCGATAGTTCATTATGCTTTTGCAGTTCAGTGAGTACTCTCTTTTCCGCCTTTTGATAAAGTTTGTCAATCAATTCCTTTGTTTTCCCTTGTTGTTTTCTTATCCCCCAAGCACCTAAAAAGGCAACGGTAATAGCTACCAAAAGTACTTTTAATATAAAATCAAACATATTAATCCCTTACCTTCTTTAAGGTTATAAATTTATTATTTCTTAAAATGTTGATATAGGTTCCAAGTCTTTCATAAAGCGGTTCAGCTTTTTCTCCAAATTCATCTTTTATGAGCTGTGCAATTTCTCTAACATTTTTCTTGCCATCTATAGATTCCCATACAAAACTTCCAAGTTCATCTAAATCAATCTTCATAACTTTCGGCGTTTTAAAGAAAACACGAACAATTTTATCCAGTACTCCATCTCTTGGTATAATAATCTGAACTAATCCTTCTTCATTTATTTTCCATTCCTGAGACTCTTTTTTAACAGGAACAAGTTCTAAAAAATTATCATCTTTTTTTATCTTTTTAGCCATAATAGCACCTCTGTAAAAATACTGAAAAAGGGGATAATTATCCCCTTTTCAGTTCACTATTGAGTTTTCTTTAGTATAGAGAATTTAACAAGTGTATATGTTAATGCAGCGAAGAATAACAATGCTCCAATTTGTCCTATATTTGTTCCTATTGTAACATTTAATCCAGCTACGGCAAATAATGCAAGTATAATTCCTATTAAACCTTCTCCGGCAATAAGTCCTGATGCATAAAGAATACCAGATTCAATTTTGGCCTTGATACCTGCGTCTTCTCCTCCTGCTTTTTCTTGTTTCTTGTCTAACACTCCTCTAACTAATCCACCAACCATGATTGGTGTACTTAAGTGGATAGGCAGATATAAACCTATAGCTATTGGAAGTACAGGTAAGCCTAGAAGCTCTATAGCAACTCCTATACCTACTCCCGTAAATACTAGTGCCCATGGTAAGTTACCACCCATCACACCTTCAATTACAAGACGCATAAGTGTTGCTTGTGGTGCTGGTAACTCTTGAGATCCAAAGCCCCATGCATTATTAAGTAGTGTTAAAACAAATCCAATTGCAAGGGCAGACGCCAAGGCTCCAATCAACTCACCATATTGCTGTCTGAAAGGAGTAGCTCCTACTAGGAAACCAGTTTTTAAGTCCTGAGAAGTATCCCCTGCCATAGCGGCAATGATACAGATAATAGCACCAACTGTTAGCGTTCCAATCATACCTGCTTGACCATCATTTCCAGTAGCTTTAAAGACAATAGCTGTAACTATAAGTGTTGCTATTGTCATACCTGATACAGGGTTTGATGAACTACCTACTAAACCAACTATTCTTGAAGAAACTGTGGCAAAGAAGAACCCAAAGATTGCGATTAATAACGCTCCACCGAATCCTACAGGAATTACTGGAAGCATCATCATAGCTAAAATAACTGCTAAAGACCCAATAAGAACGAGCTTCATTGACATGTCCTTATCAGTTCTTAAGCTTCCGCCTCCTACGCCTCCTGCTGAATAGTCCTTCATGGCATCCTTAAATGTTTGAACGATTAGAGGTAATGATTTGATTAAGCTGAAAATACCACCAAAAGCTACTGCACCGGCTCCTACGTAACGGATATAGGAGTCCCAAATTCCCCAGTGACCCAATTCACTAATAGGATCAGTAGCAGGATACATTACTATATCACCCATTGAACCAATGTTTGCAATAAGTGGAATAAGTCCAAGCCATCCAATAACCGCACCAGCTAACATATATGCAGAAATCTTAGGCCCAATGATAAATCCAACACCTAGTAGTGCAGGCATCGCACTTCCACCGATAGCAGCACCTTCATATCCAGGTATAGTAGTCTCTACATCCCCTGGGAAAAGTTGCAAACCACCCTGAACAAATTTATATAAAGCACCTACTCCTAGACCTGTAAAACATGCTCTAGCTTTCTCTCCACCTTCTTCACCTGCTAGAAGTACCTCTGCACAAGCAGTACCTTCCGGATAAGGCAGTACTCCATGCTCATTAACAATTAATGCTTTTCTTAAAGGAACCATGAATAAAACCCCAAGTATACCACCAGCAAGGGCTATGGCGGTAATTCTTATCAAACTTGGAGCCCCCATACCCCACTCCTGAGTCCATATATATAAGGCTGGTAATGTAAATATTGCACCAGCTGCCAGAGATTCACCTGCTGATCCAATAGTCTGAACCATGTTGTTTTCAAGTATAGATTCTTTTTTAAGTATACCTCTTATGAAACCCATTGAGATTACGGCTGCAGGTATTGATGCACTTATAGTCATACCCACTTTAAGTCCAAGATATGCATTTGCAGCTCCGAATACTACTGCCATAAGAATACCTAAAAATATAGATGTTCCTGTAAATTCAGGCAGTACCTTGTCGGCAGATATAAATGGCTTAAATTCTTTTTGTTTTGCCATTTGTAAACCTCCTCCATATTCTTTATTATCTCTTAAGTAAATACAAAAATCAATTTCACCTAAAAACTGAGGAAAAGCTGTAATTCTCTTTATGAATACGTTTTCCTGGTCAATCGTCCACATTTATTAAATTTTTTTAATAATAGAACCTTAAATAAAACAGAGAACATTTTTGTAGCTTGAAGTAATTGCTGAGCTCAGCTAATCCCATAGATTTATGAATTCACGTTTCCAATTATAGCAATGATTTTTTCAACATGTCAATCGGTAAATTTCACTTGTTTAGCAAAAAAAATTTTGATATAATTTACCTAACGTTAGGTAGGGAGTGATTGCTTTGTCTACGAGAGATAAAATTATCGACGCTTCTATAAAAAATTTTTTGATTTTTGGTTACGATAACACGTCTTTATCTACAATTGCCGCTGAAGTAGGCATAAAGAAACCCTCAATATACTACCATTTTAAAAATAAGGAGGAGCTTTTTATTGTTTCAGTTAATCATATATTTGATTCTTTAGAAAATTATGTTTCAGATTCTATTAAGAATGTTAGCTCTTCATATGAAATGCTGGAAAATATATTTTTATCATTAATTGATTTTAATAAAAATCTATCCTATATAGTTGGAAATAATCATTCTGAACCAGTCAACCTATACAATCTTTTTCACTTCGGTAAAAATAAATATGTCTATATTAGAGAACGAATTGATAAGTATTACAATTATCTGAGAAGTACAATCATGGATATTATAAAGATGGGTCAAAAAAATAAAGAAATAAGAAAGGATTTAGACAAAGAATTGCTCACACTCCAAATAATATCATGGATTGAAGGTTTTTTTGCTCTCTCTTCTATATATTCTTATTTTGATATTTATGATATGTATCAAAGTCTTTATGATAATATGTGGAAAATGATAACAACACAAACTAAACCTAAAAAAGGTTTCTTCAACCGCAAAGCAAATCCAAAGACAATATCATTGGGAACAAAGTGGTAGGATAAATAAAAAGATGGACAGTAAAACTGTCCATCTTTTTATTTAAAATCATTATTGAGCTGCTGGTGCTTGGTAGTTCCAGTATCCACCGTTACCTGGAGCATAACCACCCATCATCCCTGGACCGTATCCGCTCATCATGCCTGGGCCATATCCAAATCCTCTACCAAATCCGCCATAGCCTCCGTGGCATGCACCTGGGAAACCATAGCCAAATCCATTTTCATTGTAGAATTTTTCCATATAATCTAATCTGTCTTTCCAGTATTTAGCTTGTTCTTCTGTAATCACCTTGTCTTTAACTGCCTGGTCTACTTGAGCCTTTCTCCACTTGATCATGTCATTAAACCACTGTGGAACTTCATTTGTACTATCGGCAAAGGCTACAACTCCCATTGCCAATACTACAATTGCCGCTAATGATAATGCTATACCTTTTTTCATTTTTCATTCCTCCTTAAAATTTTTGTTTGTTTTCTTTGTTGGCTTTATTATACAAATTACTTATGAAGAAATTATGAAGAAAAAGAATTTTTATAAAAATTCTAATAAAAATTTAATATGAATTTAGGTCTAGCCTTGTAGGAACTATCTTTTGATGCCAAACTTCATAAAACATCCCTTTTGTTTCGTCATAATTAAAACATAAGTCGAATAGTTAGTAGTTCGTAGTTGGTAGCCCTGATTAGCTCTTAGTTCTTAGCTCTTGGCTCTTGGCAAATCCTAGTCGTTCTTTAGGGTCTTTCTTGCGGCCCGTCACCTTTTTGCCATGAGTGGTCAGCAGTTAGCTGTTAGCCTTTTTAATATTTAACTGGTAAAAGTTTGTAATTTCTTACATCCCTTAAATTTACTTTGTTTTATACCTGCAATTTTTTTTAATGTTTGAGTTCCTTTACTATAAAATAGGTAGTAATAAAAAGAGGAGGGGTTTAAAGTGAAGATTTCAAAATCATCATTAAAGAAAAGTAGAATTCACGGAAGTTATGTAGATAGAATTAATAATGTAAGAAATACAACTGCAGTGGAGTCGATAAATAGAATAAAAAAAACCCAAAATGCGTCCTATTATCCCTCTGCTAATCATTTAATATCATATGATCTTTATTACGATAGTTTAAAGGAACTTAAAAAGGAATATAAAAAGTTTTATCACGATGAGCAAATGCTGGAAAGGGCTATAGAAAATTTCGATGATAATAAAGAAAAGCTTCTAGATAACATGAAACAACTTGTATCTAAGTATAATAACGCAATACTGTCTTTAGAAAGTTTTGACAGGTCCTTTAAAACTAATAATGTAGAAAAGATAAAAAAGCTACTTATAGATTTTGAAGATAAATTAAATAGCCTGGGAATATATATTGTAAGGGACAACGAACTTGAAATCAATGAAGAAGTCTTTGTTAAAAAAATAAAGGATTCTAAAAATGTCATTAACTTTTTATTTGAGCCTGCTAAGGGACTGATATTAAAGATTTTTACTGCCTTTAAAAGTATAAAGATTCCCCGAAAGGAATCCCTTGAAAAAAGCTATAGTGAAGCTGATTATGCAGGAATATTATTTGATAATAAGGCATAACCCATTAAGCCTTTATCTCTCTTATCACGTTTTCTGCAAATTCCTTTGCCTTAACTTCTATCCCCTTTACTTTCTTAATCTCTCCTGGATCGTTAGCTATGGCCATTATTGCAAAATAGGGCGGAAGTCTGAAACCCTTATTTATATTCAAGGCTCCTATTAACTGTTTGGCTACGGAATCCGAGCCTGAATTACCCGATACAACTACTCCAAACATTGTTTTGTTATGAAATTTCGTTCTTCTGTAAAGTACAGTCATTCTGTTTATGATTGCCGTAATTTTAGCAGATACGGCATCATTATAATTAGGACATATCCATACCACAGCATCTGCCCTTTCTATGGCCGGCAATACTTCCTTTACTATCACGCCTCCATAGAAACAACTATTTCTTTTGCTATAGTGTTTACAAGTTGTATAGGAGCATCCCTTACAGTCAATTATCGTTCCATTTTCAACGTGAAACTCTTCTATATCACAGCCCCTAATATGTTGTTTTATCATATCCCAAAGCATAAGGGTATTAGATGTTTTATGGGAACTTGCATGAAGTGCCAGAATTAGCGGTTTACTTATTGGTTTTATATTATCATTTATAAGATTTTTCTTAAGTCTTTTGCACAATTCTATACAAATATCCTCTAATGGCAATTTCAATTTTTTCTGCCATGTTTTAAGATTACTCAGATCATGGATTGCCTCTACCACCGGATGTCCGGGAAATCTGCATCCCATTTTATTCATCAAAAATATGATATTATGGGCAGTACTTTTTGTATACAGTTCAGAGGGGCTGTGTATTATTATAGCCGCCTCTGCCCCTTTTAAAGCATGTTCTCCTCTTTGGCTTAGCTTTGATAATATTTGAAATAGGGGTATATTATAACCTATATTATCTAGTTCTACTGCAAGGATTATCTTTTTATTTTGAAGGTCCGGTATATTATTGGCATCACTTAATCTTGTTATGGTAAGTCCTTCCGTGGCAACCTTAGCCATGATAGAGAGTTGGTCTGAAACCTCTCCCGGAATGATTAAATATATGTCGCTCATAGTATTTTCTCCAGTTCTTTATAGGTTTTTTCCAGTCTGCCAATCAATTCATCAGGCAAATCCAGTCTTTCTATTTCTATGCCTGAGGAAGTTAATCTATTCCTTGCTCCCATATATACCCCTCCCATAAAGGTAGCGCTGTAGTGCCACTCACCCTTTATTGTTGCTATGATGGAAAGACTTCCTGAAGAAAGGGCAGGAGCGATAAAGGGCTTAAAACCCGTTTCCCTAACATCCAAATTTGCTTTTTTTGTCTTGTTAGTTAAATATCTTGATATATCGTCGTTGTAGTTCTCTATACTATCTGCGATTACTAGTCCTTCTCCATGGGGACCATAAGCTCTACCATCTTTAAGATATTGCATAGTTTCTTTATTTTGCACCGCATAATATGCTGCCCTGGCATTCATCACTCCTAAACCATATCCCCTAATCTGCTCTGGAGCAAGTCCTCTATAATCAATTTTTCCCTTCTCATCAATATTACTTTGAATAAGAACCGATTTGCAAAGCAAATCTACAGGATCTGAAACCACGGCAAATATTCCCTTAAATCCGCAATTTCGAGCCATCCTTGCATAGGTACCAATTAATTCTGAGTTTCCCTCAAATTGCACCATCCGTACATCCTTTGTTTTTTCCCCTACGGGTGGAACTCCTATACTTGCACAAAAAACAAACATATCACAGTCAAAAAGTTCTTCCTTCTCTATTCCTCTTACAAGAGGATGCTCTACATTGTCTAAGGTTGAAAGAATTTGATTTGTCTCATATACCCATCGCATTTTTTTATTATCTCTTCTATCGTATATTCCTATTTCGCAGATGCAATCTCCTCCCAAAAGTCTAAGACCGATGGTAAGGGTTCCTCCTACATCACCGAGGCCAAATACATTTACTCTCCACTTTTTCTGAAAAGAATGTTCTAAAGCTTCCTGCCAGTTAGGATACTCCGTATTTATACAGGTTACCTTCCTCAGCTCTATTTTTGATATCAGCCACTTAGGCAGTCTATCTTCAAAGCCCCTCTGTCTTTGTAAAAGATTAAGTCCCTCCCTTTCTAAAAACATAAGTGATGGATCCGATACGGAAAAACTTCTCCTGGACTTTGAGGGCTCAAGCCTTTTTAGTACATAAATTTGATCACTTTCCTTTATTTTTTCCTCTGGTACAGGATTCAGATCTTCATATTCATTATATGAAATAAGGGCTTTACCTTTAAATTCGTAATAAAACATTTATTTTGCCTCCTTATTCACTGCATATTATATGTTCAAGGCGTTTTAAATGGTTCAAGTCATTTTTTAGATAATGGGACGGGTTGAGATTTAAGTCATAGTTCATATTATCGCCATGATCTGGATATTTAGGTGAAAGAAATACCTCTCCAAGATGTGCCAAGGTAAGTTTTCTTTCATTGATTCTTTGATATTCTTCTTCCAGGGCTAAGAATATATCAATGGAGTTTTCGATGCACACTCTGGATAGTTCATATATTGCCTCTTTTGATGTGCCCTTAATAAAGGTCGGTGAAGTATAAGGAAGTATTAAATTGACGGATGGTACTAAATTCCTCTGAGGGTAAATACCTCTCCATACGGTATCACCATCCACAAATGGATACATGAAACTTTCATTAAACCAATTTCTCAGCTTTGGTATAAAGTAGGCACAGTCTACCTCCCTTCCCTGCAAGTCCATAAGCTCCTTTCCTCTACCAGATAATATTCCTACGACAATCTTTTTAACATCAATATCTTCCTTTTTAAGTAAAGGATCTAAGACTTTAATCCTATAGCCTTTATGAAGTAGATCGTCCACAAGTATAACGGGTCTCCCGAAGGATCTCAGCATTTTAACCTGATTTTCTAAGCTCATATAGTAGGGATAAGCACCTATCCTATAGTTTTTAACATTAGGGGAAAACAGCTTTTCTGTATGCAAAGACTTAGTTACCGTATTTGGAATAATGCACCCATTAAGCAGTGCCCCAAAGGGGACGCACACGGCAGGACCTAAGTCTCCAGACTCCATAGGCTCGGTTGGAACTCCATTTTCATCACATATTTTTTTTATCATATTTTCATAAACCATATATCTGTCAAAGGACAGTAAAAGGTGTCCTGGAAATAAACTGGTTATTACACTTTGAAGTCTTCTTCTTGTTCTGTTTATAGTCCTTTTAACGTTTAAATTACTTGCAAAAGGATCTTTCATGATAGTTTCTATATCAAGACTTAGGGTACAAGGTGCAGTCATATTTACAACAAAAACCGGATTATTTATATCACCATATGGCACCCTCTCAAATCCCTGAAGTTTTAAAATCTCGTACAGGGAATTTGAAGGATACTCCTTTATCATATTTTTAAAGACTCCATAGGTATAATCCTTTGCAAGACAGAAAGTAAGTGTTTCAGTTAAAATCATCTGCTGAAGATTTTGAAAATGTGACTTACTATTTACAAAAATCCCGTCTATAACTATGGTTCTTCCAACATAGTTATTACGTACATATTCGGAAATCATACTATCCTTAAATTCCTTAAGAAGCATGCTGGCCCTCATGCAGTGGAATGCTGAAAAGCCTATTATATCTCCATTTCTCTTTATATCCCGTACTATCAATACCCTCGGTGTTAGATTTCTTGAAAATTCCTTAAGGGATTTATAAGCTAAATTAAAATTCGTTGGTATGACTGAAGCCAATTCTTTCAATAGTTCATTGGTAAATCGGTTTCTTATTTCTATAGATATGGATTTCGTCTGAAGTAAAGTTTTATACTTGGGTTCTCTTCTATAAAGTCCCCTATCATAAATATATTTTTGTACTAAAGGGTCGACAAGTTTAGAGATATCCCTGTTTTCATCTATATAGCTTCTAATCTGAGTAGAACTTATATCTTCATATTGGGGCGGCAATGACAATCGTATAACTTTTCCATCTATATTTTCGATTATTTCATCAAGCTCCCTACCATCACCCTCTGAGGCATACATGCTTTTTCTTTCAAATATTATATGCGAGAAAGACAGTACGGAGTCTTCTCCCTTATTTTTCGCATATGCTGAAGCATTTAAAACAACATCACTTCCTACGACAATATAGACATCTAAATCATAAAATTCCTTCTTTAATCTTTTTAGATCATTTGGATTTGATATATTGATCTGAATATCCTCAGGAAACAAATATACTCCCAATTCATCGGCGATAGACATTCTAACTATATTTCTTCTAATTAAATTAGGTTGGGTCCTTTTTGACCATGAAAACTCATCAATAGCTAAATAAACCTCATAACCAAGATTTCTTATTTCCTTTGCTATCTCTTTATGGCTTAGGGAAAATGGATCAAATGTTCCAGGAAAAAAGGCTATCTTATCTTGAACCTTGAGGTCTATATTTCCCCTATAGAATTTATAGTCGGAAATAAACCTATATATATGATTTAATCCTGAAGCATTGGTTAAAAATAACAGCTCCTTATCCTCTTGATTTTCTCCCAATAGCGTAAGAATTTTTTTAGCTATCAATATAAATATTTCATTTTTTTGATCCAGATTAAGCTTTCGAGAGCCGAATATTTCTTTTCCTATAACACTAAATGCTACCTGCTTAACTTGAAGATTGTAGTTTACAAGACCATTTAATAAAATGCTAAGAAGCCTGATAAACCGTTCCTCATATTTCTCTTTTTCTTCATTAAATAGTTCTCTGTATTTAAGATAATTTTCTATGGCTACTCCCACGGTTTTTAGAAGCAGTGAGGTCACCTGAGGACTTGATTGTTTTATCTTCTCTATTAAATCATCAATAAGTTCATCAAGCTCTACAGGTTGAAGATATAGTATTATTTGTCCCAGATAATAAGGAATATACTTTGTAAACTGATATCCTTCTATCTCTAAAGCTCTTAACAGCTCTATAGCTATATCGTTTCTTTGATCAAGGGATAGATGGGGCATAATACGTATAAGCCCTTCTCCCCCGCGATTTCTAACACTTTCGCTTGCACTGACTTTCAGCAGATTACAAAAGTGCATGGCAGTGTGAATACCCATACTTTCCGGGTTAGTCAAAGTATGCTCCAGCAATAGATCTATCTGTATTTTTTTTGTAACCCAATCAGTGGCAGTTTTAAGATTACTCAGATAGATATCAGGTATTTTCTCGGTATCCCTTACTAAAAAACTTTCATATTTGTCTGTGATTGAATGGTCTAATCTTAATAGATTCGCTATTTTGTATCTTAAAAAATTTTCCACTGGAAAATCTGAAAATGATATATCGGCAGAAAATTTTCTTCTGAAAAAGCTTATAAACTTCGAACCTTTTTTAAGTTTTGGAATCAAGTTATAAGTTGCTTCTATTGCGGAAAGTCTTAAATCCTTATTTTCTTCATCCAGCATTTTTATAATATATTTAAACAAAATCTCTACTGATTCTTCTTTACATTTCGAAATAGGAATATATTTTATTGAATTTAAAAGATGGAGTTTTATATCTTTTTCTCTTAGATCTTCCTTTTTATAATATTTTAATAATGTCTTTATATATCCTTTTATCTGATTTTCTCTACAGTTAGAAAACAGTGAAAATATTATGGTGCTTATACTATTTCCCAGCCACATCCTGTGAATAGGAATGATTTTTTGATTTGGATATATAACATATGTGAGGTATCTATCAAGAAGCTTATAGCTTGTAAGTTCCGGAGTTTCCAATTCTGCACTGGGAGGCACTTCTTTGCTGTAGACCTCATCAAATAAAGCAATCAACGTGCCTAAAATCTTTCCACACTGTTTCCTTATATCTTCCTCGGAATGTATAAGGCCTTCATATAAAAATTTGATAGTTATAAGTTTTTGTTTTTGAGTGAGATATGTTGAATATTCCTCAAATATATTTAAATATTCACGTAAATTGTTAGGATCAGTCTCGCTTCTTGCTATTTCTAAAAGGGATCCTAGGGAAGTCTCATCTCTAAGTCTGTACATGAGATTTATATTATGATTTATTGAAAGATATTTCATATTTTCAGTAATCTCTTGACCCCGCATCAGTGAATAATATTTCTTTTTTACCTCTCTATTTTCCTTTGCTATTACTTTATCTCCTACCACAACATCTATTCCCAAGTCAAGCATATAATCCTCAAAATCTTTAAGTTTAGCATATACTCTGCAGTATCTCATTTCCTTTGTCTTATCAAGATTATCAAGCTTGTTTAGAATTACTTCAAAGGATTCCTGAAGACTATATATATACATTTTAGATTTGTTATTAGCAGTCTTGCTATTTTTCTTTTTGACCCTAAAATCGCAATATATAAGAATGAGGGATTCGAGGGACAAATTCTCCAGTTCCAAATCCCAGGTCGAGTGGTTTATAGCTATATTTCGAATATAGTTAATATCGTGTTTTTTAAACCATTGATCTGTATAGTAGTAATGTAAATAGGGTACCCTTTTAAGCTCCTCTCCTTTACAGCCAAATTTTCCAATATCATGTCCAGCAGCAGCACCAGAAACTCTGCCTAGATCCACAGGCAATCCTGCTAACTTCAACTGTCGTCCTATATAGAGGGCTAGATAGTGTACTCCGCATATATGGTCAAGGGAACTATAACCAAGCACCTCCTGATTGAGCTTCATCATCTCATAGACATATTCCTCAGTAAATGCCTTTTTGAATTTCCTGTACTCATATTTATTTTCCAGTTGATTTTCTTCTTCAGATGTTAAAAATTCTAGGGGATATTTTCCTGTCCAGCTGCCATCATCATAGATTTTTTCATACTGGCAAATAACACTCAGTATTTCAAGGTAAATTAAACAACCCATATCCAAATGCTTTAAAAGTTTTATATTTACTGCATCAGGAAAGGATTTACTCAAAGCAAACTGATATATATAATAAAGCCAGTTATCTGGAGCATCTCCCTGCGTCAATTCTTCTATGAAATTTTTGCATAAATCAAATACTGCTCTGCAGCTATAATCTCTATTTTGAACTATAGTATTCAAGCTTTCAATAAAGGAAGGTCTTTCTATAAATTCCCTAACAGTATTAATATTTAAATCGGTTTTTTTCAAAAAATCCAGATTTAGAAATCTATTTGAAATTTCACTATGCAATCTCAAGGTTAAGGAATTATCCATGCTAACACTCCTTGTTTTTTGTTATAGGATTATAATTAATATTATACACGATTTGTTCATAATTTTCATAAAACTAATGCAGTTTGTATGTTTTTACTAACTCATAATTTAACTTGCCTCGCTAGTTCCTTATAGATATGCTTCAATAATCCTCTTCAGGCTCTGTAGAAGAGCTATTTTATCATATATTTGTAACATTTTTTACATGAACTGCATATTATGTATTGGTGAGAAGATTTAAAACTTTTAAAGAAATTCAAAGGAGGGGAATTGCAGATGCATTGGTATAATAACTATTGGTATTGGCCAGAAAGAAAATTTCAAACCATGTATCCAAAAATCTATCAAGAACTATATCCATATATAAAGAAAAAATGCAATGAGCTCGATTATGCTTATGGATATATGATGTATTCATTTCCAAAAGAAGAAGAAATAGATCAAATTGTGGAGGAAGTATACAATGAATACATGAATGCCATTAAAGATAAGAAAAAAGATGATAAAACTCTATACAGAAGCCGTTACAATCACGACGATGGGTTTTTGAAAGATATTGTTAAGATACTTATTTTAAAAGAACTGTTAACAAAGGATAGGTGCAGAAGATGTAGAAGACGTAGAAGATATCACTGTCCATACGATTGCTATTAATTGAGAACACAGAATTGAATCTTATATCTATTTAAACGACCATAGTGTCGTTTCTACTTTTCTTTAAATAATTTGTAACCTTTTCTTTTGCATTTACATATTATGGTATGGATGAAGCTTTTATAAACATATCAAGGAGGTTATGGAAAATGTATTGGCAAGATAGATATTTGTACCACTGTGAAAAACAGGCTAATAAAATGTATCCTAATATTTATAATGATGTTTATCCATATGTTAAAAGAATGTGTGATATGACAGACAATCCCTTTAATCCTGCAATGCATCCCTTCCCTAGCAAAGAAAAAGTAGATGAAATGGTTGAAAATATTTATAGTGAATATGAAATGGAAAATAAACGTAAATATGATGAAAAGGATTATGATGAACTTTTTAGAATAGATGGTCGTAGAGACTTTACAAGAGATTTAATAAGAATACTTCTCTTAAGAGAACTTTTACGTAGAAGGCGCAGAAGAAGACGTCCTTTCTACGATTATTACGACTATTATGATTACTATTATTAAGTTTAACAGCCCATGGGTAATCCCAGGGCTTTTTGCTTTTTTTGCAGGTTATAGGTATAATTATTTATTGATATGACCATCATTTAAAAAATATAACTTATCTCACCTGATTATAACACTCCCGCTTCTATAAACGGGAAATAGAATAAGATAGTTAGTTAGGAGGTACTATTTTGCATAGCCAAAAGGATTTACAAAATAAATTATTTCAAATTGATGGCAAAGGATATAAGGCCTATAAAAGCATAAGAGGGCAATATAATTTTGGAGATTACATACTATCTATAGATTCAGTTCAGGGGGACCCCTTTGCATCTCCATCAAAGGCTAGAGTCATTGTTTCACAGGATAAAGCCAGATTTCCTCAAAATTTATTTGATAAGTCCCATAAAAATATAGCTGTATGTGATTTTCTCACAAGACTTTTTTCCAAAAACATAAATAAATACTACGATAAAGTCAGCGGCTCCGGAAAAAGCGGACTTTTAACCGTGGATCGTCCCGGGCAGGAAATACTTAAAAGGACCTCAGTAGTAATCAATGAAAATAGTGTAGAAGCCAGGTTTGAAGTTGGACTTCCTGCAGCAGGAAGGAAAATACTCGGGAAAAATGCAAATATAATTTTCTCAAAAGCATTGCCAAAGATTGTAGAAAATACTCTTTTTTATAATAATATAGATACATCGGCCCTGCAGAAGCATGTGGAATTGGCCGTAGACCAAAATCATTTAAGGAACTTGCTGAAAGAAAAAGGCTATATTGCCTTTATTGCCAATGGCTCAGTTCTTCCTAGGGAAAGTGGAGTATCCGATAAACCTCTAATAAAAGGGGCAGTTCCTTTCAAAAGTCCTGAAAGCTTAGAGGTAGAGTTCAATTTGCCTAATAGAGGAAAAATCAAGGGAATGGCTATACCGGAAGGAATTACCCTCATCGTAGGGGGAGGATATCATGGCAAATCAACTCTTCTTAGAGCCCTTGAACGAAGCGTTTATGATCATATTATCGGTGACGGTAGAGAATATGTTGCCACTAGGGAAAATGCTGTCAAAATTAGAGCTGAAGACGGACGTAGAGTTGAAAAGGTAAATATATCTCCATTTATCAACAATCTTCCTAACGGTCAGGATACTATAAGGTTTTCCACCGAAAATGCCAGTGGAAGCACATCTCAAGCTGCTAATATAATAGAAGCTCTCGAAATAGGTACCGATCTACTATTAATTGATGAGGATACCTGTGCAACAAACTTTATGGTTAGGGACAAAATGATGCAGCAGCTTGTCAGCAAAGATAAGGAACCCATAACTCCTTTTATAAACAGAGTTAGAGATTTATATGAAAAAAATGGTATTTCCACTATTATAGTCGTAGGAAGCTCCGGAGATTATTTTGATGTAGCCGATAATGTAATTATGATGGATGAATATATACCCTATGATGTTACTTCAAGAGCTAAGGAAATCATCACTAAGTTTAAAGTGAATAGAAGCAATACTAATAATGATTTCATTAATGAGTCACCTAGAATCTTGCTAAAGTCTAGCTTCCCTAGAACTAGTAAGGGAGTTAAAATCAGAACTAAAGGTCTAAATACTATTATGTATAATAGAACTCCAATAGACTTAAAATATCTGGAGCAGCTGGTAGATACCAGTCAAACCAATTGTATATCAGTAGCTATAGAGTATATACAAAAAAATCTGGTCAATGATACAATGACTATTACCCAAATCGTTAATAAGATATATGAAATTATTGATGAAAAGGGACTGGATGAACTATCCTCTTTTTCAGGCCATCCGGGAAATTTAGCACTACCCAGAAAACATGAAATGATAGGAGCTTTGAATAGATTTAGGCACTTAAATATCAAATAGGAACTCTTTTACCTCAGAGTTCCTATTAACATATCCTTGGAAGCATTTCACCTTCAAATGTATTTAAAATTCTCTTTCCACTTTTAAAAGTAGGGGAGAATTATTAATAATAGCTTTTAAAAATTCTTTATATTCCTTTTCTCCCCTTCAACATCTATGTAAACAAAAGCCCCACAGTTTTGCACAAAGCCCTTAAGCTTTGACTTGTAAGCCTAATTATAAACAAAAGGTCTGAACCATACTCCCTGAACAATGCTATATAGCTTAATTTTATACCTTTTCTTCTCATAACCTACAGTATTAGTTTTCAAAGACATCACCCTCTAATATGTATATAAAAGAAAATCTTGCACAATTTTTAAATTATGCTTCCATAAATAAAAAATACCATAGGTGTACACCTATGGTATATTCAATCAGTATTTTTAATATTGACTTCTATTTTAGTCAGTTTTCTCAATTCTTATAAGCTCTAATTGTCCCTGCTTATTTTTAGAATATTTTACTTCTACCTTATCTCCCTCTTTTATATCCTTTAAAAGTCTATCCATTTCATAGTTTATAAAGGCTTTGGCCTTTCCGTCGATCGTTACTTCTATGGAAAAATTATCTATCTGTCCCACATAGGTTCCTGTCTCTGTTTTACTAGCATTTTCCCAATGATCTATTTCCTTAATATAAGTTACAACAAGTTGGTTATTTTCATTTATATAGTAGGTGAATTCTATTTGCCTATTCTCACCTAGCTCCTCAATTGTCTCTCTTGTTTCATCAGTCAGCATAAATGTTCTTGACTCTCCATTTATCTTTATTTCTACAAAGTTATTATCTATCTGTCCAACATATATTCCATTTTCTGATATATTCAGTCTACTTGAGGGAATATAAGTGAATTCTTCTCCTTCAGTATTTATAACTTTAAAACTTTCTAGAGTCATAGGCATTTTTAAAATTATAAAGGGATAGGTTAGGACTTCAGTCACTACACTGCCTTTCTCTGGAGAAGTTTCTTTGACAACAACCTCAACTATACCACCAACCTCTTTCACCGACTCCACATCTATACCATATCCACCGGTAGTTTTTTCTCCTGAGCTGATTACTAGTATATTGGTATTCTCGTCTCTAAAGTTTGTAAAACCCCTTTGTTTTTTCATGCTTTGAATAAATATTTCCACATTTTTCGGTAGAGAGCTGGTATCCTTTATCTCCTTGTATGGGATTTTGTTTTCATCAGTATATCCATCTCGGTCTTCCCCATTGTTTTTTGCTGGAGTACAACCTGCTATAAGCACAAATGTCATCAGACATATTAATGTTAGTGATATTAATTTTTTCATGAATTTTCTCTCCTTTCGTTTTGTACCATAATATAAGACGAATAATAAGTTCTTATTGTTTCACAAAAATTATTTTTATTACGTTAAAATTATTCCCCTTCTCATTTATTTTTACTCTATTGGCAATGAAGCCACTTATGAATCAGAGTGTGACATTGATTTATCCTTCGATTTTGAAACTATATAACTGCTGTATATTGAATTTATTTCTCCTCCAAGTACCAGCATTATACCACTTAAATAAAGCCAAATCATCAGTACTATTATCGCTGCCAAACTGCCATATATTATTGTAAAGTTTCTAAAATTATTTACAAAAAATGAAAATCCTAAGGATATTAGTATCCAGCCACAGATGGCAAACAAAGTTCCTGGAATTATTTCTAAAAATTTTAATTTCTTGTTAGGAGCAATATAGTATAGGGAACCCATTACTGAAAATAAAATAGCGATAATAACTATCCATCTCAAATAATACCATACGGATATAAAAAAATCCGTTAGCCCTATATACCTTGATATCCATAAGAGGAAGTTCATTCCCATACTTGGTATAGTGAGGACCAATGTAATAGAAATAGCTACCAACAAAGTAAAAAATATAGCAAGCACCCTTTTCATTATAAAATTTCTCTCTTTCTTTATACCATAGGCTCTATTTAACAAGATTATTAATGCATTAAGTCCTCTTGATGCAGACCATATGGTTGCAAAGAAAGAAATTGATAAAAGATTTATACTCCTAGAGGGTATTAATTCTTTTATATAGTCGTCTATAACAGTTATTACTTCATTAGGTGCTACTTTAGCAAAAAGGTCAATTGCCCCTTGCGGTGACATTGATAATTGACTTAATACAGCTATTAAGAATATTAAAAACGGAAACAGAGACAACAGAAAAAAATAAGCAATTTGAGCTCCATAAGCGTTAATATTGTGAAACTCAAACCTATCTTTTATTTCCCTAATAAAAAATGAAAAAAAACTATCATTCATTATATAGCCTCCTGTAAATAGACATAGGGTTCAGATTAACAGCACTGATTCCAGCTACTTTTCATTTTATACCTTAGGTACAGAAAAATAAACCTAAAAATCAGTAAAATGTACCCTATGTCAAGAACAATTAAAAAAGATTCTTGTAGTGCATTATCTCAACAGTTACCTTGCATAGTCATAAAATAAGAAAAAATGTATTGAAAGAAGTAAAGAAAATGATGGAATGTGGTTCATTAGCTAATGGATACTTAAAATACAAATTTTATCTATAAAATAGATAAAATAAAAAATATAAATACTTGATAAAATTTTAACATAATAGTATACTGATTATAGCCTACCGAATATAAAAACAACAGGATTGAAAAAAATGAATACAAATAACAAATAAACACTGAGGAGGGCTTGGTAGGGATGATGACAATTCGTGTATGTATAGGAAGTGCATGTCATTTGAAAGGAGCATACAATGTAATTCAGGGCTTACAAAAAATTGTTGAGGAGAGAAAACTAGACAATCAGGTAACAATAAAAGCAGATTTTTGTCTAGGAGAATGTACTAAGGCAGTTTCGGTAAAAGTGGATGATGATCCTATTGTTTCAGTAGATGAAAAAAATGTAAAAACATTTTTTGAGGAATATGTTCTTGGGAGGTTATGAAATTGAGTATTTTAAACTTTTCAAAGGCAAATTGTAAAAACTGTTATAAATGTTTAAGAGCTTGTCCTGTAAAGGCTATTAAAATCAAGAATGAACAAGCAGAGATTGTAGAGGACTTGTGTATTGGATGTGGACAATGTCTGATTATTTGTCCTCAAAATGCTAGGCAAATTAAAAGTGACCTCCAAGAAATAAAAAATGCAATAAAAGATAAAAAAAGAGTTATTGCAAGCTTGGCTCCTTCTTATGTAGGAGCTTTTGATATGTGCAATGTAGGTCAAATGTCAGCTGCTTTAAAATCTTTAGGATTTGCCTATGTTGAAGAGACTGCTATTGGTGCAGAAGTAGTTGCTGACTTGTATAAAGAGTATGTACGAGGAGGGCAATATGAAAATCTCATTACCTCCTGCTGCCCTTCAGCAAATTATTTAGTAGAAAAGTATTTTCCACGTTTAAGCAAATACTTGATTCCAGTTGTTTCTCCAATGCTTGCCCATGGAAAAATATTAAAGCACCTATACGGAATGGATAGCTATGTGGTGTTTATCGGTCCTTGTACGGCAAAAAAAATAGAATCACTCAATTTTCAGCATAAGGGAACCATTGATGCAGTATTGACCTTTGAAGAATTATCAAAATGGCTAGATGAAGAAAATATTATTTTATATACCCTAAATCCACAACCCTTTGACCAAAAATCCTTTAAAAGAGGAAGTGCTTTTCCACTAGAAGGTGGTGTAATTTCCAGTTTTATGAAGGATCAGGAAGAAAAGTACGAAGTAATTAAAGTAGATGGTATTGAACAGTGTATGAAAATTTTTCAGTCAATGGAAAATGGCTCAGTAGAGCGGGTTTGTGTAGAGGTGAATACTTGCAGAGGAAGCTGTATAGGTGGACCAGGAATGCCCAAAAATGAAAAAGACTTTTATAAAAGACAGAAAAAAATAAAAGAATATACAAAAAACAAAGAAGATTCTTTGAGGTATACAAACTTTAAAATAGAAAATAAAATTAATTTTTCAAAGAAATTTATTGACAGAAAGATCAAGAAGCAAAAAGCAAGTGAAGAAGAAATTCAATACATTTTAAAGAAAATAGGAAAATACGAACCTACTGATGAATTAAATTGCGGAGGATGTGGATACAATACATGCCGCGAAAAGGCCCAAGCTGTTTTTGAAGGAATGGCAGAATTAAATATGTGCCTTCCTTTTATGAGAAGCAAAGCAGAACGCTTAACAAATGTCATTTTTGAAAATTCACCTAATATTATTATGCTTATTGATGAAGAAATGCGTGTAAAGGAATTTAATCCAACAGCAGAAAGAATTTTTAAAATAAAAGCAGATGAAATAAAGGATAAACCTATCTCGGTAATATTAGACGAAAATTTATTTTTAAGTGTAAAAGAAAGCAGGAAAAACCTTATCGGACAAAAAGCCTTTCTTCCTGAATATAATGTAGTACTATTACAAAGTATTTTATACTTAGAAAAACAAAATCTGCTATTAGCCATTATGACCAATGCTACATCTGAAGAAAAACATAAAAAAGAGCTAAAAAGAGTAAAAGAAAATACCATTGAAGCAGCTCAAAAGGTAATAGAAAAGCAGATGCGCGTAGCGCAAGAAATTGCAAGTTTGTTAGGGGAAACTACTGCAGAGACAAAGGTAATCCTAACAAAATTAAAACAAATAGCTTTAAAAGAAAATGGTGATATGGAATGAGTTGTTTTATAGATGTTGCCTTTGATAGTATTAATAAATATGGAGAGGAGCTGTGCGGTGATAATGTAGAAATTATCCGAACAGAGGATGGGGTTATTGTTGTATTGGCAGATGGATTAGGAAGCGGTGTAAAAGCAAATATATTGGCAACCCTTACTTCAAAAATTGCAGCAACCATGTTGATGGAAGGGGCTAGCATAGATGAGACGGTAGATACAATTGTTCATACTCTACCAGTTTGCAGTGTACGGAAATTGGCTTATTCTACTTTTACCATTATAAAAGTAGATAATAATGGTAATGTTTATACGGTTGAATATGATAATCCACCCTTTATTCTTGTTCGAGAAAACAAATATTATGATGTAAAAAAAAGAAATAGTATTATGATAAATGATAGAGTCATAAAAGAAAGTAATTTTACATTAAAACAGGGAGATACCTTAACTGTAGTAAGTGACGGTGCTATTCATGCAGGGGTAGGAGCAGTACTAAACTTAGGTTGGCAGTGGGAAAATTTAAAGGATCATTTGACTCGGGTAGTGGGAAAAGAAAAGTGTTCAAAAAATGTTACGAAAAATTTAATTGAAGTATGTCAAAATTTATATATGGGTAAACCTGGTGATGATACTACTGTGGTGACGATAAAAATGAGAGAACCTGAGGAGATAGATATGTTTACAGGCCCTCCTAAAGATACTGAAAAGGATGAATGGTTTGTAAAAAAATTTATGGAGGGAAAAGGCAAAAAGATTGTTTGTGGAGGAACTGCTGCTAATATTGTAGCAAGGGAACTAAAAGAATCATTAGAGGTAAATATGGACCTTATAGGTCCTGATGTACCTCCCACAGCAAAAATAAAAGGAATTGATCTTGTTACAGAGGGGGTATTGACTCTAAGTAAGGCTGTGGAAAAAATAAAAGAATATGCGGATACTTCCATTGAAGAAAATCCAGTATATAAGCTAAAAGCTAAAGATGGAGCATCGAGACTTGCAAAAATGCTGATTGAAGATTGTACAAAGCTAAATCTTTGGGTTGGAAAAGCAGTAAATCCTGCTCATCAGAATCCAGATTTGCCTATTGATTTAAGTATAAAATTGAAGGTAGTAGACGAACTGATCGATTTAATGAAAAAACTAGGAAAACATGTAAACCTAACATATATATAGTGAGAGGTGTAGAAATGAGGAAATTTGAGAGTAATGTACAGTTAATAAAGTATGAGGTATTAAAAGAAGTATCAAGATTGGCAATGGAAGGAACATTGATGGAAGAATATGAAAAAATACCAGTGACCATTATTCCTGGCCCAAAGCCAAGAACAAGATGCTGTATCTACAAAGAAAGAGCCATTATGGTTGAGAGAGTAAAGTTGGCAATGGGAGGAGACAAGAAAAATAGCAACATCATAGAAGTTTTAGAGATTGCTTGTGATGAATGTCCTATTAATCGTTTTACCATTACAGAAGCTTGTAGAGGATGTCTTGCCCATAGATGTTCAGAGGCTTGTCCCGTTGATGCAATCTTTCATGTAGGACAGAGAGCCTATATTAATCAAGAGAAATGTATTGAATGTGGAAGATGTAGAGATGTTTGTCAATATAATGCAGTTTCTGATGTATTAAGACCTTGTAGCGTTGCTTGCCCTACAAAAGCTTTATGTATTGACCCAAGTAACAGGAAGGCAGTTATTGATAATGAAAAATGTATACAATGTGGTGTATGTGTTATTCAATGTCCTTTCGGTGCTATTATGGATAAATCATTTATTGTGGATGTAATTGAAGTATTAAAAAAATCAAAAGAAGAAAATTCCCATGTATATGCAGTCATTGCTCCGGCCATTGCCAGTCAATTTACAAATGTTAAAATTGGTCAAGTTGTAGCGGCAATAAAAAAGCTAGGATTTCATGATGTAATCGAGGTAGCTCTTGGGGCAGATATTGTAGCATTAAATGAAACGCATGAGTTTGCACAAACAATAGAAGAGAAAAAAGTAATGACAAGTTCGTGTTGTCCAGCTTTTGTTTCATATATTGAAAAGTGTTATCCTGAATTTTTAGATAATATTTCTACTTCTGTTTCGCCTATGATTGCTATATCCAGACTGATTAAAAATATGGATGAGCAAGCAAAGGTAATATTTATTGGACCGTGTACAGCCAAAAAAGCAGAAATGAATCAAGAAGATATTAAGGGAAGTACAGATTATGTTCTTACATTTGAAGAATTATGTGCAATGATTGATGCTGCTGGTATTAAAATTGAGGAATGTGAAGAAGCCAAGTTAAACAATGCTTCCTTCTTTGGACGAATATTTGCACGTTCAGGAGGATTAACAGAAGCAGTTAAGCATGTGTTAAAAGAAGAAAATCTTCAAGTAGATTTTAAACCCATTACATGTGATGGTATTGCAGAATGTGACAAAACCTTAAAAATCGCAAAGGCGGGCAGACTGCAAGGAAACTTTATTGAAGGAATGGCCTGCAAAGGCGGTTGCATTGGCGGTGCTGCATCACTTCATCGTAGACCAAAAGATAGAAAAGAAGTAGATAAATATGGAGAATTGGCTATTGAAAAAGGAATAAAAGATTCCCTTAGAATATTTGAAGTAAACGAAATCGATTTGCATAGACACTATGAAAAAGCGTTCAAGAAAAAATAAAATGTACCCTGTGTCAAAGGCAATTAAAAAAAGACTATGCTGAATTAAGAAGATGATTTCTGTACTGGGCAGGAGTCATCTTTTTTAATCCCCATCGATATCTGTATTCATTTTAGTAAATCATATACTGTTCAATTTAAAATAAATATACCCTTATCAATCCCCTTCATCCTTCTACTCCTCTACAAATTTATATCCTATTCCCCATACCGTCTGTATAAACTGGGGTTTTTCAGGGTTAACTTCGATTTTCTTCCTTAGTCTCCTTATATGTACCATTACAGTATTATCATCCTCAATATACTCATCTCCCCAAACATATTTGAAAATCTGGGCCTTTGTAAAAACTTGATTGGGATGGCTTGCAAAAAACTTTAATAGCTCAAACTCTTTAGCCGTTAAGTTTAAAAGTTCCTTACCTCGATATACCATATAGCTCTTGAGATCAATTTTTAAATTATTAAACTCAAGTATGTTTTTATTTGTCAAGTTTGATCCTCCACTTAACACAAGATACCTTCTAAGATGGGCATTAACCCTTGCCATCAGTTCATTCATACCAAAGGGCTTGGTCATGTAGTCATCAGCCCCGATTCTCAGGCCCAAAACCTTATCTATTTCATCATCCTTAGCTGTCAACATAATTATAGGAACGTTTGTGTCATTTCTAAGCCTCCTGCAAACCTCTATTCCATCTATTTGGGGCATCATGATATCTAAAATCACCAAATGATATTCATTTTGATTAAAAAGCGAAATAGCTTCCAGTCCATCGGAAGCAGTATCTACGCTATAACCTTCTTTTTCTATGTATCTTTGTAAAAGCTTTAGAATTTCAGGTTCGTCATCAGCAATTAAAATTTTAATATCCTCCATAGTGTCCTCCATTTTTGAAAAAAATGCCTTTACTTTGTATTATAATCTACTCATTTGTAAATTCATACAAAAAAGGCAATTTGTGTTTGTTTTAAGCTATAAGTTCTATAAAAAATATTTCTTTACATCTTCTACTACTTTTCTATATTCTTCAGGTGTTATAGATTGAAACCCGTCACTTAATGCACACTTAGGGTCAGTATGTACTTCTATCATAAGTCCATTGGCTCCGCAGGCCAAGGCAGCCTTGGACATAGGCAGTATAAGTTCTCTGATTCCCGTTCCATGACTTGGATCCACTACTACGGGCAACCCAGTCTCTTTTTGCATAATCGGCACTGCCGCTAAGTCCAATGTATTTCTAGTATAATTTTGGAAAGTCCTTATACCTCTCTCACACAAGATAATTTTTTTATTTCCAAAAGTAGCAATATATTCTGCAGCCATTATCCATTCTTTGATTGTTGCACTCATTCCTCTCTTAAGCAAAATTGGCTTATCTATTTCCCCAATAGTTTTAAGAAGAGGATAGTTATACATATTTCTTGAGCCTATTTGAATTATATCTGCATACTCAGCTACGGCATCTAGATTTTTTTCATCCATGAGTTCGGTTACTATAGGTAATCCTGCTTTTTCCCCTGCTTCCCTTAAGTATTCTAATCCCTTCAATCCTAGGCCCTGAAAAGAGTAAGGACTTGTTCTTGGCTTGAATGCTCCGCCTCTTAGAATATTTACTCCTATTTCTTTGAGTGCCAAAGCCGTATCTATAACCTGCTTTTTTGACTCGACTGCACAAGGACCTGCAATCAATACAGGTGGATTATCTCCTCCTATATTGAGTTTTCCTACCTTAACAACAATTTTTTCTCCCGTTAAAATCTTTCTATTCTCCATCTTCTATCTTCCTTATTCCTTCTAATTCTAGCTTTTCTATTATCTCACTTATATGCTTATTATTTATTTTTATTTCTGAAGCTATCTCGTATAAAGGCACCATAACAAAGGCTCTCTCGGTCATTCTTGGATGTGGGATGATTAATTTTTCATCCTCTGATATGTAATCTTCATAAAGAAGTATGTCTACATCTATGGTTCTAGGACCCCATCTTATGATTCTCTTCCTCTTTAATTTTTCCTCAATGAAGCCGCAATATTCCAAAAGTTCATAGGGCTGTAAAGATGTATCTATCATCACTACTATATTCAAAAACCAATCCTGCTTCTCATATCCTACAGGCTTTGTTTCATAATAAGAGGAAACTTTTACTACGTCTATTTTTTCATGGTCTCTAAGTAAATCAAGAGCTTTATACAGGTTTTCCTTTTTGTTTCCCAGATTGCTTCCTAAACCTAAAAATACTCTACTCATTTCTTCTTCTCCTTATTTCTACACCAAAATAATCATATATCCCCTTTACCGGTGCCTCGGGCTTCCTAACCTGTATGACTATCTCAGATATCCTTTGAAAATTATTTAGAATCCTTTGTGCAATATATTCAGCCAAAGCCTCAATGAGCTTAAAATTCTTATTTTCCACGGTATCTTTAACTATATCATAAATTTTTGCATAGTTCACTGTATCTTCCACAACATCACTTTTTCCGGCTTTTTTTAAGTCAAGTAATACTTCTATATCAATGAAAAATTTCTGTCCAAGTATATTTTCTTCCTTTAATGCTCCATGATATCCGTAGAATGCCAAGTTTTTCATAATTATTTTATCCATATTACATTCTCCTAACGATGGCATCGGTTACTTTTGCCGCCCTTAAGTTTTCCTTTACGTCATGGACTCTTATTATATCTACTCCTTGAGTTATTCCCATAACTGTAGTAGCTATGGTCCCTTCCACTCTTTCTTTTGCCGGCAAATCTAATATTTTACCTATCATGGATTTCCTTGATGTTCCTAGGAGTACAGGACATCCCAAATCGTTTAATTCTCCAAGTCTTGACATAACCACCATATTCTGCTCAGGAGTTTTGCCAAAGCCTATCCCTGGATCCAAAATTATATTCTCACTTTTTATTCCCGATTTTACTCCAATATCTATAGATCGTTTTAAAAATTGACAGATTTCTTCCATTATATCTTTCTTATATTCTGTTCCTTTTTGATTGTGCATAACGATAATCGGCACATCAAATTTGGCTATTACTGAAGCCATATTTGCGTCCCTTTGCATCCCCCAAACATCATTGATAATGTGTGCTCCAACCTCAAGAACCTTTTCTGCCACCTCTGCCTTATAGGTATCTACTGATATGGGTACATCTACTTCTTTTACAAGTCTTTTTACAACTGGTAAAACTCTGGCTAGTTCCTCCTCAGCATCTACTTCCATTGACCCGGGTCTTGTAGACTCACCACCTACATCTATTATATCGGCACCTTCTGCAACCATTTTTTTAGCATGATTAACTGCCTTTTCAACGTCTACAAACTCTCCGCCATCAGAAAAGGAATCAGGAGTAACATTTAATATACCCATTATATAAGTTCTCGTACCAAGATTTAATTGGTATTCTCTACATTTTAATTCTATTTTTCTGTGAAATCTGAATCCTATATTTCTCATTATAGCACCTCCATTATCTTCCAAAGTTTATCAAAGCCATTGCTTCTGCTCTAGCTTTGGCATCTTTATCGAACACACCCCTTACTGCGGAAGTAACAGTTTTCGCTCCTGACTTTTTAATTCCTCTCATGGTCATACACATGTGTTCAGCTTCTACCACCACAATCACCCCATAGGGATTAAGTTTTTCCATAAATATCTCAGCTATGGTAGTAGTTAGTCTTTCCTGTAGCTGGGGTCTTCTGGCAACAGTATCAACCACTCTGGCTATCTTACTTAAACCGGTTAACTTTCCATCTCTAGGCAAGTATCCTACATGGGCTTTTCCAAAGAATGGCACCAAATGATGTTCACACATAGAATAAAAGGGTATATCCTTAACTAGAACCAATTCTTCATGTTTCTCTTCCTGGAAATATATCTCTAAATGTTTACCCGGATCCTGATTTAATCCACAAAATATTTCCTCATACATTCTTGCAATTCTATCAGGAGTACCCTTTAAGCCTTCTCTGTCAGGATCTTCTCCTATAGCCTCAAGTATATCTCTTACAGCTCTTTTTATTTTTTGCTTATCCACATATATCCCTCTTTCTAATTTATTTTAAAGGAAATTTTCCTCTTCTCCAATACTTCATTACTCCACCAAAGGGCCTTAGTACATAACTCATAATCTCTAAAAGCATATCCAGTTTCTGGCCTACTTCCCTTTCACCAATAAATCTTTGGCATAGACAATAGAAATTATAGTCAATTTTCTGTAGCTTAGCTAAAATCTTTTTGTCCTTTGGCACCCACAGGTTATGAAGCTGAAAATAAGAAACTAAAATATTTTTGAACAGGTTGTTCATTAAAAATATTAAGTTTAATTTATCTTCCTTTCTAGCAAGCATGTCGTCATATTCTTGGTATAGCTTAAATCTAATGTAGTCAATCTCATTCATTTTCATAGGTCTAGGTCCTGAATTATATATAAGCCTTATTTTGTTAAGCAGATTATCTATTTCTTCACTTTCATTATATATATATTTATAGTTATGCAATGAGTTTATTATAAAGGGCCATCTCTCCGATACACCTTTTTTAAGCAGTTCTAGTGATATATAGGATATATCAAATTTAACTCCTTTAAGTTCATATACCTCTCTTTCAAAATCATTAATATCTTCAATGATAGCAAAAAGGTCTATATCATTTAACTGATTAAAATCTTTCCTCTCTATTTCAGCACCTTCACCTATCAAAAGGAGACACAATGCTTCTTCCTGAAAAACAATTTCTTTAATTTTTCCATTAAATATATTTAATATATCCATTTGTTTCACCCATATAATTTCTTTAATTCTTCCATTAAAAATCTTGTTATTTTATTGCTTTTCAAATCCATTTTTTTATCTTGCAAAAGGGATACCGGCATAATATCCATCAAAGAATTTGTAATAAATATCTCATCGCAGTCATATAAAAAATCTTTTTTATATCTACCTATGTCAATCTTCAGGTTATTTTCATTTATTATTTCTATAACTTTACTTCTAAGTATACCAGATAATATCCCACATTCTATAGTCGGAGTAAATATTCCTTCATTCTTTACAAAAAATATGTTGGATATTGTTCCCTCACAAATCTCTCCATGAACATTAAAAAAAAGGGCTTCATCGTATCCACTATCTTTAGCTTTTTTTCTCGCCAGCAAATTTTCCATGTAATTGTTGGATTTAACCCTGACAAGAGGTGAATAAGGATTTCTTTTCATATCTGAAAAACATAGCTTGAATCCTTTTTCATAATCTTCATCGTGATAAATACTATTACGAGTAGATATTAAAAGGTTACAGTCTTCTTTATTTTTGGAATAGGAAATCCTTAATGCCCCTGAAAAAAGCTTATTCTTATCAATTAAGTCGTAGCAGTATTTTTCTAAGTCAACTAAATCAATGTTAAAATTTAAATCAAGTATTTGGCAACCTTTTAATAATCTTTTAACATGTTCATGGAAAAAGTACATCTTTCCACCCGCAACCTTGATTGTTTCAAAAAGTCCATATCCGTACATAAAACCTTCACTTATTGGTAAAATGCAGATTGAGTCACTTTTTATGATTTCATTATTAAAAAATATATACATATAAAAATCTCCTAAATTTATTAAATTTGTTATTTTTATAACATAATTATATCATTCTATATGTCGAGAATTAAGCTAATTTATCAGTTTTATTTTTATACAATAATCTTATGTTCAATTGGAGTAGACAGAATAAGAGACGTTTTAGTATTGCCAAATTTTTTTATTTCATCTATCAATATTTCCAGTTCCTCCATGCTCTCTACCATAACTTTTATGGTCATACAGTCTCCACCGGTTACATGATGACATTCAATTATACTATCCTTATTCGGTGCAAATTCCAAAAATTTCTTGTAATTTTCTGCTTTAATGGCAATATCAATAAAAGCATTTATATTTTTATTTAGTTTTTGAGGATCAACAACAGCTCTATAGCCTTTTATAACACCGCTCTCTTCTAACCTTTTAACTCTTTCGGAAACTGCCGGTGAAGTAAGTCCAACCTTCTTTCCCAAGTCCTTCATTGAAATTCGCCCATCCTGCTGTAGTATTTCTAATATCTTCAAGTCAGTTGCATCCATAATTATCCCCCTTTAAAAAATTAAGTAAAATCAAAAATAAATTAACATATTAAATCAATGTTATTATAACACTTAAGTCAACAACTGTACATAGAAAATATTCATTGATAAAATGTTGGTAAGAATGATAAGGAGGTATATTATGTCAAAAGTAAAAGTTACGGAAACCATTTTAAGGGACGCTCACCAGTCATTAATAGCTACCCGAATGACAACTGAAGAAATGATACCTATTCTGCCAAAATTAGATGAGGTTGGATACCATTCTCTAGAAATGTGGGGTGGAGCAACCTTTGATGCTTCCTTAAGATTTCTAAACGAAGACCCATGGGAAAGACTAAGAACTATTAGAAAAAAAATTAAAAAAACTAATTTACAAATGCTTTTACGAGGACAAAATATTTTAGGCTACAAACACTATGCTGATGATGTAGTAATAGAATTTGTCAAAAGAGCAGTTGCAAATGGAATTGACATAATAAGAATTTTCGATGCATTAAATGACGTTCGAAACCTAAGAGTTGCCTTGGAAACCACTAAGAAAGAAGGAGCTCACGCCCAAGCTGCAATCTCCTATACAATAAGTCCGGTCCATACTACAGAAACCTATGTAAAATTAGCCAAAGAAATGGAAAGCATGGGAGCTGATTCTATATGCATAAAGGATATGTCTGGTCTTTTAACTCCATATTATGCCTACGAGTTAGTATCAGCTTTAAAAAAGGCAGTTAAAGTTCCTTTGGAACTTCATTCCCACGCCACCAGCGGTTTAGCTAGTATGACTTATTTAAAAGCCATCGAGGCTGGAGTAGACATAATAGATACGGCTATATCACCCTTTTCTCAGGGAACATCTCAGCCGCCAACGGAACCACTTGTAGCAACTCTGCAAAATACTGAGTACGATACCGGGCTTAAAATTGATAAATTAAATGAAATTGCTGAATACTTTAACCCCATAAGAGAAAAGAGTCTAGAAAGTGGATTGTTAAACCCTAAAGTACTAGGTGTAAATATAAATACATTGATTTATCAGGTACCGGGAGGAATGCTTTCAAACCTAGTTTCCCAATTGAAACTGCAAAATGCCTTAGATAAATTCGATGAAGTATTAAAGGAAGTACCAAAGGTTAGAGAAGATCTTGGCTATCCTCCTCTAGTTACACCAACTAGTCAGATGGTAGGAACACAGGCTGTTCTTAATGTGATAACTGGAGAAAGATATAAGATGGTTCCAAAGGAAATAAAGGCCTATGTAAAGGGAATGTACGGAAAACCTACGGTACCTATTAAGCAAGAGATAGTTGAAAAGATAATTGGGGATGAAGAAATTATTACGTGCAGACCGGCAGATTTAATTAAGCCTCAGCTCAACTCCTTAAGAAATGAGATAAAAGAGTACTTAGAACAAGAAGAAGACGTATTATCCTATGCACTATTCCCTCAGGTAGCTTTAGACTTCTTTAAGTATAGACGTGCTGAAAAGTATAAAATAGATAGTCACTGCGTAAATTTTGAACAAAAAGTTTATGCAGTATAATAATCGACTTATAAATATGATATTATTAAAGAAGTAAACTATTAATTAAAGGTAATTGAAAATGAAAGGAGTTGGTATTATGAATATCTGTCTATCCAAAAAGAATATGACTATATCCCCATCGGTAACATTAGCTATTACTGCTACAGCAAAACAGATGCAATCAGATGGAATAGACGTAGTAAGTTTTGGTGCCGGTGAACCTGATTTTAATACTCCGGAGCATGTTAGGAAGGCCGCCATGGAAGTAATTGAAAAAGGGCTTACGGGTTATACTGCTTCATCGGGTTTGCCTCAGCTTAAGCAGGCAATTTGTAATAAATTACAAAAGGACAATAGTCTGGAGTATTCCCCTGAAAACATTGTGGTTTCAAATGGAGCTAAGCATTCTCTATTTAATGCACTCCAAGCCATATGTAACCCTGGAGATGAAGTGATTATTCCGATACCCTACTGGGTCAGCTATCCTGAAATGGTTAAAATGGCGGATGCAAAACCTGTCTTTGTTGAAACTACAGAAGAAGATGCCTTCAAGTATGATATAGAAAATTTAACAGCAGCTATAAATGCTAACACTAAAGCAATTATTTTAAACAGTCCCAACAATCCAACCGGTACTGTTTATACTGAAAAGGAATTAAAGGAAATTGCTGAAATAGCAGTTAAACATAATATTTTTGTTATATCCGATGAGATTTATGAAAAATTGATTTATGAAGGAAAGCATGTGAGCATTGCTTCCCTTGGAGATGAAATTAAAAAGCTAACAATAGTTATAAACGGTATGTCTAAGGCCTACGCAATGACTGGTTGGAGAATAGGTTATTTGGCTGCTGATAAGGAAATTGTAAACATTGTAACAAATATTCAAAGTCATGCTACTTCTAATCCTAATACGATTGCTCAATACGCCAGCATTAAAGCCTTAGAAGGTGATCAGGAACCTATTAATGAAATGGTCAAGGCCTTTGATGAAAGAAGAAAATTTATGGTAGGAAAAATTAATTCAATGAAGGATTTATCCTGTAAAATGCCCAAGGGTGCCTTTTATGTAATGGTTAATATATCTAAATACATCGGCAAAACTATTAATGGCTTTAACATTAATAGCTCCATGGACTTTGCCAAGTATCTACTAGATACTGCTAAGGTAGCAGTTATCCCTGGATCAGGCTTCGGAGCTGATAATTATATTAGACTTTCTTATGCTACTTCCCTTGATAATATTGAAGAGGGCTTAAAAAGAATAGAAGATGCAGTTAGTTAGGTAAAATGAGATAAATATTTAAAAAAAGTAAAAAATTCAACTTAACCCCTTAAAGTAGATAATATAAAAATCTATTAAAATCTACCTTAAGGGGTTTTCTGATAAAACAATAAATTCTATTTCTCAAATGCAAAGTTTATACATTTCTTAGCTAAAATCTCCATAGGGTCTATAAAGCTACCTTTTATATTAAAATGGTAATAAGCTGATGACAGTTCAGTGCAACCGAGTACAAACACATTAACTCCCTGATTTTTAAGGAATTGAACCGTTTCATTAAAGCCGTCAATTTTTGCAGCTCTAAGATCTGATTTAATTCGATATATGAAGTCCATTATATTTTTCTGATATTTACCTTCAGGAGCAATTAATTCAATCCCTGAACCTTTAAAATATCTATCATATACTCCCATTTTTCGAGTACCATCTGTAGCAAGTAAGCCGATTTTCTTTTCTTCCTTATATTTTTCTTTAATATATTTAAGTGTTTCCTCAATCATATTTAAAAAAGGGATATTTACTTCTCTTACTATGTCATCATAAAAATAGTGAGCAGTATTACAAGGCATTGCTAAATATTCTGCTCCTAGTTTTTCCAAATTTTTAGCAGTTCTTATCAGTTCTGGAACAGGATCATCTCCTTTTCCAAGTAGATACGAAGTCCTATCAGGTATGTTTGTATTATTCTCAATAATTATGTGTATATGTTCCTGGTCACAGTTTGCATCGGTATTTAATACTACCTTTTCAAAAAAGTAGACCGTTGCAAGAGGTCCCATCCCACCTAATACTCCTAAAGTCTTTTTCACAGATTTCCTCCTCCTAATATAAAAATTGAACAATTTAGTAGTAGTTTTTTTATCTCCTACTAAATTATTGTGAAACTTTATCTAACTTCCTTACTCTATCTTCCACTTCTAGAAGTGGAAGTATTATAATCAAGTGAGACAAAACGGAACCTTAATTATTTTAATACTTATTTATACATTTATTCTTCTACTACATTGAATTGGTTGCTAATATTTAGCTCATTTTCAGTTGCTGCAACAATTGTAGCTGCAGAGGCATCTCCGATAACGTTTATTGAAGTTCTAGCCATATCTAATACCCTATCAATACCTGCTATAAGTGCAATACCTTCAAGTGGAAGTCCAACAGATTTTAATACAATTGATAACATTATAAGACCAGCTCCTGGTACTCCAGCAGTACCTATCGAACCTAAAGTTGCAGTAAGTACAATTGTTGCCATTTGGCCCATAGTTAGATCTATGCCATATACCTGTGCTACAAATAATGCACATACCCCTTGATAAAGGGCGGTACCATCCATATTTATTGTTGCTCCTAATGGTAAAACAAAACTTGCTACTTTATCAGAGACACCAATATTTTCCTTAACAGATTTAATAGTTACAGGTAATGTTCCGGAACTACTTGAAGTACTAAAGGCTGTAACAGCAGCCGGAAGTATACCTTTGAAAAATTTTATAGGGCTTATTTTAGCTATCAGTTTAACAGCAGAGGAATATACGATTGATGCATGAAGTATACATCCTATATAAACAGCTGCAACTACCTTTATAAGAGGTATTAGTACAGATGGACCATTTGTAGCCACAACCGGTGTTATTAATCCGAAAACTCCGTAGGGTGCAAATTCCATGATTATCGATGTTATTTTATACATAACTTCAGCTAAACTATCAAAAAAATTTATAAATGGTTTAGCTTTTTCATCAGGCAATGTAGTTGCACCTATGCCTAAAAATAATGCAAAGGTAATTATTTGTAGCATGTTTCCATCTACTAAACCTTTGATAGGATTTCTAGGAACTATGTTAAGAAGTGTTTCTATTAATGAGGGTGCCTCTTTTGCAGTTACCTCAGCAGACATTGGCACTTCAAGTCCAACTCCCGCTTGAAAAAAATTTCCTAGAAGCAAACCAATTGTAACTGCAAACGCTGTGGTTAGGAGGTAGTATGCAATTGTCTTACCGCCAATTCGTCCTAAAGTTTTTATATCTCCAACACTAGATGCTCCTACTATAAGTGACGACAATACAAGAGGAACTATTATCATTTTAATTAAATTAATAAATAGTCCACCAATTGGTTTAATGTAGGTAGTAGCAATTTCTGGGGCAGAACCTAATAATAACCCAACTATAACCCCCGCTACAAGCCCAAGTAAAATTTTAGTTGTTAATTTCACATAAATCCCTCCTCATAAAATATATTTAAATACTAAATGATGAAAGACTACAACAGACAATATCAGACATAAAAAAACTTGTTGAATTCAGAATTTTATAAAATATCAATGCATAAAAGTTGAACAATTTGGTAGGGGTTTTTTATCTCCTACTAAATTATTGTGAAACTTTATCTAACTTCCTTACTCTATCTCCCACTTCCAGAAGTGGGATTATTATAACAAGTGAGATAAAAAAATTACTATGCTTATCAGTAATTTAGATTCAATAAATATTGAAACAGTTTTTAAAACTCCGTCCTTATAAACACTAAAATTCCTTCGAGAAATTTCTTTACACTGATTTTTCCACTCGTTTTTGATTTTTTTCTAATATAGTCCATCTGTTTTCTTACTTCTTGAAAATCAAACAGGGTACTACAAAACATTGTATAAATTTCATTTCCATAATCCTCAATTCCCAAACTGGCTATATTATTTAAAGCCTTGTTGATAGCCCTTCTTACTCTTTGCTCAATCGCCCATATATTAGAATCAATTTTGTATTCATTTATATATCTATTATTTAATCGGCTATAAATTTGAGAAAGCTTGTATTTTTTATTAAATCTTTCATTATCGTTTTGTAATTCATCAATTATTAAGAGCATCTCTAATATATCCTTTGTCCCTGCTTCTCCAAGTATTCCTAGCTTTGCAAACAAGTTATTTATACGTGTTTTAAATAGATCTTTTTTTAAAACTATTTCACTTCGTCCAATAATATTTTGATACTCATTCATCATTTTAAATGCACTGTCAAAGGATTTAATGATTTTAGACATAAATATAATTTCCTTGACTTTATTTATTACAGAAATTACTTCTATTGCATTTATAGGTTTATGTATAAAAAACTCAATACCTTTTTCATATGATTTAGATATCATATTTTTAGCAGTTACTTGAGATATCATTATAAAATATGGATTTATATTTAACTCTTCAGACTTTATTCTAGAAACAATATTTATTCCATCTATTTCAGGAAGAAGTAAATCAATAAGAACTATATCGGGTTTTAGCCTTGGTATTTCTTTTAAAGCTTCCTGCCCGCTAAATGACATGCCTATTACATCGCCAAGATTATTTTGAAGTATTATTTTCTTTAATAAATTTACTATAACTTTATCATCGTCAACTATGTAAAAATTCAATTGTTTTTCCCCCCTTGAAAACAATTTTACTACATGGAATCGTTATTTCAAATTTTGTAAGTTCTTTATATTGGCTACAATATTTTATTACTCCATCAAAATGTTGTTCAACTATATTTTTAGCATGGGAAAGACCTAAACCACTGGAAACCTTTCCTGTTTTATAGTCAATCTTGGTAGAAAAGCCCGCTTCAAATATTAAATATGTATCCTCTTCCTGAATACCTATGCCATTATCTGTAACAGAAAAAATAGCATATTCTCCATTAATCTTTACATCAATAATTATTTCACCATAATTTTCTATTGCTTCTAAAGAGTTAATGATAAAATTATTTAATACTGAAATAAGGGGATAAATTTCTTTTGTATAAAAATCATCAATTACATTAAATTTGAGAATTATTTTTTTGTTAGATTCATCAATTAATTTACAAGTATTTGCTTCAATTATTTTAAATATCTCTGAAATTTTGAATTTCCTCAATTTGTTTACATTTTGCAGTGTTTTGCTCATTCCTGTCACTACTCTTTGATAATCTTTTTTTATTTCATGAATATTTTTTGCAATATTAAGTGCTTCATCCTTCAATTTGCTATTCTCAATCTTTTCATATAAATCATATGATTTTTCCATAGTATCTTCAATATCGTTTATTGATTTTTTAAGAAAAAACAGTTCTGTTTTTAATTTAGAAACAAAAAATAATAATTCTCTATATTTGTTTTCACTTTGTTCCCTTTCATATCTTTTTTTGTAGTAACATATCATATAATATACAATATATATCACTATAGATCTAATAAAACCTATTAAAATAATTACAAGTACTGCATTTTCAAAGGGGAATTTTTCCATAATATTTCTTATGGCTGCCTCTACTATATTTCCAATACTATCGCATATCCATAAAAGTAGTATAAAGTTTACGGGATTATCTACTTTTTTTCTTATATTAAAAATACTAAATAAAATACCGTAAACTATATAAAATGATGAAACCGGAATAAACTGTACAATTATATTAGAATACGTCATTGAATCATTAGAAAAATAAAAAACAAAGGATCGAAAAAAGGCCATGCAAAATCCAACAATAAAACTTGTAGTTATCACAGACACATTTTTAAAATATATAAGTAGCAACGGCAAAACTACAACTGCAAAAGAAAAACGAAACCATAAGGAAAAAGGATTAATATATATCTGTCCATTAAATACTGTTATTATACATATTGCAATAATACTTTCTATCTTTTTTCTATCTATTTTCAATTTTCTTACTCCCATATTTAGAATTTCACAACCAAACTTATTAAGATAGTAATAATAGATGACCATTTTCTAAAAAATCAGATTATTTATTATTATTTCTTTTAATAATATCATATTTTTTGAACATTTTTTAATTAATATATTCAAAACGAGCAAGCCAATAAAAAATCTATCTGATTAGCTCTTAGTTCTTAGCTCTTGGCTCTTGGCAAATCCTAGTCGTTCTTTAGGGTCTTTCTTGCGGCCCGTCACCTTTTTGCCATAAGCGGTCAGCAGTTAGCTGTTAGCCTTTTTAATATTTAACTGGTAAAAGTTTGTAATTTCTTGCATGGCTTGAATTTACTTTGCTTTATACCTGCAATTTTTTTCAAAAAATGTTTGAATTCCTATGCAAAAATAAAATCCCTTTACGGGTAAGTACTCCATAAAGGGAAGGTAAGTTGAAATCCAAGGCCTAAAAATTATGATTCTTTTATTTCTTGGACGGATAAATTGTATTTTTTGCCATTAACATTTATTTTGAAATTTCTCATTGTCCCTACTGTATTAATAAGACTCGTCTTAAAATCATTTATCAGATTCAATAAGTTCTTTTCCTGCTTTTTTATCAAGTTTTGGGCTTCTTCAATATCTATTTTTTCAAATTTAACCCTATCTCCCGGTTTTAATTGAGCTAGAAAGGGTAAATCTACTGTTATTACGTTTGCTATTTTTGTATAACCCCCAGTAGTCTGTCTATCTGCCATCATAATAATAGGGCATCCATGACCGGGAATCTGAATTGCACCGAAATTTATTCCATTTGAAATAATATCTGATCCCTTTTCATGTTCAATTCTTGGTCCCTCAAGTCTATATCCCATTCTGTCACATTGATCAGTTAAAACATATTCGCTACTAAGAAAAGTTTCCATCCCGTTCTTAGTAAAATAATCAACCTCTGGTCCTAATATGACTCTAGCCGTAATTTCATTTTTGTATCTAGGTATCATATCCTCAGGAATTTTCCTAATCCCAAAATATTCCTTACCGTTCTTAGGATTTATTTTTAATATATCACCTTTTTGAATCTTATTCCCATTTAATCCCCCTATTTTGCCCCTTAAATATGTGGATTTACTTCCCATAACCTTCGGAAGATCAAAACCTCCAGCTACAGCTAAATAAGCTCTGCAGCCACTTTGGGCATAAGAGCATTCTAATATATCACCATTATTTAAGTATATAGTTTCATACAGATTAACTTTCTTTCCATTTACAGTTGGAAACATATCAGCTCCAGTTATGGCAATAGCCATATTCCCATCTGCTTTAAAGCTTAGTCCCATCATGGTCATTTCAAGCACGGCTTCATACCTGTCATTATCTACAAGAATATTTGCCAATTGCATAGCCAGTCTATCCATTACTCCTGCCGCAGGAACTCCATACTGACCGTATCCAACTCTCCCATAATCCTGGATGGTAGTTAATAGTCCAGAATTTATGATTTTTAAGCTACTCATTGAAGTCACCCCTTTTCAATCGGGACTTTTTGACTGTATATTCTTTTCTTTCCACTTGTTTTTTTATTAGTTCATATTCTTCCTTGTCAATAGGGTCAAATTTTATATATTGGCCTGCCTTTAACAGCACCGGTGGATTTTTGGATGGGTCAAAAAAATTTAATGGAGTTCTGCCTATTATTCTCCAGCCTCCCGGACTGTCAATCGGATATATACCTGTTTGGTTTCCAGCTATACCAACTGAACCACCAAGGATTTTCTCCCTTGGAGATTCAAGACGAGGTGTAGCAATTTTTTTTGACATCCCACCTAGATAGGGAAATCCGGGAGTAAACCCAAGCATATAAACGAGATATTGCCTTTCACTATGTATCTTTATAACTTCTTCAGGCCTTAATTCATTATATTCTGCCACATACTCCAAATCCATACCATATTCTCCTCCATAACAGGTAGGTATATGAACTACCTCTGGAGCTGGAAGAGTTATTTCCTTCATTCTCTTCTCTATTTCTTTCAGTTTTTTTAATAAATCATAATAGGATACAATTACTGGATCGTATATTATGAGGATTGAAGTGTATGTTGGAATTATTTCCAGAACTCCTTCCGGTTTCTCATTCTCAATACATAAAGTTAAGCCCCTAACCTTTCCATTTATCTCTTCAGAGATTTTGCTACCTATCTCTATAATTATTCCATTGTCTCCTGATGGTAAATATCTATATTTTTCGTACATATATATGCAGTCCTTTCTGAAAGAATTACTATTGCTTCTAACCCATAGTGACAGATAAAAATCTGATTTTTTTCACTAATATAGACAACCCAATTCCAATTCTAATAAATAGAAATAATAAGAAAAGAGTAAGATTTATTATTTGTATTTAGCATCTAGGGGTTCAAGTTTTATTTCTTCTTTCAGAAGACTTTCTCTTAAGCCTTGAGCAAATTCCAGTGCCTTGACATTATCGCCGTGAATACATATACTGTCTGCCTTTATATCTATATCTTCACCGTACATAGTAGCCACTTTTCCTTCCTTTATCATACGCTGAACCCTATGTTTGCATAACTCGGTGTCATGTATAACTGAACCCTCAACTTTTCTAGACACCAACGTTCCATCCTTATTATATGCTCTGTCGGCAAATACTTCATTGGCAACTCTAAGACCTGTATCCTTTGCAGCCTTAACCGCTATTGAATTTGATAATGCCACAAAGATAAGTTCACTATCAATATCATATACAGCTTCTGTTAAGGCCCTAGCAAGCTCATAGTTCTTTGCAGCTGTATTATATAATGCTCCATGTGGTTTTACATGCTGAAGCTTCCCTCCGTATGCTTCTACAAAGGATTTTAGTGCTCCAACCTGATAAATAATATACGCCCTTGCTTCTTCAATACTAATGTCCATATTTCTTCTTCCAAACCCCATTAGGTCGGGATATCCCGGATGGGCTCCTATGGCAACTCCCTTCTCCAAGGCCATTTTAACTGTTTTTTCCATGACTACAGGATCACCAGCGTGAAAACCACAGGCAATATTTACCGAAGTAACATAGTCTAAAACCCTTTCATCATTTCCAAGAGTATATCTACCAAAGCTTTCTCCAAGGTCACAATTCAAATCAACTGAATACATTTTCATTCTCCCTTCTCCATCCTTCGCTTCTAAGCAATTTTGCAATATATGTTTTTTCGCTTATTTTTGTAAATTAAACAACACACTTCACATCAACTTGAAGAATTCTCATAGGCTATAAATAATTCAAAATTTGTTTATCTGTATATAATTAAAATACTGCCAATTCATGGTTTTTTATATCTGTAATAAACATATGTCCTGGAGCATGGGTAATCATTATTTCCGGCTTTACTTTCATTGCCACCGCTTGAGGCGTTACTCCACATGCCCAAAACACAGGAATTTCATCATCCTTTATTTCCACTGGATCTCCAAAGTCAGGTATGTCTATGTCCTTTATTCCTATCAGTCCAGGGTCACCTATATGTACCGGAGCTCCATGGACATCTGGATATCTAGAGGTTATCTGAACTACCTTAACTACTTTATTTAACGGTATAGGTCTCATGCTTACTACCATTGGTCCAAAAAATTTACCTGCCGGTTTACATTTTATATTTGTAATATACATAGGTACATTACTTCCACATTCTATATGTCTTACTCCAATTCCTTCTTCAATTAAAGCTGACTCAAAAGTAAAGCTGCAGCCTAGCATAAAAGCTATAAAGTCTTCTTTCCAAAAGGACTTTATATCCGTATACTCTCCTTCTAAAATTCCCTTTTTATAAACCCTATATTTAGGAATATCTGTAGTTATATTAGAACCTGGTGCAATAGTTTTAAACTCTGTAGATCCTACATCCGTAACTTCCAAAACAGGACAAGGTTTAGGATTCCTCTGGGCAAACAATAAGAAATCATACGCTAACTCTTTTGGTAAAACCACTAGATTTCCCTGAGCATAACCTCTACACATCCCAGCCGTAGGTTTTTGAATTTCTCCTTTTCTTATATATTCACGCACTTCAAAAGGTTTAGCTAAGGTAAGATTTTTCATTATTTACTCGCTCCTACTTTTAAATTTTTATGGATAACCGGAGGATTTTCCCTCCTCCGGCTATTTGAATTTTACATTATACCCAATACCTTAAGAATGCTTCTTAATCCCAATCCAATTGCCACGAGTACAACTATTCCGCCTAACACATTAGTAATTCCCCTATTGACGTATTGGCCAAGTCTTTGCTTGTTATTCATTACATATAATAAGAATATTGCAACTATAGGAAGTAGTATACCATTTGCAGCCTGAGCAAAAATAATAGCTGATATAGGCTTTAGCCCTATTCCTGAAAATACTATACCCACTGCTAATACAATCATCCATATTGTTTTAAACTTCTTATCCTTCAAATCTCTTTTCCATCCTAATGCTCCTGCTGTAGCATAGGCAGCAGCTAAAGGTGCAGTTATAGATGAAGATAAACCAGCTGAAAATAGCCCAAATGCAAAGAAATATTTTGCCCACCGGCCCAGTAAAGGCTCCAACTGCTTCGCCATATCGCCGGCACTTTTAATTGCTAATCCTGTCCCAAAAAATGCAGCAGATGCAGTAATGATTATTGATATAGATATAAGTCCACCAAGTATTATTGAAACAAGTATATCACTTCTTGATTCCTTTAACCCACTAGCGTCCTTCCATCTTTCCTGTACAGCCGATGCGTGTAAAAAAAGATTATATGGAACAACAGTAGTTCCTACTAAAGCCATAACTATAAATACTGAGCCCTTTGGAATTGAAGGAATAAACATACCCTTAATAATTGCTCCCCAATTAGGTGATATGATAACTGCAGTAGTTATAAACGTTAGACTCATAAGCACTACTAGTCCAACAAGAACTTTCTCAACAATTTTATAACTGCCCGTATATAGTAATAAAAATGCTCCTATTCCCATTAATGGTCCCCAAACATTCATCGGTATTCCCGTTATAGCTTCAAGACCTAAGGCTCCTCCAAGTATGTTACCCGTTTCATATGCTGCACAACCTATGCCTATGGCTGATATTACCAAGATTATGCTTGTATATTTTGCAATGGGATTTTCGAATTGTTCCCTTAATGCCTCCCCAAGTCCCATTCTGCTGACAATACCCAATCTGGCAGACATCTCCTGTAGTACAATTGTTGCAAAAATCGAAAATACCATAGCCCAAATAAGCGCATAACCAAAGTTTGCTCCTGCCAATGAAGAAGTTGTTACCGTTCCAGGGCCAATAAACGCTGCGGTAACAATGGCCGCCGGACCTATTGTTTTAAGTTTTTCTACAAATCCTTTCTTTTTTCTAGTTGTTTGTTCCATACAAATCCTCCTTTAATTATTTTTATTTATGTTGCTTATATAATAAGTAGAGCAAGAAGTATGCCAATATGTTTCTGAATGAATTTTCTGTATTTTGCATGTGTTTGAAAATATTATTTCATATAGCTGTGCAGTTTTGCTCAATAAAAATGAGCGGTTTTGCAACAAACGTGCAAAATCGCTCACTGTTTTTCAAAATATTTCTCTATCCTTCTTTTTAGTGCAAATCTACTTATCCCTAATAATTTGGAGGCTTGAGTATAATTATTATTTGTTTTTTCTAAAGCAATTTTTATATATTTTCTTTCTATACTTTCTAATTCAGCTTCTAACGAAAAATTACCAGCTACAATTTTTTTCTCAATATGATCTTTATCGGCTACATTAATTTTTTTATTCTCATTCTTACTATTAATTTCTATTGGTATATGATAAAAATCTATATATTTTTTCTTGTGTAAAATTACAATTCTCTCAATAATATTTTTCAATTCTCTTATATTTCCCGGCCAACTATAAACAAGCAGTTTATTTTTAGCTTCTTTTGTAAAACCTTTAATGCTTTTATTAAATTTTTTATTAAAACTATCTAGATAATAATCTGCAAGCAACAGAATATCCGTGCCTCTATTTCTAAGGGGCGGCAGATTTATTGGAACTACATTTAGCCTGTAATATAAATCCTGTCTAAACTCCTTTGTTTTCACAGCTTCTTCTAAATCCTTATTTGTGGCCGCAATAATCCTAACATCCACCTCTATGTCCTTAAGGCCGCCTACTCTTTTAAATTTTCTTTCTTCGAGAAATCTTAAAAGTTTTGTCTGTACATCTATAGAAATTTCTCCTATCTCGTCTAAAAAAATTGTTCCTCCATCAGCAATTTCAAATAGACCCTTTTTTCTAGATTTTGCACCCGTAAAGGCATTTTTTTCAAATCCAAACAATTCACTCTCTACAAGTTGCTGGGGTATTGCTCCACAATTTATTTTAAGCATAGGTGCATCTCTCCTGATGCTACCTTTATGTATGGCTTCCGCTACCAGCTCCTTACCAGTTCCCGTTTCTCCTCTTATCAATACCGTTACTTTATCATTAGCAGCCAAAATATCTATTTTTTTTAAAATTTCATTCATACTAGGGTGATTTCCTATTATACTTTCATTGTTAACCTCTTTTTCTTTTTCAAGTAAATAAAGCTTCTTTTTCATATTTAAATTTTCAAACGCCTTTGAAATAGTTATATCTATTTCTTCAAGATCAAAGGGCTTTTTTATATAATCAAATGCACCATTTTTCATGGCAGTAACTGCTGTTTCTACATCTCCGTAGGCTGTCATAATCACTACCTCATTATCCTTGTCAATTTCCTTAATTTTTTTTATAAGCTCCAGTCCGCTTTCTTCTGATAATCTCATATCAAGAAATATAACGTGGGGCTTAAATCCAATAACTTTATTAAGCCCTCCTGCCGCATTTAAGGCAGTATCTACCGAATAACCCAAATCTGTTAGTCCTTCTTTTAAAGACATACAGATGATTTTTTCATCATCTATTATAAGTATTTTTTTCTTCATACAGTCCACCTACACTCATCGGAAGTTTTATTTTAAAAGATGTTCCTACGCCTACAGAGCTCTCCACTTCGATTTCTCCATTATTCTCTGCTATCAGATTATGAACAACTGATAGCCCTAATCCAGTCCCCTGTGAATCAGTAGTAAAGAAAGGATCAAATATTTTTTCGATATTCTCTTGATTAATTCCGCAGCCATTATCCCTAAACTCTATGATTAAAAAATCATTCTTTTGATCATAATGGTCATCGATTATTATATTTAAAGTTCCTTGCAAATCCATGGCTCTTACTGCATTAGTTATAATATTTAAAAATACCTGTTCAATTTGAGCCTTGTCAACAAAGACTATTAAATCTGTAGCCTTTACCATAATATCAGTCTTTATACTTTTTTCATCCATGGCCTTTCTCGTTAAATCTAAGGCTCTCTTTAGTATCTCCATAATATTGACTACTTCACATTTTGGAAAATGAGGTTTAGCAAAGTCCAATAATTCTGTTATTAGATTATTCAACCTGTCTATTTCATAAAGTATACCACTAAACAACTCCAATGTTGATTCAGAAACAGTTTTTTTTAATCTGTTTTTTAAAACCTGTACACTTGTCTTCATACCAGCCAATGGATTCCTAATTTCATGGGCAAGGCCAGCAGCCAGTTGTCCTAGAGAAGCTAGTCTATTCATCCTTTCCATTCTATTTTCAATTTTTTTCCTCTCGGTTATATCATTAAAGTTACAGATAGCTCCATTGATATAACCTTCCTCAGTTTTTAGCAATGAAGTTGTCACATCTAAATACATTTTACTCTTATTTTCTTTTTTAAAATCATACATGTTATGTATTGTTCTTTGTGTGTCAATAGTAGTCTTTAACTGATTTAATAAAGTTTTTATTATATAATCCGATTTGTTAGGCCATTTCACTTTATACCCTAATATTTTTATTGCTGCTTCGTTAATTAGCTTTATATTTCCTTCTTTATCAGTTGTAATTATTCCAGTAGAAATATTCCTAAGAATATCCTCATTGAACTTTTTCATTTCTATCAGTTTATCAGTGCTATTCTGAAGTTTGTCCAGCATGTTGTTAAATGCATTTGCTAGTATACCTATTTCATCTCGCCTTTGGATATGTATCTTCCCTTTGAAGTTTCCAAGGGATATATTGTTGCATCTGTCTGCCAGAGATCTTATAGGTTTTGAAATATTATGAGCAACTAATATAGTTGATTCAACTGAAAATATTAAAAAGATTATTGCAACAAGAAGTGTATATTTTTGAATTCCAAGTAAATCCTCTGTAAATTTATTCTTAGCTACCTTATATCCTATGATCCAGTCCCATTTATTATAATTATCTAAAATAACAATTATATCTTTATTTTTGATTGTACCCTCTTTTTTTTCTGTGATTTTATTTATTAGCTCCTTCGGTAAATATGTCTTGTTATTAAAATTATCAAAAACTAATTTATTCCCTTCAATTATAAATAGGTCCTTCTTTCCTACTATTTGAGAGTGATTAATTATTTTTGTTTTTGCATCTTCACGAGTAATAAAATTTTTTTCAACCTGCTCGTTTAATATATCAATAAATGATACTATATCATTTAATCTGGTCGTATAACTTTCAATCTGGTTATTCACTAATATCTGATATCCACCCCAGTAAGACACTATTCCCAAAATAATTATTGGCAATATTACTAAAATCAGAAATGGAATTAATATTTTATTTTCAATATCCATCTTCATTTTAGATCGCTTTCCTTTTTATAGGTAATTTTACTTATAACATAAAATAGAATCAAGGATGCTAAAAAGCCGGGAAATGCAGGGTGAATCATTCTATTGATACTTATATCTAATGAAAGATACTTATATTTATTTATTAAGTAAAATAAAATCATAGTTAATGCTCCTCCGACAAAGGAATATATAGCTCCTTCCTTTGTTGCTTTTTTCCAATATAGCCCTCCATATAAGGGAATTAGAAATGTTACAGAAAATATTCCCCATATATACGCCCCAAAAACTAGTAAACTGCTGGGGGGCTTAATTGACATAATGAGAGAAATCGTTCCAGCAATAAATATTAGTAATCTATTTAGATTTAAAAACTTTTCTTCATCAATTTCTGGATTTATTAAATTTTTATATATATCATAACTAAAACCACTAGCCAGTATGAGAAGTTGAGAGTTGGCAGTAGAAATAGCTGCCGCAGCAATGCTTATTAAAATAAGTCCGCTTAATTTAGAATATATTACATTGTTTATAATGTAGGGGAATATTTCATCAACAGAGCTTATATTTTCTACCGTTGGAGCTAACACCCTTGAACCTATACCTATTATAAATATATTGACATATATAATAGATAATATAAATACAGATAAGCATATCATCTTGATTGAAACTTTTTTATTCTTTGCTGAAATTATTCTTAGGGCATATTGAGGGTTAGACGCCAACCCCAATCCCCATCCAAAAAAGGCTGTGATCATAATCATAGGAGGTTGGAGGCCATTAGCAAAGGGGTCAAGAAGACCCCCTTCAATAGTTTTATAGGGGAAATTTGGAAAGGGTTTTGTAGCTATAATTGCGGCCTTTTTATGCATAAGTGTTATTCCTCCTACATCCTTTAATATCATAAAAGTAGCAAAAACCGTCCCTATTAATATTAAGACAAAATTTAATCCATCTGTCTTAGCAACTGAATACAATCCTCCAAAGGTAGTATATACAATAAATAGGTACACCAAGAATATAGATATGCTATAATGTATGTCTAAAAGCTCTGACATAACAATACCAAAACCTCTTATCTGTATTATGATATAAAAAATATAACTTAGCACAATTACTAATCCCCCAAGAGCCTGCATATATTTGCTATCATATCTGTATTTGAAATACTCCGGTACGGTTAAAATATCATAATATTTTAGTTTGTCCGCCATAACTACTAACAGGGCAGCTCCAAAAAACCATCCAATAACAGAGTACAATACAGCAGAATATCCATAGGCAAACAATGTTCCGGTAAGTCCCTGCATCGATGCGGAACTGAACCATGTTGCAGTAAACGTAAAAACACTCGCAGCTAGTCCAAGGCTGTTTTCGGCAACAAAGAAATCCCTGATATTGTTTGTCTTTTTAAATCCACTTTTTCCAAACCAGAGTAACATAAGGGTATATAAAGTAAAATACACTAAGTACATTATTGATTTATTCATTTTTTGAATCCTTTCTAAGACTTAAAATAATAGCTGTAATTGCAGGAGATAATACTGACAATACAAATAAACCTCCAACAATCAACCATGTTTTAAAAGGAAGTCCTAAAAAATACATTTTATCTTCCATATTTTCACTCCGTAAAGATTTAGTATATTTTTAATATTCTATACCGTTACAAAATTTCCTCTAATAAATTCTTCAAGTACTAAGGACTATAAATTTGCCAAATAAAAATTCAGGTACTTACACGCACCTGAATCAAAAATTATTTTCTATATTTTTCATTCTGAAACGAGTTAACTTCTCAAAACCTCCATCAACGCCCTTGCCTTATGTAGGGTTTCTTCATATTCCATCTGTGGATCGGAATCCCATACTATACCGCCACCTACCTGAAAATATGCTTTGTTATCCTTACAAACTATGGTTCTTATAACTATATTTAGATCCATATCTCCATTAAATCCTATATACCCTATTGAACCTGTATACACATTTCTTTGAGTAGGTTCCAGCTCATCTATAATCTCCATGGCTCTTATTTTAGGAGCTCCCGTTATAGAGCCGCCAGGAAAGGAAGCAGTAATTACATCTATTATATCTTTATCATCCTTCATTTCCCCTATTACTGTAGAGACTAAGTGATATACCGTAGCATATTCTTCTAAATGGAACAGCTCTGTCACCTTTACACTACCTGTTTTAGATACTTTTCCCAGATCATTTCTTTCCAGGTCTACTATCATAAGAAGTTCTGCCTTGTCCTTTTCACTTGACAATAATTCCTCTTTGTTTCTTATGTCTTCTTTCAGAGTTTTGCCTCTAGGTCTTGTTCCCTTGATTGGTCTGGTCTCAATAAGCCTGTCCTTTACCCTTATAAACCTTTCCGGTGAGCTGCTAACTATATGACCTTCTCCAAAATCAATAAAGCTGGCAAAGGGAGCTGGATTTATTTTTCTAAGCTTTCCGTAAAGTTCATAGGGTTTTTCCTCTAGCGTACATTCAAATCTTTGGGTAAGATTAGCCTGATATATATCACCTGCCTTTATATAATCCTTCACTTTATTTACAGCATTTATATATTCATCTTTGGTAAAGTTAGATAAAAAATCTGTTTCTTTATTTTTGTGCTCAAATTTAATATCTACTCCATTTTCTTCATTTTGTTTTATTCGAGACCATATATCTTCTACTACTTTTTCAGGACTGTCCTTGATTCCTAGTGATGCTATGTAAACTTTATTTCTATTGTGATCTACTATAATTACTCCATCATAAAATCCCAAATAACAGTCAGGAATATTTACATCATCCTCTGCAGTTCTAGGTAGTCTCTCGATATGATGGCATAAATCATAACCTAAATACCCTACTGCTCCTCCAACAAAGGGCAGTTTAGATTTATAGTTCATGTTATACTTTGCCAATAATTCCCTTAATTTATCAAAGGGATTTCCCTTGAAATGTCTTTCTATTTCATTTTCAATTATAGTTATATCGTCATTTTTGCTTTTAAAAACCAAAAATGGTTTACAGCCTATAAAGGAATATTGTCCCAATTTTTCATAATCCATTGCGCTGTCCAGAAAAAAACTATATTCGCAATCCTTAAATATTGAATATAGCTCAAAACTATTCAGTTTAGTTGTTATCTCTTTAACCAACACGTTATTCATTATTTTTCACCTGCTCACCTCTAAACTTCTTGGCCTGCTTTAAAAAGTTATCTAAAAGTTCTAGTCCCATTTCAGTAAGTATGGCCTCAGGATGGAACTGAACCCCTTCCATCAAATATTTTTTATGTCGTATTCCCATTATTTCTCCTTCCATAGTTTCTGCTGTTACCTCAAAACACTGGGGAAGAGAGTTCTTTTCTATAACTAAGGAATGATATCTGGTTACATTGAGGGGATTGTTTAATCCCTTAAATACTCCTCTATCTGTATGTTTAATAGGATGAATCTTTCCGTGCACAGGCTCAAGTGCTTTAATAACTTTAGCCCCAAAAACCTGTCCGATAGTTTGATGACCCAAACATATTCCAAGAATAGGTATTTTCCCTTTAAACTCTTTAACTATATCTATACAGACACCTGATTCATTGGGAGTACAGGGTCCTGGAGACAATACGATCATTTCCGGGTCAAGCTTTCTAATTTCTTCTACGTTTATTTGATCATTTCTATAAACTAATACTTCTTCCTTTAAACATTCTAAATACTGTACTAAATTATAGGTAAAGGAGTCGTAGTTGTCTATCATCAAAATCAATCGAATCGCCCCTTATGATATTAACTAAATTATTGATTTTTTTCAACAAATATATCTATTCTATGCTTTCCATCCTTTACAATTATACATTTACCTATCCCGATCAGTCAAACTAAACTTTAGAATCCTCTGTTTTCGTTAATTTTCATTCAATATATTGGACAAACTGTTAAGAAGTCTTGTACAATACAAATACAATATAAATATGAAGCAAAAAGGAGGCGCACTATGAATATTGGATTTACCCTCGATGAAAAAGTTTTTAGCGAAATAACGCCCTTAGCTCTTATTGCAAAAACTAAAAATTTGGGAGTTTCAAGTATAGAAATAAGTCCCGATGAAAATATTTTATCTTTGAAAAAATATGATATGATTGCAAAACATTGCAGCGAATTAAATATGGATGTGAATTTTCATGTTCCATATTTTGCCCATGACTATCTTTATGAAATAAATAATTTTATCGAGCTTAAAAAGTCAATTATTCAAAAATATGAGTCATTTATTTCTATTGTAGAAAAAATCCAAAATATAACTTGCAGCAAACCTGTAATTGCGATCCATGGAGCAAACTATAAAAAGCCTGAGTTTAAAAAAGGTGGTATTTATAATACTTTGTCCTTTTTAGACTGGCTTTTAAACTTCATCGAAAAGAAAAATATATCAATAAGATTGGCAATAGAAACTTTAAAGCGTGAAGAAGAAAGGAGTATTGGAGATAACAGAAACGATATATATATAATATTAAACGAATTTCAAAGCCCAAAACTAGGCATATGCTGGGATATGTGTCATGATTTTACAAATTATTACCCGGGAAAAATCCCTCATGATGATGAATTTTATCAAAACATTATATACAGTCATATACATGGTGTAAATCTAGAACAATCCATATCCCATATTCCTGTAAAAGATAGCGATTTAGATTTTTTAGAACAATTAAATTTTTTATTAAATAAGGATTATGACGGAGTGCTGAATCTTGAACTTCTTTTAAGTTACTGCGGTAAAAGCTATCTTGATGATCTGTTTGAAGACATAGAATTTATTAAAACTGTTTTGAAAAATCAGCAAAACTGATTTTTATGTTGAGGTTAAGGCTAAGGTTGAGAAAATCAAGGTCAAAGTTTCTAGGATTCAGCCTTGAGCCGCAAGCCATATGACTAAGTCTTAATTCTCAACTCTTAATTCTTAACTCCTGTAACCTATTTTACCTTATATATTTTAGTACTCTCTATTTAAAAGCCTTTTAGCCACATCCATAAATATTTTCCTGCTTTCATTATCCGGAAGAGCAGAAATCTGTTTAAAAGCTTTATCGGTATATTTTTTTGCTAGTCTTCTTGCTTCTTCTATTCCGTTAGATTTCCTTGTAATTTCAACTACTTTCTTTATATCCTCTTCACTGTAATCATTTTTACAAAGTATTTTTGATAAAGTATTATTATCCCTTCTTAGTGCATAAATAAGGGGTAGTGTAAATATTCCCTGTTTTAAATCGTTTCCAATAGGTTTTCCAACTGACCCTTGATTTCCGTTGTAATCTAATATGTCGTCGATTATTTGAAAGGCCATTCCTATATAATATCCGACCTTGGCTAGACTTTTACACTGTTTTTCATCTAGTCCGCTTTCTGACGCTCCTATATAACAGCTTAATGAAAAGAGGGCCGCTGTCTTAGCTCCAATTCTTTTTAAATATTTTTTCACCGACAAATTGGGAGTAAATCTTGATGAAAACTGTTCAATTTCTCCCAAACATATTTTTGAAACTACCTTTGCAACACCTTTAATACTTTCCATAGAAGTATTATTAGATAATAACATAAAGCATTTAGCAAATAAAAAGTCTCCCATAAAAACCGCATAATCTTTTCCATATTTGCTCTGTATAGTCGGACTTCCCCTTCTCAATCTGGCATCATCAACTATATCGTCGTGTACAAGGGTTGCCATATGAAGCATTTCAACTATTGCAGCAAGTGAATAGAGCTTGTCCCCGTCAAATTCTCCAAATCTGCCTGATAATAGAACAAAAGCAGGTCGGATCATCTTTCCTCCTGAATCTATCAAGTCTAAAAGGGCTTTTTCCATATCTTTGTGAGCAGATTTTACATTTTCTTTCATTATATTTTTAACAATTTCAAGTTCATTTTTTATATCAGGATATTCATTCCAAAAATTACTCATTTGATCACCCTTAATATCTTTTAGTAAGAAAGTTCATCTACATTTGATTGTCTTTGCCCCTTTATCTCAACCACCAGTTTGTTAGGCAGACAAACTAAAACCTCTCCTGGCTTACTGATAAATCCATCCTTAACACAAATTTTATCGGGACAATCTGCATCGATAATATTGGCTCCGCCATCTTCAATCCTAATTACATTCGTACCAAGCTCTGTTTTTACAGTGAGGGTTTCCGTATATGAAGGGTCATTTAATGGAATACTCTTATAATGTTTTCCATCGATGCTAATTTCAGCATATTTTTTTTCATATTGCTTATTGGAAATTGACTTGAATACTCCCATAGAAACTAAAGATACAACAATTACTAAAACAATAATTATAATATCTAACCGTTTCATACTATTGCCTCATTTCTTTTACAAATGTTGATTTAACCTCTTGTACTAGTCTAACAGTACAGTTTTAAGATATCCTTCACTGTTTCCTCTAAAGCGACTTTGAAGAGCTGTTTTTACCTCTAAATCTTTTTAATTTAAACAGCTCTTCTACGGAGCCTGAAGAGGATTATTGAAGGATATCCATAAGAAACTAGCACAATAAATTGATTTGAAAAACAACTTTTATTACTTAATTTTAACATGAACATATTTAACCTATCAAATTAAATAATTGAATTTCAAAGTCCTATCTTTTCAGATAGGACTTTGGAAACTGAAGCTTAATTAATCTATATACAAATAGGTTTTATTTGCAAATCGGGTCTTCTTCCACCAGTTCTTGATTACAGGTATTACATAATAGTCTAGTCCAAATGCCCTTCCTGCACCGCCTATCAAAGCAATACCTGCTGCCAGATACCAAAGCATTTCATATGGTGCCATACCTGAAGTCCAGATCATCATACCCATTACAACTGAAGCTATTGATGCCAACACCGTAAATAAACCTGCTATTAAACACAGTCCTACTATTATTTCACCTACTACCATAGCAGCTTGGAAAATCTCCGCTAAAGCTGTGAATCCTCCATCGGGAGTATAGAAAAAAGTTTCCATAGACCATTTAACTATGCTTTCAATAAAACCAGGTACCGGTAAGGCTTCACCCCACTGGGAAGCAGCTTCTGCTGCTTGGGCTGCTCCATCGGCTGCTGGTGTTGCACTACTTGCAGCATCTGCTGCTGCTTGAGCTACCTTAGCCGCGCCGTCTGCAGCCGCCTGTGATGCACTACTTACGGCATTTACAGCCGCATCTTTTACTGCAGATGCAACATTTTTAACTGGTGGTGGTATAAGGAAAATATTTGAAGGGTCTTCCAATATCTTTGGTAGCTTATGAAGTCCCTGTTCTAACCACTTATATCCTACAAAGACTCTTAAAGGTAACAACCAGAATGTTGGTGATTTTCTAGATACATGCCCACCAAGTATAGAACGTTTTTCCTTTATGTGGAAAAATTCATGCATCATATAAGTCCAACATAAAGCAAAACCGCCTACTCCAAATAAATAATGAAGATTAACCATATGCTTTACTGCCATGGCAAAGAAACCTGAAAGCTTCATTCCACCAACATTGGCCACCGCATATCTACTTCCTATAGAAACCATGAAGCCGTGGAAGTTTGATTTAAAAGGCTTCTTGTCACCCTTTTCTATATCGGCAACTATATTGTGAACTGCAGTTTCTGCCGTTTGAAGTGCTGCCTCAACTATTTGAGGATAACCTCTTTTACCGTCTTCTTCCAAATAACCATTATCTCCTACAAGATACACATTTTCATAGTCTAAAGACTGCATGTATTCATTTGTCTGAACTCTATTCCTTTTACCCATTGTTAAACCTAATTTAGCTACAAAGCTGTTTCCCTGAACTCCAGCTGTCCATATGAGGGTTTTAGTAGGAATTCTTGTTCCATCTTTCAAAGAAATTGAGTCCTTATTAACCTCCGTTATAGGAGAATCTGTTATTACCTCTATGTCCATTTTCTTCATACGTCTTGCAGCTTTAGCCTGAAGACCTTCCTCCAATATAGGAAGTATATTAGGCATAGCTTCTATTATAATCATTCTTACATCCTTCTTATCTATGCCATACTCTCTGCAGAGTTTCTTTCTCCATTCAGCAAGCTCACCTATAACTTCTACACCAGTAAATCCTGCCCCTGCCACTGCAAAGGTAAGCATTTCTTTTCTCTTTTCAGGATTACGTTCAAAGCTTGCCTTCCTGAACATTTTTTCAACGTGTTCTCTGATTTTAACTGCATCTTCAAGGGACCATATTGTGAAACCATTTTCTGCAGCTCCCGGAACACCAAAAAATGTTGGCTCGGCACCTGTACCTATTATTAAATAATCATATTCATAGGTATAGTTTTCTGAGCTTAATTTTTGGCTTTTAAAGTCTATATCTTTTATCTCATCAATTACCACATCTACCTTTTTAGCTTTAAAAATCTTCTTTAATTCCACCTGTACAGTCTCAGTTTCAACTCTCGCACCAGCTATTTCATGCAAATCCGTCATCAAAGTATGAAACGGGTTTTTGTCAATAAGCGTAACTTTTATATTATCACTCTTTTTATACTTTTTGTTCAGTAATTTAGCAGCATGTACTCCAGCATATCCTGCACCAAGTATGACTATATTTTTTTCATTAGCCATTGATTTTCCCCCTTATTTCTAATATAATGTTTTTTTATTAAATAATAAAGATTTATTATTTATAACTTTAATTGTATAGACCCAATTAATTAGCAGTTAAAAATATATGGATGAGTATTCCTGTTATATAGTGTTATTTTCTCTTTCTTTTCGGATAAATATTTAATAATTGTAACTAAATTTCATTTACTTCTTTCAATAGAAATTTATAATAATTTTTTATCTTCGATAAATTTTATATATAGGCAATTAATTTTATAGGAATAATATACTTTACATGCTACGAATTCTATTATATCATATAATTAACATTGATTTAATAGTTAAATCAATAATTTAACAAATTTGAAAATATATTAAAGTTTCTAGTTTTATTAGATATTATACATACTTAATTGGACTTGCTTTGAGATTTTAACAAATACTTTTTGATAAGCTAAAGTATGCCTTGTTTTGTTAAAATTTTATTTTAGCTATTAGGCAAGAAATTATCTATCTGTCTAATTTCTTGCTTGATATATACAAATTTTTTAAGAGGGGGCATTTAAAATGAAGAAATTTTTTAGTTTGAGTCTGGTTTTTGTCCTAGTACTTGCATTATTAGCTGGTTGTGCAGGTAATCAACCTGCTACTAATGTTGAACAGGTTAAGGAAGAACCAGCAGATACAAAAGGAGAATCTGATACTCAATCCAGTAAGTACAAAGATGGTATCTACTTCGCACAAGAAGATAGTTTCAGTGAAAATGGTTGGAAGTACGTTGTAACCATTGAAGTTAAAGACGGCAAAATTGTCAAAGCCGACTGGAATGGTGCCAATGTAAATGGCGGTCCTGACAAGAAAACTCTTTCCAAAAATGGCGGTTATCCAATGGTCGAAAATGGTGGTGCTCAAGCTCCTTGGCATGAACAAGCTGCTAAGGCTGAAGCTTATCTGATAAAAACTCAAGACCCTACTGCTATCGAGTATAAAGATGAAGAAGGTCATACTGATGCTATTTCAGGTGTATCTATCCACGTAAAAGAGTTCTTTAATTTAGCTCAAAAAGCTTTAGAAAAGGGACCTATTGGTAGAGGTCAATACAAAGATGGTAATTATCGTGCCGAAGCAAAAGAATTCAGTAATGGTTGGAAGTACTATGTCGACTTAACTGTAATCAATGGCTACATCGTTGCTGCTGACTGGGATGGAATTCCTGAAGAAGGTGAAGATACTAAAGATGTTGTATCTGAAAAAGGTGAGTATGCTATGGTAGAAAAGGGTGGTGCTCAGGCTCCTTGGCATGAGCAAGCTGCTAAGGCTGAGGCATACCTACTTGAAACTCAAGACCCTACTGCCATCGAGTATAAAGATGAAGAAGGTCATACTGATGCTATTTCAGGTGTATCCATCCACGTTAAGGAATTCTTTGAGTTAGCTCAAGAAGCTTTAAAAGATGCTAAGTAAATAACATAATCGGTATAAATTTATTAACTTTATAGATCTACAATTTAAGGCTTTGGAGAATAATCTCCAAAGCCTTAAATATATGTTATAATTTAATATAATAAGGCAAGAAATATTCATTAGATGGAGGATTTCATAATGGCAAGAAATAGCAAAGCTTTAGTGATTTTGATATTAATTTTGTCAACTGCACTAACATTCTCAGCTTGTTCAAACAGTAAAAATAATGTTCAAAACAAAGGTAATGAAAATATTGAGCCCGTTTCCAAAACTGAATTTCTTTTAGGTACCGTCGTTACAGTCAGTCTTTACGACGACGCATCGGATGAAGTGTTTACCAAAATATTTGACAGACTCAGAGAAATAGAAAGTAAAATGACTATAAATAGTGAGAATAGTGAGGTTATGGATATAAACCAAAATGCCGGCCAAGATTTTGTTAAGGTTTCTGACGATACGTTTTATGTAATTGAAAAGGGAAAATATTTTTCTGAGCTTTCCGGTGGTAGATTTGATATTTCCATTGGTCCCCTTGTAAAGCTTTGGAACATAGGCACCGAATATGCATCGGTACCTTCTGAAGCAGAAATCAATGCAAAAAAGACCTTAATAAATTATAAGAATGTAATCTTAAATGAAGAAGAAAAAAGTGTTATGTTGAAAAAAACAGGAATGATTATTGATCTGGGGGGTATAGCCAAAGGCTATGCAGCAGATGAAGCTATAAAAATCTTAAAAGAAAATAATGTAGACAGTGCCATAATAAATCTAGGAGGAAATGTCTTTGCCCATGGAAAAAAACCGAATGGGGATTCCTGGAGGATAGGTATACAAAATCCCTTCGCCCCAAGGGGTAATTATGTAGGAATAGCAAACATTATCGATAAAAGTGTTGTTTCTTCAGGAGTATATGAAAGATATTTTGAAAAAGATGGTAAGCGTTATCACCATATATTAGACCCGGAAACAGGATATCCTGTTGAGAATAATCTTGTCTCTGTAACTATAATAGCTGATAAATCCATTGATGCCGATTCCTTATCTACCTCAGTCTTTTCTCTAGGACTTGAAGAGGGACTGGAGTTTATTGAAAAGTTTGATAGTGCTGAAGCCGTATTTATCACTAAAGACTCAGAGGTGTATGTTACTTTAGGGTTAAAGAATGATTTTGAGTTGACCGATTCTAGTTTTAAATTAATGGAATAATAAGGTGTTTTTTTATAAAATAATCCCCAGTAGCTTAAGAAAGGAGGTACTGGGGATTTGTAATTTATTGGAATTAGATTCTTATAGGCTACTACTATTTTAACGGTAACATTTTTAAATTATTAAGCAATAATGTTATAATATATAGGGTTACAACTTTAGAACTGAAAAGTTAGTTATCTATAATATTATGGAAAATTTACAGAGGTGGTAGGATGAACTTAAAAACTATCTATAAAAAATTTGAAGATAGGAAACCAAAACCTGAGGGTAAATATAAGCGTTTTGCTATATTAATCCCCTTAATAGAAAGGAATAGCAAACTTCATCTTCTTTTCGAAATTCGGTCACAAAAATTGAATACTCAACCTGGAGAAATATGTTTTCCTGGCGGTGGAATAGAAAAAAATGAAACTCCGATGAAGTCGTCTATCAGAGAAACCTGTGAGGAACTAAATATCGATGAATCAAATATAAGAGTAATTGGAAGTACTGATTATATCATAACACCTTTTAATTTGATATTGTATCCCTTTGTTGGAATACTTGAAAACATAGATTTTAAAAATATTAATTTCAGCCATGACGAGGTAGCAGAAATTTTTACTGTTCCGTTAGACTACTTCATGAAAAATGAACCTCATAAATACTACGTGACTACAAAATTAGATGTACCTGAAGACTTCCCATATCATAAAATCCAAAATGGGAGAGTATATAATTGGCGAACTGGAAGATATCCGATAATTTTTTATGAGTATAAAAAATATGTTATATGGGGTATGACTGCTAGAATCATAAATAATTTTATAAATATACTTAAAAGCTAAAAAATAGCCAGTCCACCATTTTATATGGTGGACTGGCTCCATGTTAGGACAGGAACATATATTTCTATATGGTAAAAGGGGTTTAGCTTATTATTATTTTACCCTGGCATTATACTTTAAAACATTTTCATACAAATATTGTATTAATTTGTGTAAATTTATATATCTCAATTTCTTGTCATCCTGCCAAATCTTTTCCTACTTCCCTTAATTCTATGACCCCATTTACCGTTAAGATTTCTAGTTCTTCTATTATATGTCCTTTAGTGTATATTAGTTTTATTTTTGAATCATCTACTTTATACAGTTCGTACTGATCTATAATATTGGTATTTAAAAATTGTTCATTAAATATTTTTCTTAAATCATTTACTATGAATATATCAAAATATTTCTTTTCAGTAAGTATCCTAGATATTATATCATTTATTTTTATATTGATATAGTGAACTCTTCTTAGATCAAAATTTAATTTAAAATTTTCTATTATAAAAGCCACTACCATAGTCATCAATATGGCTAAAATTATTGTTTGAAAAATCATTTTCTCAACCCCTTTCATATTAATTAAAACTTAGTTTAGATAAATGTTTAAATATTCTAATTTAGGGGATATATATATTTAACTTAGGATTGTTGTTTATATTATTTTTATACCATTTTTTACATATATTTAAACCTCTTGATTCTGTATTTATCTTATAAGTATTATATATATATATATCAATTTTGTTCCCAAAGCATAAAATAAAATAAATCTAGTTTTTGGGGGGATTTACTTGAGTGAAGTTGCCGCTTTTTTTGATATCGACGGAACCTTATATAGAAATTCACTTATGATTGAACACTTTAAAAAACTTTTAAAATATGAAGTTCTTGATCCAGCACTATGGCATAGTCATGTTAAGCACACTTATCATGACTGGGAAAAAAGAAGGGGAAACTACGACGACTATCTGTTGGAATTGGCTGAAATATATATAAAATCCTTAAAGGGTTTAAATAAAAATCAGTTGGACTTTATTACTAATCAGGTTATTAATCTAAAGGGAGATAAAGTATATAGATATACAAGGTCAAAAATTGCATGGCATCAAACACAAAACCATAAAATTTTTTTCATATCTGGAAGCCCTGATTATTTAGTAAAGAAAATGGCTGAAAAATATAATATTGAGGACTATAAGGGAACCCAATATCTAGTAGATGATGACAATAATTTTACAGGAGAAGTTGCTCAGATGTGGGATTCCGAAAATAAACACAAGGCCATTATGGAATTTGTAGATAAATATAATATAGATTTATCTAAAAGTTATGCCTATGGCGATACAAATGGTGATCTATCCATGCTGAAGCTTACGGGACATCCCGTAGCAATCAATCCTACAAAGGAATTGCTTATAAATATAAAAAAGGACCCTGAACTTTTAAATAAAATAACTATAATAGTGGAAAGAAAGGATGTTATATATAAATTGGACGGCAATGTAGAGATACTCTAGTGAGTTATGCAAATAAAAAAAAAGAATTCTTCTTTACATTTTATCATTATATAAAGAATTCTCTTTTTATTTATTAATATGAAGTTTCTAGTACATCAAAGTGCATTCTACTTATATCTAATTAACTTTACCTCTATTTTATCTTCTTCTATATCTAGTTCAGCTTCATCTGTCATCATTCCTACCAATATAAGTTCCTCATCAACATCACTATCCCCGGTAAGTTCCCAGTAATATTCTTCCATTTCTTCTTGTTTTGCACATTTTAAATATTTAATCAACTTATTTATTTTTTCTTCATCCTTTTTTAAGTAATTAGTTGCTAGGATTATTTTGAAGAATCCTTTTTCTTCTTTTACATTAATACTAATATCAGTTGCACCCATGGAAAAGAAATAAGTAACTAACTCGTCTACTATTTTTGCAATTCTCTTTTTTATATGCTTCACTAAATCTCATCCTTTCTAAATGCTTCGATTATAGGTATTAAAATTGCAGCTACAATTCCTGCAGCGAAGCCATTATTGTATAAATTTAGTCCTCCATGGAGAACTCCAACATTTAATACTACCGAAGAATGAATAAATCCAGCTATGACGCCATATTGCCACCCAAACTCTCCGGCTATTGGTGCTAAAGCAGTTCCAAATAGAGCAGCTAGTAAAATTGCAGGATCATTTATATACCATGTTTTAGTTAAAGACCCAAGATATACTCCTAAAAATATAGGCAAAATATTTCTAGGATGTTTACCAAAAGCTCCAAATCCTACAACCGTAAAAATTCCTCCAATAGTAGGCCCATTCAATTCTCCATTTACAAGCAATATATAAAGTGTAGCTATTATACCATTTATACCCATGTTAATTAATGTCGGTGCAAAGCCTTCTAAAATGACAAAATCAGTAATAAGTCTTCCTGGATACTTCATAATATTTTTTACATTTTTGAAGGTTCTATTGTTAAATACAAAACCAACTATTATCATAGATACAAATAGCAAAAAGAAAAATACGCTCAAAATAACATTATTTCCTGTTGTCCAAATCATTCGTGGACTAGGTAGAAAGCCATAGGACTTAAATATGGAAACAAATCCCGTTCCTATTATACCAGCTGTAAATCCTATATTGTATAAGTCAAATCCCTGGTGAACTCTTAGTAAATAACTGGACAGTGGGGGAAGGATAAATCCCGTAGCAATTCCAACTAAAACTCCTAAGGGAACTCTAATAAATATAGGAATAACCGTGCTAAACATTATTTCTGTAACCATTGGGGCTAATGCTGTTCCAAAAAGGGCTATATAGATATATTTTGAAAATTTATCTTTTTGTACTTTTGCATATAAATAAACTCCTATTACTATAAACCAAACATTGAAGAGGTTTTTCCCAAAAAAAGCAAATCCCATGATCAATAGTAATGAAGCCACTGTAGTTCCATTAAAAGTAATCTTGAGTTTATATAACATATAAATGAATATCAAGGTTAACAATCCAGAATTTACAAAAGCAGCTCCCATTCCTCCAAGTCCAATATAATCGGTGATTAATGTATCTGGCTGCATTAATATATTATAAATTCCATAAAAAATTTCCTTTGGAGTATCGACCAAAAAACCGAATATAACTAGAGAAAAGGCATAAAAAGTGATAATTAAAAATTTTGTATTATTTGAAATATTATTTTCATTCGGCATATTTTTTTTTAGATTTATTTTCATATCTTACTCCCTCCCTTAACACACATAACTGATCTAATTTAGATGTATCAATTAAATATATATTAGTACCTACTCCACAGTATCATTATAAATATAAACATTACCAGCAAAAAGTTTGTTGTTCCAAAAGAGATATTTATATGTCTTATTTTCTTTATTATGCTATAATCCTTTGCAATAATCTTTTTATAAACTATATATCCTATCCCCAAGGTCATAATATAGTTTATCCAATTACCTATATCCATTACCTTTACATATGAAAGATCTACTCCAAAAAAACCCTTAGTTATAGGAATAAAATAATTTCCCAGCATGATGCACATAACAGCCAACAAAAACATAGCCAAATTTCCATTTATGTTTCGACTTCTTTTTATTCTGGAGTTTCCAAAAAATATTTGAGATAGTTTTATAAATGAAATACTTGTTCCCAAATTTATTATAAAAAGCATTGTGCTCTTTATATTTGATCCCTTTACACCATATTTTATTACGGTCTTACTCACAAAACCATTAAAAAGAGGAGCTCCTGTTATTGACAACATTCCTATGATCATGAAAATTGAGGTATAAGGAAGCTTTTTAAATACTCCTCTAATATCTGTTATTCTCCGTATTCCGTAAGTGTTAATTATAATTCCAGCTCCCATAAATAATAGTGATTTAAACATTGCATGATTAAAGATGTGCATTAAACCTCCAACATAGGTCTTTTCATCTATGCTGCTTATTCCCATGAGAATAATACCTATCTGGGATATAGTATGGAATGCAAGTATTTGCTTAATATCCTTTTGGCTAAGGGCAAAGATTATTCCTGATATAGCAGTAAAAAAACCTAAAAAGAAGAAAAAATGATAAAAACTTTCCATTTTAAACATTTGATTTAATCTGATAAATGCATATACACCACTTTTTACCAACAATCCCGAAAGTAGTGCTGATATGGATGAGGGAGCAGCGCCATGGGCTTTTGGAAGCCAGTTATAAACAGGAAAAAAAGCTGATTTTACTCCTATAGCCGACATAATAAATATATATGCCATTTTTACAGGGTATGTATCTGTCAATAAAGAAATTTTATGGGATGTAGCTTCCATATTTAAGGTTCCAGAGATGTTGTATATTAGTATTAAGCCTAATAAATAAAAGATCATACCAGTACTATTTAACAGCAAATAATAAAATCCTGCCCTAACCGAATACCCATCCTTTTTATATATAATGAGTATAGTTGATATAATTGTAGTAATCTCTATGAATATAAACAAGTTAAACAGGTCATTGGTTTGCAGCAGTCCTAGAAAGGTCCCCTGAAGAAACATAAGAAAAAAAAGAAATTTAAAATCTGTTTTTCTTTTATCCCAACAGTAGATTATTACAATCCACCATATAAATATAGATAAAAATATAAAAGACATAGACAGGGAATCGCTTTTTAATGCTATTCCAATTCTTTTATCCCATCCTCCCAATACTATCATTTTATCTACAACAAGTCCATCATATACTTTATAATATATAACAGCTAAAAAAGTCATAATAGTCTGGGCTACAAAAATAATATAGTTTACATATTTATTATTGAATAAATATATGATCATAGCAGCTACTATGGGTATAAATATCAAATATATAGGTATAAATTCCATTTTAACCTTCCCTTTCTATTAGCTCTTTCCAGTCTAAAGTACCATAATAGTGAAATATTTTTATACTAAGCATTAATGCCAGAGCTGTTATAGCAGCACCTATAACTATGGCGGTTATCATTAGAGCCTGGGGAAGCGGGTCTGTCATGTCTATAACTTTATCAATCAGTATAGGAATATTACTACCATGAAAGGCTCCAAAGTTTAAAAATACAAGTATTACAGCTGTCTGGGTAATGTTCAGACACACTATAGATTTTATTATGTTTTTACTTGTTGCTAATCCGTATATACCTATTAGGACTACAATAAATGATAATATCGGATTCATATCCTATGACCTTCCTTCCTTAATAAAAGTTGAGAACACTGTAACAAGACCTAATGCTACTTTTATTCCGATAAAAAAATTTAAGGCAATTAAAAATATTTTTTTATAGGTAGTAGAACTCTCTATAGATATGAAATTAGTAAAAAATACATTTTTAGTAAAAAAACTTATGGAGCCAATTACTAATATTAAAATAAATAAGACCTTTTCAATTTTAATTAGTAAATTCAAGTTTGTAATCCTATCAGGGTCGATAAAGTATGTAATAAGTATTGCAGTTGCCAATATCGCTCCTCCCTGAAAACCACCTCCAGGAGAAGTATGGCCATTTATTATTATATAAAAACCAAATAAAAGCATGAAAGGGTATAGTAATCTGCTGATGCAAATCAAAATACGCGAAGTTTTCAAAGTTATCACTTCCTCATATATCAATATTTAAAGAACCTCTTCATCCTTTTTAGACATAAATATTATTCCTGACACAACTACGAGCAATATTCCTGCTTCAAATATGGAATCGAAAAGTCTGTAGTCAAGATATATTCCCGTTACAATATTTTTAGATCCAGTTTCCCTAAATGTTTTCGAAACAAAATAATCTTTGCTAAAGCAATCTAGATATTCCTTAGATTCCTGAATCGTTAGAGAAAATGTTATCAATATAGCAATTAGCATCAATACTAAAGCAATTTTTTTAATCATCGGTCTCACCTTCTCTTATCTTAATAACCTCTATCAATGGTTCATTCTCCGTCATCTGCTCTAGTTTATTCATAAGGATGCTGCTTTCCTTGCCTTTCAGAAGATATCTATGGGTGCTAGGACACTTTTCAACTATGAGATCTACGTTTCTACTTCTAAATATTCCCTTTAGGCTTCCAAGCTCACTTTTGTAAATTTTAAGTTTTAAACCATAATGCCTGGTAAACTCACTCAATAATTCATACCCTTTTCCTATTTTATATGTGTGGTTGCTTAAAAATTCATCATTTACATGACTTATGACTATAAACTCCCTCTGTCTAGATATGGAGATTATAAATATAAGGGGCATAATTGCACTTCCAATAGCTACTTCCGCTAAAGCAACATCAGGTGCCTGATTAAAATAATATAGACTTGCCGTTACCAAAGAAAAAACTGCAAAAAATACTACCATTTGCAGATTATCCTTACTTATTACTATCACTGCTGCAATTATTATTAAAAGAATTTGTAATGAATCTGCTATTATCATCGCATTCATTTTTTTACCTCTTTTCTTACTGATATTCCGTTTAAATATGCCGACCTTACTATTATATGGTTGCTAATTGGATTAGTAATCATTATAAAGAAAAGAATTAAAAATAATCTCAATGAAAAAATTGTAAATTCAGATTTTATTATTAAGGCTATCAAAAGGGTTATTGCAGCTACGGTATCTATTTTACTGCTTGTTAACAATCTTGAATACATATTAGAAAACCTAAAAATACCTATGATTCCGAAAATTATATATATCCATGATATTACTAAAAGTATCTTATATATCATTTTTGCCTTCCCCCTCTTAGGATTAACCGTGAAAGTAATGTTATTGCTAAAAAGCCTATTATCCCGTAGGAAATAGAAATATCAAGCAAAAGAATATTTTCTTTATATACTCCGTATACCGATAAAAGCAGTATGGTTTTAACTGAAACTAGATTTAGTGCAAGCAGCCTCTCCCATACTGTAGGCCCTATTATCATTCGTATTAGACTTATAGACATAGCAATTACCAGTAAAAACATTGTAAAAACTAAAAACATATAAATCTTCATCCTTTCGCTATAAAAAATTTCTGAAACCTTTCCTTTATTTCTTTTTCTACCATTATTGCACAGTCCTCACAATTTTTTAAAGTTAAAACTGTAAGCTTATTTTTATCTGTATCTACTGTAATTGTTCCTGGAGTCAGGGTAATAGAATTCGCAATTATTGTAATAATTAAGGGATCTGTTACATCCAGTTCTATCTCTACAATAAATGGATCACAGTCTTTTTTGATTATTCTAACTATATAGGTAAATGAAGATTTATATATTTCAATAAGTAAGTTAAAAAAATATTTTATTAGTGTAAGTATTACTAAAGGTTTAAAAATAAAACCCTTGTTATCGTACAATATTCCATAGGAGGCTCTAGTTACAACAATGGAAATTATTGTGCCCATAATAAGATTTAGCGGGCTGAAATTCAAAGTCAATAAAAACCAGAAAACTGTAAGTATCAGAAACAGTTTATAGCTCCTTATAACATTTTTCATGTAATCCTCCTTTGAAAATTCTTTTTATTACGCCTAATTAATGTATATTTTAACACAATTGTTAATACACATGAATAATAATATTTCTGCAATGGGTTAGGAAGAATGATTTTTATACTTATAATAACCTTGTTAATTAGACCTCTTGAAATTTTAAGACAAAACTTTTTCTTGATTTACCCATTGCCTTTTTAATAATATCTACTCTTTCTATACCTACCGTATTCAATGGTAAAATTTCACTTGCCCAGGGTTTTCTACTTTTATTTATATATACTTCTTATATACAGATTTTATATAGTATATACCTTTAACATTAACTGTTTAAATAGATATTTTTAAATTTTTAATTTAACTTGCCTAGCTAGTTCCTTGAGGAAACATTGAAGGATATTTAAAGCTATACTGTTAGAGTAACTAGCACAAGAGGTTAATATAAGATATCAAGCTAAATTGCAAAATAATACTACAGAAATGAATAATATTATTAATTAAATTTAAACATTTTAAGAATATCTTTGCCAAGTACTAACTATAATAACTACTAGATAGGTTTTTAATAGCTACAATTTTTAAAGGAGGTTTACAATGACTAGAAAAAGTAAAAAAGGTATTATAGGTAAGAAAACTCCCACTTTTTATGATAGAGAAAAAGTTGGTATAGGACTCAGTTTCTCTGAGGAGCATATAAGCTATAGTGATGAAATAGAAAAAAAAATTAAAGAGAAAAAAAGAAAAAAATAGCACCTTATGGTGCTTTTCCTATAGCATTTTTTAGAAGGGTGGTAACGTCTTAATCCTCTTCTTGGTATATATTATTCTATCAAAAAATATAAATTCCTTCTAAATTTTTTTGAAATATTTAATTTTTTTTTATTTTCTTTATTAATGCCACTTTTCCCATTAAATTATTCAATTTTGTTCAATATTTTATAATTTCCCCTTCTATTTCCAACATATAAAGATAATAAAGTGGAAAACTAATAATGTAATAAATATTTTAAATAATCTTTAACTGGGGGGATTATGAGTGAAAAAATCTAAATTCTTTATATCATCTGTAATACTATGTTTTGCACTAGTTTTACCAACAATGCCGATAAAATCATTTAATACTAACTCCGATAAAACTTTAGTTCTTAAATCCCATAATTTAAATTCACAAAAAATATCCTATTTATTTTTAAAATAGGATATTTTTTTATTTCGATATAATATTGACATTCATTATCATTTGGTATATTATTGATTTGTAAGAAATATATTTTTTACTTGATATTGATAATGATTATTATTAAATTTTATATCATATTTTGGAGGGATTTATATGACTTTAGATTTTGCAAATAGAGGACAGAAAATTGAAATTGTAAATATTCCAGACTCAAACGTTAGAGTTCAGGCTATCAGACTAGGTTTATGTGAAGGAGCTAAACTTGTATGTTCTGAAAAGATACCTGCAGGTCCAGTCATATTACAAAATAGAATGCAGGAAATTGCTATAGGAAGAAATTTAGCAAAGAAAATTCAAATCAAATTAATTTAATCCTAATTTTAAATTTAGTTTTTACTTATTTGACTTCTTACATAACGTTTCAGAAGGAGGACGCATCATGAACTGTTGTCATAATCCTGCCATGGAAATGGATATACCGGATAATGCAAAAAAAATTGTTCTGGCAGGAAATCCCAACGTAGGAAAGTCTGTGTTTTTTAACTATCTTACAGGTCTTTACGTGGATGTTTCTAACTTCCCTGGTACTACCATAGATATCAGTACCGGAAAACTTAATAATAATGTAGTTATGGATACACCCGGTGTCTACGGCGTATCCTCTTTTAATGACGAAGAGAGGGTTGCAAGGGATATTATACTCTATTCCGATGTGGTTTTAAATGTAGTCGATGCTGTACATTTAGAAAGAGACTTATTCTTGACTCAACAGATTATTGATATGGGTAAATCCGTTGTGGTAGCCCTAAACATGATGGACGATGTGAAGCGAAATGGTCTAAAGATAGATATAGATTTGCTATCTAAAGAGTTGGGTGTCGAAGTCATACCAACAACGGCCATAAAGGGTGAAGGTTTAGCTGAGGTTAAAAAGGCTCTCGGCAGAGCCAGACCTGGTAATAGAATTAAAGAAATAAAGGAAATGATTAATGAGGTTATTGATAAGGTCAACACCGAATCAGAGGCTTTGCTTGTAGTTGAAGAAGATGAAAACATAATCGAAAGACACAATATAAATGATTTTGAAGGCAAAAGAGAATATATATATAAGCTTAGAAGAACTAGAGTAGATGAAATAGTAGACAAAGTTGTCTCTGAAACAAATAAAAACGCTGCTTTTAGAACTAAACTTGGCAGATTTATGCTCAAACCCCTTACGGGAATCCCTATACTATTATTCACCTTATATTTAATGTATCAAGCCATAGGAGTTTTTGTTGCTCAAACAGTAGTTGGTGTAACGGAAGAAATTATAATGGGGGAATATTACTATAACTTCATAATGAATACCATAGGTAGGTTTTTGAATGATTCAACTTTAATAGGACAGCTACTGGTCGGAGAATTCGGACTATTTACAATGGTACCTATTTATTTATTTGGACTTTTACTTCCATTGGTCGTTGGCTTTTATTTCTTTCTTTCACTTATGGAGGACTCAGGGTATCTGCCAAGAATAGCTGCTTTAGTAGATAGAGTGCTTACTTCACTAGGCTTAAATGGTCGTGCAGTTATTCCTATGATTCTTGGTTTTGGTTGCGTTACCATGGCAACTATCACTACCAGACTATTAGGCTCCAAAAGGGAGAAATTTATAGCTACAATGCTTTTAGGCTTGGCTATACCTTGTTCTGCTCAACTTGGGGTTATCATGGGACTTATTGCTCCTTTAGGGTTTAATGCATTTATGATATACACTATAACAATCTTTACAGTATTTGTAGTAACCGGTACCTTACTAAATAAATTGATGCCTGGTGAATCTACAGATCTGTTGATAGACTTACCTCCCCTTAGATTACCAAGACTGACTAATGTTTTAAGAAAAACTTATACAAAGTCCCTTATGTTTTTGAAAGAAGCTTCACCACTATTCGTTTTAGGTGGTCTTTTAATTACTATAATGCAGTTTACAGGTTTACTAGATAGTATCGCCAATGCCCTTGCACCTTTAACCGTTGGTTTCCTCAAGCTACATCCTAAAGTTGCTCAGGCATTTATTATGGGTATAGTTAGAAGAGACTTTGGTGCTGCGGGACTGAATGATCTTGCTGCCCAGGGGCTATTAAACGGCCCACAGGTTATTGTATCTTTAGTAGCTATTACATTATTCGTTCCGTGTATAGCTGCAATAATGGTTATATTCAAGGAGAGAAGCTGGCAGGAATCAGCTCTAATTTGGATAGGAAGTTTTATAATTTCATTCCTTACTGCAGGAATTTTAGCACAGTTTATTATATAATAAAAAGTGTCTGGGGTCGCTTTTTGGTTCCTAGTTCGTAGCTCTTAGCACTAACTGGTCAATGCTTTTAGGTCATTAAAATAAAAACATCTCAAAATCAGTTAAATACTTGTCAATATTTAACCGGGAATATTTTTTGAATGCTTGTGTTCATTGATTTTATTAGATTTAGACTATGCATTTTAGAGCAAAATGTTTGAGCTCCTTTATTATAAAAAAATGCGACTTTTGGTAAAGCCGCATTTTTTATCTTTTTTCTCCATGTTTCTCCATATCTGTCTTTCCAACTATTTTATTGTTTTCATCCACAAAGACTATCTTGGGCTTTAATGCTTTAGCTTCTTCTTCAGTTACCCAGCAGTAGGCAATAATTATTATATTATCTCCCGGCTGAACTAATCTTGCAGCAGCACCATTTAAGCATATTACTCCGCTGTCTGCCGGTCCTTCTATTACATAGGTCTCCAGTCTGGCTCCGTTATGATTATTTACTATTTGAACTCTTTCCCCTGGCAGGATACCTGCAGCATCCATTAGAGTTTTATCTAAAGTTATACTTCCAACATAGTTTAGATTTGCTTCAGTAACCGTTGCTCTATGAATTTTTGATTTAAACATATTTACTAGCATCTATTGTACCTCCATACATATATTGTCTATTAGTCTGGCTCTTCCTATTTTGACCGCTAAAGCAATTAACACATCACCTTTAATTTCTTTAACATCTTCTAAGGTCTTGCTGTTAACTATCTCAACATAGTCAATTTCAACGTTTGGCTTGGTATTTATATTTTTAATAATGAATTCTTTTAACTTCAATGGATCTCTTTCACCATTTTTAATCATTTTTTCAGCTTCAAACAAAGACTGTGAAAGAATAACTGCATCCTTTCTTTCATCCTCATTTAGATATATGTTTCTAGAACTCATAGCTAATCCATCCTTTTCCCTTACTATGGGACAGGAAACTATTTCTATATCGAAGTTTAGATCTCTTACTATCTGCTCAATAACTGCAACCTGCTGAGCATCCTTCTGTCCGAAATATGCTCTATCGGGAGCTATAATATTAAATAGTTTAGAAACAACTGTAGCTACTCCTTTAAAGTGTCCTGGTCTGGATGCACCGCACAACTTCTTAGTCATCTCACCCTCTACTTCAACATAGGTATTATATCCATTGGGGTAAATCTCCTCCACCGATGGTGCAAATATTATATCTGCCCCTGCTGATTCTGCAAGGCTGCTGTCTCTTTCTAAATTTCTCGGATAGCTTTCAAGATCTTCACCAGGTCCAAATTGAGTGGGATTAACAAATATACTAACAACAACCAAATCATTTTCTTCTCTGGCCCTTTTTATCAACGAAAGATGTCCATCATGCAAAAATCCCATGGTAGGAACAAGCCCAATTGTTTTAGCATTTTTACTTGCAGTTTTAATTTCTTTTCTTACTTCTATCACTTTATCTAATATTATCATTTCTAAAGCCTCCAATACATCTTAATACAATTTCTCAAGAATTTCCTCATCTATACTGAATGTATGTTTGTCAGATGGAAACTTCCCTTCCTTCATTTCTCTGATATAGTTTTGTGATGCCCCCCTAATCTCTTCGCATAGGTCAGCATACTTCTTGACAAATTTAGGAGTAAAGTTAGTATACATGCCCAGCATATCTTGAGTTACTAACACCTGTCCATCACAATACTTTCCTGCTCCAATTCCGATAGTCGGTATATCTAACTTTTCTGTAACTATTTTTGCCAGTTTCTCAGGAACACATTCTAGTACTATTGCAAAAGCTCCTGCCTCTTGAAGCATAAGGGCGTCATCAATAATCTTCTTTGCCTGCTCTGCACTTTTTCCTTGAACCTTAAATCCGCCAAACATGTTTACCGACTGAGGGGTTAGCCCGAGATGTCCCATTACAGGTATCTGAGCTTTTACAATTGCTTTCACCTTATCTAATACTTCTATTCCTCCCTCAAGCTTGACCGCATGGGCATTTCCCTCTTGAATTATTCGTCCTGCATTTCTAATGGTATCTTCTATACTTATATGATAAGACAAAAACGGCATATCTCCTATAACCATTGCCCTTCTCACGCCCCTTGCAACAGCTCTACAGTGATGTATCATATCCTCAACTGTTACCTGAAGTGTATTTTCATATCCTAGCATTACCATTCCAAGAGAATCTCCTACTAATAAACTGTCTACACCAGCTTCATCTAAAAGATTTGCAGTAGAATAATCATACGCTGTCAACATAGAAATTTTTTCACCTTTTTTCTTGCTTTCCAAAAAAGAACTTACAGTAAATTTTTTATTTGCCATTTATAACACCTCTTTTAAAATATTTTGTAAATTTTTGATTTTTTCCATATTTTTAAGTTTATTTTTCGAAGCCAAGTTTACTGTCATCATTCCCATTATGCTGTAGAAATCCATTTTATCAGGAGCTACTGATTTTAAAGAATTTAAGTGCTTCTTGATTGTACCTGTATCGCCTCTAGCTATGGGTCCTGTTAATGCTTTTTCAGTACCTAAACTATAAATATTTTTTGTAGTTCCCTCTATAAGAGGATATAGTGCCCTATACCCTTCTTCCTTGTCTATTCCTATAACTTCAAATAAGGATAACCCATAATCCATTAAGGTAACTAAATAGTTAGAAATCACACAGGCGGCAGCATGATAGATGCTTTTCTGCTCTGATGAAAGTTTAAAATACTTGTTTCCTGTAGCCTTTAGAATATCTTCTATAGTTTTTATCCTTTCCTCATCCCCTTCAATACTAAACACCGTATTTTCTAAATCATCTATTGCTTTACTTATATCTGCAAAGGATTGCAATGGATGTAGTGAATATATAAAACATCCCTTTGCTTTAGCACGTTTTAAAATATTTGAAGAAGAAGCCCCACTCATATGAACTAATATCTGACTTTTTTTTAAAGCATTTTTTCTAACTAAGTCCTCACAAACCTTAGAAATCTCATCGTCACTAGTAGTAATGAATATTATCTCTGAATTTTTTGATAAATCTTCAATATTTTCATATGCACTGCTATTTGTCATACCGGCAGCACGCTCAGCTGACTTAAGGGTTCTACTGTAGTAGCCAGCTATTTTAAAGCCTTTCTTAAACAAGTATGTCCCAAATGCTGTCCCTACCTTTCCTGCTCCTATAAATCCTATTTCCATCCTTTCACCTCCTTTTATTGAGTTCCAAGTTCTATGTTCCAAGTCGCAAGTAAAAGATTTTAGGATCTATTCTTTTTAGTATAGGGATAAGAAAATTAGGGTCAAAAGCTCTAGAATCATGGCTATTGGCTTTTCGATACTCTCTACTCGGCTAAGGTCAATCTTTGAGATTGAGATTAAGATTGAACATATAATTTAATATAGGCTGTAATCTATTACTTATTACCTATTATCTGTTCCCTACTACCTGTAACCTGTCATCTGTTACCTTCAAAAAGCAAAAACCCTTTCCAAGCCTAAAAGACATTTAGACATAGAAAGGGTATATATAAAAAACAAAAACCTTCAGAGCATAAGTTAAGAAGGGTATGTATATTCCTATTAATACCTTCTGTCTCGGTCCATAGCAAAGGCTCAGAGCAGATACAAGATCATATTAAGTTTTAATTGCTCATATGAATTATCAGCGGTATAGCTCCTAAAGGATACTATCCAACTTCATTCTAACATACTACTTCTAAATCTACAAACTTTTTTTGAAAAAAGGCGACCTATACCGGTCGCCTTTATCTTCTTCACTATTTAATTATGCTACTTCTATCTCTGCATCTTCATTATCTGAATTAAACACATCTACATCCAGTTCGCCTTCTTTTTTAGCTATAATCATACTACATGCCGCATCTCCGGTAATGTTAATTGCGGTTCTACTCATATCAAGTAGCCTGTCTATACCCATAATAAGGGCAATACCCTCAACTGGTAGATTTACTTGCTGAAGTACCATTGAAAGCATTATAAGACCAACCCCCGGTACCCCAGCAGTACCTACTGACGCAAGAGTAGCTGTTAATATAACTGTTAAGTACTGGGGTAGTCCTAGTGACATACCATAAACCTGAGCTATAAATACTGTAGCAACTCCCTGCATAATTGCCGTACCATCCATATTAATTGTAGCACCTAACGGTAATGTAAAGGATGCAATATTTTTTGAAACTCCCAATCTCTTCTCAGCAGTCTCAATAGTAATTGGTAGTGTAGAGCTACTACTTGCAGTTGAAAAGGCAACTAACATAGCAGGAGAGAAATTCTTGAAGAATTTAATTGGATTAAGTCCTGTAAAAGCATATAGCATTCCCTGATAAGTAACTATAGCATGAATTACTAATGCTCCTAATACTGTTATCATATATTTAGCCAACGGTACCATTGGCTCATAACCAAGAGTTGCAAACGTTCTTGCTATCAGGCAAAATACACCTATCGGAGCCATCTTCATAACAATCTCAACTAATTTTAACACAAGGGTATTTGCTTCTTCAAATAAATCCTTAATCTTTTTGGCCTTGTCCCCAAGTATAGTGAGACCTGTACCCATTAAAAGTGCAAATACTATAATCTGTAGCATATTACCTTCAGCCAAAGATTTTATAGGATTTGTTGGAACCATGTCTATAAGAACCTGAACAAAGGGCTTACTCTGTTTAATAGTATATTCGGTTTTATCTAAAGTTCCTAAGTCCAGTCCTAAACCTGGAGCGACAATATTTGCAAGAGTAATTGCCAGAGTTATTGCTATAGCTGTAGTTACAAGATAAAAAGCCAGGGTTCTAACTCCTACCCTTCCAAGTTTTTTAACATCACCTATAGCTGCAGCACCACATGTTAATGACACCAATACCAAAGGAACAACCATCATCTTTATGGCACTGATAAATGCTTTTCCACCAAGTTGGAATACAAATCCTATTAAAACTTTACTTACAAAAACGTTTTCTCTTATTGGATAAAGAATAAGTCCAAAAATTAAACCTGTAATAAGTCCAATGAAGATCTTGGTTGTAAGACCCATCTTTTTCTTCATTTCATATACCTCCTATTAAATTTTATTTACCTTTTTATTATCATATGTTAATGACTACGATTTACTACAAATAACTACTCAAACCTACAGGAAGTATATAGAATTTTCAAATGATTATTTTCTTTTAAATCTCTAAATTAGTTATTACTCCTTCTATAAATTTCTTTACACTTATTTTCCCTCTATACTTACTCTTTTTTCTAATATAGTCCATTTCTCTTTTTACTTCCTTAAAATCAAAAAGTGAAGTGGAATATTTTTCAAATTTTATGCTTCCATAGTCCTCTATTCCTACGCTAGCCAGGTTTTGAAGAGCAGACTGTATGATTCTTCTTATCCTCTGTTCTATGGCCTTTATAGAAACGGTAGGTTTGTTTTCTTTTCTATATCTTTCATTTAATTTCTTGTAGATCTCACTCACTTTATACTTATGAATCTTTACCCCCAATTTGGTTCTTTCTTCAATTACCATTTCTATAGCGTGGAGTAGATCGTTACTTCCTGCTTCTCCAAGTATTCCTAAATCAGAAAATATTTTTAATATTTCTTCCTTCACATAGTCAACGTCTCGTTTTTTTTCTTCGCCTTGTAAAAGCATACTATACTTATTATTTTTCAATGTTCCACTTATTAAGGACAGAGCCTGTTTAAGTCTTAAGTTTTCAGTAGCTTTTTTTATTATTGAAACTACTTCTATCACATTTATGGGCTTATTTATATAATACTCTATTCCATTTTTGTAAGCCTCTCCTATCATTTCCTTTGAAGTCACCTGGGAAATCATTATGATCTGGGTTTCACATCTACTTTCCTTAAGACTTTTTACTATTTCTATTCCATCCATAGAAGGCAGTAATAAATCTACCAAAGCGATATCTGGTTTTAACTCCATTATTTCATTTATTGCAGTATTGCCGTCGGAGTTTTCCCCTATGACGTACCCGAGACGGTATTCATCTATAATATTAGCCAGTATTCGTCTAACTCCGGAATCATCATCGACTATATAAAATGCAGGTTTCATTTTACTTCCCTTCCTTTTCTACAATGTTTTCTATAGGAATATAAATAGTAAAGGTCGTACCCTTTCCTATCTCAGAATTTACTTTTATTTTTCCACTATAATGATTTTCTATTATATGTTTTACATGGGTTAAGCCTATTCCCGTAGACATACGCCCCGTTTTTTTATTAAATTTAGTAGAAAATCCCGGTTCAAATATGACATTCATATCATCTTTTTTTATCCCTAACCCGCTATCCCTTATCTGAAATATAACATATCCTTTTTCTATATATTGAGATATGCTTATATAGCCTTCATTGTCTATAGCATCAATGGCATTGTGAATAAGGTTGTTTAGTACAGTTATTAATGAATAATATTCTTCAACAGATAGGTTTACTGAATAATTTGTAAATATTTCTATATCCTTTCCAATAGATTCTACATATCTCTTTGTACTATCGGATAATATCTTAAAAATCGTTGACAACTTCATTATATTATCCTTTTCCACTTCCGGCAGGAGCCTTTCTATACCCGATACCACCCTTTGATTATCTTTTTTAATCTCATGAATATCCTTAGAAAGATTTAATATACGCTCTTTTATTCTCACAACATATTCCTTGTCTATATCGTCTCCTTTATTTTTAAGGTCAGCATATATTGAATAACACCTCTCCATAGCCTTCTCTATGTCCTGCATAGTCTTTTGTAGAAAAAAAACCTCAGCCCTCATATTTGCAGTAAAAAGTAGTAAATTCCTATATCTCTTGTCATGTTCTTCTTTAAGTATAAGCATGTTGTAAGCCTTTATGCTACTGTAAAGCATAAAGGCAATAAGTGCCCTTGCAAAACCTGCTAAAAATAAACTAGTCAATATAATCTCTATAGAAGTCTTAGTAAATTCATGTCTAGCAGCTGCCTCTGCAACATTGGAAACCATATCGGAAATACCAACTAAGAATACAAAATAAATTGGCTGTTCTTTGTATTTTCTTATGCGCAGTTCAAATAAAGCCATACCAAATACAAGATAAAATACAGCTGAAGGCAAGTGTTCTAGAGCTATTTCTATTATTGGAGCATTCCCATGTATCTGGAATAGATCTATGCTGAATCTGAAGATAAATACTGATATGGCCGTACACAAAGTAGTAAGTATTATAGATATATCATGGAACTTCAATAGTAAAAATGTTAAAATAGTTATTCCTATTGAAAGTCTAAAAGGAGAATTAAAAGGATTAATATAAACTTGTCCCATCAAAGTAGTAGCTACTGCAACAATGAGTACCTTCCCAAACTTTTCTCTATCTATCATAAAAACACGTCCTCGTATAATATATCTAAAGTTAAAATTCTAAGTTTTTTGGCAAACAGGACCGTCTATTTTTACTTATTAGTTTGATACTATGTACACCTTTTACAAATTCGATGTTTTATTAAAATTTCCTTTAATTTAACACCTTCTGCTAGTTAACTTTATTAAATCAAACTAAGTAGCCTATAAGGTTTCCGCTGAGGCAACTTTGAAGTGCTGTTTTTTCAGCTTAGTTCTTTGATTATTAAGGAAAACAGTCCTTCATCGGAGTCAGCACCAGATTCTTATAGGCTACTAGTACTAGGAACTAGGCAGGTTAATTTTGGGTAAATTAGAGACCAACGGAATTTTTATCCATTGGCCTCATAACTAATATTATTTCCATTTTATTTAGAACAATCCAATGATCTCTCCATCAGATAGTATATCCATCTTATTTGCAGCAGGTACCTTTGGAAGTCCTGGCATTGTCATTATATCTCCAGTAAGTACTACTAAGAATCCTGCTCCAGAGGATGCTCTTACTTCCTTAACCGTTATCTTAAAGCCTTCAGGTCTGCCCAAAAGCTTTGGATCATCGGAAAGTGAATATTGAGTCTTTGCCATACATACAGGAAGATTACCCAGTCCGATCTTTTCGTATTTTGCTATTTCTTTTAATGCCTTTGTAGTAAATTCTACTCCATCAGCTCCATATATTTCCCTTGCAACCGTCTCAATCTTTTCTTTTATAGTCATATCAAGATCATATAAAGGTTTAAAGGCAGCCTCTCCACTTTCTACAATCTCCACTACCTTTCTAGCAAGATCTGTTCCACCTTTTCCGCCTTTAGCCCATACCTCTGATAGTACTACATCCACTCCTAGCTCTTTGCATCTATTTTCTATGAATTCAAGCTCTGCTTCGGTATCAGTTGGAAATCTGTTTATTGCAACTACCGCTGGCACTCCAAACTTTTTAACGTTTTCTATCTGCTTTTCAAGATTTCCAAAGCCCTTTTCAAGTGCCTTCAGATTTTCTTCTGATAGTTCATCCTTAGGTACTCCTCCATGATTCTTAAGAGCCCTTACCGTTGCTACTACAACTGTAGCATCAGGCTTTAATCCTGCATATCTACACTTTATATTGAAAAACTTTTCCGCCCCTAAATCTGCTCCAAAACCTGCCTCCGTTACTACATAATCTGCAAGCTTCAGTGCTATCTTCGTTGCCATTACCGAATTACATCCATGGGCTATATTTGCAAAGGGACCTCCATGGATAATTGCAGGTGTGTTTTCCAAGGTCTGTACAAGATTAGGTTTTATGGCGTCCTTAAGCACCAAGGCCAAAGCTCCCGTTGCGTCAAGCTGTCCTGCCGTAACAGGTTCATTATTGTATGTGTATCCTACTATCATGTCAGACAGTCTTTTCTTAAGGTCTTCCATACCCGTAGCCAAACAAAGTATAGCCATTATTTCTGAAGCAACGGATATATCAAATCCGTCTTCTCTAGGCACTCCGTTACCTCTACCTCCCAGTCCAATTACTATGTTTCTCAGAGCTCTATCATTCATGTCAAGGGCTCTTTTCCAAGTCACTCTTCTTGGGTCAATTCCTAATTTATTGCCTTGATGTATATGATTATCTATAAGTGCCGCCAAAAGGTTGTTTGCAGTAGTTATGGCATGAATATCACCTGTAAAGTGAAGGTTAATATCATCCATAGGAACTACTTGTGCATATCCTCCACCAGCTGCTCCTCCCTTTATTCCAAAACAGGGTCCGAGGGAAGGTTCTCTTAATGTAGTAATGGCTTTTTTACCTATTTCATTGAGCCCCATGCTTAGTCCTACGTTTGTGGTAGTCTTTCCTTCTCCAGCTGATGTTGGGTTGATTGCCGTAACTAGTATGAGCTTACCATCTTCTTTATCCTTTAATTCTTCGTAGACCTCAAGGGAAATTTTCGCCTTATATTTCCCATAAAGCTCCAAATCATCCTCCTTAAGCCCCAGCTTTTCGCCTATCTCCACTATTGGAAGCATTTTGGCCTCCTGAGCTATTTGTACATCTGTCTTCATAAAACCATATTCCCCCTTAAATTTGTTTTTTATAATTATATTATTTGTCCGTCTCTAAAGCGTCTATAATTATTAAGACTATGTAATCATTATAATTTTCGAACATTATATTGTCAATATTTTTACTTAATTTGTTTTGTATCGAACTTTATCTATTTACAGTTACAATATAGTTTATAAGTTTTTATTATATATAATCTTTTTGCTAAGTCAAAAAAGAAAATACGACATTTTTTTACTTTTGTATTATAATGGGTATATATAAGTACTAAAGGAGGTTTAACATATGAAAGGAACAGTAGTATCTACTTGGATAAATACACTGGAAAATCTATATGGCAAGGAAATTATTGATAGTACTGTAAAGAAAGTAGGCTGGGAACCTAATAGAGTTATCACTCCTTTAGAAGACATACCAGATAGTGAACCGAAAACCATTGTAGAGGAAGTTGGAAAGACATTAAATAAAGATCCCGGTGAAATTTGGAGAGAGATAGGAAGAAGAAATATTGAAACCTTTAGCAAGTGGTTTCCATCATACTTTGAAAGATTCAGTCTAAAGGGCTTCCTAATGATGATGGACGATGTTCATCTTCAACTTACTAAAATGATAAGAGGTGCAAAACCACCAAGACTTATTGCAACGGAAACAGGTCATAAAGAGATAGAAATCCTATATCAATCAAAACGAGGAATGTTCGACTATTTTCTGGGTCTCTTAGAGGGCAGCGCTAAATTTTTCAATGAAAAAATGGATTGGAATATAATAGATAAGGGTACCTATAACGATGGAATACATTATATGAAGGTTAAAATAAAACTTGAAAAGGATACTTCTGAATCTAAAACCTTTAGATTTTCTAAATTTTTGTCCTTTGGTTTTATAAAGAATCTTTCCTTAAAAATCGCTATTCCGATCACTCTCATTTCATTTGCAACCTTTTACATAGACAGTGGGACATCAGAATTAGTTAAAAGTCTTATCTTCTCAGGAGTAATTTTTTTAGCATCCTATATTATCTCAAGTGCAGTGATATCACCTCTTAAAACTATACAAGATGAACTTTCTAAACTTGAAGATTTAGACTTTGTTGAGGATGTTAAAATCAAATCAGGAGACCAATTTGAAAAATACACTGCAGATATTGGTAGAATCAAAAATACTATTAAAAAGGATTTTATATATTTAAAGGGTGGTATGGACGATGTACATAACTTCACAGTAACTTTTTCAAATATAGCCAATAGTATGAAAGAGGTTTCTGAAGGTATATCTAATGCCGTTCAGGAAGTAGCAAATGGAGCCGTTCACCAAGCGGAAGAAACGGAAAAGTCAGTATATGCTCTCAATGACAACATCGAAAATTTAAATAGCTTGGCTGAAGAAGAAAGCATAAGAAAAAAACAACTTGAAAATGCAGTATCTAATATAGAAAAATCATTTAAAGAGCTCCAGGATGTATCAAACATGCTTTTAAGTGTACGAGATAATTTTTCTAAGGTAAACGCTCAAGGTGAAGAGCTTTCAAAACAGGTTCAAGACATAATCGACATAGTAATAACAGTTGAACAAATATCTGAGCAAACTAACCTCCTTGCTCTCAATGCTGCTATAGAAGCAGCCAGGGCCGGAGAAATGGGTAGAGGTTTTACCGTTGTAGCCGAAGAAATTAGGAAACTGGCAGAGGATTCTAAAAGCGCTGTAAAGGTAATCAATGAGAATCTAAATGCCTTTACTATGGAAGTAAACAGTATGGTAGAGCAAGTTACCAACCAGTTCTATCAGCTTGAAGAGAGCAGCAAGACCCTTGAAACTGTGGCAAATGACAATAAAGAAGCCACCGATGAAATCACAAATGTCTCCAATGGAATCGTAGAGCTAGTAGACAAACTGGCACTGGAAACTAAAAAAATCTCTAAAGTATTCGAAAACATTCATTCTTTAGCAGCCATTGCCGAAGAAAACTCAGCTTCAGCAGAGGAAATGAGTGCAAGTGTAATAGAATACTCAGATAAGATCACTGAGCTAATAGACTATGTAAATCAGCTAGAGACCCTAACTAACAACTTAAAAACAGAGCTTAAAAAATATAAAATATAAGTGTGGATACTCTCCACACTTTTTTTGATGGTTATGTGATTTTTTGCAGGATTCCAACTTTAGAATTGAAGTAAAAAGAACGTTAATTTCGCCAAAGATTTAGAAAAAACAAATCCTTAAGATTACAAGTTATTTTTCAATATAATAATTTTTTTTACATAACAGGAAATAATATAACTTGAGGTGATTTTTATGAAGAAAATTATGCAAGCAAAATTTATTTTAGCTTTTGTTGTCCTATTGCTAATATTTTCCGGATGCGTCCGTAATCCCCAGGAAAAACCTCTAAATCCTCAAGCTTCCTCAATATTTCAAAGGGGGGATGTTGAAAAAGTAAAGGTTTTAAAAGATACAGCCTATATTAGGAATGGTAATTCTACAGACTTTCCAGTTGTAACCACAGTCAAAAAGGATGCCAAATTGGATGTTGCAGGTCAGGTAGGCAAATGGTATATTGTTATTTTAGATAACGGCAAGGTTGGAGCCGTTGACCCAAAGGAAGTAGAGCCTGTAGTAGAAAAAGCTGATCTTTCAGGTCAAACTGCAAACCTCAAGGGACTAACTCCTAATGAAGAAGAAATGCTTAGATTAGTTAATGCTGAACGTTCCAAAAAAGGCTTAACTCCACTAAAGCTGGATTTAAAACTTACAGAAGTAGCCAGATATAAATCACAAGATATGATTGACAACAACTATTTCAGTCATAATTCGCCTACATATGGAAGCCCCTTCGATATGATGAAAAATTTTGGTATCAAGTATATATACGCAGGAGAAAATCTTGCTGGAAATTCAACTGTTAAAGGAGCCCATGATTCTTTAATGAGTTCTGAAGGGCATAGGAAAAATATACTTAATACTAAATTTACCCACATAGGCATCGGAGTAAAGGAAGGCTCAAGGTACGGAAAAATCTTTACTCAAATGTTTGTTGGCAGATAATATTTAATATAGAAAGGAAGATACTATGACAATAGATAAGGATAAAACTCAAAAACATCTTTATAACCTATTAAAAACTGTTGAAGGTACTGGCTGGATTCTATGTGATGCCATAACTTACATGGCGGAAAATAATATAGTTCCCGATAAAGACAACGATGGAGATTCAGCTTCACCAATAGCTCAAAATATAGCAGAAATTTTTGAAATAATTTCAGAGTGTGAAGAATCTGAAGTAATAGATCACGTAGCTGACAAAATGCTTGAATATGCCGGTGCCAACAAGGCAATGCTTCTATCTTATCTTGATAAATACATGGGAGATAATCCCCTTTATCAAAGGATAGTGGAAAATTCGAAAACAACAGGACTACATTAATTGAGGGCGGAAATTCCGCCCTTTTTTCTATCATTATATTTCCTCTATGTCCATTCCCTCTTCCAAATCTTTGTGGGGGGATATTATTACCTTCTCTCCTTCCTTAATTCCTGATACTATCTCTATCATATCTTCTCCTTCGATTCCTGTTTTAACCCTTCTGAGTACTGCCTTGCCATTCTGAGCTATAAACACATACTGACCGTCTTCTAATTCAAATACGGAATTTTCAGGTACAGTGATTATGTTTTCTTTAAAATGAGTTAGTATCTTTACATCCATATCGTATCCTAGTTTTAGCTTTGGTACATTATTGGGAATATCTATTTCAACCCGTACTCTCTTCTGCTCGATTCCTAGGTCTGATACTTTATTGAAGGCCTTTGGATAAATCTTTCTTACCTCTCCCTTTATATGGGGTATACCTATATCTTCATTGTACACTAAGGTCTTAGCCCCTTCTTTGACACCGCCTATCTCGCTAACTAATATATCTGTCTCTATATACATGGCTTCTTCATTTCCTACCTCTAAAATTTCCATTCCCGGCTGAACAAAAGAGCCTTCTTCTAATGAAATTTCCATTATTATTCCATCAATCGGGGCCTTTACAAAGTAATCATTTTTTCTTTTTTTAATATATCTATTTGATATGCCATTTGTTCAATCTGATACTTATACTTGTTTTTTACATTTTGTGAAATTCCTTTTTGTAAAAGCTCGAGTTCTTTTTGAGCTATTTCTAAAGAATTTTCTTTAATAACCACAGCGTCTATCGAGGCCTTATATGCTTCATAGCTGATAACTCCCTCATCATAAAGTTTTTTATTGTTTTCAAGCTTTCTTTTTGCTTCTTCTAGACCAAGTTTTGCAGAATCTATATTGACCTTTGCTTTAGCTATCTGTTCTTCATCTGCTGGTTTTAACGTTTCTTTATATTCAGCCCTTAAACCTTCAAGCTGGGCTTTTAAACTTTTGATTTCCAGGTCTATTGTTTCAAAATCCATCTCAGCCATTATATCGCCTCTTTTTACTACATCTCCTACTTGAACATTTAATTTCTTTATTTTACCGCTTACTGTAGTGGTAACCTCTCTTTTATTATCTGATTTTACAGTTCCAGTCTCTTCCACATATTTACTTACATTTCCCCTTTTGACTTCATATGTTTCTACCTGCATTATATTTCCGGTATTCATCCTGTAGAAAACACCAGCTGCAACTAATACCACTACAATAGCTGTAATTACTATTTTCTTCTTCACCACTTACACCTCCTATGATATCCTACTCTTTAGGGCTTCCATGAAGTCTAGTTTGTTTATCTTTCTTAAAGTCGACAATTGGGCAAGTGCTACAAAAATTATAGTTAATGCTGATGCCCATATATAGCTTTTTAGAGATATTGGAGTATGCAATGTATAAAGTTCATTGCTAAATACTTCTTCAACGGACCTTATCATGATTCTTCCTATTGGCATACCAATTAATATGCCCAAAACAGTCATTATTGTATTTTCCTTTGTTATAATTCTGTATATTTCTTTTTTGGAAAATCCCATAACCCTGAGAGATGAAAACTCTAGTCTTCTTTCATTGATGCTCATAGTTGTAGCATTGTAAACTATTGCGAAGCCTAATACGCCTGAAAATATAACCAGTATACCAATAGAAAATATGCTTAACTGTAAGAACTGCTGAAAAATGCTTTTTAAATCATCGAGAGATTGTACCGATGAAATATTTTTAACATTACCGAGTTTTTCTTTTACATCGTCTTTGGAGTTTAAATATACTCCAGTGGCTAACTCATTATCCAAAAGCTTATCCGTCATATAGTCTATATCCATGTAAGCATTCATTCCCAGGCTCTGTTTAATAATATCTTTAACTTCCATGTATACATCTTCTCTCTCTGGAATAAAACTTTTTATCTTCACTCTATCTCCCTTTTTAACTCCTAAAAATTTTGCAAGGTTTTCCGAAAAGACAATCCCTTCCTTCGGCAACTCTATTTCTGTCCCTTCTTGATTTATAAATCCATAGAATTTCGTCTTGCTCTTAACTCCAATAATATTAACAACTTCACTTTTCCACCCGTATATTATTTCGAAAGGATATTCTACTTTGGCTTCAATTTCCTCAGCCTCAACTAAATGCTGTATGTCTTTAACCACATTATCATTTAATGGTTTACTAAAATTAATATTATAATCCATTCTTTGAAATTCGCCATAATGGGTATTAAATATGGTTGCGAAGGCATCCCATTGATGCATCGTTAAAAAAGTCATACTAAAGGTCAGTGCAATACCTAAGATTATAAAGATAAATCTTTTTTTACTCCTAAAAATGTTTCTTATAACCATTTTCCAACTGAAGGTTATTCTTTGCCATATTATATTTATTCGTTCTAATAAAATTCTCTTTCCAACCTTTGGTGTCTCCGGTCTCATTGATTCCGCAGGAAGTATCTTTAAGACTCCTCTACCTCCCCACAGCCCTGCCAATATACAGAATATACTTGATATTAAAACGGCTAAAAACATATATTTATAATAAAAATTTACCTGAAGCATGGGAATATTGAAAAACCTAATATACATTTTAGTCATATACCCCGACAAAATCATTCCCGTAAAGGTTCCAATAATAGAACCCATTATACCTATAAATAGAGAATATTTGATATAATGAAAAAGTATCTGAATATTATTATAGCCTAGGGCCTTCAACACTCCTATAGACGTCCTATCATTTCTTACCATTCTGGATATCATAACCGCAAGTATTATGGCGGCGACTCCTAAGAAAATTAGTGGTACAGTGTTTGATGAATTTTTGAGCTGATTAATCTCTTCTGAAATCATTCTATTACTTAGCTGTTCCTCTTTTGTAATAATCCTCTTTACTCCAAATTTGTCCAACTCTTCTTCCAATCTTTCCTTTGCTTTATCTATGTCTTTCTCTGATTTTAAATTTATCAATACCTCATTATGGCCATCATTAAGTCCAAAGCTTTGCCTTGCAAATTCGTCAGATACATAGATTACTCCAAATTTATCCGGTTGAGGCAACAAGCTCTGCTCATCCTCCATAAGATAAACAAATTCAGGACTTGCAACAATCCCTCTAACCGTAAGCTCATACTGTTTTCCACCTATTTGTGGAATTATAGTTTCCCCTACCTTTATATTTCGAGCCTTAGCAAACTGTTCGATAACCAGTGCGTCTTTGGCCTTATTACTTATTGCTTCTCCGTCTACTATATATAGAGAGTTAATATTTTCACTGCTATCGGGTACCGATATTACCCTCACGTTTACCTTTTCATCTTCATCTTCAACCTTTAAGGGTACATCATATACTATTCTTCCTTGGGCTTTTACAATACTCTGTTTACTCTCTAAATCTTTTATTGACTTTGCAGGGATCTTAACCACTTGAACATATAAATCTGCAAAATTGGTCAAATCATAATAATAATCTACAGTGTTTTTCAGATTTACTACCGCCATATTAAGAGCAGTATAAACTAAAAGCCCTACAATGATTACTGCCATTATGGCTAAAAATTGTCCCTTTGAACTTTTTATAAGCCTCATAAGTCTTAGATTTAACTTATTCATCTACCACTCAATCCCTTCAGGATCTATGGGTTTTTCATTCATATAATCATCTATAATTTCTCCACTTCTCATCTTTAGCACCCTGTCTGCCATTTTAGCTATAGGAGCATTATGGGTTATCACCATAACCGTCTTTTTATAATCCTTATTTATCTTACTAAGCAGTGATAGAATAGATATTCCTGTTTTATAGTCAAGTGCTCCTGTAGGTTCGTCACATAAAAGTAGTAAGGGGTTCTTTGCAACTGCCCTTGCTATTGCTACCCTCTGCTGCTCACCTCCACTCATTTGAGATGGAAAATGGTTTTTCCTGTTGCCTAAACCTACATTCTCTAAAACTTCATCAATATTCAAGGGGTTTTTACATATCTCCGTAGCAAGCTCCACGTTTTCTATGGCTGTTAAATTAGCCATAAGATTATAGAACTGAAACACAAATCCTATTTTATCCCTTCTGTATTTTGTAAGCTGCTTATCATCATACTTTGTAATCTCTTCTTCTCGCATGTAAATCTGCCCTTTTGTCGGTTTATCCATACCGCCAAGTATGTTTAGAAGTGTACTTTTACCTGAGCCACTGGGACCTAAAATCACAACAAACTCACCTTCATTTATTTCAAAGGTTGCATCCTTCAGAGCCTTTACTATTACCTCTCCCATTTGATAATGTTTGCTTAAATCCCTTACCTTCATCAGCACCTCTTTGGCCATTTGATCACCCCTTTACTTTTTACCCAATCCATTTTCAATGAAATCTATATAATCATCGTATGTTTTTATAAGCTTATCAAAGTCAAATTCATCTATATCCTGTAAAAAAATAAAACTAAAGTTTTGAAATAAATTTTTGATTAATTTTTTTATAAACTCAAGGTAAAAATCGTTCCTCAATTCTCCTCTTTGTATTGCTTCCAAAATTAGTTTTTCAAATAAGCCTTCCATATGCTCATTTAACTTTTTATCAATAAAATTTCTGATTATCTTTTCATTTTCCTTTAATAGTCGCTGTACTAAATGATAGTATTTTGGATGTCTTATTGAAAATTCTAAGCCAGCTTCACCATAGATTTTCAGTATTTCAAAGAAATTTTTTTCAGTAATATTTTCTCCTATTTCTTTTATATGCTCTTCTATAAACTCGTGCTCAGCATCATGTACCTCTTCTAATATGGAAAAATATAAATCTTCTTTATTTTTAAAGTGATAGTAAAAGGCCCCTTTACTCATTCCAGCCTTTTTTAATATGTTGTTAAGGGATGCATCTTCATAGCTTTTTTGAGTAAATTCATCTAAAGCTGCTTCAAATAACTCTTCCTTGTTTCCTCGTTTCCTCTGAAAAAACTTTGAAGAGTTGTTTTTATCTCTAAATCTTTTCTATTAAAACAGCTCTTCTACGGAGCCAAAAGAGGATTATTGAAGGATATCTATAAGGAACTAGCGAGGCAAGTTAAATTAAAGATTCTTATTGGATATTGTTTCTTAAATCACAGAATATTTCATCACTTTGATCCGTAGCATATGCATATATAACGTCTTTTATATCCTTAATGCCCTCTTCTTTCAGTTTTTTCTCTAACCACTGCTCGTCCTTATTTATTAATTTTAGATTTTGTCTTTGCACCTTTCCGTCTATAATTATTCCTATAGGAAGTCCCTCGTATTGAGTGGAAATATTAAGGTCTGATGCCGTTATCGACCTCACTTCTGGTTTAGGAATTATACTTATTTCTCCCGTAGGCTCCAATATAACATACTCTATATCCTCAAGCTTAGGATAACCGCTTACTCTAAGCATGGAAATCAGTTGAATTAACGAAATATGCTCTTTTTCAATATTTTGTTCTATAATTTTACCGTGTTTTATTAAAATGGCTGGTCTTCCAAGAAGTAGTTTATTAAAAAACTGATTTAGTGAAAGCTTTGAATATATAACATAAAGAATTATTAATATAAGCAGTGTAAACAATGTAGGTTTTAACTTCGTACTTATTAATGGTTCGGCAACAACAGTCCCTATGATTATAATTGCCATCAAGTCATAAGGAGTAAGTTGATTTATGGCAGATTTACCCATTAACCTCATAATTGTAATACCCATTGTAAATAGTATCAAAACCTTAAATGCTAAATAGACCATAACTATCACCTCAATTTTGTGTATATAGTCTATTTTGCACATTATTCATCATTTTTATAGCAGAACAAAACGTCTGGCGATGCTTTGTCAGTTCGTAGTTCGTAGCTCTTAGTTCTTAGCACTAATTGGTCAATGCTTTTAGATCATTAAAAGCAAAACATCTAGAAATACATTTGAATACTTGCGAAAATTTAACTGGAAATAGTTTTCAATTCTTTACACTGATTGACTTCACCACGTTTAATCCATGCAATTTTTTGCAAAAAATGTTTGAGGTCCTTAGCAAAACAAAAGCAAGCACAATGCCTGCTTTATCATTTAATACTCTTTAATTTAACCTTCTTATTTTAGCTTTTCCAGTAGAATCTCTCTGGCAATATTAGGATTAGCCTTACCCTTTGTCTCTTTCATTATCTGTCCAATCAAAAATCCTATTGCCTTTCCCTTACCGTTTTTATAGTCCTCTACTGCCTGGGAATTCTGGTTTAATACCGAATCTATTATTTCTTCCAACTGATCCGAACTGCTTATTTGTGACAATCCCCTTTTCTTTACTATTTCCTCCGGATCCTTATCTGAAGAAACCAACTCATCAAAAACTTCCTTAGCAGCTGAACGGCTTATAGTACCTTTATCAACTAATTTAATTAATCCTGCGAGCTGCTCTGCTTTTACGGGAATGACCTCTGTTTGCTTCATAACTCTTAAAAGTTCAACAGTAATCCAATTAGAAGCTTCCTTAGGTTCACTTCCAAGGGAAACAACAGTTTCAAAATAGTCTGCTATCTCCTTGCTGCTTATTAAAATATCAATATCCTTTTCATTTAGTTTATATTCTTGTGAAAATCTTTTCGCCTTTTCCGAAGCTAATTCTGGCAGAGTTTTCTTTATTTTATTAATTAGTTCCTCTTTGATTGTAACTGGCGGCAAGTCAGGCTCGGGAAAATATCTATAATCATGGGCATCTTCCTTTGACCTCATTGATACAGTTCTTCCTTTTCCTGCATCCCACTTCCTGGTTTCCTGCTTTATTTTGTGGCCTTCACCAAAATTATACAGTTCTTTTTGTCTCCTTTCTTCTTTTTCAAGGGCCTTTGCCACTTCTTTAAAGGAGTTAAGGTTTTTAATCTCCACCTTCGTATTAAAGTCTTTTTGTCCTATTTCTCTTACGGATATATTTGCATCACATCTCAACGAACCCTGTTCCATACGACAGTCGGAAATTTCAGCATATTCCAGTATGGATTTAAGGGCTTTTAAAAAGGCTACCGCTTCTTCAGACGATCTTAAATCTGGCTCCGTAACTATTTCTATAAGGGGCACTCCTGTCCTATTGTAATCAACTAGGGTAAAGGGCTCATCCTCAAGATGTATCAGCTTACCTGCATCTTCTTCTATATGGATTCTGGTAATTCCTACTTTTTTGGTTTTCCCTCCTGATTCTATCTCTATCCAACCACCCGTGCATATAGGCATATCATACTGAGATATCTGATAAGCCTTTGGAAGGTCAGGATAAAAGTAGTTTTTCCTGTCGGTTTTGTTTATCATATTTATATTACAGTTAAGGGCAGTTCCAGCCTTAATAGCCAGATTTACTACCTCTTCGTTTAATACGGGTAAAGTTCCTGGTAGTCCGATGCAAATAGGACATGTGTTTTCATTTGGCTTAGCTCCAAACTCCGTAGAACATGAACAAAATATCTTTGATTTCGTATCTAGTTCAACATGTATCTCTAAACCTATTATAGTTTCTAATCCCATATTATTCCTCCTCCCCTAAACTAGGCACTTCATTACATACTCCAAGCTCTTGTTCTAATGCATAGGCAGCCCTTAGAAGCTTTTTCTCTGTAAAGTGATCTCCTATCAACTGTAGCCCAATAGGTAGTTTTGTATTACTGAAACCGCAGGGCATTGATATGGCAGGCAGTCCTGCAAGATTTACATTAACTGTATATATGTCTGCCAGGTACATTTCTAATGGATTATTAATCTTTTCTCCTACTGTAAATGGCAGTATAGGAGATGTTGGTCCAAGTATAAGATCATATTTTTCAAAGGCTTCCCTATAGCTTTTCTGTATTTTTTTTCTATACTTCATAGCCTTTTTATAGTATGCATCATAGTACCCTGAAGATAAAACGTAGGTTCCAAGCATTATCCTTCTCTTAACTTCATTTCCAAATCCCTCTGTTCTGGTTTTAACGATAAGTTCTTCAAAATCATCGAAATCCTTACTCCTGTAGCCGTATCTCACTCCATCGTATCTGGCGAGATTTGAACTTGCTTCAGCCGAGGATATGATATAGTAGGCAGACAGACCTGAGTCCTCAATAGGCAGTGAAAATTCTTCAACCTCAGCACCCATTCCTTCAAGTCTTTCCATAGATTTTCTTATGGCTCTACCTATTTCTTTATCTAATCCTTCCATGAAAAACTCCTTGGGAACTCCAATCTTAAATCCTTTTACACCCTTTTCTATCTCGTCCAAATAATCCTTTTCTACTTCATGTTGAACACTGGTGCTATCCATGGGATCATGCCCCTGTATAGCTAAAAGTCCAACAGCACAATCCTTTACAGTCTTTGTAATGGGACCTATTTGATCTAAAGATGATCCAAAGGCAATAAGTCCGTATCTTGATACAAGTCCATAGGTAGGTTTAAGCCCAACTGTTCCACAAAAAGCTGCCGGCTGCCTTATGGACCCTCCCGTGTCCGATCCAAGAGCTATTGGAGTAAATCCTGCTGCCACCGACGCCGCAGAGCCACCGGAGGAACCTCCAGGCACTTTACTTAAATCCCAAGGATTTTTGGTCTTTTTAAAGTATGAGTTTTCTGTGGAAGAACCCATGGCAAATTCATCCATATTTACCTTTCCTATTATAACTGCTCCTGCGTCCTTTAGCTTTTCAATGACAGTGGCATCATAGGGAGGTATAAAATCCTCCAACATTTTAGATGCACAGGTAGTCTTTACTCCCTTCATACAAATGTTATCCTTTATAGCAACGGGTACGCCGCCCAAAGGTCCTATATCTAATCCTTTTTGTATTTTTTCATCTATTTTTTGCGCTGCATTTAGGGCCTCTTCCTCCTGCAATGTAAGAAAAGCTCCAACCTTTCCATCCAGCTTTTTAATCCTATTTATATAAGTACCAACTAACTCTTCAGCGGTAATTTTTTTATCTTCCAGTCCCTGCTTTATTTCTTCTATAGTCATTTTATGAATCTTCAACACTATCCCTCCAGTCACTATTCTATTATTTTAGGTATTTCAACGTAGGTTTCCCTCATGCTCTTAGCGTTTCTAAAAAGTTCCTTTTTATCTTTAAAAACTTTAACCTCATCTTTCCTCAGCACTGACTCAAAATTTTCAAAGCTATTTATATCTATATCATCCAAATTCTCTTTATCTATATTTGCAAAGTGGTTGATTATATCTTCAAATTCCTTTGTAAACTTCAATAGTTCATCCTCTGTAAAGCTGAGCTTAGCAAGCTTTGCAATATAGGCTATTTCCTCTTTATTTATCTTCATTTTAACTCCTCCTTATGGTGTAACTCTATTTATATCCCTCGGCAACAGAGTTGCTTCCCGAATATTATCTAAATCAAGTATCTTCATAGTAATTCTTTCAAGACCTATTGCAAACCCTCCGTGGGGAGGCATCCCATATTTAAAGCTTTCCAAATAGTAATCAAAATCATCGGGATTACATCCAAATTTAATCATGTTATCCTTGAGCATCTCATAGTCGTGTATCCTTTGACCCCCAGTTGTAATTTCAAGACCCTTATATATCAAGTCAAAACTTTTAGTCATTCCTTCAAGCTTATCATCGGGCATAGTATAAACAGGTCTTTTAGATGCCGGATATTTGGTTAAAAATACGAAATCGCTGTTATACTTTTCCTTTACATATTGTGAAAATAAAGCTTCTCCCTCTGCATCTATATTTCCCACCGGTGATTTTTTGCCGTATTCCTTCAGCAGTATTTCCTGGGCTTCTAATAGGTTTATTCTCGGTATATCATCTACCTTTGCCAGATTTACACCGCACATTTCCAGCTCTTTCTTACAAGTATTATTTAAATGTTTAAATAAATACTTAACAAAACCTTCTTCTAAATCCATTAAATCATTTTCATCTTCTATAAAGCCCATTTCCACATCTAAGCTTACATATTCATTAAGGTGTCTCCATGTGTTGTGAAGCTCTGCTCTATAAGCATGACCTATCTCAAAAACCCTTTCAAATCCTGCACCTACCATCATCTGTTTATAAAATTGAGGACTCTGGGCTAAAAAAGTTCTTCTGCCAAAATAGTTTACCGTAAATACTTCTGAACCGCCTTCAGTTTCCGTAGCTATAATTTTAGGTGTATGAATTTCCGAGAATTTATTGTTTTTTAAATAGGTTCTAAAAGCTTCAATTATTTCTTCTTGAACTCTAAAGACCGCTCTTCTGTCTAGTCTGCGAAGACTTATAGTCCTATAATCCAGCTGTTTTTCCAAAGAAGCATTTATATCTCTACCATTTATTGAAAATGGTAGAAGTTCATAGTAGCTTTTTCCTATTATAGTTATCTTATCAGCTTTAACTTCAACTCCTCCAGGTGCCTTTGTATTTTCCTCTACACGTCCCTTTACTTCAACGGACATTTCCAGTTTAAGTTCCTTTAATAGGTCTTCATCTTCTACTATCAGCTGAACAACTCCTGTTTTGTCCCTAAGCATAACAAAGGCAAAATCCTTAAAACTCTTTATTTTGTGAATCCAGCCTTTTAAAATCACTTCTTTTCTGTCTAAACCTTTGATTTCTGAAATAAATGTCCTTGTCATCACTATCCCTCCTTAAGATTTTGTCCATACTAATGAGAAAGCATTTATGTCAACTTTTCTTTTTTGCAAATAAAAAAACCTTTCAATCCCCTTGTAGGGACGAAAGGTTATATTTCGCGGTACCACCCTATTTAGCTTGAAAAGCTCTCTCAATCAGTACGGAATATCACTATAAATATTCGATACTGTCCAATCTATAACGGTTTGGCTCCGTCTAAGCCTACTCTCCATAAAGGATTTTGGTTAGAAACTCAGAGATGTTCTTCAATATACATCAGGCGTTGGTCTTCCACCGTCACCAACTCGCTTAAGCCCTCTTGCATACCTACTCTTCTCTTCATAGTCTTTCTTTTATTAATTTATTGTAATAGATTATAAGATAAAATTTTACACTTGTCAACACTTTTATTAAATATTTAATAATAAAATATATTATTTATACGCTACTGCAATCATGGGAAAGGAGTTAATAGAAAACTCTCCTTCATTAAAATCACCATAAATATCTACTTTTTTAAACCCGCAATCATTGAGTATATAAGTTAGCTCCCTGCTAGTTAAAGGATATAATTTTATACAGTTTTCATAGATTTTATCATTATTTATTATAAGCTTTGTTTTAAATAGTATCTTTCCATTCTCTAATTCATAGTTACGTATAAATTTTACACCACTTTTTTTCCTGTCAATTAAAGGTAGCTCCTTTACGTCGTATTTTAGAACTCTATCATAGTTAACTGTTTGAATAATTATACTCCCCCCATCAGTAAGTAGATTGTACATCTTTTTAATTACGTCTTTTATTTCAGCGGTGCCATTCAAGTGTGCTAATGAGTTTCCTATGCAAAATATTAAATTAAATTCATTTTCATTTAATCGGTCTATATCTCTCATATCCAATTGATGTGCTTCAACCTTAACTCCTTCGTCTCTACTCTTTCTATGTATCTTTTCTATCATCTCTTGATCTAAATCTATTGCCGTGACACTATAACCCAACTTCGCCAGTGCAACTGAATAATTACCGGTTCCCGCAGCTACATCCAGTATCTTTCTTCCCTTGACCCTTTTTTTCATGAAATTTAACTTGTTTTCATCAAATGGAAATACTATGTCATAGTATTTACTTAACTCTTCATAAAATCCCATGTTTGATCACCCTTCTAATCTTTATATATCCTTTAATATACCCAATTGCAAAGTATTTCTAACCTAATAATATTTATTACTATTTTAAAAATTAAATCGTTGCACCAAAGCAAATTCAGGTCAATCGCTTTTCGCTATTCGTTATTCGGTTGCCGCTCACCCGTAACCCGTTTTTAAATCTTTTAACTCTTAACTCTTATTACCTGTTACCACCCAATAAAAAGGGC
>JACCKY010000041.1 GCA_014236755.1 Candidatus Petromonas tenebris | reverse complement strand
TTATCTCTATTCTGGAATCTCCTTCAAGGAGTGGAAGTACAAACATTAATCCCGTTATAAATTGAGAGCTGATATTTCCCTTTACTCTGAATGTCCCAGGTTTCAAAGTCCCTCTTACGTTTAAGGGCAGCTTTCCATTATCATTTTTGTACTCTATATCCTGCTCTCTGAAAATCTTATAATATGTTTCAAGGGGACGCTCTACAAGCTTACCTCTGCCTGTAAATATCACTTCATCACCCAACAGTCCTGCCATTGGTATTAAAAACCTCAAAGTTGATCCCGACTCCTTACAGTCTATTATGCTATTTAACAGTTTCAACCTCTTCCTTCCCATAATAGAAACATTATTAGTACCGGACTCCGGGTCTTCTTCTATACCTTCTACCTTTACCCCAAAGGATTTCATTCCTTCTAAGGTTGCTATAATATCATCAGAAAATATTATATTCTTTATATTGCTTAGTCCCTCTGAAAGACCTCCGCAGATTATAGCTCTATGGCTAATACTTTTAGAGGGAGGTATTCTTATCTCTCCTGTAAGCTTTGATGGATTTATTATTACACTTTTCACTAGTCCAGCTCCCTTCAATTTATATATTTAACTACATCTTCTTTATTTATTTTCTTAATAAAGCTATCTCCTATACTCTTCAGCAGCACAATACTTATACTTTCTCCCTTATTCTTTTTATCCAGTCCAATGGTTTTCATTACCTTCTCATATTTAATGAGGATTTCTTTTATTAAATCTGCCGTTCCTTTCTCTGTTATGCCTATCTCTTCACTCTTCTTCGTTATGGCTAACATTCCTATGGCTACGGCTTCTCCGTGAGTATATTTCTCATACTTAAAATATTTTTCTATGGCATGGCCTATTGTATGTCCAAAGTTAAGCAGCATTCTCTCTCCTGTATCCTTTTCATCCTTCTCCACTATCATTTTCTTTATACTGCAGCATCTGTAGATTATTTGTTCCATGTTTTCAAAAAGTTCTTCTTTTGTTTGATAATTAAAAAACTTTTGAAACAACTGCTTATCTTTTATTAAACCGTATTTTATTGCCTCTGCCATTCCATCATGTAAAAATCTCCTATCAAGGGTTTTTAATAGATCAGGGTCTATAAATACAGCTTCGGGATGGTAAAAGCTCCCTACCAGATTTTTACCTCTAGGCAAGTTAACGGCAACCTTTCCTCCAACACTGCTATCAATTTGTGCCAAAAGGGAGGTTGGAATCTGTACAAAGGGTATTCCCCTCAGAAAGGTGGAGGCGGCAAAGCCTCCCAAATCTCCAACTACTCCACCTCCAAAGGTTATTAATAAATCTCCCCTGGTCATTTCAGAGTCTAAAAGCTCATCATAAATTTTTTGTAAGGCCTCAAATGATTTGCTTTTTTCTCCCGGCTCTACTATAATTGTTTTTATAAGATAGTCTTCTTTTTGAAGACTATCTCTTAATTTTTCTCCGTACAAATTTTCGACATTTGTATCGGTTATTATGGCTATCTTTTTATTTTTATATATATTTTTTAATTTTTGCCCGATATTTTTTATTAATCCTCTTTGTATAAATATCGGGTATTTTTTTTGTTGAAGCTCAACTGTGACAATATCCATATTTATTTTAGCTCCTCCCTCTTCAGTCTCACCTTTTCAAATGTAGACTTTAAAAAACTACTATCACTATTAATTATAGCCCTTTTAATATTTGCTATGTTATCCTCGAATACCTTTATCTGATTTATAATGTTATTGCTATTGTCTATAAGAAGCTCAGTCCATAGCTCAGAGTTTATCATTGCTACTCTGGTGGCGTCTTTAAAGCTACCTCCTATAAAAGATCCCACATCCTCTTCTATGTCACTGCTCACTAAAGATACTGCCAGTATATGGGGAAGCTGACTTGTAAAGGCGATGACTTCATCGTGCTTCTCTGGACTTATTTTAACTATTTTTTTACAACCTATCTTTTTTATAATATCCTCTATTAACTCAATATTTTTTGCTTTATTTCTTCTAGTGGGAGTAATTATATAATTTGCACCGCTAAATATATCCTTAGATGCAAAGGCCAGTCCGCCACATTCTCTGCCTGCCATTGGATGGCCTCCTATGAATTCTATGTCTTCCCTAATAAAGGTATTTATTTCTTTAACTATCTTGTCTTTAATACCTGCTGTATCTGTTATAATGGCTTTTGATTTGAAAAGGTTCATATTGTCCTTCATGAATTTTATAGTTAAATCCGGATATAAGCATATTATCACTATATCAGATTTTCTTAAAGGAATCTCGGGGTTTACATATCCCTTATCTATTATTCCTTGTTCTTCAGCAATCCTGATTGTATTTTTATTTATATCGATACCCCAAAGATTACGGGGATTAAGCTCCCTTAATGCCATTGCATAGGAACCACCAATAAGTCCAAGTCCTACAACAGTTATGTTAAAGTCTGATTCTACCAAGTTCACCACCCCCATCATTACAGTTCTCTGTTTACTATCGGTGCAATTTTCTTTAATGTACTCATCAGTGACTTAAATCTTTCAGGTTTAATGGACTGCTTTCCGTCACACTTAGCATTGTCTGGATCGTTGTGCACCTCTATCATCAGTCCATCTGCTCCAACAGCTATCGCAGCCTTTGCCAAAGGCTCAACCATCCACCATAATCCTGCGGCATGGCTAGGGTCTACTATGACCGGAAGATGACTCAGTTTCTTTATTGCAGGTATGGCACTGAGATCAAGGGTATTCCTTGTATATTTTTCAAAGGTCCTCACACCTCTTTCACAAAGAACTATCTTTTCGTTTCCTTCTGACATAATATATTCTGCAGCCATCAATAGCTCTTCTATGGTAGCCGACATACCCCTTTTCAATAAAATGGGCTTATCTGTTTTTCCTACTTCCTTTAGTAAATCAAAGTTCTGCATGTTTCTTGCACCAATTTGTATTACATCTACATCCTCTACAAACTTTTCAACTAAATCGGGAGACATTAGTTCCGTAACTATAGGAAGTCCTGTCTTTGCCCTGGCTAATTTTAAAAGCTCAAGACCCTCTTCTCTAAGCCCTTGAAAGCTGTAGGGAGATGTTCTTGGTTTGAATGCGCCTCCTCTCAAGAAAGTACCTCCTGCATCCTTAACCTCCTCTGCTATACCTACTATCTGCTCCTCACTTTCTACAGAGCATGGGCCTGCTATTACCGCCAACTTTCTGCCGCCAATTGTTCTATCTCCTATCTGTACGATAGTATCCTCAGGACGAAAGAGCCTGTGAGCCTTTTTAAAGGGTTCCTGAACAATTATCAATTTTTCAACGTTCCTATTTGCTTCAATAAGGTCTGGGTCAATCCTGCTTGTATCTCCTACCAAGCCTAATAAACGATAGTTTTCTCCCTGGGATTCATGTGTTTCACATCCTAGATCTTCCATTTTTCTCTTGATTTTCTCAACTTCTCTTTCCTCTGCTTTTGGTTTAAGAACAATCACCATATTAATTGCCTCCTAATTATTTTATTTGGTAAAAAAATAAGACCCGTCTAACGGGTCTTGTTTTTAATAGTAGTATACTATTTTAAAGCTAGTATGATATAGATCCTTTGGGGGTAAATCTGTCTAAGGATATACATCGTACTTTGTAGACCTCATTAGAGAAGAGATTTTGTATTTTTTTGCAAAGCAAATAGCCAGCGCTATAAAAGTAATAAAAGCCCCAGCAAAAATAAAAGTAAAAATAAAATTGTTCTTGCTCTGCATTTCTCTTTCTAATAAGATTTTCCATTATGATTGCCTCCAAAAATTTCTTTTTAAATTAAATGTGTTGAAATTATTTTACCAGATAAATTCCAAATGTCAATAAATAATAGGAAAGTTGGCAAAATCTTTTAACTATTAAATTTATTTAAGTTGTTCAAGCTTAATATTTTTTTATTATTATAGTATTTACTCTATGGCTTTGTGCAATTCATTTACAAAATCAAAAACTTTTTCTTTAATTTGTCCCTCCTTCATTCCTTCTTCGATTTTTTCAACAATGGCACTTCCTACAATTAATCCATCGGCCAGGCTCTTTAAATTTTTTATAGCTTCTCCGTCGGATATTCCAAATCCAATGGCTAGAGGCTTATCGGTATATTTTTTTACTTTGTTTATAAAGTTCTTTAAATCCACCTCAAAATGATCTCTTTTCCCCGTCACCCCCTTTGATGAAATGCAGTAGATAAAACCGTCTCCATCCAAAAGAATTTTTTCTATCCTGTCCTCCGATGTAGGTGCAACCAGAGGAATCAAATCAATAGGATAATCTTTCATCATCTCATTTAATTCCCGCCTTTCCTCCAAAGGCAGATCAGGAATAATTAAGCCATCTATCCCAGTATCCTTACATTTATCCAGAAAACTCTTTATCCCATGTTTAAAGATAGAATTGTAATACAGTAGAAAAACAAGGGGAATATCAGTCTTTTTTCTAAGATCCTTAACCATAGTAAAAATGGAATCAATATCGGCTCCACCTTCCAAGGCTCTTTTGGCTCCTCTTTGTATAACCGGACCATCTGCCAAAGGATCCGAATATGGTATCCCCAACTCTACAATATCAGCTCCCGCCTTTTCCATTGTAAGTACTAAATCCACAGTAGTAGCTAAATCGGGATCCCCACTTGTTACATATGTGATAAGAGCCTTCTCTTTTTTTTCCCTAAGCTCTTCAAACTTTTTCGTTATTTTACTTTTCATTCTCACTCCTCCTAGATTAGTTAGTAGTTGGTAGTTCGTAGCTAGCAGTAATCGTATTTATATCCTTGTCCCCCCTTCCCGATAAATTAACTACAATAATATCTTCTTTATTTGTATCAGGTGCAAGCTTTCTCAAATAGGCAATAGCGTGAGAACTTTCCAGGGCTGGAATTATCCCCTCCATTCTAGTCAAATACTGAAAGGCTTCCACCGCTTCCTTATCGCTTACAGCTACATAATTCACCCTACCGATAGAATGAAAATATGCATGTTCAGGTCCTATACCCGGATAATCAAGTCCAGCAGATATAGAGTGGACCGGCATTATCTGACCATTGTCATCCTGGAGTACATAGGTCATCATTCCGTGAATTACGCCTATAGACCCTTTAGTTATCGTTGCCGCATGTTTGTCAGTATTTACTCCAAGTCCACCTGCTTCTACTCCATATATATCTATATTTTTTTCTTTATGAAAGGGATAAAAAAGTCCCATAGCATTGCTTCCACCACCTACGCAAGCTATCAGATAATCGGGAAGCCTTCCTTCCTTTTGTAAGATTTGCTCCTTTACCTCGTCTCCAATTATCCTTTGAAAATCCCTTACCATCGTTGGATAGGGATGGGGGCCTACAACGGAACCTATCACGTAAAAGGTATCATCTACGTTGGTAACCCAATCCCTTATAGCCTCATTGGTAGCATCCTTCAAGGTTCCTGTTCCTGAGGATACGGGATTCACCTGTGCTCCGAGCATCTTCATTTTGAATACATTCAGTGACTGGCGCCTTATATCCTCTTCACCCATATAAACTTCACAATCCAGCCCAAACATGGCACATACGGTGGCAGTTGCAACTCCGTGCTGCCCTGCTCCCGTCTCTGCAATAATTCTCCTTTTACCCATTCTCTTTGCCAGTAAAACCTGACCGATGACATTGTTAATTTTATGGGCTCCCGTATGATTTAGATCTTCTCGCTTAAGATAGATCCTGCCTCCACCCAAATCTTTAGTCAAATTTTCTGAAAAATACAGGGGTGTAGGCCTTCCCGAATATTCCCTTACATAATATCTATATTCATTTTGAAAGACCTTATCTTCCTTTGCTTTAACAAACTCGTTCTCAAGTTCTATCAAAGCATTCATAAGGGTCTCCGGTACAAACTGTCCTCCAAATCTTCCAAATCTTTTAGGTATTTTTTTTATAGTCATCTAATCTCCCTCACATTCCCTATAAATTTTTTTATTTTTTCAAAATCCTTGTATCCATCTGTCTCTACACCGCTGCTTACATCTACAACCATGGGATCTACAGTTTTGATTGCGGCCTTGACATTTTCCCAATGAAGTCCTCCGGCAAGAATTACAAACCTGTTTTTACTTATATCTGCAACTATATCCCAGTTAAAAACTTCTCCCGTACCGCCGTATATTCCCTTCTTAAATGTATCCAGCAAAAAACCGTCTGTGTCGTAACTTTCAAGCTCGCTTAAGCTATCTCTGTCTCTTATTCTAAATCCCTTCCATACCTCCTTGTTAAATGAGCTACAGTACATGGGGTCTTCATCCCCATGAAACTGAAGTACGTCCAATCCGCAGTATTCGGCTATTTGCATTACCTCATTTGCAGGTGCATTTAAAAATACTCCCACCTTCTTTATGCCTTTATCAAGGTTTTTGATTAACTCTTTTGCCCTGTATTTATCAACCTGTCTTTTGCTCTTAGCAAAGACAAATCCTACGTAATCAGGCTTTAGCTTATTCACATATAGAATATCCTCTTCTCGTTTCAAACCACAAATCTTTACTTTGACCACTCTACCGCCCCCTAAATTCCCTGAGCTTTTCTTCTATAGAGCTTGACCTCATTAAGCTTTCTCCTATCAGTACTCCCTTTACTCCAAGTTCCTTAATAAACTGTATATCTTCCCTACTTTTTATGCCGCTTTCACTAATAACCGTCTTATCCTTTGGAATGAATTTCATAAGTCTTTCCGTCATTCGAATATCGGTTTTAAATGTCTTTAAATCCCTATTGTTGATACCAATAATGTCTGTACCTATTTCCAGTACTGTCTCCAATTCAAATCTGTCATGAACTTCTACCAAACACTGAAGACCTATGGCTTTTGCAGTATTTCTGAATCTGATTAATTCTTCTTTAGATAAAATTGACGCAATTAGGAGTATTGCATCAGCTCCCAAAGCCCTTGATTGATAAATCTGATAGGAATCAATTATGAAATCTTTCCTTAAAAGAGGAATCGTTGTTACTTCTTTAATCTCCGTCAGGTACTCATTTCTTCCCTGAAAAAATTTATCCTCCGTCAGTACAGAAATCGCCTGAACATGGTTTTTATCATACTTTATTCCTATGGATACCGGGTCAAACTTTTCCCTTATAACTCCTTTAGAAGGCGATGCCTTTTTTACCTCTGCAATAATACCAAGCTCTTTTGTACTATTTATGGACTTCTTAAAATCCCTTATCTCATTACATTGTTTGATCTTAAAAATAAACTTATCAACGGGAACCTCTTTCTTTTCTTCCTCTATCTTTTTTCTCTTATAGTCTACAATTTTATCTAAAATCATTTTCCCAACTCCTGACTCAACTTCACTAATTGATTCAGCTTTTCCAGTGCAAGGCCCGTATCTATTACTGTCTTGGCCCTCTCTACCCCTTCTGTCAGAGAATCGGCTTTCTTGCCTACATATATGGCTGCTCCTGCATTTAACAGTACAATGTCCCTCTTTGCTCCTCTTTCGCCATTTAATATCTTCAGTATGATATCTGCGTTTTGTCTAGGATCTCCCCCTGCCAAATCTTTTCTATGGGCAAAGGGCAAACCAAACTGTTCTGGATCTATATGATAGGTATATATTTCATTATCCTTTAGTTCACTTACCTTTGTTTTAGTAGTTACAGTAATTTCATCGAGTCCATCCATGCCATGGACCACCATAGCCTGCTTCACTCCTAGTTCTTTTAGAGCTTTTGCAATGACCTCCGTTAGCTTTCCATCGAATACTCCAAGGACCTGGCCCTTTACCTTTGCAGGATTTGTCAGAGGCCCAAGAATATTAAATATAGTCCTTACTCCCAGTTCTTTTCTGGGTCCTATAGCATGTTTCATTGCCCTATGAAAATTAGGAGCAAACATAAATCCTATTCCCAGCTCATCTGCACACCTTTGTACCTTCTCGGGTGTCAGGTTAATATTTACTCCCAAGCTTTCCAATACATCGGCACTGCCGCATCTACTAGACACACTACGATTTCCGTGTTTTACCACTGTAATACCTGCAGCTGCTGCCACAAAAGCTACTGCGGTAGAAATATTGAATGTATTTGCACTATCTCCTCCTGTGCCGCAAGTGTCTATTGCATAGTCATTCTTAATACCTACTGGAAGGGCCTTATTCCTCATCACCTTAGCACCACCCGTGATCTCTTCTGCCGTCTCTCCCTTCATTCTAAGAGCTATTAAAAAGCCACCTATCTGAGCTTCTGTTGCCCTTCCTTCCATAATTGCGTTCATAGCATATATCATTTCATTCTCTGTCAGATTCTGTCTTCTTATAACCTTGTCAATTGCAGACTTAATCATAACACTACACACCTCCAATTTTTTATATCTCTCCCTATAGTTTAATCTCTTGTACTAGTAAATCTTACTAAAGCAAGCTAAGATATCTTAGCTGCCTATAAGGTTTCTGATGAGGCGACTTTGAAGGACTGTTTTTCAGCTTAATATCCTAGTTTGTAAAGGAAAAAACAGGCCTTCATCGGAGCTGGAAGCAGATTCTTATAGGCTGTTATTATCAGAAACTAGCAAGTCAAGTTATCTTAAGAAAATTGTTCAATATTTCTTTCCCACCATCGGTAGAAATAGATTCAGGATGAAACTGCAGTCCGTATATGGGATATTTTCTATGCCTCAGTCCCATTACTTCTCCCTGGGAGCTTTTAGCTGTAACCATTAGCTCCCCAGGTATTGTTCTGTTGTCGACAACTAGTGAATGGTATCTCACAACCTTCAAAGGGTTTGGAAGCCCTTTGAACAAACAGGTTCCATCATGATAAATCATGGAAGTTTTGCCATGAACCGCTTCATCGGCATGTATAATTCGGCCTCCAAAAACTTCTCCTATTGCCTGATGTCCAAGACATACTCCCAATATGGGAATATACTTTCCAAAGGTCCTGATCACTTCAGTTGATATGCCTGAATCCTTTGGGAAACCCGGTCCCGGCGATATAATAATGTGGTCTATACTCATCTTTTTTAATTCTTCTATTGTTATCTCATCATTTCTATATACCTTAACATCCCCATCAATTTCTCCCACATACTGATACAGATTGTAAGTAAAAGAATCATAATTATCTATTATCAAAATCAATGTGCATCTCCCTCCGCCTTTTCTATAGTCACTAAAAGTGCCTTTGCCTTTCTTAGGGTCTCATAGTATTCATTTTCAGGATGAGAATCTGCAACTATACCTGCTCCCGCTTGTATATAAGCAGTTTTATCTTTAAATACCATAGTTCTTATAGCAATACATGTATCCATATTGCCATTAAATCCCAAGTAACCTACTGCTCCTGCATACACTCCTCTTTTTCTGCTTTCAAGTTCATCAATAATCTCCATAGCTCTTACCTTTGGTGCCCCCGATACAGTTCCGGCAGGCAGACATGATATCAGTGCATCATACATATCAAGATCCTCTCTTATCTTACCAACTACGTTTGATACTATATGCATCACATGGGAATACCTTTGTACGTCCATAAACTGGCTTACCCTTACGGTCCCAAATTCCGATATTTTACCTATATCATTCCTTGACAAATCCACCAACATCAGGTGCTCTGCCAATTCTTTTTCATTATTTAGAAGTTCATCGGCATAGCTTTTATCCTCCTCTTCATTTTTTCCTCTGGGCCTGGTTCCGGCTATGGGACATGTTTCTACAACATCTCCCTTTACCTTAACCAGCAGCTCCGGTGACGAACCTACCAGATGATATTCTCCAAAATCTATATAAAACATATAGGGAGATGGATTAATGCTCCTTAATGCTCTATAGGCCGTAAAGGGATTTACATCTGTTTTAACCTCCAACCTTTGGGACAAAACCACTTGAAATATATCTCCATTCTTTATATATTCCTTTGCTTTTAAGACTTTCTTTTCAAAACTCTCTTTCGTTTCATTGCTTAAATACTTAAATTTTGTCTTTGTAAGGCCCTTATTGATTTTTATAGCAAAATCTTTTTCCAGAATTTCTTTCTCGGCTATTTTTAATCTTTTTTCTGCCTCTTTGTATAACCCTTCTATATCACTATCATCGGAAATTTCAACGTTTACTATGATCAATATTTTCTGCTTTACATGGTCATAAACGATTACTTCTCTAGTAAAGAGGAGATGGACATCGGGCATTTTTATGTCATCGGAGTTGATATTTTCCAGTTTTTCATAGTTTCGTATTACATCGTATGCTATATATCCTACTGCTCCCCCTGAAAAATCAGGGATACCCTTTATTTCAGGGGCCTTGTATTCATCCATTAGTTCCTTGACTATCTTCAGTACATCTCCCCTTTTTTCAAATATCATATTTTCTTTATCTATAACTACTCTATCTCCATATCCTTTAATCGTCATAAATGGTTTTGTGCCGATATAAGAGTACCGTCCCCATTTATCTCCTCCTTCAATACTTTCCAATAGATAGCTATTTTTGCCTTTGCACAGTTTTTTAAAAAGCGTAATGGGCGTTTCCATATCTCCTTCTATTTCTAAAATAACAGGAACTATTTTTGAATATTTACTAAGCTCTTTAAATCGATTAAAGTCCGGATAAATCATGCTATCACTCCCTACCTCAAAATTAAAACAAAAAAACATTTCATCCCCGTAATCAGGGACGAAATGTTTTGTATTCCGCGTTGCCACCCATTTTAGATAGAATACTATTTCATATGAATGACAATTTGAAAATATAGGGAAAATAAAAAAACATTTCACCCTATTTAGGACGAAATGTTTATATTCCGCGTTGCCACCCATTTTAGACAGTATTTACTATCTCACTCTTTCAGGTACGGAAATAGATTTATCTATCTCGATACCCTGTCTTTATAACGTAAGACCAACGGCTGATGATACTCTCCCTCGGGATTTCACACCGCTTCTCATGGAACCATTCAGTAATCAGTCCGTATCGGGATTCCACCATCCCCGACTCTCTATAACTTCATGACTTACCTACTTTTTCCAATCATGGAATTTATGATATGTTTTTTCTAAATTATAAAAGGTGTTTATTACTTTGTCAATAGAAAAAATAAATTTTTATAAATAGTTTAATTTATTAAAGCTTAGATTTTTTTATAAAAAAGCTTCTATTAAATTGTTCAACTTTTATTTGTTTTATTTATAATATAGAATTCATATTTGGACAAAATACTAGTAAGGAAAATAATTTAATTCAGGGGTTTTGCTGATGAAATGGAAGCTTTTTAAATCAAAAAATAAATATCAGGCAATAAATCGAAATATTCAGATGGAAAATATTAATCAAAGTGGACCTTTAAAGAAAACTCTTAAAGATAATATAAAGCAAGTAAAGGAAGCCTTAGGAGAAAGTAGTGACATAGTTACAAGGGAATTTCTTATAGGTGAAGATGGCAAAATTAAATTAGGACTATTTTATATTGAGGGATTGGCAAATACAACATTCATACAGGATATAATCTTAAAAACATTGATGATCGATATAAGAAAGGCTAATCTAAATACAACTGCTTATTCAAAGAAAAAAGCTTTTGAGATCTTGAGGGATTTTGTTCTTTCAGTAGGAAATATGAAAGAAATTGCAGATTTTGAAAACCTTCTTACATCTCTATTATCTGGAGATGCTATTGTTTTAATTGACGGATACGAGCAAGGCTTTGCCATAGATTCAAAGGGATGGGAAGAACGAGGCGTCACAGAACCTACTTCACAAACCGTTGTAAGGGGACCAAAGGATAGTTTTTCAGAAACCCTTCGAACCAATATATCTCTGATCCGTCGAAGAATAAAGGACCCTAGTCTTTGGATAGAAACAAAACAAATTGGACGAAGGACAAAGACCGATGTAGCCATAGTCTATATAAAAGGAGTTGCAAGTGACAAGATTGTTAAAGAAGTCCGAAGGCGTCTTGATAAAATAGATATCGACGGAATATTGGAAAGTAGTTATATCGAAGAACTTATTCAGGATGAAACCTACTCCTTCTTCCCTACTGTATATAATACAGAGCGTCCTGATAGTGTGGCCGCTGGATTACTGGAAGGTCGAGTAGCCATTCTAGTAGATGGAACACCCTTTGTTCTTCTAGTACCAACTTTATTTGTTCAATACTTTCAATCCAGTGAAGACTACTATCAACGTTCCGACATCGGTTCATTACTTCGTATACTTCGCTATCTCTCATTTTTTATTGCACTGCTTACACCGTCTCTTTACATTGCAGTTACAACCTTCCATCAGGAAATGCTTCCAACCCCTCTGCTTATCAGTATTGCCGCACAACGGGAAGGGACTCCATTTCCTGCTTTTGTGGAGGCTTTGATGATGGAGATTACCTTTGAGATTTTGAGGGAAGCCGGTATCAGAATGCCCAGGGCAGTTGGTCCAGCAATCTCTATTGTTGGAGCATTGGTACTTGGGGAAGCAGCAGTAAAAGCAGGCATAGTTTCACCGGTAATGGTAATCGTAGTATCCATTACAGCTATCAGCAGCTTTGTATCTCCAACTTATAATATGGCTATAGCCGTTAGAATTCTGCGTTTTTTATTTATGACCCTTGCTGCAACCTTTGGTCTATTTGGCATAGCATTAGGACTGATTGCCATGGTTCTTCACCTGTGCAGTCTGCGTTCCTTCGGTATTCCCTATATGGCTCCAATGGCCCCCTTTATTTGGAATGATCAAAAGGACGTTATTGTTCGATCTCCAATTTGGAATATGTTTTCAAGGCCTCGTTTAATCAATCAGAAAAACATAATTCGTCAGCAGAGTCCTTCGATGGCAAAGCCAAAACCACCTCAAAAAAAACAATAAGTATTGGACGAAGGAGTTTTCCTATGAAAGGTAAAGTTACATTACTAATTACACTAACTATTTTAGTGATCTCTTTAACGGGTTGTTGGAACAGACGAGAACTAACTGATCTTTCCATCGCTACGGCAATGGGTATTGATAAAAGTGACGATGGCTACCTTGTTACTGCACAGATAATCAATCCATCGGAAATTGCTGCCCAGGTCCCTACTACACGTACGGCTGTTACTTCCTACCGAACTACAGGTGCAACCGTATTTGAAGCCCTTAGAAAATTAACTAAAGAATCTCCTAGAAAGATATATATGTCCCATATGCGAACAATAGTCTTTGGAGAGGATTTGGCAAAGGAAGGTATCGCTAAAACTTTAGACTTTATTTCCAGAGACCATGAGTTTAGAACAGATTTTTATATTTTGGTTGCAAGGGGTGTAAAAGCTACAGAGGTTTTAAATATTTTAACGCCCCTGGAAAAAATCCCAGCAAACAAAATATATTATTCATTGAGAATGTCTGAAAAAGCCTGGGCAGCAACCCACGCTGTTCAGCTGGATGAACTGATAAGCAAATTAGTTAGTAAGGGTGACAATCCCGTATTAACGGGGATTTTAATAAAAGGAGATCCGGAAAAGGGAAAAAAACTTTCGAATGTAGAACAGGTTAAACCTTCTACTCTTTTAGAAATTGATTCTCTTGCAGCATTTAAAAAGGACAAACTGGTTGGTTGGTTAGATATGGTAGAAAGTATAGGGTTCAATCATATCACGGGCAATGTTAAAAGTACGCTTGTTGCGATTCCCTGCCCGAATGGCGGCAAACTAGCAGCTGAGCTCATACGAACAAAGCCAAATGTAAAGGGTAGGGTAGAAGATGGAAAGCCCAAAATAAATATCGATCATTTTGTAGAGGCCAACATAGCCGAGACTGAATGTGCAGTCGATTTATCAAAAACAGAAAACATATATAAGATTGAAAAAACACTAGCAAATGAGATAAAAAGCAAAATGGAAAAAGCCGTAAAAAGAGCACAAAAAGATTTTAAAAGCGATATATTTGGATTTGGAGAAGCTATTCATCGAACAGATCCTAAGGCATGGAAGGAATTAAAAGAAGATTGGAATAAGAAATTTGAAAATCTGGAAGTTAATATAAAGGTTACTGTAAAGATTAGACGTCTAGGAACAATTTTCAATTCATTACAAAAAGAAATAAAGGAGTAGAGCTTCATGTGGTCTATACTAGGAATTATAACTGTAGGAATTTTGATATCAATATACGAGGTTCCTTCCTTACTAAGAAGAAAGTTGAAAAGAGAACTATGGGTGTTTTCCATTTTACTCATCTTTGGGGTAGTCTTAAGCATTCTTAAAAGTTTAAGGATAGATATTCCTAATCCTTTAGACTTACTTACAAACATTTATAAACCTCTTAACGATTTTATTTTTGATAGTCTAAAATAAGGATTTATGAACAAATGCGTCTTATGAAGCTTTTTAGTTCGTAGTTAGTGGTTCGTAGTTCGTAGCCCTAATGGGTCAATAATTTTAGGTCATTAAAAGCGAAAACATTTTAATTTGTGAAGTCGTTTTATCTAAGGGAAGGAGTACAGAACATTGTTTAAAAAGCAAAAAATAAGCCACTATCAATTCAAAATACTAGTAGTTATGTGTTTTGTGGGAACTTCCATTCTTGTAACCCCAGGAGGCTTAGCTGCAGAAACCAAACAGGATGCCTGGCTCGCTGCCATAATAGGTCTTTTATTGAGTTTCCCAATAGTATGGATTTATAATTTCTTAGGAAACCATCTATATAATATGACCTTAATAGAATACACCGAGAAGGTATTGGGAAAATGGCTAGGTAAACTAGTTTCTCTTTCGTTTATCTTTTTTTGTTTTATAAATTCTGCATCTTTATTGTATATTGTAGGTGATTTTGTAACAACTCAAATAATGCCGGAGACACCTATTCAGTTTACTAACACACTTTTTGTAATTGTAGTTGTAATGGGATCACGCCTGGGAATAGAGACTTTGGCAAGGGCAGGAGAAATTTTATATCCCTGGGTCATTGGAATCTTTATAATTTTAATTTTTCTTCTATTTCCGAATACAGACATCAAAAAGATCCAACCAATATTTGAACATGGAATAAAAACTAACCTACGGGGAGCATTATTATTTATGAGTTATTCTTCCCTGACCCTTATTGTTTTATTGATGATCTTTCCTGCTTATATTAACAAACCCCAAAAAGCTAAAAAAACCTTTTTAAGGGGGACATTAATAGGAGGACTCATGATATTTATCATGACTCTTTTTAGTATTTTAGTATTGGGACATGATTTTACTGCACGAAATGTATTTCCGAGCTACATATTAGTTAAAAAGATAAGTTTGGCAGATTTTTTAGAAAGAATGGAAGCAGCAATAGCAACTTTGTGGATCATCACTATTTTTTATAAGATAGTTATCTATTTCTATGGAGCTATTTTAGGTCTTGCTCAAACCTTAAACTTACAAGATTATCGACCACTTACTTTGCCTATGGCCATGATTTTAATCGTAATTTCTTTAATAATCTATCCCAATGTGGTATATGCCAATACGTGGAATTCTACAACTTGGATACCCTTTGTTCTAACCTTTGGATTATTTCTCCCGTTGCTTTTACTTATAGTAGCAGTACTTCGAAAATAATGGTAATATTTTGAATATGCATAATCCAAAGACTTTGTAAAACGTTTTGATGCTTTATCACTGTGCATTTATAAAAATTTTCTTTGAAAAGTTTGTTGACAATTTCTATATTTATACTTTATAATTGAATAAAATTAAATAATTCTATCAAGAGTGGTGGAGGGACTGGCCCTGTGAAACCCGGCAACCGGCGTCATATTTTATGCACGGTGCTAAATCCTGCAGAATGTAATTCTGAAAGATAGGAGTCTTTATTATAAAACCTTTCTATATTTCAGAAAGGATTTTTTATTGTCTTCGAATCTTTCTGCATTATAGAAAGATTTTTTATTTTTAGAAAATTATTTTTACAATCCTGCGCAGGTATAATTTAGTTTTCTTTACTATTTATCCTAACAATATATAAAATTTTATCTTATGAAAGGGAGTTGTTTTTTATGAAAAAAATATTCGTATTTTCTATGTCAATTTTATTAATTCTTGCCCTTGCAGCTGGTTGCAGTACTACTGCTTCAAATGAGCAAAAGCCTTTAAAAGTTGGCGTTACTGCAGGACCACATGAGCAAGTAATGGAGAAAGTAAAGGAATTAGCTGAAAAACAAGGTTTAGAAATAAAACTCGTTGTCTTTAACGACTACATACAGCCTAATATTCAACTTTTTGAAAAACAACTGGATGTAAATATCTATCAGCATCAGCCTTATTTGGATAAGTTCAACGCTGATCATAATATGAATCTTATAAGCATTGCCCCTGTAGTAAATTTCCCTATGGGTGTATATTCTGATAAAATAAAGTCTTTAAACGAATTAAAAGAAGGAGATAAGATATCTCTTCCCAATGACCCTACAAATGAAGCACGGGCACTAATTTTATTGCAGGCTGCTGGCGTGATTAAGCTTAAAGATGATGCGGGAGTAACCGCAAATATTCATGATGTTATAGAAAATCCTAAAAATATTGAACTTTTAGAATTGGATGCCCCTATGGTAGCCCATTCGATCAAAGATGTGGCTGCCGCTGTAATCAATACAAACTTTGCAATTCAAGCAGGCTTCAATCCCGTAAAGGATTCAATATTTATTGAACCGAAGGACTCTCCCTGGGTAAATGTTGTTGCTGTTAGACCTGAAAATAAGGATAATAAAAGAATAAAAAAATTGATAAAAGTCTATCATTCCGATGAAGTCAAAAAATTTATTGAAGAAACCTTTGATGGCTCTGTAGTTCCTGGATTTTAGAAAGTTTTATTGTATAAAGGTTAAAAAATTTAGTGGGATTATTTATAGTTAAATAAGATAAAAAGGACCGTGTAGCTATATATGAAGCAGCTGCACAGTCCTTTTTATATGGTTTTATAGTTTTACTGCTCTTGCCCATAGTATATTATCAATTTGGGTAACATTAGTCAATGTTTTCCTTGATATATCATCGTCTACATTGAGTACCATAAGGGCTTTTTCCCCTCTTTTATCCCTACCCACCTGCATGGTAGCTATATTTACACCTTCCTTTCCCAAGACTGTTCCTATGTTCCCAATAACTCCAGGTACATCCATATTTTGAATAAATAACATGTGCTGACTTGGGTTTACGTCTACTTCATATCCCATTAACTCTACGAGCTTTCCTTCTTTTTTAGATGACAGATTTCCTGCTAAGGTGAAAGTCTCTTTCTTGTTTTTAATCTTTACTTTTATAAGATCTGTATAACCATTATAGCTATCGGGATTTTTATTTTCATTGATAATTATTCCTCTCTGTCCGGCAAGCAGTTTTGCATTAACGTAGTTTACATGTTCCTTAATTATAGGATCTAAAAGTCCTTTTATAAATGCTACAGTGATCATTTCTATATCTTCACTGGCTATATCACCGTAGTAGTGTATATCTACAAGTTCTGCAGGGTCGTTATAAAGTTGATAGTATATTTTACCTAATTTTTCCATTAATTCAATGTATGGTTTAAGGGTTTTAAGTTCCTCTCTATTGAGAGTTGGAAGATTTACTGCATTTTGTACAATCTCTCCCTTGAGGGCATTTAATACCTGCTTTGCAATGGTTACTCCCACATTTTGTTGGGCTTCTACAGTGCTTGCCCCTATGTGGGGCGTTACTACCACATTGTTCAATTCAAATAATGGATTATTATAGCTCGGTTCCTCCTCATGGACATCCAATCCGGCTCCAGCAACCTTTCCGCTTTTTAATCCTTCTAAAAGATCCCTTTCATTTATAATTCCACCTCTGGCTGCATTAACTATCCTTACGCCCTTCTTCATCTTCTCTATCTCTCTTTTACCAATCATATTTGTTGTTTCTTTAGTTTTGGGCGTGTGAATTGTAATAAAATCGGCTTCTGCTAAAAGCTCATCCAACGTCTCCTTTTTCTCAGCTCCGAATCGTTGAAACCTTTCATCAGATATATAGGGATCATAAGCGATGATCTTCATGCCAAAACTTGCCATTCTCTCAGCAACCAATGACCCTATTTTTCCTAGTCCTATTATTCCCAAGGTCTTATTGTAGACTTCTACTCCCTTAAACCTTTTTCTATCCCATTTTCCAGATTTCAAAAAACTGTCGGCATAAGTAATATTTCTAGCCTGAGCCAGAAGCAAACCTATCGCCAACTCACAGGCTGACATGATGTTGCCTTCGGGTGTATTAGCTACAACTACTCCTCTTTGTGTTGCCTGATCTATATCTATGTTATCTATACCTTTCCCTGCCCTTCCAACGACCTTCAGTTTCTTAGCTCTTGAAAACAATTCTTCGTCTACTTTGGTAGCACTCCTTACAATAAGGGCATCATAGTTTCCTATTTTATCCAATAGTTCTTCTCTGGACATTTTGAGTTCTACATCAACATCCAGCTCAGTTTTCAAAAGTTTTATGCATTCATCATCTACATTTTCAGCAATCAAAGCTCTCTTTCTCTCATCCATGTAAATCTCCCCCTTGATTATTAGTTGTTAGCTATTAGCTTACAGTTCTCAGTTTATTTAAATCTTTAT
>JACCKY010000040.1 GCA_014236755.1 Candidatus Petromonas tenebris | reverse complement strand
CTAGCTGTTAGTTTACCCTTTGCATGCTGTTTTTCGATCCTCTTTGCTCCGCCACCTTCCATCACTTTTTGACGGCGCTGACGTAGTTCTTCTAATTTTGGGTTAGCCATATCCTATAAAACCTCCTTGTTTTGCATATATCTAATTGTATATTCAAAATCATCCTTGCCAACATTTTATCAATGAATATTACCTATGTACAGTGTCTAGATTAAGTGTTATGATAACATCATTTTAATATATTAGCTTTTTTTGAAATTAGTCTTTATTTTTTAAGGATTCAAAAGAATAAGTTCAGGCAGACATATGTCTGCCTATTTTTTATTGTATAGGAACTCAAACATTTTTTGAAAAAAATTGCAGGTATAAAACAAAGTAATAAAGAACGACTAGGATTTGCCAAGAGCCAAGAGCTAAGAACTAAGAGCTAATCAGGGCTACCAACTACGAACTACTAACTACGAACTAACAAAGCGTCGCCAGACGCCTTTGTTCTTACTTAATAATAATCATCAAAGAGCATAATATGGTTTATGCTTACCCGAATATTGCTCTTACTATTATAAATCCAATTGAAGGACAAAGTAAACTGCCCAGTCCTGTATAAAATGTTGCCGTCATGGCGCCATAAGGAATAAGTTTTTCATTAGTAGCAGCAAGCCCTCCTGCAACTCCACTGGTCGTGCCTATAAGACCTCCGTAAACCATTGCTGTTGTAGGATTATTCAATTTGATAATTGGTGCGATAATAGGCGTTATTATCATTGTCAGTACCGACTTTACAACACCCGCAGCTATGGAAAGTGCTATAACTTCAGAACTTGCACCTAATGCACTACCTGTTACCGGACCAACTATAAATGTAACAGCCCCGCCACCGATAGTAGCAATGTCTACTGGATTATTGTATCCTAGCAAAACGGCTATTATTGAACCAACTACAAAGGAAAATGTAACTCCTAGTAATAATGATACAGTACCAGGCAACCCTGCTTTTTTGAGATTATCAATTTTAACTCCAAAAGCCGTAGAGATAATGGCGTAGTCTCTAAGCATACTACCACCAAGTAATCCCATTCCTGCAAATATAGGTATATCTGCCATACCATGGGTTTTTCCAGTGTATTTGCCAGCAAAATATGCCAATGTTAGAGCTATTACTATTGCAATAGCTGAACCCATTCTTCTTTGACCTATAGTTCCTGCTAATCCATATGAAATAATCATTATTAAAGCAACTATTCCTATTGCACCTACCAAAGCATACTTAGTAAATAATCCGGTTATTATTTCTGTTATCATTTATCTTCTCCCCCCTTAATTATTCTTCTCTTCTTTATTTTCTTCATCAGAACCTAATTTAGCTATAAGTGGTACTAAAAACATTGAGCCCACTGTGGCAACTCCACCGGCTGCAAAAGCTACTACTCCACCTTCAAAGGCAGCAACTACATTCTGTCTGGCTGCCATAGCCACAATAATTGGTATATATAGGGAGCTGAGCAGCAAAATACCTTTCTGTGTTCTTTCACTAAAGGCTTTTCCCTTTCCTTCATAATAATTAGTCAAAAGGACTAAAAATAACATTGCCATACCAACTCCGCCTACATTTCCACTTATACCTAGTAACTTTCCAAGAGCATTTCCCAAAAATGAACCTAAAAACATGCATAAAGCAACTATACCCAAACCATATATTTCCATAATATTCCCTCCTTTTAAATGTAAATTTTAATATTAGATTGCTCCATTTTTCTTTAATTCTTCTATTTTTTCATCTGTTAACCCGGCAAACTCTTTCAAAATCTTTTCAGTATGTTCTCCAAGTAATGGCGCTGCATCTCTTACGGTTCCCTGAGTCTCACTCATTTTAATTGGCACTCCCGGTAGTTTTGTTTTGCCCGCCACCTTATGGTCTACTTCTACTACCATTTCTCTTGCCAGTACTTGTGGATCTTTTACCACATGCTCAATTTTATTTATAGGACCGTTAGGTACTCCTGACTTAGTTAAGAGTTCTTTCCATTCTTCCGTAGTTTTTGTTTTAAACCTCTCTGCAAGAAGAGGTCTTAATTCATCATAGTTTTCATTTCTAAGTGGATTTGTTTTAAATCTTTCATCATCAATTAATTCTTCTACACCTAACTCTTTGCATAGCTTACTCCATAATACATCGTTCCCTGCTGCAACCATTATTTCTCCATCAGAAGTTTCAAATGGCTCAAATGGTACTATTGATGTATGTCTATTACCAGCAGGCTCTGGAGACACTCCATTTACAAAGTATCTTGCTATTGCATTTTCCAAAATTGCAACTTGACAATCAAGCATAGCTACATCAACTTTTTGTCCTTTTCCTGTTTCATTTCTGTAGTTAAGTGCTGCCAAAATACCTATAGTTGTGAATAGTCCTGCTGTGATATCGCCTATAGATGGACCTACTCTAGTTGGCTTTCCACCTTTTTGTCCCGTAATACTCATGATCCCACCCATTGCTTGAACTATTGCATCATAGGCTGGTCTCTTGCTATACGGCCCACTATGACCAAATCCTGATGCAGCTGCATATATAAGCTTAGGGTTAACTTCTTTTAACTTATCATATCCTAGCCCAAGTTTCTCCATTGTACCCGGTCTGTAGTTTTCCACTATAACATCTGCCTTTTTGACCATTTCTAAGAATAAGTCTTTTGCCTCTTGTTTTTTTAAATTTAGTGTCATACTTTTTTTGTTTCTATTAATACTCATAAAGTATGCACTTTCTCCGTTTACATAGGGTCCAAATTGTCTTGAATCGTCTCCTTTGCCCGGTATTTCTATTTTGATGACTTCAGCTCCAAGATCTGCTAATATCATGGTACAGTAGGGACCTGCCAAAACTCTGGTTAAATCTAAAACCTTAATACCTTCTAATGCTTGTTCCATAAAAATCTCCCCTTTACTAAAATTTTTTGAAATTAACCTCTTATGCCAGTTACTCTAACAATATAGCTTTAAATATCTTTCAATGTTTCCTCTGAAGCGACTTTGGAGAGCTGTTTTTACCTCTAAATCTTTTCTATTAAAACAGCTTTTCTACGGAGCCTGAAGAGGATTATTGAAAGATATCTATAGAGAACTAGCGAGGCAAGTGAAATTAAAAATAAACAACGTTTGAAACCATACTATAAGTGATATCTAGCAATATCCATACCAATGCTTTAAGAATACGTTATCCTTCTAAAACCAACATTCATATAATTCTGAAATATTGTACAAATAAAAAAGTGATAACTTTTGTATCATACCTTTTTTCAAAAGTTACCACTTTCAATGGTCATCGTATTTATTAATCTGCATCCTTTTTTATTTGATATTTTTCTATTTTTCTTCTAAGGGTCAATCTCGATATTCCTAATTCATTTGCTGTTCTGGTTATATTCCAACTATTTTTAGTTAGGGATTTTATTATTGTTTCCTTTTCCACTGTTTCTAAATTATAATAGTTATTTAAACTTTCTTTGAAGTACGTCTTTTTAAAGATTTCATCAGGCAAGTCCTCTAGAATAATTTCATTTCCTTTTTTAAAAATCATTATTCTCTCAATCATATTTTTCAGTTCCCTAACATTTCCCGGCCAATCATATTGTTTAAGAGCCTCTAAAGCTTCATCGTCAATTGAAACTACTTTTTTATTAAGTTTATTGTTATATTGAGCTATAAAAAACTTAGTTAAAACTGAAATATCTTCTTTTCTTTTTCTTAAGGGAGGTATATGTATAGGAATTATATTTAGTCGATAATACAAGTCTTCACGAAAATTACCTTTTTCTATTTCTTCTGTCAAATCCTTGTTTGTTGCAGCAACAATAGTTGCTTTAAATTCCTTCTCCTCCAAACCGCCAATTCTTCGAAACTTGTTTTCCTGTAGCACTCTTAACAACTTTGCCTGAAGTCCTAAGTCCATATCTCCAATTTCATCTAGAAAGAGAACACCGCCATTAGCCTTTTCAACAAGACCAATTTTTCTACTTTTAGCATCTGAAAAAGCTCCCTTTTCATATCCAAAAAGCTCACTTTCCTGTAAGTTTTTAGGGATAGCTGCACAATTTATAGCTACAAATGGTTTTGAGTCAGGTATTTTTAGATTATGAATCAATTTTGCGACTACCTCTTTACCCGTTCCACTTTCCCCTTGCAAAAGAATAGATGTATCGTAATCCATTTTACCTATTTCTCTAACAATTTTTCTGATTTCCTCAATCTCTTTTGAATTTCCTATCAATATCGTTTCATTTTCCGATTCGATATTATTCAGTTCTATTTTTGCTTTGACATATTCCAGGATTTTTTCTACCGATTTATTTATCTCTGCAAGAGAAAAGGGCTTGGTAAAATAATCGTATGCTCCCATTTTCATCGCTTTCACAGCTAATTTAACCTCACTTAAGTAGGTTATCATAATAACTACACAAGAGGGCCTTAATCTCTTCATATTTTTTAAAACTTCTATTCCATCTATTCCCGGCAGCTTAATGTCAACTATAGCTAAATCAGGATTTTCTCTTTTAAATAGTTCTAATCCTTCTTCTCCCGTTTCCGCAGTAAAAATCTCTGCTCCCAGTTTTTTTAAACTTATCTTTAAAGACAGTCTTATACTTTTCTCGTCGTCTATTACAAGTATCTTCATAGGTCTCACCCCTTCTATCAGTCATAAATACAATTTAATTATCTTTTGGCAAGTATATGAGAAATTCCGTTCCTATACCTAGCTCACTCTTTACATTTATTTGACCCTCATTCTCCTTGATAAGCTGATAAGCTATAAAAAGTCCAAGACCGGTACCTTCTTTTTTTGTAGTATAAAATGGATAAAAAATCTTTTCTATTTTTTCCTTTTCAATTCCCACTCCATTATCTCTAATGCTAATCAATACATTCTCTTTTTCTTCTTTTATTTCTATATCTATTTTTCCATTTTCACAAACTGCTTGAATGGAATTCTTTAATATATTTATGAAAGCCTGCTTGATGGCTCTTCTATCAATCTTCACCATGAGTGGATTCTTTTCATATTTCTTAACGATATTTATTTTCTTGTCAATTATTTCCGGTTTAAGAAGGTTAATTATCCCGCTAACAAGCTGCTTAATATTGGTAGGCTCTTTTTCTTTTGTAGAGCTTCTACTGAATTCTAAAAAGTTTATTACAAGATTATTTAGGTCCATTACTTCTTTGTCTAGTACGTCTAAAACTTCCTTTTCAGTTTCTCTGTCATTATTATTCTTTAGTATCTCAATCAAATTACTGATTCCTGCTAATGGATTTCCTATATCGTGAATAATCGATGCCGATAATTCTCCTAAAGTACGAATCCTATCTTCTCTTTTAAGTTCTTCTTCAATTGTTTTAATTTTCGTAAGATCTCTAAAAAGAAAAACAACTCCAATTGCGTTTTTATCATTATCTAAAACTTGAGATGCAGATACGCTTATAGGGATTTCTTTTCCTGATTTGCTTTGCATCGTCACTTCAATATCCTTAAAGATTTTTCCTTCATTTAAAACTTTGTTTATAATATCTCCCAGACTCAGCTTCATTTTATCCCAAAATTTATCAATATGCTCATATATAAATTCTTCTGAATTAAATTCTGTTATATGTTCAGCTTCTTTATTAAATATTGTTATCATACCCTGCTTATCAATAACCAGTATGCCACTAGTTACGCTTTTTAATATATTGTTAAGATATTGCTTAAGCTGATTTTCTCGTATATATGCATCCTCCAGCTCTTTTAGATTTTCCTTTAACTTTATGCTCATATCACTAAAAGCTCTGCTAAGCTCTCCAATTTCATCCTTTGCCTGTAGATCTATGTTTATAGGTTGAGGATCCCTTAGTTCATAGCTCAATTTTCTAACCTGTTTTACTAACCCTTCAATTGGATTAGTTATCTTACGAGCCAGTATTAGACCTAATATCAAAGCTATAATGATTACTATTATAATCACGCTTTTAAGCTGCTTTTTTAATTCGATAACTTCTGAAAAAATGGAGTTTTCATCCTGTTCTACTACTACCATCCAATTTTGTTCTGGAACAAAAGTTATAGCTCCATAGTACTTCTTACCATCAATATAATAATTACATATAGTCTCTTTTTTGCTTTTTAAAATACTTAGTAAGTCTATTTCTGTTTTGTTTTTATAGACTTTTCTGTTTTCTAATTCAATAAGATTTGAAGTAATATTTATATCAGGATGAACAGCCATAATACCCTTTTCATCGGTTATCCATATTTTACCGTCAAATCTTTTCTGAGTTTTTTCTATAACCCTTTTTATATTTTCAAGTGGAAGACCAGCGCCTATAAGTCCTATCGTTTGTCCATTATTATCATAAACAGATGACGCAATAATGAAATGGGGCATTTTTAATACGCTGCTCACTAAGAGGGGACTAATCGTCGTCTTTTTTCCATCCATAATATCCCAATAATAGCTTCTGTCAGTATAAATTCTATCCTTCACATGTTCATTAGACGGTTTTGCAAAAACCATTCGTGCTTCGGAGTTCATATAAAAAATCAAATCAAAATAATTGAAATTATCATATATTCTGAAAATTTCCTGCTTTATTTTAGGCATGTCATAAGGACTTTGAGAGGAAAAATTTGCAGCCGTAGCTACTGTACTCTTTGCATCTTCCAAATAAAGAGCAATTTGATTGCTTATCATTTTTGAGATTACAAGATTTTTATTCATAGCGTTTGCTTCAATGTTTTTAGAAACAATATATTGAAGTAATAGTCCTGTTATTGAGACACAACTTATCGCAAAAACCACAATAAAAAATGGTAATCTAAATTTTAAGCTGTTTCTATTCATGGAGAGTCTCCTTTAGTTTTTATAAATATACAGTTCTATTTTCTTATCTAGATTCCTCCTAAAAAAATAAAGATTTAATATCTGATATAGATAACAAAGTCAAAGTTAAATTTATTAAGATTTTGAGAATCCTTCTGGTTCATGTGAAAATTTGCCCTCTTTAAATAAAAGAAGACAGAAGTAGCAACAGATGCTTCAAAATCACTCAGAAGGAAACCTCAAAATCCCTAGAGTAATATAAATTAAATCTTAGAGTTGTCTATCTATATTTATGCTAAAACAAGTAGAACCCTATGATCTTAAAACCATAGGGTCCTTTTGTCCTATATCAATTTCTTTTTATCCGTTTTGTCAATAGCAGCCTTGATAACTTCCCAGACTTTTTTCAAGTCTATATTTACATCGTCCAAATCGTAGAGGCTGGCATAAAATACAATCTGAGCTATTACTTTATTCTTAAGATTTTCGTCATTGCCATGATAATTGTTGCTTAGAAAGCCTTTAACAAACTATATATCCAAATATCCCTGCTAAAATAATACTCAAGATAGGGTGCATATTCAGTTTTAAAATAGCAAACAAAACAAATACTGCTATAATAAAACTTTTAAAATCTACTATAGCCGTTCTACCTACGGATACTGCTGCACTCAGAATAAGGCCTATAACCGCTGGCCTAATTCCCATAAAAATATTTTTTAACGTCTTTGAATCCTTCAACTCAGTTAAATATTTTGCCGATATTGAAATAAGAATAAATGATACAAGTATGACTCCAAGAGTTCCTACGGCTGCCCCATAAAAACCCGCTATCTTATATCCTACAAAGGTGGATGAATTAATAGCAATAGGTCCGGGAGTCATCTCAGCTATAGCAATTATATCTACAAACTCCTTAGTTAAAAGCCATTCATATTTTCCGACAATTTCTTCCTCTATAAATGGAATCATTGCATAACCGCCACCAAAGCTAAAAGCTCCTATTTTAAGAAATGATACAAATATTTTAAGCAGAAGTTCCATCATCTTTTACTCCCTTATATAAAAAGTATCCTAGGATTCCTGAAACAACAATTATAAATATTGGATGAACATCGAATATTACAACTAAAATGAATGTTGTAATAATGACTGCATAATTGAAGGCGGTCTTTTCTATAGCCTTCCTTAGATTGACCACTGCAATCAATATTAATGAAACTACTGCTGGCCTGATTCCACTGAATATTTTTTCCAAGTGCTCCTTTTTAACAGATGCAATCAGAAACTTTGCTATAATTAAAATAATTAAAAAGGATGGAAGAACTGCTCCTAGACAAGCTATTAAAGCTCCTTTGAGGCCAAATATTCTATACCCTATATATGTAGAAGTATTAACGGCTAGAGCTCCAGGTATCGATTGGGAAATTGCTATAATATCAAGGAATTCATCCTCTTTTACCCACTTGTTTTTGTCTACAATTTCTTCTTCTATAAGAGGAAGCATTGCATAACCTCCTCCGAAGGTAAAAGCTCCTATCTTAAAAAAAATAAAAAACAGTTTCAGTAGATTTTTCATTTATATGACCTCACTAAATTAACTCGCCTCGCTAGTTCCTTACAGATATCCTTCAATAATCCTCTTCAGGCTCCGTAGAAGAGCTGTTTTAATAAAAAAGATTCCAGAGGTAAAAACAGCTCTTCAAAGTCGCTTCAGAGGAAACATTGAAGGATATTTAAAGCTATATTGTTAGAGTAACTAGCACAAGAGGTTAAATTAAATATATTTATACTCCATGTTAGTATTCATCACCTATTATTTTATGCCAACTAGTTGTTTTCGTCAAATTGTTTAGTGTAAATTATAAGTTAAAAACTCCCAACTACACAATTGGAATTTTTTGATTTTCCTCAAAAAAATTTTTTATGTTTTAGCTCTATATTATATGGGTATAATTTTGATGTGAGCACAATATACATGAATCATGTATATTTACTACTACATATGAAAGGGGTTTTGTAAGTATGAAAAAGTACAGATGTATACCATGTGGCTATGAATATGATCCTGCAGTAGGAGATCCTGATAATGGCATCGAAGCAGGAACAGCTTTTGAAGACCTCCCTGATGATTGGGTATGCCCGGTTTGCGGCGTTGGCAAAGATATGTTTGAACCTGTAGAGTAGGAGACTAGATTTTCTAGTCTCTTTTTATTTTTTATTAACCTTCTCTCTAATTAGTGTTACAATATAAATGTATGTCTTAACAATAATGCACTGACAATCCGACAACATTACTATCTCTACATTTTCAAGGATAAAAAAATTTTGTACAGGGGGAAGGGAAAATGTCGAAACAATTTAAAGCAGATTTGGCATTATTTGGAGTAGCTTTGAGCTGGGGTGCATCATTTATATTGACCAAGAATTCTCTTGATTCGCTAGCAACTTACAATTTTTTGGCTATCAGATTTATATTGGCCTTTGTTGTATCAGCTGTCATATTTTATAAAAATATGTTAAAAATAAATAAAAATACAGTTAAATATGGAGGATTGATAGGTTTTATATTGTTTAGCGGATACGCCTTTCAAACAGTAGGGATTAATTATACAACAGCTTCAAAGTCTGCCTTTATAACCGGCTTTTCCGTAGTCTTAGTTCCCATATTATCATCGTTATTATTAAAGGAAAAGCCTCAGCAATCTTCAATTTTAGGTGCCATATTAGCTTTAATAGGTCTTGCCCTCCTTACTTTAAATGGAAGTCTAGCTCTTAATATTGGAGACTTTTATACTTTGATTTGTGCTTTTGCCTTTGCAATGCATATAATCACAGTGGGAAAATATACCACTAAGGTTGATTCAATTGCCCTTGGTGTAATTCAGATAGGAGTTGTGGGCTTTTTAAGCATATTAGTATCTCTTTTTATTGAAACCCCAATAATTCCATCTGGTAACGGAGTATGGGGCAATGTTTTTATTCTTAGTCTGGTATGTACTTCCGGTGCCTTTATAGTTCAAAGTGCTGCACAAAAATATACAACTGCTACTCACACTGCTCTAATATATACTGGAGAGCCAGTTTTTGCAGCTTTATTTGCATATATTGTTGCTGGTGAGGTTTTAAGTTTCAGAGGCTTAGTTGGAGCACTTTTAATATTGATGGGTATGCTGGTAGCTGAAATCGATTTTGTAACACTATTTAAAACTTCATTAAAAAAGAATACTCCTGAAGAAATTAAATAAAAGCAGCTAAGATTTAAATCTCGGCTGCTTCTTCTATTGTTATATTTAAGCCTTTTTCGATAAAAACTTTACAGATAGCTTCCCAAAGAACCTCTTTTCCTTCTCTGTTCATAGATGAAATTGGAACTAATATGTCATCCTGATTCATCTCTAGCTCTTTCCTTATTGTGTTTATATTTTTCTGTCTTTGACTTCTCTTTAATTTATCTAGTTTGGTTGCTACTACAATTCCCTTATATCCAAAGTATTTTATCCAATTGTACATTTGTTTATCCTGTTGAGTAGGCTTATGCCTTATATCTACAAGCTGCAGTACTTCTATCAGATTTTCTCTGGATGTAAGGTACTCCTCTATAATTCTACCCCACTCCTCTTTATTTTTCTTAGATACCTTAGCAAAACCGTATCCTGGCAGATCTACTAAGTGAAATTCATTATTTATTTTATAAAAATTTATAGTCTGAGTTTTACCAGGAGCTGAACTGGTTCTGGCAAGCTTTTTTCTGTTTACGAGCATATTAATCAGTGAAGATTTACCAACATTTGACCTTCCGGCTAAGGCTATCTCCGGAAGGCCATCTGTAGGATATTGACTTTGCTTTACAGCACTGATTATGAATTCTGAACTTTTAATTTTCATCTTTGTTTTCTCCCTTTACAAGAGCATGTTCCAATACTTCATCCATATGCTCAACGAATACAAATTCTAATTTTCTCTTTACAGATTCAGGTATCTCTGCTAAATCTTTTTTGTTTTCAACAGGTAGTAACACTTTCTTAATCCCTGCTCTATTTGCAGCTAAAACTTTTTCTTTAATTCCTCCTACTGGAAGAACTCTACCTCTTAAAGTTATTTCTCCAGTCATAGCAACATTTTTATCAACACAAATATTTGACAGGGCGGATATAACAGCCGTTGCCATAGTAATACCGGCTGAAGGTCCATCCTTTGGTATAGCTCCCTCAGGAATATGAATGTGGATGTCTAAATTCTTATAGAAATCTTCTGGTATATCTAGCTCATCAACCTTAGAACGAATATAGCTCAGTCCAGCCCTTGCAGATTCCTTCATTACATCGCCAAGCTGACCAGTTAGAACGAGTTTTCCAGTCCCCTTCATTGGAGTGACTTCAATAGACAGTGTATCTCCTCCAACCCTTGTCCATGCAAGTCCTGTAGCAATTCCTATTTCATGTTTTTCCCTCGCCTTTTCATATCTGTATCTAGAAATACCTAAATAGTTTTTAAGGCTAGTTTTATTCACTCTAATAATTTTCTTATCCTCTTCTACTATTTGTCTGGCTGCTTTACGGCATATATTAGCTATCTGTCTCTCTAGCTCTCTTACTCCCGATTCTCTTGTATAGTAATTTATGACAGCTCTAATGGTCTGTTCAGATACCTGAAGATTTGATTCTTTCATTCCATGTTCCTTGATTTGTTTAGGTAACAGATACCTCTGAGCTATTACTACCTTTTCTTCTTCTGTATATCCTGATACCTCAATTATTTCCATCCTATCTAAAAGAGGTCTTGGTATTGTAGCAAGTGTATTGGCAGTAGTGATGAACATTACATTAGACAAATCAAAGGGAATTTCTAGATAATGATCTGTAAACTCCTTATTTTGTTCAGGATCTAAAACTTCTAGTAGTGCTGAAGCGGGATCTCCTCTAAAATCACTATTGAGCTTATCTATTTCGTCAAATAAAAATACCGGATTTTTAGAACCTGCATCCTTTATAGATGAAATAATTCTTCCAGGAATTGCCCCTATATAGGTTCTTCTATGTCCTCTTATTTCAGCTTCATCCCGAACTCCGCCAAGCGACATTCTTACAAATTTTCTGTTAAGCGATTTGGCAATAGATCTTGCAATGGATGTTTTACCTACCCCAGGAGGTCCTACTAAACAAATGATAGGTCCCTTCATTTTTTTAGCTAATTTTCTTATTGCTAAATATTCGAGAATTCTCTCCTTAACGGTTTTAAGTCCATAATGATCTTCATCTAAAATTCTTTTAGCCCTTTTTAAATCTATATTATCTTTTGTCTTCTTATTCCAAGGTAGATCTAATATCCAGTTAACATAGGTTCTAATTACTCCACCTTCTGCTGAACCGGGAGATAACTTAGAAAGCCTGTCAATTTCCTTATAAACCTTTTCAGCTACATTCTTAGGCAGCTTTGCCTTCTCTATCTTATCATGGAACTCTTCTATTTCATCATCATAGTCCCCATCTTCTCCCAGCTCTTCTTTTATAACCTTAAGCTGTTCTTTAAGATAGTATTCTTTTTGCAATCTGTTGATTTGTTTTCTAACCTTTGTATTTATTTCCTTTTCTACTTCTAAAATTTCGATTTCCTTCAGTAATAGCTTATATAATACCTCTAATCTATCCCTAGGATCAAAAGCCTCTAATATCTCCTGCTTTTGTTCAATTTTCAATAGCATATGAGAAGCAATAATATCTGCTAATCTGCCAGGTTCTTCTATACTTGAAACACTGAGTAAAACTTCTGGAGATATTTTATTGCTTACGCCTATGTAATCTTCAAAGGCGCCCAACACGGCTCTCATAAGGGCCTGAAGTTCCTTATCTTCTGTCTCTTCTTCAGATATATATTCTTCAACTTTTACTCTGAAATAAGGTTCTTCCTCAATAACCTCAGTTATCTTCCCTCTGCTAATTCCTTCAACTAAAACCCTTATGGCATCTCCAGGCAGCTTAAGCATTTGCTTTATTTTTGATATTGTTCCGATTTCATAAAAATCTTCAGATGTCGGCAAATCAATATCTATTTCCTTTTGAGTAGTTAAAAATATCCTTTGATCTCTTACCATAGCTTCCTCTAGGGCTTTTATAGATTTTTCCCTTCCAACATCAAAATGTAAAACCATATAGGGAAAAACCGAAAGACCTCTCAAAGGTATCAAAGGAAGCTCAACAATTTTATTTTTATTATCCTCCATACAATCACTCCCTTGCTCGAGGATTTATTAGACAAAAGTCCATAGTTGTTGTCTACAATATTTGATTTTATATTATATTTATTCGCTTTTTTGATACTCAATAAACATTCTTAGCTAAATGTTAGCAACCAAATCAAATTATACACAAATACTTAATATTTATCAATGATAAATTAGAGTTATTTATATATTTTGCATTTTTCTATAGCCTTATACCTGACTAAATAATAAAGCGAGTCAATTAAGACTCGCATTTGTCTTCTATGAAGCATTTTCTTCCTTTTTCTTTCTCGACTTCTTATTTTTAACTTCTGAAAGGACTAATGTAGGCAATATTTTCTTCTCCACAGTTTCCCTTGTTATAATACATTTATCAATATCCTGCCTTGATGGTATTTCATACATAACGTCAAGCATTACGCTTTCAAGTATGCTCCTCAGTCCCCTTGCTCCAGTCTTCCTATCTATAGCCATTTTAGCTACCGCCTTTAACGCCTCTTCTTCAAATTCTATTTCAACTCCATCCAGTTCAAATAGTTTTTGATATTGTTTCACAAGGGCATTTTTAGGTTCTCCAAGTATTCTTACAAGGGCTTCTTCATCCAGCTCATGGAGAGATACTATAACAGGTACCCTTCCCACAAACTCTGGTATTAATCCATATCTAAGTAAATCTTCAGGTTCTATTTTCTCAAGGAGCTTTCCAATCTCCATTTCCTTTTTACTTTGTATATCTGCACCAAATCCCATAGCTTTTTTACCAATTCTCTTTTGAATTATCTTCTCTATTCCGTCAAAGGCTCCACCACAAATAAACAATATATTACTTGTATCAATTTGAATAAACTCTTGGTGCGGATGTTTTCTTCCCCCCTGTGGTGGAACACTTGCAACAGTTCCCTCTAATATCTTAAGTAATGCCTGTTGAACGCCTTCTCCACTAACATCCCTTGTAATAGATGGATTATCTGATTTTCTAGCAATTTTATCTATCTCATCTATATAAATAATGCCTTTTTCAGCTTTCTCAATATCGAAATCTGCTGCTTGTATAAGTTTCAGTATAATATTTTCAACGTCTTCTCCCACATATCCTGCCTCAGTAAGAGACGTAGCATCGGCTATTGCAAAAGGTACATTCAGGATCTTGGCTAAAGTTTGAGCAAGAAGTGTTTTACCTGAACCTGTGGGACCTAGCATAAGAATATTGCTTTTTTGTAACTCAACATCATCAGACTTTATCTCTTGATTTATTCTCTTGTAATGGTTATAGACTGCAACAGCTAAGGCTCTCTTTGCTTTTTCCTGACCTATTACATATTGGTCCAATATTTCTTTTATTTCAATTGGTTTAGGAAGCTCTGACGTACTTATATCAAAGTTGTCATCGAATTCTTCCTGAATAATTTCCTGGCATAGCTCTATACATTCATTACAAATATATACATTGGGCCCTGCAATAAGTCGTTTTACCTGGTCTTGAGACTTGCCACAAAAAGAGCATTTTAGCTGCTTCCTGTCATCAAATCTTGACATTATTACACCTCTCTTGTGTTATTTCCTAGAAGTGATAACTTTATCAACCAATCCATATTCCACTGCTTTTTCAGCACTCATAAAGTTATCTCTATCTGTATCTTTTTGAATCTTTTCTATAGGTTGACCTGTTCTTTCGCTTAATATGGTATTGATTTTTTCTCTCATTCTTAAAATTCTTTCGGCATGTATTTTAATATCTTCAGCTTGACCTCTAGTGCCACCTAGGGGCTGATGAATCATTATTTCTGCATTTGGAAGCGCAAATCTTTTACCCTTTGCACCTGCTGCCAGTAGAAATGCTCCCATACTTGCAGCCATACCTATGCATATAGTTGAGACATCTGGCTTTATATATTGCATGGTATCATAAATAGCCATACCAGCAGTTATTGAGCCTCCTGGGCTATTTATATATAAATTGATATCCTTATCAGGATCTTCTGCTTCTAAAAACAGCATCTGGGCTACTACTAAACTCGCCGTATGATCATTTACCTCTTCCCCTAGGAATATGATTCTGTCTTTAAGTAATCTAGAGTATATATCATAGGACCTCTCACCACGGTTGGTCTGTTCAACCACTACAGGTACTAACGCCATATTAATATTCCCTCCCTTGTTATTTTATTAAACTATTTTTGCGTTTTCAACTAAGAAATCTATGGTTTTTCTAACTTTAATGGTATTTTTTATATACCCATAATTTTCTGTATTAAAAGATTCTTTCATCTTTTCAACAGTAGTTTTATGTTGCTCTGCCATTTTTTCAAGTTCTTTATCTACATCTTCATCTGTAACTTCAATGTTTTCCTTTTCTCCAATTGCTTCTAAAGTTAAGGAAGTTTTTACTCTATTGTATGCATCATCTCTCATTTGTTTACGTAAATCTTCATAAGTATTGTTTGTAAATTGTAGATATTTTTCTAAATCTAACCCTTGATATCTCAACTGAAAGTCAAAATCTCTCATCATATTATCGATTTCTGTTTCAACCATAGCTTCAGGGATATCAACCTCTACGGTTTCTATTACCTTATCTATAACTTTTTCTCTCTGTTCTTTTTCTGCTTTCTTCTCTGCATCTTCTTCTAATTTATTTTTGATATCATTTTTTAGCTCTTCCAGTGTATCAAATTCACTTACATCTTTGGCAAACTCATCGTCTAATTCTGGCATTTCTTTATATTTGATTTCTTTAACAGTTACGTTAAATGTTGCTTCCTTTCCTGCTAGGTTTTCTGCATGATATTCTTCTGGGAAAGTAACCTTTACTTCAACTTCCTCACCGATATTAGCACCAATTAATTGTTCTTCAAATCCAGGAATAAACTGTCCTGAACCGATAACCAGCGTCTGGTTTTCAGCAGTTCCACCGTCAAACTGCTCACCATCTACAAATCCTTTATAGTCGATAATAACAGTATCATCCTTTTGAACTGGTCTGTCTTCTACAGCGACTAATCTTGCATTTAATTCTTTCATTTTTTCTAATTCTTTTTCTACATCCTCATCAGTTACATTATACTCAATTTTTTCTACTTCTATACCTTTATATTCTCCAAGATTAACTTCCGGCTTAACAGTAACAGTAGCTTTGAAGATTAAATCCTTTCCCTTTTCTATTTTTTCAATGTCAATATCCGGTCTGTCTACAGGCTCTAAATTATGATCTTCAATAGCCTTGTCATACTCCTTAGGAAGTGCTATATTGATAGCGTCTTCATAAAAAATTCCTTCTCCGTACTGCATTTCAATTATCTTTCTTGGAGCCTTTCCTTTTCTAAAACCAGGTATATTAAATCTTTTTCTATTCTTTTTATAGGACTGCTCCACTGCTTTTTCAAAGTCTTCAGCACTAACTTTAATCTCTAAAGTTACTTGATTGTTTTCCTTTTTTACTAAGGTTGAGTTCATTTAAAATTTTCCTCCTCTATTCTATTTTAATATTTCCATTGTTAACCAAATTATTAGCTAAATTTATTCAGTTTAAACCTCTTACAATTACTTAATTATACCATAATCTATGTATATTTGTTTATAAGTTTTTAAACTATTTAAAAGACCAATGGATTTCCATTGGCCTTTTAAACACACTTCCTTATCATTCATATTATATCACTATGAATAAGATTGTAAATACTTTTTTGACCTATTCTTCTAATTTCCTCTAATATAGATCTTATAAAGTTTTAATATGTAATGGGGATAATATAAGGTTTTTGATTTATTGGATTTTTTAAAATACAAACTTCTATATTATATACTCTTTTAATATTTTCCTCAGTAAGCACTTTCTCTGGAGCTCCCTTTGCTTTAACTCGTCCTTTTTCAAGAAGAATTAAATAGTCACTATATTGCATTGCCAGGTTCAAATCATGGAGTACAGCAATAACAGTAAGCTTTTTCTTCTGACATAGCTCTTTAGTCAAATTCAGAAGTTCGATTTGATGCTGAATATCAAGATTTGAAATTGGTTCGTCAAGAACTAAAATATCCGGCTCTTGAGCCAAAGCTCTAGCTATTATTACTCTTTGTCTTTCTCCACCGCTTAGACTATTTATATCTCTATCCTTTAATTTCAAAGTGTTCGTCAGTTCCATGCACTTTTTTACTATTTCGAGGTCTCTCTTACCTTCTGACTGAAATCTTTTTAAATAAGGTGTTCTTCCCATTAAAACTACATCTAAAGCTGAAAAGTTAAAATCAATCACAGTATTTTGGGGAACGCATGCCACCCTTCGAGCTAAATCTTTATATCTCAATTTAGTTATGTCATTATTTTGAATATATACAGTTTTCTTCTCAGGTTCATATATTTTTAGTATGTTTTTCAAAAGAGTCGTTTTGCCTGAACCATTAGGTCCAACTAAACATACAAATTTATTTTTTTCTATTTCAACATCGATATTTTCTAGTATTCTATTTTCACCGATTTTCCAATTTAAGTTTTCGATTTTAATCGGGCTAAACAATTTTTTCACCCCTTAAAGATATCGGTTTTGTTTTTGCATAACAAATAAATAAAATATGGTGCTCCAAATAAGGATGTTATTACTCCTAGTGGTATTTCTATAGGAGGAATTAATATTCTAGACAAAGTATCAGCTATTACAACAAACATTCCACCTGCAACTAGAGTAAAAGGTATCAAGACTTTATGATTCGGTCCTACAATCAATCTTATCATATGGGGCACAATGAGACCTACAAATCCCACAATACCACTTACTGATACTGCTGAGGCAGCTACTATAGATCCTACTATTAAGGCTATTTTTTTTACTTTTTCAACCTCTATTCCGAGATTTTTAGCTGTTTCTTCTCCCATAAGTACGATATTTAAATCCCTTGAAAGAACGTATATTATGAAAGAGCCTATAATCACAAAGGGTAGGATAGCTATTACATGCTTCCAGCTTGCAGCGGATACACTTCCCATTGTCCAGAAAACTATTTTTTCAACTTCATTTCTATTAAGCGTCATTAATAGAGATATTAAGGCAGATATAAAGAAGTTGAGAGCCAACCCCGCAAGTAAAAGGGTCACTACCGGCGTTCTATTGCCTACTGCTCCTCCAAAGGCCATTATATTCAACGCTCCCAAGCCTAAAAGTATACCTGTAAAATTTAAAATCATAGCCAATGTTGCTCCCAAAGCAGCTCCAGAAGATACTCCAAGAACATAGGGATCGGCCATGGGATTTTTAAATATACCTTGAAACACAACGCCAGCTCCTGCAAGGGCTGTTCCTACCAATGCAGATAAAATAATTCTCGGTAGTCGTATATTTAGTATGATTATCATATGGGATTTTTTGATGCCCTGCAAGGAGATATATTTATTTATCCATGGTATCTTATTTAAGATTACCTTTATTGTTTCCATAAAGGGAATCTTGGTAGCTCCCAAAGTACTTGCAAAGAAGATTATCAAAAGTAGTAGTATCATTGATATCAGAAACAATACCTTATAGTTCTTTCTTTTCCCGATTAATGTCATCTAAATTCCTCGCTTTAAAAACAGCTCCAACTCTTAAATTTTTTACCTAAATAATTCAGGGTGTATTATCTTTGCCAATCTTTCTAATCCATCTGCTAGTCTTGGTCCCTGTATTTCTAGGAGATCATTATCAATATCAAATATTTTTCCATTCTTAACGGCCGTCAAGTCTTTATATCCATTAGCCAGTATAACCTTGAGCATATTAGTATATCAGGGTCCTTTTCCACAAGTCTTTCCAGACTATATTTCCATCCTTTTACATCATCGGCAGCATTTTTTCCTCCTGCCATTTTTATCATTTCACCTATGAAGGTGCCTCTTCCCGCTGTATAGTCACCTGATTCTCCAAAACCTACTACATAGTAGACCTCAGGCTTTTCCGCATCTTTTGTTTCATATTAGCTATAACTTTATCAGCTTCTTCTTTGGCATTTAAAACTGTACCTAGTTTTTCTATAACTTGATATACTCCTTGAAAACTTTCTTCTCCATATAAAACCATAACCTTCAAGTCTAATTCTTCAAGTTTTTCCAAAACATCCTTTTTAAAATGAGTAGAGGCTATAACTAAATCTGGATTTAAGCTCAAAATTTTTTCGATATTTGGGCTTTGTAAGCTGCCTATAGACTCTATCTCCTTAGCTGCTTCAGGATATTCACAATAATCAGTCCTTCCTACAAGTTTCTCTCCTTGTCCTAAAGCAAATATGGTTTCCGTAATATTAGGAGCTATAGAAATTACTCTCATTGGCTCTTTGTTAATCGTAACCTTTCTTCCATAAGAATCCTCTATCATTAGGGGGTACTTAAGGTTTTTTGTTTCCATATTTTTATTCTCTGTTTTTTCACTATTGTCTGTACATGCAGTAAAAATCAGTATAGTGATCAGTGCTAGAACCGTAATTATAGCTCTTCGTTGTCTTAACATACTTCTTCCTCCTCAATCTGAAAAGTGTGGTTGATTAAAACATTATAAAAGGACCCCTTCGGAGTCCTATATTTATATAATCTACAAAATGGATTAATAATCCATTAAGTGTTATATTTCCCTCCGAAATATATGCACTACTAACTTTAGGCAGGTTTACTGGCTTTCACATCACCCTACTTCCTCGCCCTTCCCATCCGATAAATAACTATCAGACAGTGGTATATTTGAGGTTTCGTCAGTGTTTACAGTAGCGGGGGCTGCGTCGGATTTTCACCGAACTTCCCTTTTACCCTCTTAAAAGGCACCTATGTTAAATTCTTTATTTTGTTTTTATTATCTATATCATAATTATATACTAAAACTTATAACTTGTATATTATAACCTTCTAAAGGATTCATCCCTATAATCATATTCTTCATTCATTGCCCCGTCTATTTCTTTTAATATTTGTTTCTTGTCCTTTGGCAAGGTTCCTCCAAGCATTAAATAATTAGAAGCATGGTTACTTCTAAAAATACAGTTTGTAAGCTCAAGATTTTTTACTAGTTCCCTCGTTTCCATCATAACCTCTTTAGGGGATAATAGTCTCAGCTCCCCGGATTGAACTTCCTTGTGCATCTCAGTGTTTTCCTCTAAAAGCAAAGTCAAAAGTCCTAAATAATGGGGATTAATTTCATTTATTACTCTAGCAGATTCTTGAGCATGTTCCATCCAATTGTCTTTTCCTCCTAGACCTGATATGAGAGTTACCGATAATTTTATGCCAGAATCTATAATTCTTTTCCCAGCCCTTATCATTTCATTTGCAGTTATTCCCTTTTTTATCTTTTTCAATATATAATCACTACCAGATTCCACTCCTAAATATGCAATTCCCAATCCTATCTCTTTAAGTTCCTTAAGTTCTTCCACAGACTTTCTCAATATGTCCTTAGGGGCAGCATATATACCTACCCTTTTACACTCTGGAAACAGCTTTTTTATGGTTTTCAATATAATCTTTAATTTTTCAGTCTTTAAAGCTAAGGCATTTCCATCGGCTAAGAAGATTCTTTCTATTTTATTGTAATATTTTCTTGCTTCTTCTAAATCTTTTATTATCTCATTTATATTTCTGATTCTGAATTGTTTATCCTTGTACATGCTGCAAAATGTACATTTATTATGGGAACAACCTATGGTAGTCTGAATTATAAGGCTTCGTGCTTCACTTGGCGGTCTATATACAGTTCCTTCATATCTCATTATTTATCCCTCCTTTTTTACTAAGCTTTAAATTAAGTTTACCTCTTATGTCAATTAATCTAACTCCAATACTTCTCTTAAAACTTTTGCTACAATATCATAGGAATATCCTTTTCGCTGCAAATACGAACCAAGTTTTCTATAAATAGTATTTCTATCATCACCTTTATAGGATTTTATTTTCTTTTTGGCAGCTTTCAGAGCATTATTATACTCTATCTTCTCATCAAATTCTTCTTTAATAATTTCATCTATTATATTATCATCCACACCTTTTCTAACAAGTTCAATTTTTATCCTATTTGGTCCAAATTTTCCTGACTTTCCCTTTGCAAAGTCTACTGCAAAGTCCTTATCGTTTACATAACCAAAGTTTTTCAAATAATCTATGGTTCCATTAATTATTTCTTCATCATATCCCTTGCCTTTCATTTTATCTATAATTTCCTTTTCACTTCTGGGTCTATATGAAAGCAACTTCAATGCATAATTATTGGCTTTATTTTGTTCTTCTGTCTTTATTATTTTTTCAATAAAATCTATATCGAGCTTTTTTCCCACTTCAAGGTTAAACTTGAAAGCTATGTCTTTATGAACTCCAAAGGCGAATTCTTCATTTATATATATAGACATCCTATCTCTATTTTTCTTTTGAATTTCTATTTTGGTGATTTCTAATAATTTTTCATTCAAGATAACGCCCCCACTTTTATAGCTCCTTTTACTATATTGCAAATCATAAGTGTTCTCCAAACAAAATCTTAACCGCCTCTTTAAATTCATCATACATATCATATCCTTCAAGTTCCTTTAAACTCTGAACTAAACTCATGTAATACCACTTCTGCTTTGAATATGGAGCATTAAATCTCTCCCAAAGCTTATCTCCTATCCTTTTATGGTTTCTGATCATACTTCTAATATTACTTAGCTTATCAGCACAAATTATCATTTTTTCATCTAGAGCAGCACTTTTAGCATAGTCTATTGTATGTCTTTTTCTATCTTCCCATGGTCTTTTATCTCTGCCCTCTAATTCCTCTGAAGCAGCGAGAACTAAGGATAAAATTTTTTCGCCAAATACATCTTTCATATTCTTCTTTGTTATCTCCGTATCTTCCAAGATATCGTGCAGTATTCCAGCAACTATTACATCAGTATCCGCCCCATTTTCTTGCAATATCATAGCCACTTCAAAGGGGTGCACTATATAAGGCACATCGCTAGATTTTCTATGATGTCCTTCGTGGGCCTTTGCCGCCATTTCTATAGCCTTATTTATAATATCATAATTTATTATTCTCATCTTTATTCCTCCAAGCTATTAAATCCTTCATTTTGAATCATTAGCTTTGTCTACTAGAATCTTAGTTTCTTTTTCAATTTTTTCAATATCCCCATATGGTAATATCTCCAATTCATAGCCGGTTTTATTACAAAATATAGCCTTAAGTATTTGGGGAGATTTGATTAATTGTTTTTTTAGTTTGCGTTTACCTTTTTTGATAAACATCTCAACTTTAATAGCATCTCCTCTAGTGCCAAATACCTCCCAGCACATTGACAGCTTTAAAGGATGCTTGTCTTTTCTTCTAGTGTACTTACATCTTGCTCTTTTAGTAATATGATCTGAATATCTTTTCACTATGTTATTTGTCATTCCTACATACATGCTTTCGTCTCCACAGGTCAAAATATATACCCAATTATATTTTTTCCTCATCCTATTTCTCTCCTCGTTTTATGCCATTTCTAAAGTGTTTTTCGTTATAGTAGTAAATAAACATATTAAACCCCTTCATATTCTATATAAATTGATATATACTTATAATGAATATCCTATCAGGAGAATAACTATGGGCAGCAAGAGAATAGATGCAAAGTTTTTGCCCCCCAAAAAAATAAATAATAGAATAAAATATTATATAATAACTATATATTAAACTATAAATAGCAGTTTTCCAAGTAACTGTTCAAGGAGGAATTACTTTGAAACAAAATTCTAAAGACAATAAGCTAGGAACTGAAGCAGTTGCTCCCCTACTTTTTAGGTTAGCCATTCCATCTATAATATCTATGTTTATCCAAGCTCTTTACAATGTAGTCGATAGCATGTGGGTTGCAAGGATAAACGAAGACGCCTTGGCAGCCCTTTCACTGGCCTTTCCTATACAAATGATACTCATTGCAATAGCAGTAGGTACGGGAGTGGGTACTAGCTCCCTTATATCTAGACTCTTAGGTCAAGGTAAAAACAAAAGGGCCTCTAATGTTGCTGAACATGTGCTTCTCTTATCTGTTTTTTATGGAGCAATCGTAGGTATATGTGGTGCACTTTTTTCAAAACAAATAATAAGTATGTTTACCAATAACCCTGTTTTAATAGACTATGGAACTCGATACATCAAAATAATCCTTGTAGGTTCGACAGCCCTTTTTATACCTATGATAGCTAATAACATTCTTCGAGGAGAAGGAAATACCTTTATACCGATGATAACTATGTTAATAGGTTCCATTATAAATATAGTACTCGATCCTCTATTAATATTTGGATACGGATTTCCTGAATTTGGAATAGAAGGGGCTGCTATAGCTACGGTGTTTTCAAGGATCTTAAGCGGCAGCTTTATACTTTTTATGCTATTTAAAGGAGATAACGAAATTGAACTAAACTTAAAAAATTTTAATTTTAATTTTTCAATAATTAAGGGAATTTATGAAGTTGGCTTTCCCGCTATGACAATGCAATTTTTAGCTTCTTTTATGATTGCAGGATTTAATGCTATTTTAAGTGGATACAGTTCCACCGCCATAGCCGCCCTTGGAATTTACTTTAGACTTCAATCCTTTGTATTTATGCCAGTTTTCGGATTAAATCAAGGCTATCTTCCCATAATAGGATATAACTATGGTCATAATAATCCAAATAGAATGAAAAAAACGATGAAGCTAGGTTTTCTCATCGCCTTTACCTTTACTACCCTTGGATTTTTATTGTTTCAAATATTCCCTGGTCCTCTTATAAAAATGTTCAACAGCAGTCCAGAACTTTTAACTATCGGAAAGGCTACTCTGAGAAAGATAAGTCTAGCATTTCCTATTATTGGGCCTGCTATAATCGGTTCTACAACCTTTCAAGCTATTGGTAAAGGATTCCCAAGCCTTGTGCTATCCTTTACAAGACAAATAATTTTACTTTTACCCCTTGGATATATTCTTGGAAAGATTGGTGGACTTAACCTTATATGGTACTCCTTTCCTATATCGGAAATAATATCTCTAATAGCTATGTTTTTTTGGCTTAGATCTACTTTAATAAATGTATTTAATGAAATGGAAGCAAGTTAAAAAGGGAAAAGTCATATTAATCTGAAGTATCTTCAGATTTTGTCACTGTCTTTGTCCCTAAGGTGGTTCTTTTTTAGATAAGATTACTGTTTTTAATTTAACTTTTTTATCAGACCCAGTACTAAACAAATCAAAGGTAACTGTATTCTTTTTTGCTTCAGCATGTATATAGATATAATGGCCTGTATTGTTTTTAAAAGATAGAAAAGATAAGACTTGCAAATACTCCTAAGACCATTGCTCCCGCCATGGTAATGGCAATTATTTTTTTTGCTCTATGATTCATTAAATTTCAGCTCCTTACTTTTTAGAGTTGAATTATTTTTCTACTACTTTTATTCTATAGAAATAATATCACATAATCAATGAAATACTCTTAATTTTATCTTACAAATCTCCTTTTAGATAGCTTATCCATTCACTCTCTAGTTCTGATATGGATTTATTATATATATTAGTAAAAATCCTTTCTATATCACTATCCTTAGGATTTTGAGGAAGTTCTTTAAATAACTTTTTAAATTGGTCTCCAGAATATCGCTTTAATAAAAATGTTACAAAGGAGCCCATGGAAATATAATCATTTTCTCCGTCAAAACTTTTTAATAAAATTTTTATATCTTCCATTTTGTTGGTAATAATAAGTTCTCTGGCTAAATCATTAACTGGTCTATTCAAGGTTATTGGAAATCCAATATCCCCGTCCCCAAAAAACACCGCCAGACCTTCGCCTAATGAAATGTTATAATTGGGATTAAACTTATATTCTACTGCATGGGTTATCTCATGAAAATCAAGTGTTTTGCCTACAGTGTAAATTGAACTTGTATCAGATTTATAGGTTCCAAGGGCAAAATAGTTTTGAATATCGTAGGCCCTTTCATATACTTCATAGGGATAACTACAGATGTAAAAGTTTATTTTCTCATTGAGCTTTACCCCAAAGAAATCTTCAATAGTCTCCAATCTATTCTGTTGAATATCAATTTCTCTATTTGATATCTCTATTCCCTTTTTATAATGATATATAATTTTTTCTGTCTCTTTTATAATCCATTTTTCCTCACTTTGCTCTTCTATTTTTACATTAATATCACTCTCATTTGAATAAATATCTTTATATATCGTCAGAGGCTTATAACCTTTTTTAGCAAATATTATTTTATAGCGTCCCGGCAGTACTTTTTCCATTTTAAAATTACCATATTTATCGGTTACATCAAATAATACTACATCACTCCCTTGTCCAATATTAATCATATTGATGTAGGTATCAGTCCCCTTATATTCATCATTAAATATATCCGTTACCTTTCCCTTGACAGTAATGCCCTTCTTTTTAAGTCTCCGATAATCCATCGAATCCTCAAAGGGATTGTTATATGTCTTCACCTTTTTTAAATTTTGCCTCTTAAATAAGGAAGTTATATCATATATATTGTTATTGGACAAGTCAAGATACTGTAATTTTTTTAGTTCACTCAAGGCTAAGATGTTTTCTATTCTGTTATTTGATAAGGATAATTTTTGTAAGTTCATATTACCTGCTAAGTAGCTGACATCTTCTATCATATTGTTATCTAAATAAAGCCATTTTAATTTTTTTAATGATTGGACCCCTTGTATATCAGTTATCTGATTATGGCTTAAATCTAAATAATACATATTAGTTAAATTACTTAAGGGACTAATATCTTCAATTTTATTTCCTTGGAGTGATAATGTAGTTAAATTATTGGCTTGACTCAAAGGGTTAGCATTTGAAATATGGTTATGATCTAGTAGTAAGGTTTTTATACTTTGCAAATTTCCAATTACTGTAATATCCTCTATCACATTAGACCTCAGGTCTATATACTCTAACTTCTCCATTTTCTTTAAGGGATAGATATTGCTAATGTTATTCTTAGATAAAGTAACCATCTCTAGATTGATAAGATCCTTAAGAAGGCTTATGTTACTTATATTATTGTTATCGAGTCTCAAGATTTCTAACATGCTTAGTCTTTCTAAAGGTCCTATATCATGAATCTCATTACTCATTAGGTATAACTTTTTCAAATTGAAAAGCCCCTCTAAAGCTTGTATATCTCTTACTTTATTATTATATAAATTAATTTCTCTAAGTCTTTTTAAATTTTTGAGAGAACTTATATCCTCTATCTCATTATAGGCCAATCTTAATTGGGTAAGTTTTGTAAGATTCTTCAAGGAACTTATATCCTCTACTTTATTCGACCAAAGACTGAGATATTCTAAATTAGTTAAATCTGCAAGGGGAGTGATATCTTTTATTCTATTACTTCCAATGCGTAGGGCTTTCAATTTTTTTAAATTACTTAAAGCTTCTACGTTTTCAATTTTATTACTGTCCAAATCTAATTTCTCTAACCTCAATAGTCCCATTAATGGAGTAATGTCAACAATATCATTTTTCCATAAATTTAAATATTTAAGTTTTGTAAGTTTAGCTAAAGGAATAATGTCCTTAATATTGTTTTCTTGCAAGGACAATACTTCTAAATCTGTTAGATACTGAATCCCCTGTAAGCTCCATATATGTTTTTTATCTGCATATAATTCTTTTATGTTTTCTACATCTGAAGTTATAATGTCCCCATTAGGCTTATTTATTTTTTTTCGAATTATGGATTCTAAATTTTTATCGATAAATTTAATAACTTGCTCTTTTTTGGTAATTTGTCTATTATCTTTACCTATACCATAAGTTGGCATCAAAACTATATTAAATAACAGTAATACAACAGTAAAAACTGTTAATATCTTCTTCATTTCAGACTTCTCCTCCTCGTATACTATGTTTAGAAGCACTTTTATAAGTGTTTTAAGCATAGTATTTTTCTATTTTCAAAAACAATTTTTAATTGAGATATCCATAGGCTAAAATATAATTAAGAATAATTAGCAAAGGATAATTCTTTGATCCTCCTTGCAAAACCTAACGGTTATTGCCTTCTTAGCATGCTTCCTGACTTAGCTGTCATATTCTGCTTACTACAGATGCTGCATCCCTTTGATTAGACCAACAGCAAGGTAGTTTTCAAAGGTGAATGCTAATAGTGCGAGGTTGCAGTCAGCAGCTAAGATTAGGATATCTCTTTTACTAATTGTTCCTCATTCTATATGAAAGGTGGTGATTTCATGAAAAACAATTTAATTTCAACTTTATTTGTTGGTATTGATGTTAGTTCTAAGACTAATGTCTTATGTGCTCTTGACTTTAAGGGCAATAAACTTCTTAACCTAAAGGCTTTAAATAATCAGCCAGGAGCTGAATCAATCTTAGAAAGCATTCTAAAATGCCTAGATTCTAATAGCCTTAAATATGTTGTTATCGCCCTAGAGTCTACATCTTTTTATAGTACTCACATCGCTAATTATCTATCTTCAAATGAAATTCTTTTAGCGTACAAACCTTTTGTATATTGTCTTAATCCTAAGACTGTAGCTAACTACAGAAAATCATTTGTTGATATGGATAAAACTGATCCACTTGATGCCTATATTATTGCTGATTTTGCTAGATGCGGTAGAATAACATCTGCCCCCTGGCGGGGATCACAGTTTCTTGCTCTACAAAGGCTCACTCGTCATAGACTACATTTAGTTGAATCTATTACTCGTGAAAAAGCCTATATGGTATCAAACATATATTTAAAGTTCAGTGAGTTAGCTACTCTAGATAAAGGAGAAAAACCATTCTCCGACACCTATGGAGCTACCTCAGCTGCCGTTTTAACTGAATTTCTATCATTGGATGATATTACCTACTCTCCTATTGAAGATTTAGTTGCTTTCGTAAGAGACAAAGGTAAAAATCGATTTAGTAACCCTTTAAAAACTGCTAAGCTTTTACAAAAAGCTGCTAGGGATTCTTATCGCTTAGATAGAATGCTTTATGAACCTTTAAATGTATCAATAGCATCTTCTTTCAATGTTATTAAAGCTCTAGAAGATGAAATTAAAGTAATTGATAAATCCATTGACAAAGCTATTAAGGGTATTAATACTACCGAATATCAGTCCCTTACTTCAATACCTGGCATTGGTTCAGTCCTTGCCAGTGGTATTCTTGCTGAAATTGGTACAATTACTTCTTTTAGGTCTCATGATGCTTTAGCTAAATATGCAGGACTTACTTGGCGAGTTAATCAATCAGGCAACTACTCTTCTGATAATACTAGAATGACTAAAACTGGAAACAAGTACCTTAGGTATTATCTAATAGAAGCTGCAAATAGCGTAAAAAATCATTTGCCTGAGTACAAAGAATTCTACCAAAAGAAGTATAGTGAAGTAACTACTCACCAGCATAAAAGAGCACTCGCACTTACATCTCGTAAATTAGTACGCCTGATTTTTAGCTTGCTGACTAAAAATCAAATCTACTCCAAGGATAAAGTTGGAGAGATTCAATAAAATATTTTTCTACTCTAAACCTATTTTTTTCTTTCAAAAGCCTAGGTTTTATTAAGCATGCCTTTTTTAAAACAATTCTTTTTCTTTCTTTTAAAATTTTATCTTGACATATTACCAGATTGCTAAAAAAGAAAAACGTCTAGCGACGCATTCTCAGCTCCAAGTTTTAAGAACTTACTAATAACTTTTAAATTCTTATACTTAATCTATATATATATTCTCCACTTGCACGCCCTTTAGCTTTTCCATTACTTTAACTTTAAAAAGTTGAAGTTCTTCTTTATCAAGTATATCTCTCTGGACTATATCATTTGGACTGTCTATATCATATAGAGTATCTAGAAAGTATTTATCATGAAGTAAATAAATCTTATAAAAAATACTCTGCTCATTTTTAAATCCCTTTATTATTAAACCAGGTTTATCCTTTGTTAATGTATCTATATACTCAAACAGCTGCTGAACAGTTAGTCCCATATCAAGTCTGCCCCCCAGTACAAAAGATTCTATAAAATATCGGCATCCAAAAGCTTTTACTTTATAAAAGCTCTGCTTAATATTTATATGTTGCTGGATTTCCTTTAATTCCTATTTTTTTAATACCCAAAAAAATATTTAATATACTCTTATTATAAATCCCTACTCATTTCTTATTTATGTTTTATTCTAATTAGATCTCAATTTTTTAGACAAGATTCATGTTATTTTTAGTGTTATTATGGTATTATTTTATATGTAATCTAATTAATATAAATTACTTATTTAAAGGAGATTTGCAAATGAGATTTGTACCACTTAA
>JACCKY010000104.1 GCA_014236755.1 Candidatus Petromonas tenebris | reverse complement strand
AAGCCTAAAATAACTGAATATAGATTAATGCGGTTAATCCCAGTTATGCAGCAGACCTTGAAAGCGCTGCACCAGCCGACAACGTGGCTGCGGTCAATAGTTAATCCCAGTTATGCAGCAGACCTTGAAAGAGCAGGAAATATGTCAGTGATGGATAAGGCACTTTCGCGAGCCCATGCATCAATATAACAACAGAATGCACCCTAACTATCCTACGTTCTTTAGAATAAGTAACGGCAGACTCAGCATGAAAATCATTATTAATTCTATCCCAGGCTCTTTCAGTGGTAGAGCGTCTTTTGTAAAGTTGTTTCCACTCATCCGAGCCCCTTAAAATAGGAGTAAAGAACCTGGGGTTGTCCTTTGTTTTAGTATAGAATGTTTTCTTGCTGTGAGCAGGACACTTGTCACAGGCATCGCACTGTACAGGGAAAAGCCATTTTCGTCTGTAGGATTTAGACATTAGGCCCCAATTGCGTAGTTGGTGTCCCAAACATTTGCAGTAAGGAATCCCTTTTTCATCAATTTTCACAAGTTCATTGGCTGCTTCAGGCTTAGAAGAACGGGAATTTAGGTCAATAATAGGGTTGATACCATAATGCATATTAAAAAGATAAAACGCACTGGTATCATAAGCAGAATCAAAAGCGGCAGAATAAAAGTTAATCTCCGGATACAAGTCTACAAGTTCTTTAAGTTCATAAACACCCGTTACAGAGTCATGACGCTCACCAGTAACGCATTTAATATGGATAGGTAAACTGTAGAACGAGTCACAAGCTGTAAAGCCATGGAATGTATGGCCATAAAAGTATTGCTCATTGTAGCTATCCCAGCCCCAAGAGGCAGTGGGGTCAGAAAACAAGCGAGGGCAGTCGCAATGTTCACCGGGTTTTAGATCACAATCGCAAACTTTTTTGCCATAGTGAGAAGCATGAGTAGGCATACAAGTGCCATCACCGGCGATATTAAACTTATCGGGGTCTCCAAGGATACCCATAGATAAGGAAGGCATGACAAAAACATCCTTGAGGATATGGTTTAAAGTAGTTTCCAGATTATCAGGGAGCTTGGAATTATCATACTTCAAGACCCTATTCACCAGGCGCTCAACCACGCCGGGCTTTGAAGAATCCAGCTTCTGATTTTTCTTTTGCTTCTTTTTAGGCTTGCGCTTGGACTTGCGCAGTTTGGATTTGTAAAGGATACGATCCTTGCGAATCAACCTATCCATAAAATCATAAAAGGTACCAACACCCGGGATAGGATCCGCCGGAATATCGTCTACCTTGTCAGAAGAAAAGCAGACGGGCAAAAAGCCGGACAAAACAGCAAAAAAGGGTTCAGATTTTAAAGTATCCACCCACTTGGAGATGCTGGTTTCACCTGTAAGGGTCATAAGGATAAGCGAACGAAACATGGCAACCGCATCTTTGGGAGGAGCTCCCCGGTTGGTCCTTGAATACCGGCTTTTAATAAGCTCAACAATGCCGGTAAGATCAGCACCCCAAAGCTTAACAACCAGGGAAGACCTGGTTAAGAGAGTAATATGCTGACCGGTCGAGATAAAATAACGAGTTAAAAAATCATTAACGAAATTTTGATACTGCTCATGAGAATACTTGACAACCAACATAAAATCACTCCTTTAGGACTGTATCTAGGAAATATCTTCCAAGTCCATTTTGGAGGGATTTTGAAATTGTCAAGTATTAAAAACACATATAAATTGCTATTTAACTCAAATAAACACCAATACCACTTTAATAATAGCTATATTAAGAAATTTGACCACAATATAAAATCAAGGGGTTTTTGAGGTGAAGCGAAAAATGGCAAAAAAATAAAGCCTGTACTTTCAAGGCTTTGAGATTTTTCGAATGTACTA
>JACCKY010000039.1 GCA_014236755.1 Candidatus Petromonas tenebris | reverse complement strand
TTTAAGGATCAATTTAAGTTGTGATATAATAAGTTTAGAAAAAGATTTGAAATACAAGGATTTTAACACGCTAAAAAGGAAGAGTGGGGTGACAAAATGAATAGCATTTTAAACGTAATCAAAAATAGAATTCTAACCTATGAACAAAAAGTCTTAAGTCTTGCCAGAGAAGCAGAAAATCTTTTAAATGTGTTAAATATAGATGAAGAAGTCCAAGAGTATAGAGATGAAGGCATAATATGTGATCTTTTTGAAGGAAATGCTCCATACAGACCAAGATATATAGTACCTGATTATGAGAAGTTTATGAAAAGAGGAAGTGAGTTATTAGGACTTAAACCACCACAGGATATATGGGAGGCTACAAACAATCTATTGATTTTATATAAACATGTTCCTTCTATAACGTCATTTCCGGTGTATATAGGAAATATTGATAAACTTCTGGAACCCTTTATAAAGGATGAAGATGAAGCTTATAGAGCGATAAAACTGTTTTTAATCCATATCGACAGAACTATAACTGACTCCTTTTGTCATGGAAATATAGGTCCCGAAGATACAAGAGCCGGCAGATTAATATTAAAGGCCGAAAGAGAGCTTCAAAATGCAGTGCCTAACCTAAGCCTTAAATATAGTGAATATACTCCTGACGATTTTGCTATAGATGCAATAAATACAGCTCTAATAGCAGCTAAGCCGAGCTTTGCAAATCATGGAATGTTTTCAAAAGAGTTTGGAGAAGAATACGGTATAGCCAGCTGTTATAATGGGCTTAAAATAGGGGGCGGAAGCTATACTTTAGTCAGATTGAATCTTGCAAAGCTTGCCCAAAGGTCAGAAAATGAGGGTGAATTTATAGATAGAGTGCTGCCAAAGGCGGTAAAGCTGATGGCATCATATATGGATGAGAGGATCAGATTTTTAGTAGAGGAAACAGGCTTTTTTGAAACTAATTTCTTAGTTAAAGAAGGACTAATATATAAAGAAAAATTTACAGCCATGTTTGGGATGTTTGGATTAGCAGAATGCGTAAATTGCTTTGTTGGTTCAGATAAACAGGAAGAAAGGTTTGGACATAGTGAAAGGGCAAATGATTTGGGCCTTAAAATAATAGAAAAGCTGGAAGAAGAAGTAAACAAACATAATAATCCACATTGCAAACCATTTAATGGAAAGTTTCTACTTCATGCACAAGTAGGGATAGACACCGATAAGGGAACAAGTCCCGGATGCAGAATACCAATCGGAGAAGAACCAGAGCTGCATGAGCATCTTATTCAATCGGCTAAATTCCATAGATTTTTCCCAAGTGGCATAGGTGATATATTTAAGTTTGACCAAACTACAAAAAATAATCCTGAGTTTATACTGGATATAATCAAAGGTGTATTTAGTCAAAAAATGAGATATCTATCACTACATGGATCAGACTCTGATGTTATAAGGATAACGGGATACCTTGTAAAAAGATCTGAAATAGAAAAACTGAGAAAAGGAGAACAGGTACTTCAGGATACCGTTGCATTGGGTCTGGGCGCTGTGGATAACCAAAAAGTACTGGAAAGAAAGGTAAGGAGCAATGAATAAAGGCAATGTAAGTAAAATCATACCCTTTAGCTCCGTAGATGGACCTGGTAACAGAACTGCTATTTTTCTTCAGGGATGCAATTTCAACTGCCTTTATTGCCATAATCCTGAGACGATAAATTACTGTAACCACTGCGGCAGATGTGTGAAGGAATGTCCATATAATGCCCTTAGTATATCCGATGAGAAAGTCCTATGGGACAAAAAATCATGTAAGGGATGCGACAGATGCTTGGAAGTGTGCCAAAATGACAGCTCACCAAAGGTATTGCAAATGAGAGTAGAGGAAGTTCTAAAAGAAATAAAAAAAGTGAGACCCTTCATTTCCGGAGTGACTGTTTCAGGAGGAGAATGTACTCTACAGACAGAGTTTATAATAAGTTTATTTAAAGAAGTGAAAAAAATGGGATTAACCGCATTTATCGATACTAACGGTAGCTTACCATTATATGAAAATAAAAAGTTATTAAATATAATGGACATGGCTATGCTGGATGTTAAATCTTATGATCCCAAAGAACATAAAAGGCTTACGGGTAGGGAAAATCAAGTTGTACTAAAAAATGTGAAATACCTTGCAGATATGAATAAGCTATATGAGGTTAGGACTGTAATCGTACCTAAAATTCTAAACAATTATTATAACGTAGATATGATAAGCAAACTGATAGCTTCTATAGACTCCAATATAAGGTATAAATTAATAAAATACAGACAAATAGGGGTAAGAAAGACAATACTAAAAGCAGGTACCCCTACAGATGAAATGATGGAAGAATTAAAGAATTTAGCTATAAAAAACGGATGCAAGGATGTAATAATAACCTAGTAATAAACATGACAGCTACTGATATGATTCAGTAGCTGTTGCTAATAGGAGGTTATTATGATAATAAGTGTCAGCAGGCGGACAGATATATCAGCCTTTTATTCAAAATGGTTTATGAAAAGAATAGAGGAAGGCTATTTTTACAGGGTAAATCCCTATAATCCCAAACAGGTAAAAAGATTTAGTCTATTGCCTAAAGATGTGGATGTAATTGTCTTCTGGACAAAAAATTCTAAAAACATTCTACATTATTTAAAAAAATTGGATAAAAAAGGCTATAATTATATCTTTCAATATACTTTAAATGACTATCCTAAAATATTTGAACCCAACTTATCGAACATAGAAAAAAGAATAGATACATTTATAAGCTTAAGTAGTAACATCGGCAAAGAAAAAGTAATTTGGAGATATGATCCGATAATAATAAGTGACTTAACTCCTATAGAATACCATTTAGAAAAATTTAAAAAACTTTCAAAGAGATTGGCTGATTATACCGATAGAGTTATAATAAGCTTTGTAGATTTCTACGGAAAAGTAGAAAATAGGTTTAATAGGTTACAAATGGCAAATGACATTAATATAAGGGATATGACCTTCTATCCCTATAGGGACGAGCTTATTAGCTTTGCAAAGGAGCTGAAGAAAATAGCTGAAAATAGTAAATTGAAGATCTCTAAATGCTGTGGAAAGATTGACTTAAGCCTTGCGGGAATAGAGCAAAGTAAGTGCATAGATATAGAGTTATTTAACAAGATCTTTGATCTAAACCTAATATATAAAAAAGATAAAAACCAGAGGGAGAAATGCCTTTGTACTGAATCTATAGACCTTGGAATGTATAATTCTTGTTTGCACGGATGTGTTTACTGTTATGCCAATGGAAGTGAAAAAGTAGTTTTAGAAAATCATAGAAAACATTGCGTAGATAGCTCGATATTGATTGGGGCGTTCGATGATGGGGGTGTTGAAGATGGAAAAGGTTGTGAAGAACAGTTGAAATTTGATGTTTAACGGCTTTTATAAGGTGAAATTTCTTAATAACAGCAGAAAGAAAATAGTAAAGAGAAAAACTATAAAAGAGATACCGAAGAAGTCTAATGAACTATATATTAGATTTGAAATAGAAGAATGGAAAGAACTCCAAAGACCAATTAAAGTTCAGGGTACCAAGTAAGGCAAATTATATATGCAAAAGAATTTTTATTAAATAATGCTGAAATAGTGACCGAGTTATGTATAAAATCTAAAGAAGAGTTTAGAATATGGTATGAATTAAAACGTATAGATAAAGAGGTTCAGGAAATATTAAACAAAAACAATAAAAAACAATAAAAAACAATATGGAATATCTACCTTTAAAATATGGTATGATATATAAAATATCAAAGAGGAGTTGTTTTTATGACAGAAAATAAATTTATAAATGAATGCGGTTGCAGCTGTAATGAAGGACATTCTTACGGTAGAGATGGTGAGGAATGCGGATGTGGATATAATCATGACCATAAAGAACAAACTATGCATCTAGCTTTAGATGATGGATCAGAAGTAAAGTGCTTTGTTTTAGGTATATTTGACATAAGTGAACAAGAATATATTGCACTGGTTCCAGAAGGAGAAGAAATAGTTTACCTATATAAATATGACGAAGCAAATGATGGGCCTGTACTTAGCAACATACAAGATGATGAAGAGTTTGAAGCTGTTTCAGAAGTGTTTAGAGAAATATATGAATAATAAATTATAAAGGAGTAATAGGTTTGAAAGCTGGAGATAAAGATTTCTTCAGCTTATTTTATTGCAAACTTGACAGTTTTTGAAGTAAAATAGTTTTAGACAGATACAAGTTTTTACATTTTTTTTACTTCAGAAGATATTGATTTAAATGTTAAAAATGAACATATATTTAACTCAAGGTGATGTTCATGCAAAAGATTAACCTTAAATTAAGAACAAAAATAACTTTGTTAATGATTGTTGTAGAGCTAATATCTATCACTACTGTTGCTTTCATTGCAGGTCACTGGGCTATTAAAAATATAGAGTTGAGTGAAGAAATTAGCATCATGAATACTGCAAAAATCATATCTCATTCAAAAATAGTTAGAGAGGCTCTAAGCAAAAAGGATCAAAGAGGAATAATACAAAAATATATAGAAGAAATATTACAGTCCACAAATAATATAGAAATCATTGTTGTAGCAGATATGAATGGTATTAGATATGGACATCCTGTCCCAGAAAGAGTTGGTAAAAAATTCGTCGGTGGAGATGAAGTAAAAGTTGTACAAAAAGGTGAATCGTATATTTCAGAGGCAGTAGGAACTTTAGGGAGAGAAATAAGAGCATTTGCCCCTATAGATGATATGGAAAATAAACAGATTGGATTTGTTATGGTTGGGACTTTGATTCAAAGTTTACAAAAGGCTAAAGCTGAAAGTTTATATAACATATTCCTCATTTCACTTATTGGATTATTAATAGGTATAACGGTAGCTTTACTTTTATCAGCCAAAATTAAAAATGAACTTTTGGGATTGGAGCCTAAAGAAATAACGAAACTTTATATTGAAAAAAAGGGTATGTTGGATGCAATACATGAAGGTATAATTGCTATTAACCAGGATTTAGAAATAACTTTAGTAAATAACTCTGCAATGGAAATACTTGGCTTAAAAGAAAAAGATATAAATGATATAATCGGCAAAAAAATAAAAACAGTATTTCCAACCAGTAAGTTAGTAGAGGTTTTTAGAACCGGTGTTCCTGAATATAATCGTGAACAAGTAATAAATAATACGATAATACTTACAAATCGAGTGCCAATAAGGTATCAAGATAAAATCGTGGGAGCAATTGCTACTTTTAGAGATAAAACAAAGATAACTAAATTAGCAGAAGAAATTACCGGAGTAAAACAGATTATTGAAGCTCTAAGGGCTAATACCCATGAATTTATGAATAAGCTTCATGTTATACTAGGACTTATCCAATTAGAAGAGTATGAGGAAGCCAAGAAATATATTATTAATGAATCGGAAAAGCAACAGCAGATAGTAAGTTTAATCATAAAGAAAATAAATGACCCTACTATTGCTGCATTGATACTGGGAAAACTTAGCAGAGCAAAGGAACTTGGAGTTAATATTAATATACTGGAAGAAAGTTATTTAGAAAAACACGTAGGAAGAATAAATAGTAATATTTTAACAACGATTATTGGGAATCTGATTGAAAATGCTATGGAATCAGTTGCCAAGTCTAATAAGAATAATAGAAACATAGATTTACTTATACAGGAGCTTGACGAAATAATAAAGATTGAAGTTTTAGATACAGGTGTAGGAATAAGAGAAGAACATATAAGGTTAATATTTAAAAGAGGATTTACTACCAAGGAAGGTAATACAGGAGTAGGATTGTTCTTAGTAAATGAAATTGTAAATACGCTTAATGGTCGAATTGAAGTTGAGTCTAAATTAAACCAATATACAAAATTCAGTATAATTATACCTAAACATGTTTAAGAAGGAGGGTAATAATGATTAAGGTGTTAATTGTCGAAGATGACCCAATGGTTGCCCATTTAAATAAAAAATATGTAGAGAATGTAGAAGGATATCAAGTAGTAGATATAGCCAATAATGGTGAGAAAGCTTTAAAACTTCTTAGAACAAATAAAATAGATTTAGTGGTACTGGATGTATATATGCCTAAATTAGATGGAATCAGTTTGTTGAAGGAAATGAGAAAAAGATTTTTTATGACAGATGTTATATTAGTAACAGCCGCTAAAGAAGCGGATAATATTGATTCAGTACTTAAGTTAGGAGCAGTAGATTATTTAATAAAACCCTTTGAATATGAGAGATTAAAGAAGGCACTGGATAGTTATAAGATTAGATATAATCTTTTACGTAATAATACTCCAATTAATCAGGAAGATATAGATAAAATAACTAAACAAAACGTTATGGAAGTTTCAAAAGATAAATTGGAAAAGGGATTGCACAACAAGACATTAGAGCGTATAAGAAATTTCATGAGAGCTAATAGAGAATGCTTTTATTCTGCTGAAGAAATTGCTAAAAAGATGGACTTATCTAGGGTAACTATAAGACGATATTTAGAATACTTGACATCCATAGGGGAAATTATACTTGAGATAGAATATGGTTCAGTAGGCAGACCAACTCATCTATACAAGTATAATTATACTAAATAGCTCTATTAATATAAGAATGTTAGAAAAATATCTATATTTTTTTTATTTACAAAATGTTTAGTATAATTACTAAATATTTTTTTTTATTTTTGAATACTTTAATATATTTATATAGACATATAGAGAAAGGGTGTTTTTATGAATTATGCTGAAAGAAGTCTTAAATTGCACGAAGAAAAGTCAGGGAAAGTAGAGATACTGTCAAAGGTCAAGGTTGAAGATAGGGATGATTTAAGCTTAGCCTATACCCCTGGAGTAGCCGAGCCATGTAAGAAAATTTATGAAGATGAGGAAAACGTTTATAAATACACAGCTAAGGGGAATTTAGTAGCTGTAGTTACTGATGGTTCAGCTGTTTTAGGATTAGGCGATATAGGACCTAAGGCTGCCATGCCGGTAATGGAAGGAAAGTCTATTCTATTTAAAGAGTTTGCAAATGTGGATGCTTTTCCAATTTGCCTTGCAACTAAAGATATTGATGAAATTGTAAAAAGCGTAAAATTAATAGCACCAACCTTTGGAGGGATAAATTTAGAGGACATTGGTTCACCTAGGTGTTTTGAAATTGAAGAAAGATTAAAAAAAGAATTAGATATACCTGTTTTTCATGATGATCAACATGGAACTGCTATAGTTGTGACAGCAGGACTGATAAATGCACTGAGGTTGATAGACAAAAAAATAGAAGAAATAACTGTAGTGGTTAATGGTCCTGGAGCAGCAGGAGTAGCCATTGTTAAAATGTTGAAGAGCTTAGGAGTTGGAGATATATTACTTTGTGATAGAAATGGAATAATTTATAAAGGCTCACCTAAAATTAGTGGACACAAAGCAGAGATGGCAGAAATAACTAATAAGAATGGTAAAAAAGGTTCATTAAAAGATGCTATGAAAAATGCAGATGTGTTTATTGGTGTTTCTGTAGCAAATGTTGTAACTGAAGAGATGGTAAAAAGCATGAATAAAGATGCAATTATTTTTGCAATGGCAAATCCTGTTCCTGAAATAATGCCAGATTTAGCTAAAAAAGCTGGTGCAAGGGTTGTTGGTTCAGGACGTTCAGATTTTCCAAATCAAATAAATAATGTTCTTGCTTTTCCAGGAGTTTTCAGAGGAGCGTTAGATGTAAGAGCTACTGACATAAATGAAGAGATGAAATTGGCGGCAGCCTATGCTATAGCAGATATAATAAGGGGGGAAGAACTACGTGAGGACTATGTTATACCGGATCCATTTGACAAAAGAGTAGTATCAAATATTGCAGCAGCAGTTTCAAAAGCAGCAAGAGAAACTGGAGTTGCAAGAATATAAATATATTATCATTTAGAGGGGAGAGTTAATTTATGACAACTTCAGCTGTAAAATTAAATCAATCTTTTGAAAAACAAAGCTATAAAATCATCGGATTGTCATTACCAATGTTTTGTATTTTAGCTGCAGTAGCTTTTTTAGGGACTTATTTAGGTGTACTTCCAAAGGGAATGATTGGAGCATTTGCATTAATGATGATCGTAGGAGCAATATTTAATGAAATCGGGACACACTTACCAATAGTAAAGGATTATTTAGGTGGTGGGGCAATAGTAATTATTTTTGGTTCTGCAGCATTAGTAACCTATGGAGTATTCCCAGAATACACAGTAGAAATAATGACAAATTTTATGAAAAGTGAAGGCTTTCTTAACTTTTATATTGCTGCATTGATTACCGGTAGTATTTTAGGAATGGACAGAAATTTATTAGTAAAAGCAGCTATCAGATATCTTCCGGCAATTATAGGAGGGGTTGTTACGGCACTAGGATTAGTTGGACTAGTAGGAGCGCTTATTGGATATGGTGCAAAAGAAGCTATATTATATATAGGTGTACCCATTATGGGAGGAGGAATGGGTGCTGGTGCAGTTCCGCTATCAAAAATATTTGGTGAAGATTTAGGAAAAGATACGACTGAAATGCTTTCAGTTATGGTACCGGCGGTTGCCCTTGGTAATGCATTTGCGATAGTAGTAGCAGGATTATTAGATAAACTTGGTAAAGCCAAACGTGATCTTACAGGTAACGGTGAACTGATGAAAATAAACAAAGGTGAAGCAGTTGTAGATAAGCAGCAAAATGTTGAAATCGATTATAAAGCTATGGGGATTGGTTTATTACTTTCTGTTATATTCTTTGTATGGGGTAAAATGATTGGTAAATTTTTTCCACAAATACACTCATACGCTTGGATGATTCTCAGTGTAGCAATAGTTAAAGTTTTAGGCATAATGCCTAGAGAATATGAAGCAGGAGCTTTTCAATGGTTTCAATTTATTATGAAGAATTTAACAGGAGTTCTGTTAGTTGGTATAGGTGTAGCTTATACAAACTTAAATCAAATTATTGATGCATTTAGTTTGCAATATGTATTATTAGTAGGTGTAACAATTATAGGAGCAGTAATAGGTTCTGGAATAGTAGGTAGAATAGTAGGTTTCTATCCAATTGAATCTTCAATTACTGCCGGATTGTGTATGGCTAATATGGGTGGTACTGGTGATGTGGCCGTATTGTCAGCATCGGATCGAATGAAATTAATGCCATTCGCACAAATTTCATCACGTATTGGCGGGGCATTTATGCTTATTTTGGCAAGTTTATTATTAAAATTATTCATATGATTTATAGTATTAGAACAGATAATTTTTATCTGTTCTAATACTATTGAACCAACTGTATTAATTTCTCAGTTACACCCTGTAGGCTTTGCATTATTCTTCGATTATTATAGCTTCTACAGGGCATGAATCTGCTGCTTCTTTTGCACATTCCTTAGCTTCACCATCAGGATTTTCTACTGTCACATCGGCAGTTCCTTCAGAATTCATTTTAAATACCTTTGGACATATACCTTCACACATGCCGCAGCCAATACATGTATCTTTATCTACTTTTACTTTCATGTTATTACCTCCTTTGGTGATTGTAATAATTTAAAGAGTTTTTTATCCTTTCGAGATTATAATGTCATTGAGCAATAAATCTATCTGTGATTGGAATCACAGTAAAGTAAAAAAATATATCAAAATTTTCTGAAAAAACTGTTTATTTATATATATCTGTGGTATAATATAAATAAGAAGAATATAAAAGATATATTCTTCTTAATCAGATTCTGATTCACTTATGTTGAAGTAAAGAAGTTCGAATTTAGAATCAAGAGTAAAAAAGCTATTAGTAAAGTTTCAAATTCAATAAAGTTACTTTAAATTGATTGGTGAAGATCGATTTAAATTTTAGAAACTTGAAAAACTAAATGGAACAAATGAAATTGAGAAATTAAGTTTGAATGAAGTTTAGTTTAAAAGACAAGAAAGGAATGAGGTTGTAATACAGTTAGAAAGTGAAAAGCTAAGTGGATTAGGATCTGAGGGATAGTCAGTTCACATATAATAGATATATGATGAACTGACTATCTTACTTTTTGAAAAAATATTTCTTGCTTAAATATTGACACCCCGCTTTTTAAGACGGTGTGTTAATCAATGATTCAAGATTACTTGTATGAGCTTATTTCTATATCATCTATCCATATAGGAGCGTTGAAATCATATAAAACTATTTCCACTTTATCTATATTTTTTGACGTTTCGCTTACTTCAAGCATCTCCCATGATTTTATCTTCTTTGGATTATATTATATGAACTGTTCAAAAATCTTGCTGCCCCTCTATATCCTTTGATATAAATTTTCACATTATCTAGGGTAGAAGAAGCAATCAACATAGATACGATAGGTTTATTCTTTATATCCAAATTTTTAATGCTTATTATTTCAAAATTGTTTTTCCCTTCTTCTTCAAGTGTTAGTGAGTAATTGCCGCTTCTAAAGTATTCATGGCTATTTTAGAAAGTTTATTTTTGGGTTCCTTGTCCCTATTCTTTAGCTTCATTTAGCTTATCTGAGGGCGGATTATTAGACGCATTTTTATCATCAGAATTATCGTCTATCCTGTAATCATCCTCCATATAGAGGTCATAAATGTATATCTTTCTAAAATTATCGTAGATTTCATTTAAACTTTTGTAATCGTGGCCGTCGTTTTTTAATTTATCAATAAATTCTTTGATCTTTTAATTGTTCTATCATTTTCAAAAGTTTCATTTTCATCGGATTTGGTTGTAAAAATAATCTTTTCCATGATTAATCCAATTTTTTTAGCTATTTTGCTAAAATCATGGATTTTTTCAAAATTTTCATCAAAGATTATCAGCTCATTAAATAAGAGGACATCATTTTTTAAAATAACTTGTGATTCATCGATAAATATATTTTTTAAGCTATTGTTGAAAACATCATATTTAACTATCTTTGTTAGATATTCATAGGCTAAATTTATTTTATGCTTAAGGGTAGTATTAAAATAATTTAAGTAAGTGTCAAGGGGAGTTCCTTCTTTATATTCAGTAACTACAACTACCTTATCATCTAATACTTTTAGATGAACTAGATTATTTAGCCCCTTTTGAAATTGCGACGCAGAAATTATGTCCTTGAATTTATCTCTTGACAGTAGATTGATTACTGCTACTTCATTTGGATTTTCTTTGCTTGTGCCGATCAAGATCTTTTGATATGCATCATCTTTAAATATTTCAAGTATATCATATTTATCAATGTATGAATTCCTCATGTCAATTATCTACCTTACAAAAAAATTATACATTAAATTTAAAAGTTCTTTATTTTCTACAAATTTCCTGCAAAAAAGTATAATTTTTTTCTTTTTCTAAATAATTTTTTCGAAGATCTTTAGAGTTTTATTTTGTCTAAATACTTTTTCCTGGTGAAAAAGATTCTTCTTTTTACCTTTATTTAAAGCTGGAACCTTATATAATAATTTTTAGAAAAATTTAAAGGCTTTTGTTACAATATAGTTATGAAAACCTTTTTGAGGGGGACTTGAGTTGGTAAAATTTTTACATATAGGGGACGTGCATTTAGATACTAGTTTTTACTCTAAAAATAAAGTGTTAAGGAAGAAACTTAGGGAAGGTATTAGAAAGGCCTTTAATAACGCTATAGACTTATGTATTGAAGAAAAGGTAGATGCACTTTTAATAGCCGGAGATCTCTTTGATAACGATAAACTGTCCTTTAAAACAGAGCAGTTTTTGATCAAAGAGTTTACCAGGCTAAGGGAACATAATATAAAGGTCTTTTACGCCACAGGAAACCATGACCCAGGACACATAAGCTATAGGGCAAATTCCATCAGATGGCCTGACAATGTACATGTATTTAAGGAAGACAGAGTAGAGACAGCCTATATATATAATTCTGACAATAAAGCGGTTTGCAAAATAGTATCTTGTGGGCATAAAACAAGTACCGAAGGTAGAAATCTGGTTCTGCATTTTCCCATAAAGGAAGAAAACCTTCCCCATGTGGGGCTTTTACATACCATGGTTACTAGTGCAGGAGGAGTTCAGGATCATGATAGATATTTGCCTTGCAGCAGAGAAGATCTTGAATCAAAGATGTACGACTATTGGGCCCTAGGACATATCCATAAAAGACAGAAGATTAGTGAAAACTGTGAAATTTATTACCCGGGTAATATACAGGGAAGACATCCTAGGGAGACGGGAGAAAAAGGGGGACTCTTAGTTACTATAGATGAGTTAGGCAGTATTACTACTGAGTTTAAACCTTTATCTGCTATTCAGTGGCAAACCTTAGCTCTAGATGGTTTAGAGGATATAAAAAGCTATGATGAGCTTAAAGAATATATAAAAAACAATATAGAAAAATATGTAGAGCAAAATGGATTGCCGGACAGTGATTTAATATTAAGGGTGGAGCTTCAGGGAAGAGCTTATTTAAAAAGGGAACTACAGTTGGAGGATAATATTGATCAGCTTACTGAAGACTTAATATTAGATTTAAACCTATTGAATTTAGAAATTAAAGTCGATAATTTGATGAATGTTTTAAATATAGAGAACTATAGAGAAGGAGATCACGTACTTTCATCAGTTCTATGTTTATTGGATAATATTGAGGAAAATAGAGAACTCATAGAAAGATTAATGGAAATACCTTTAGCAAATAAAAGAATAAGAAAGAAAGATGACAAATTATCTTATTTTAAAGAACTGGCAAATGGTTTGGATGAGGAAGCAGTAAGCTTGATGGTAGGTGATGTTGATGAAGATATCTAAGTTGGAGATAAAGGATTTTGGCAAATTTACGGGGTCAAAAACTATAGATGGCATTGATCCTCGTATAGTGCTTTTTTATGGAAAGAATGAGGCTGGTAAAACTACTATTTTTAACCTCATCAAGGCAATGCTGTACGGATTTTATCCAGCTAGGGCCGACTCCCACCCCTATTCTTCATGGGAAAATGGAAAGATAGAGTTTACAGCCTATTTGAATACTAGGGGAGGAGATGAGGTTGTTGTATATAGGAAGCTGCTTAGCAGGCCTCAGGGAAAATATGGATTTGGCGATAAATATAGAAACTTAAGAAATGAAACAGTTCCCGAGGCAAAACATATATCAATGGAAATCTATGATAAAATATACGCCTTGAGGGTAGAGGACTTAATTCAGATACAAGGACAAGCATGGGAAGAGGTAGAAGATAAGCTGTTAGCAGGTTATGGAACCGATGTTATAAAGAACACAAGAGATGTGCTAAAAAATCTGAGAGATGAGTGCGACAGTATATGGCGTGAAAGTGGCAGAGGGAATTTTCTTATCAAGGAACTGGAAGGTCAGATAAAAGAGTTAAAAAGAATGAAAAAAGAAGCTCAGAGGCAGGAAGAAGAAATCAGACGGGCGGATTTGAAAATCTATGAAATAGATGATGAAATAAAAAAGCTAAGGGAAGAAAAACTAAACTTGAGGGCTCTGCTAAATAAGGCTAAGGAGCTTACACCTGTAAAAAAGGTATTAGACCAGATAAATAGTTTAAAAAGCAAACTTGTAAAAGAAGATATAAGTTCTTCCCTTCCCATTAATATAAGAGAAAGGATTAAGGAAGTAAAGGAACAGATTGAGGAAATAAAGAGCAAAATTAAAGAAAAGAGTCAGTTAATAGAGGACAAGAAGAAAGAGAAATTTAATTTTGAGCCGGCAGATATGTTGATTCTGGAGAATAAGACTAAAATAAACATTTATTCAAAGAATTACAGTAAAATAGAAACACTAAAGGGAAATATAGAGAGAATAAGGAATGATATAAAAAGGCTCCGAGATAGATTATCTCATGAATCGGAGAATGTTTTATCGAAAAAATGGAATGATGATATTAGAAAAGAATTCGAGCGTATAAATAAATCAGAACTACAGATTCTAGTAAATAAATACAAAAATATAAAAAAGGAGCTCCATGAGGTTTTGTTAAAAAAGGAGCTGCAGTCTTCAGCAACGATTGAAATAAAATTTTCAAAGGTATATTTGCTTGGTATAGTGTTTGGATTGATTCTTATCATGGTCGGATTTTTCATAGATAGCTCTTTAGTTATGGCAGCAGGTCTAGGGGGCATTATTTATGGATTAACCGGGGTGATCAATTATAAGAATATGAAAAAAAATTATGAAAAACATCTAAATAAAAGGAAAGAATCAAATAGTCTTAAGAAAAAAATCAAGGATTTAGAAAATAAGGTTGTCGAGTGCAAACAGGATTTAAAGAACTATCTTAAAGGCATACCTGTTTCAGATTTAACTATAGATAATATAGATGAGATGTTTGTACCAAGCTTAATTAAGATAAAGGATATGGTTTATAGCCTAAGAGAATTAGAAAAGGAGCTTGATGGACTTAGAAATGAATATTTAAAGAAAGAAGCTGAACTGAAGAGTTTTCTAAAACAGTTTTGTATTGAGGACTATATAAAGGAAGAGGAATATATATATATACTTAAGGACAGGTTGGAAGATCTAGAAAAAAAACTTCTTATAAATGAAGGGTTGGAAAAGGAAATAATTGATATTCAAAGAGAATTAACTTCTTTAAAGGATAAGCAAGAAAAACTTATGAGTAAATTAGAAGAGTATCAGGACAAATTAAAGGATATTGGAGATGGTGATTTAGAAAGGGGTCTTGATATAGCGGAGGAAAACTCAAGAATCAAGGCAAAAATCGAATCTTTGAAAGAAGAATTAAATACCATAAGCAATTTGGACGTTATGGTAAAAGAAATTGAAAACTATAGTAAAACAGACAAATGGATATTTTCCGAATACGAAGTAATGAAGGCTGAAGAAAAGCAGGAGGAAATAAATCAAAAACTAAATGAAATCGGGATTCAGAGGGCAAGACTTGAAGAAAGTATAAAGAGTCTTTCTGAAAGTCTTGGAATAGATGAGATAGAGAGCAGGCTTACAATATTAGAAGAAAAACTTGAAAATGTCCGTAGAAGAAGAGATAGATTGGCTTTGCTTTCTGAGGTTATAAGATTTGCAGATCAAAAATTTAGAGAAGAAAATCAGCCCGATGTTCTTAAAAATGCAAGTAAATATTTTGAAATTATTACTAATGGGAAGTATACTGATATATTTCTAGAGCAGTCTGAAGAAGGCAGTAATGTAATGGTAAGAGAATCAGGAGAAGTTATGCCTAAGAGAGTTGTGGATACCTTTAGCAAAGGTACACTGAATCAATTGTATCTGGCCCTTAGACTGTCATTGATAGATCATCTTGATAGGGACAAGGAAGCTTTGCCAATTTGCTTTGACGAACTGCTGGTAAATTGGGATGAAACAAGGCTTGATAACAGTCTTGGTCTGCTGAATGAAATTAGTAAAAAGAGACAGATTTTCATCTTTACTTGCCATGAGTGGATGGCTGAAAAGATAGAAAGATTCTTTAGAGTAAAAAGGATAGTTCTTAAATAAACAATTTATTTAGAAGGAGTTGAAAGGTCCTGATCTGAAAACATATATATATATATTAAAAAAGTAATCAGAAAAGTATATAATAAAGTAAAGAAAGATAAGGAAAATTCAAAAAATTTAATATAGGAGTGTTGCATTTGTTTGAACTTGAAAAATGTTTGGCCTTTATCACAAATAATGCGGCAAAAAAGATGGGTGATGCATTCAATGAAAAACTTATAACTTTTGGAATTACAAGGGTACAATGGATAGCTTTATATTATCTGGGCCAATCTGAAACAATAAGTCAGCAAGAGTTAGGTAGAAAAATGGATATAAAGCATCCAACGGTGGCACGGCTTATTAATAGAATGGAGAAGGAAGGCTATGTAAAAAGAATAGCATGTCCTGAAGATAAGAGAATTAGAAATCTTAAGCTTACAGAAAAAGGAATTACTCTCAGAAATAGATTGCTTCCAGAATGTGAAAGAATCAGCAAAATTTTTGTAGATGGCATAAGTGAAGATGAAAAAAATCTTTATAAAGATATATTAGATAGAATGATTAGAAATACGGGTAAAATACAAGAATGTTAGAATAAATTAAAAAAGGAATCCCAGGTCAGAGGATTCCTTTTTCAACTTACTTACTAAGCTCTATATGAATATCCTTTAAAATTTTACTGATTGGTATATTTTGAGGACATGCCTTTTCACATTTTCTGCAGTCAACACATGATGATGCTCTATTTTCTTCTTTAAGCAGATTGTTGTAGGCAAAGGATGAATGCTCTAGAGCATCATACATATATACATCATTATAAAGAGTAAAGTTTTGAGGAATGTTTACACCTGCTGGACATGGCATACAATATTCGCAGTTGGTACAATTAACCCTAGTCATTTCAATGTATTTGTTCTTTACCTCATTTATGATATCTAATTCCTCTCCCGTCAATGAACTTGGAAAGGCCTTTTCTACAGTGACGATGTTTTCAATAACCTGATCCAAATTTGACATACCACTTAAAACAACGGAAACCTCTGGGAAATTACATACCCATCTTAAGGCCCACTCTGCAGGGGTTCTTTTTATTTGGGATCTATCCCAAATATTTTTTATTTTATCCGGGGGATTTACAAGCTTTCCTCCTTTAAGTGGCTCCATTACGATAATGGCCAAATCCTTTGAGGCGGCATACTTTAGTCCTTTTATACCTGCCTGATAGTTTTCATCCATATAATTTAACTGTATTTGGCAAAATGTCCAATCGTAAGCATCAACTATTTCTTTAAATAAGTCTAATTCATCATGGAAGGAAAAGCCGGCATACTTGATTTTACCTTCACTTATAGCTTTTTCAAGAAAATCAAATACACCTATTTTTTGAAGTTTAACCCATCTTTCTTCATTAAGGGCATGAAGCAGATAGAAATCAATATGGTCGGTACCTAGTTTTTCGAGCTGCTCATTTAAGTATTTATCAAAGTCTTCATAGGTATTTGTAAGCCATATGGGAAGCTTTGTAGCTAAATATACTTTTTCCCTATAGCCATCCTGAAGTGCCTTTCCAACCAATGGTTCACTATTTCCCTTATGATATGGATAGGCAGTGTCTATGTATGTTACACCATTATCTATGGCATAACGAATCATTTTTATAGCTTCGGCTTCCTTAATCCTTCCGCTGTCTCCATCTATTATGGGTAGCCTCATGCACCCAAAGCCAAGAAGTGAGGGCTTAAGATCCAATTTACCGAACTTTCTGTATTGCACTTACAATCACCTTCCATTCATTATTGATTTATGAATTTACACAATTATTATATCATTAAATGTTATAAAGGTTTATGAAATATTGGACTTTTTAAAAAGTATCAGTTGATAAAATAGTAAATTTTGGAGGAAAACAAATTCCTTTGTAGAATAAATTATAAAAGGGGAGATGCAATGTTGAAAAGCTACTGGACTAAAGATGCTGAGTTTGAAAAGAATAAGAAAGCCATACTTAAAAGGATAGAAGCTTCAAATGCAAATATACCCAAGATAGGTAGAAATATTACTAATCTCAAGGAAGAAAATAAAAAGCAAATTTCCCATAGATATGTATGGGAATATGAAATAGAAGAGTATAAAAGAAGAAAAAATAAAGAAAGGCTTTATTTGCTTGGGGCTCTTTCAGGTGTCATTAGCTTAGTAATTACTGTGGCAGTTAATTATCATGAGATGGGGACTGTAATTTTGACCATAATAAAATTCATAAAGAAAGTATTTGGAAATAGTATTATATTTCAATAGAGCCTATGGCTCTTTTAATGTTTATAGAAATAATAAAAGTATATATATAATTTTAAGGTTTTTGTAAGGTTTTTAAGAATTCTTTTATTATATACTGGTTGTGGTGGATAAATATATAAATTACAATTCTAGTAAATAAGATGGAATTATGTCAGGACATAAAAAATCTTTTGTCATAGAGAAACGTGTTAAAATATGATAAAAAAGTTTATATTTTTTGGAACAAAATAGATACTTTAGGTGTCTAAATATTAGATGGAGTCATAAAGGGGGTAGTAGTATTTGTCATTATTAAAACTTAAGGACATACATCGAAGCTATAAAATGGGTCAGCTTAATGTAGAGGTGTTAAAAGGGATTGATTTGGAGATTGAGGATGGAGAATTTGTTTCTATAATGGGACCTTCAGGCTCAGGAAAGTCAACCCTGCTTAATATAATAGGGTGCTTAGATGCTCCAACTTCAGGGAGTTATGAGATCCAAGGAAACAGAGTCGAAAGACTACGCGATAGTCAGCTTGCGGACATAAGGAATGAATTTATAGGTTTTGTATTTCAGCATTTTCACCTTCTATCTCACTTAAGTGCTTTAGAAAACGTAGAACTTCCTCTAATATACAGGGGAATATGGGGAAAAACTCGCAGGAAGAAAGCAGTGAAGGCTTTGGAGATGGTAGGACTCAGCGATAGGCTACACCATTTACCATCCCTATTATACTTGCTGACGAGCCTACTGGGGCACTGGATTCAAGATCTAGTGAAAATATAATGAAGATATTTAAAAAGCTTAATCGTCAGATGGGTATGACTATAGTTCAAGTAACCCATGATCATGATGTTGCTTTGCATGGGCAAAAAATATTTCATATACTAGATGGAGAAATAGATAGGGTGGATGTAATAGAATCAGGAGGTGCTATAAGATGACACAACGTATTTTTATGATACTTTTAATATTAGTTATAGTATTCGGTGGAGGCTTTTATGCTTATAAACAACTTTTGCCACCAGAGATTGAAGAGACACAGGGACCTGTATACTCTACAGAAAAGGTTGTTAAAGGAGATATTGCAGTAGGAGTGGAGACAACAGGAAGACTTGA
>JACCKY010000038.1 GCA_014236755.1 Candidatus Petromonas tenebris | reverse complement strand
CTGGTTTTTTCCCTTACACTGTTCAGTTTTCAAAGACCATTTTTTTGTCGTCGGTTATCGCCGACTTGAATATATTATCATGCCAGCTGTCTTTTGTCAAGACTTTTTTTGTCGCCCCCTCAACGGCGACAATAATTACCTTAACAGGTTTAAGAAAAATTGTCAAATGGTATTTTATATTAAATATTGTTTTTCTTTATGTACTCCTTGAGTTTAATTAAATCTTCAAAATAAGTATCTCTTAAACTTCTGTTATAAATAACTGCTGCTGGATGATATAGAGGAAAAATAACTTTATCATCTTTTATATGTGGCAATCCATGGACTTCACTTATTTTTATCTTTGAATCATTTAGCAATGTTTTTAGTGGTACATTCCCAAGGGTAACTATTATATTAGGCTTTATTATCTTTAATTCTTTAAAAAGATACTTAGAATATTTTTCTATTTCTCTCTTATTTGGGGGTCTATTTACTTTTCTATCAGTTTTCTTATTTATTCTATAGGGCCTTATTTTTACCACATTAGTTATATATATATCCTCTCTCTTTAATCCTACTGTATCTAAAAATTCATCAAGATTTTTTCCAGCTTGTCCTACAAAAGGCCTTCTCAGCTCTATCTCTTTAGCCCCTGGGGCCTCTCCTACCAAAACTACCCTTGCATTCAAGCTTCCTTCCCCAAATACGATGGGTTCATCACTTTCCTTTATACAATTGCTTTTTATCTTTTCATACTCTTCATATTTTAACAAATCTATCACCTCTTTTGATATAAAAGAAAATTAACATACATTACCTTAATTTAAAACCTATAATATTTTTAATAAACTATTCTTATGAGATAAAAACCTCATATTTCCACAAATCAAACATAAAAATATATATCTTTAATCGTACATTATTATTCTGATTCTATCAAAAATAAATACAACAAATTTAAAAGTCAGGTTAAAATACCTGACTTTCAATCACTCTATTTTGCTTCTCCAAGATATGCCCTTTGTACATCATCATTATTTAATAAATCCTTCCCCTTACCTTCAAGAACTATAGTTCCCGTTTCAAGTACATATCCATAATCAGCAATTTCAAGGGCTGCCTTTGCATTTTGTTCAACCAGGAGTATCGTTACCCCATCTTTGTGAATCTCTTTAATTATTTGAAAAATATCCTTTACAATAAGTGGAGCAAGACCTAATGAAGGTTCATCCATTAATAAAAGCTTCGGTTTTGTCATAAGTGCTCTTCCAACAGCAAGCATCTGCTGCTCACCACCAGACATGGTTCCAGCTTTTTGCCACTTTCTCTCTTTAAGTCTGGGAAATAACTCATACACAAAATTCATATCTTTTTTAATAGCTTCTTTATCCTTCCTAATATAAGCACCTAAAATAAGATTTTCTTCTACGTTAAGATTTGGAAAAACCCTTCTTCCCTCGGGTACCATAACTATTCCCTTTGACACTATATCCCTTGTTCTTTTATTTAAAATATTTTCACCGTTATATACTACTTCTCCGCTGGAGCTTTTAACTAAGCCCATAATACTCCTTAGAGTAGTACTTTTTCCAGCACCATTAGCTCCTATTAAAGTAACGATTTTATTTTCCGGTACATCTATACTTATTCCCCTTAAGGCATGAATACCACCGTAGTGGACATTTAAATCTCTTATTTTTAGCATTTAATCCACCCCTAAATAAGCTTCTATTACTTTTTCATTATTTTGTATCTCATTAGGTGTTCCATCAGCAATCTTTACTCCATGGTCTAAAACATATATCCTTTCACATACTCCCATGACTACTTGCATATGATGTTCAATCAAAAATATAGTAAGATCGAATCTATCTCTAATATCTCTAATAAAATCCATAAGCTCATTTGATTCTTGGGGATTCATTCCCGCCGCAGGTTCATCAAGAATAAGAAGCTTAGGGTCTGTAGCCAACGCTCTAGCTATTTCTAATCTTCTTTGTTTACCATAAGGTAAAGACGAAGACTTCTCATCTTTAAGGTCTTCTAACCCTACATCCCTTAGTAGGGATAATGATTTCTCTCTTATTTTCTTTTCTTTTTTCCTGTAATCGGGAGTTTTTATAATTGAAGAAAATAAATTTGAGCCTAGTCTCATATGATTTGCTATTAATACATTATCCAATACAGATAATTCCTTAAAAAGTCTTATATTTTGAAAAGTTCTCGCTATTCCCAGTTTAGTTATTTCATGGGTTTTCTCTCCTGTTATATCTTTATCTTCAAAGTATATTTTTCCTTCTGTAGGGGTATATACACCTGTAATCATATTGAAGCAAGTAGTTTTCCCGGCTCCATTAGGTCCAATCAAACCAATAATTTCATTTTTTTCTATCTTCATATCAAATTCAGAAACAGCAGTAAGACCTCCGAACTTCATAGTTATTTTATCCGTCTTTAAAATAGCCACTTTTTCACTTCCTTTTAACTGACTTTTTCTTTATTTAAAGGTTCAGATATTTTCTTCTGTCTTTTTAATATCCAATCCCAAGTAAATTCATTGGTTCCCATAATTCCTCTTTGATAAAAGATTATAACTATCATAAGTAAAGCTGAGAAAACAACCATACGAGTTCCAGGTATACCCTTGATAATATAAGAACCAATTTGCATATCTCCATCAAGAACTCTCAGAGCTTCCATAGCTATAGTAACTATAACGGCAGAGATAACGCTCCCCGTTATACTTCCTATACCTCCAAGAACAACAATAAGGACTATATTGAATGTTAAAAGGAATCTAAACATAAGGGGGTCTATTGTACCCATAAGATGGCCAAGTAGTGCCCCTCCTATACCTGCAAAAAATGAACCTATTACAAAAGCCATTAGCTTGTGTTTAAACAGATTTATCCCCATAGCTTCAGCAGCTATTTCATCTTCCCTAATAGCTTTGAAAGCTCTCCCGTAACTTCCATTTATAAGTAGTGCCATGAAAATTATAGTAATTATTGCAACTCCCCAAGTCCACCATATGGCTTCACTTGCTTTGTTAAAGATTCCTATATAAGGGAGCCCTTTTATACCTAACGCACCATTAGTTATACTCTGTGTATTTGTAAATATGACTCTTATTATCTCACTAAAACCTAAAGTAGCTATTGCCAAATAATCATCTTTTAATCTTAAGACAGGAGCTCCTATTAAAACTCCTGCTCCTGCAGCAAGAACTCCAGCCATAAAAAGTGCTATTGGAAATGATAATTGAACATTTGCAAGCCAAGGAACTATCGGTTTAAGGAAAAAGTTCATTTCCTTTGCTTCTGGAGGCATGGTAAGTAATGCACTGGTATAAGCTCCTATAGCCATAAATCCTGCATGACCCAAAGAAAATAATCCAACAAATCCATTTATAAGGTTTAAGCTTAGGGCCAATATTACGTAAATACCACATAAGTTTAAAATCCTTAGTTGGTAAGAGCCCAATGTACTGTTTAAAATAAATAAAATACCTATACAAGCAATAATCGAGATTAATGTTAATTTAGTCTTTTTACTCATAATCTACACCTTCTCCGTTGTATTTTGTCCTAATAATCCAGATGGCTTAACAAGAAGTATCACTATTAATAGGACAAATGCAAAAGCATCTCTATATCCTGATAATGTCGGCGAAAATGCAACTATTAATATTTCACCAAGGCCTAGTATAAATCCCCCTAAAACTGCACCTCTAATATTTCCAATTCCTCCAACAACAGCAGCTATAAAACATTTAAGTCCGGGCATAAGTCCCATAAGTGGTATCAGCTGAGGATATTTAAGCCCCCACATTACACCACCTATAGCTGCTAAAATTGATCCCGTTCCAAAGGTAAAAGAGATTATGTTATTAACATTTATACCCATTAATCTTGCTGCTTCATAATCCTTTGATACGGCTCTCATAGCCATACCTATTTTTGTATTATTTACCAGATAGTTTAATATAAATAAGGCTATTGCAGTTATTATAGGAATAAATATTGAAACACTTACTATAGAAACTCCACCTATATTTAATATTTTAGAAAAAATAGTAGGTATTGGAAAAGCCTTTGGTCTACCTCCAAAAACAACTATAGCTAGATTTTCTATGAGGAATGATGCTCCTATAGCTGATATCATAACAGAAATTCTAGGTGAATCTCTAAGTGGTCTATATGCTGCTCTTTCTAAAACTATACCAAAAATACATGTAACTATAATTGCTATTAGAAATGATATCCACCAAGGAAGGAAGAATGCAGTCATTGAATAAAATGCTATATAAGTCCCCAACATAAATATATCTCCATGGGCAAAATTAATAAGTCTTAGAATACCATATACCATCGTATAGCCTATAGCCAAAAGTGCATATAAGCTACCGAGGGAAATCCCATTGACTAGGTGCTGCAAAATAGTTTGTAAAGCCATATTTTTTCCCCCATATCTAATGTGAAATTTTTATTATACTAATTTAATTATTCCAAGGATTTTTTAACAGTAATGTAGACTTCCCCTCTGGGAAGTCTACACTATAATAAAATAGTATATTATATACTCTTATATTAAGTTAATTTGGCTCAACAGTTGTCAAGTAAGTAAATTTACCGTCTTTAATAGTTTTTATTACAGCGGCTTTAACTGCATCGCCGTTTTCATCAAAATTAACAACTCCTGCTGCTCCTGGAAAATCTTTAGTTGCTTCAAGGGCATCTCTTATGGCTTCAGGATCAGTGCTATTTGCCCTTTTAATTGCATCCAGTGCAAGTAAATATGCATCAAAAGCTAAAGCCGTAACGGCTGCCGGTTCTTTATTATATTTCGCTTTATATGCCTCTAAGAATTCAGTAGTAGTATCTGTAAGCTCTGCATTTACATCAAAGAATGTTGAAAATACAACACCTTCTGCCGCTTCTCCAGCTATTTCTATAACTTCAGGAGTTTCCCAAGTGTCTCCGCCAAGTATTGGAAGTTCAATTCCAAGCTCTTTGGCCTGTTTCATTATAAGTGCAGATTCCGTAAAGTTACCTGGTGCAAATATTGCTTCTGCTCCGGACTCCTTAATATTTCCTAGCTGAGCAGTAAAGTCCTGATCTCCTGTCTGATAGTATGCTCTATATACTACCGCATTTTCATCGCCTGTTAACTCTTTATAAGTATCTTCAAAGAATTTGGCTAATCCAACTGCATAATCATTAGTTTTTTCAATAATAAATGCTACTTTTTTAGCGCCAACTTCTTTGTAGGCATAGTTTGCCATAACCTTACCTTGGAAAGGGTCAACAAAAGCTACCCTAAAATAATAATCATTATTTTTAGTAACTAAGGGATTCGTACATGAAGTTCCTATTGCCGGAACCTTTCTTTCGGATTTCTTAATAACTTCACCAGCAGAAATAGAGAATCCACTGCCCCAGCTACCTATAATAACTGATACTTTTTCTTGATCAATTAGTTTTGTCGCTGCATTAGCAGCCTCCACCTTATCAGATTTATTGTCAACATAAACTACTTCAATTTTCTTTCCCAAAACTTCCGGGTAAAGCTCTTTTGCTAATTCAATACCTTCTTTTTCTAATGCCCCACCAGCAGCATTTGGTCCAGTAAGCGGCTCAAAAACACCTATCTTGATAACATCTGAATCTTGTGAGTTACTTGATTCTTGTTTTTCTTCATTATCAACTTTCTCTACGGCACATCCAGCTGCAAAGGTTGCAAACATCAAAACAAACACTAATAATAAAGCTATTTTTCTTTTCAAAATAACTCCCCCTCTTATATATATCTTTCATCAAAAAAAACATTGTTGAAACTAAGCTTGATAAATTGGATTGAATATTTTTTAATTTTATTTAATATAATTATTTTTATTTTAAATTTTTGTAATATTGTTGTCAATAGAACAATATTATTTGATATATAACATTTTTTATATAAGTTCCATGCTGGTAGTCTTTACCTGTATTCTTCAAGGTTTTATTATATTATTTATTGTGTTATAGTAATAATTGGTATATTATAATCAGTAATAGTAAAATATATTGTATGAATTCATTTTTTAAATAATTTTATGGAGGTATTTTTATGAAGAGAGTTCTTTCTGGTGTACAACCCACTTCTGAAATCCATTTGGGAAATTATATTGGTGCCATTAGAAGATTTGTAGATTTTCAAGATGAAATGGACTGTTTCTTTTGCATAGTTGATTTACATTCAGTTACGGTCCCTCAAGATCCTAAAGATCTCCATGAGAATACATTAAAGCTTGCAGCCCTTTATATGGCAGTAGGATTAGATCCAAAAAAAGTAACTTTGTTCGTACAATCCCATGTGCCTGCCCATACTGAACTTGCATGGCTATTACAATGTAACACATACATCGGTGAACTGAACAGAATGACCCAATTTAAAGACAAAAGCCAAGGAAAAGAAACTGTTACTACAGGTCTATATACTTATCCTGTTTTAATGGCAGCAGACATACTTCTTTATGATACTAATTATGTTCCGGTTGGCGAAGATCAAAAACAACATCTTGAGCTGTGCCGTGATATTGCAACGAGATTTAACAACAAGTATGGTAATACCTTTGTTATACCTGAACCCTTAATAGCAAAATTTGGTGCCAGAATAATGTCACTAGACGATCCTACAAGCAAAATGAGCAAAAGTAATGAAAACAAACATAGTAAAATCAACTTGTTGGACAGTCCTTCAAAAATAAAGAAAAGTATAATGAAGGCCGTAACAGATAGCGAAAGCCAAGTAAGATATGACCTAGAAAACAAACCTGGTGTTAGTAATTTAATTACTATCTATAATATTTTAAGCGGAATCTCTATTGAAAATATTGAAAAGAAATATGAAGGAATGGGTTATGGTGCCTTTAAAAAGGACTTGATTGACGTAGTGGTATCGACCCTAGAGCCTATCCAACAAAAATATTACGATATTGTTGAATCGGGAGAAGTTGAAAAAGTTCTCAAGGAAGGAGCAGAAAAAGCAAGAGAAGCTTCAAACAAAGTATTAAATGAAGTTAAGAAAAAAATGGGTTTTGTTTCTTTTTAAATTTTTAACTTAACTTGCCTCGCTAGTTCCTTATAGATATCCTTCAATAATCCTCTTTTGGCTCCGTAGAAGAGCTGTTTTAATAGAAAAGATTTAGAGGTAAAAACATCTCTTCAAAGTCGCTTCAGAGGAAACTTTGAAGGATATTTAAAGCTATACTGTTAGAATAGCTAGCACAAGAGGTTAACTTATTAACCGAATACAAAAAGCTGACAACTTATCTTGTACAGTTGTCAGCTTTTTTATAGTTCTCTTATTTTCTGATATTCTTTTCTAAGTCTTTTAATTATTTTCTTTTCCATTCTGGAAATTGTCATTTGAGAAACTCCTAATTCAGATGCAACCTCAACTTGAGTTCTATTTTTAAAGAATCTATCTTTTATTATTTTTATTTCAACCTCATTGAGATTTTCTAGACATTTTTTTATAAAATCTCTATTCTCAATGGTATCAAAATACTTGTCATCTTCACCTACAATATCCATTAATTGAACATCTTTATCATCTCCATTTTTATCATAGGTTATATCAAGGGATTTAGGTGTATACACATGACTTGCCTCCATCGCTTCTATTACCTGCTCCTCTGTAACGTGCAGATAATCAGCAATATCTTTTATTTTAGGAACTCTTTGTAAATCCTGCTGAAGTTTTCCCTTGGCTATATTTACCTTTTTAGATAATTCCTGGATTCTTCTAGGAACTCTTACAGACCATCCCTTATCCCTAAAGTACTTTTTTATTTCTCCAATAACAGTTGGCGTAGCAAAACTTGAAAATTCAAAGCCCTTATCTACATCAAATCTTTCTATAGCATAAATTAATCCCAGAGATGCAACCTGGTATATATCTTCATAATCTATACCTTTATTTATATACTTTTTCGCAAGGATTTCAGATATGTAAAGATATCTGTTAACCAGTTCATTTCTTATGGCTTTATCCTTTGTTTCTTTAAACATTTTAAAAAGTTCCTTACTCTCAATTTCTTTTAAGGATCGTACTTTATGTTTCATCGTTGGCTTAACAACGCTTTCCATGTATCATCATCCCCCAAATAAACACTTTACCGAATCTACACCTCTTCCTTTAGATACTTAAACATCTTTATAACAGTGCCTTTTCCACAAAAAGATTCTATTTCAACCTCATCCATAAGTGACTTTATTATAAATATTCCTAGACCATTTTCTTTTGGAGCACAAAGATCTGGCTCGGGACATTTATCTACTTCAAACCCTTTGCCTTTGTCCCTAATTTCAATAATAAAACTATCATCTTGTACAGTAAATTCTACATCAAAGTTGTTATCATCTTGATTCCCATGTAATACGGCATTGTTACAAGCTTCTCCAACTGCAACCTTTATATCCTCTATATCCTCCACGTTAAATCCCATTTTATTTGCGATAACAGATGCTGTAAGCCTTGCAATACTTACATATTCAGGTTTACTGGGTAAAGATATTGAGATATTTTCGCTCATCAAGTCTTCCACCTTTTTTTTTGATTTAATAAACATGGCAGCAATTCACCTTCCTAAAAGATCTTATTCCATAATAAAAATTTTATCTAACCCGGTTATTTTTAATAATTTTGATATATTTGATTTTGGATTAGCGATTATAATATCTCTTTCACTTCTTTTAAGTGTTTTAAGTATGCCTATCAATACTCCAAGGCCTGTACTATCAATATATTCTAATCTTTCACAGTCCAATCTTATATTTGATTCTTTTTCTTTTAAAGAATTACTTATAATTTCCTTGAGTTCAGGTGAAGTATAAATATCTACTTCTCCAATTAATTCAAAGTTCCACAAATTTTTGTCATCTATAAAACTTTTTTTAATATCTAAAGCCATGCATAGCCCCCCTCAAAAAAACTATTTTTAATATACCCATACTCAACTTATACTAAACATTTTTTTAATCATATCATAAATTTTTACTTTATTAAACAAATTTGAAATTAAAAAAACTATTATACATTTTATTATTATTTTTAATATTTAGTAATTATATAAAAAAATGTAAGAGATACTACTCCCTTACATTTTTATTATTTATCTTCTTCCATATCTTTAGCTAACTTGGCAATGGAAACTATGTTACTACCTTCATTAAATCTCATAAGTCTTACGCCTTGAGTATTTCTTCCTAGTCTGGATATTCCATCTACTTTTAATCTTATCACCGCACCAGAAGTATTTATAAGCATTATATCGTCTTTTTCATTGACTATCTTAGCTCCAACTAACTTTCCTGTTTTATCGCTTATATTATAGGTCTTTATACCTTTACCTCCCCTTGATTGAATTCTATATTCATCTAAATCTGTCCTTTTACCATAGCCATTTTCACTTACTACTAACAGATCGTCTCCTTCATTCACTAGTCCCATGTCAACTACATAGTCATCTTCGTTTAATGTTATGGCCTTTACTCCCATTGCAGTTCTTCCCATGCTTCTAACATCTTCTTCGTTGAACCTTATTGACATAGCTTCCTCAGTAACTATAATCAACTCATTATTTCCAGTGGTTGACTTTACGCTAATAAGTTCGTCACCATCCCTAAGGCTTATTGCTATAAGTCCCGTTTTTCTTGAAGTATCAAATTGTGACAACTCACACTTCTTAATCATTCCATGTCTGGTTGCCATTACTAGGTATCCTTTTTTACTAAATTTCTTTATTGGAATTACTGCAGTTATTTTTTCATTAGGTTCCAGATACAGTAGATTAACTATGTTGGTTCCCTTAGCCTGTCTCTTTGCCTCAGGTATCTCATACGCCTTTAATCTATACACCTTTCCGCGATTGGTAAAGAAAAGTATATAGTTATGGGTAGAGGTTATAAATATGTCTTCAACAAAATCTTCATCCCTCGTTGAAAGACCTGATACTCCCTTTCCACCTCTTCTTTGGCTTCTATAGGTAGTTGCTGGAACTCTCTTTATATAACCTAGATGGGTAAGTGTTATAAATACATCTTCTTCATCTATCAAATCTTCTATATCTATTTCATCTTCTTTAAGGGATATCTTTGTTCTTCTCTCATCACGATATTTATCCCTTATTTCAATTAGTTCTTCCTTTATTATATTTAATAATAATCTTTCATTTGCAAGAATCTCTTTAAATCTTGTTATTTGTTTTATAAGCTCCTCATATTCTTCCTCTATTTTTTCTCTTTCTAGTCCAGTAAGTTTTTGGAGTCTCATATCAAGTATGGCTTGAGCCTGTACATCGGTAAGATTAAAGTTTTTTATCAGCCCTTCTTTAGCTATAGCTACGTTTTTAGAACCTCTTATAAGGCTTATTATAGCATCTATATTATCTAGTGCTATCTTTAATCCCTCTAATATATGAGCCCTATCCTCAGCTTTTTTAAGATCATACTGAGTTCTTCTCGTTACTACTTCCTTCTGATGGTCAAGATAATGTTTAAGCATCTGGTATAGGTTTAAAACCTTAGGCTGTCCGTCAACAAGGGCTATCATAATGATACTAAAAGTAGTTTGAAGCTGTGAATGTTTATAGAGCTTATTGAGAACTATATTGGGATTTGTATCCTTTTTAAGCTCTATTACTACTCTTATACCATTTCTATCACTTTCATCCCTTAAATCCGTAATGCCTTCTATCTTTTTATTTTTTACCAGGTTTGCTATACTTTCAATCAACTTTGATTTATTTACTTGATATGGTATTTCGTTGACTATTATTGCCTGCTTTCCTTTGCCTATATCTTCAATTTCAACCTGAGCCCTTACAGTAATTCTTCCCTTACCTTTTCTATAAGCTTCCTTTATCCCTTCTTTTCCCATTATTATAGCGCCTGTAGGAAAGTCAGGTCCCTTAACTATATCTATCATATCTTCTACATCAGCATCAGGATCATCTATAAGTTTTACCGTAGCATCTATTACTTCCTTAAGGTTGTGGGGAGGTATGGATGTAGCCATTCCTACAGCTATACCACTCGAACCGTTTACAAGAAGATTTGGAAATCTACTTGGAAGTACTACTGGTTCCTTTAGTGTTTCATCAAAGTTCGGAGCAAAGTCTATAGTTTCTTTTTGTATATCTCTAAGCATTTCTACTGATAGTTTTGCAAGTCTTGCCTCTGTATATCTCATAGCTGCAGCACTATCACCGTCTATAGAGCCGAAGTTTCCGTGACCATCTACAAGCATATACCTTGTAGAAAAGTCCTGAGCCAGCCTAACCATGGCATCATATACGGAACTATCTCCATGGGGATGATATTTACCTAAAACATCTCCGACTATACGGGCGGATTTTCTGTAAGGCTTGTCCGGAGACAAACCTAATTCATTCATTGCATACAGTATTCTTCTATGGACAGGCTTAAGTCCGTCCCTTACATCTGGAAGGGCTCTACCTACAATTACGCTCATTGCATAATCTATATAGGACTTTTTCATTTCTTCAGCTATATCAATTTGAATAACACTTTGTTTATTTTCTTCCATCTAAATGCCCTCCTTATACATCCAAATTACTTACATATTTAGCATTGTTTTCTATGAATTCTCTACGAGGCTTTACTTTGTCTCCCATAAGTGTTGTAAATATTTCATCAGCAGCTATGGCATCATCAATAGTTACCTGAATGATAGTTCTCTTTTCTGGATCCATTGTAGTTTCCCAAAGCTGTTCGGGGTTCATTTCACCAAGACCTTTATATCTCTGTAGAGATATACCATTTCTCCCTATTTCATTTAAGAGTTTATCGAGTTCTCTATCAGTATATACATAATATTCGGTTCTCCCCTTTTTAACTTTATACAGAGGAGGCTGTGCTATATATACATATCCCTGTTCTATAAGGGGTCTCATATATCTAAAGAAAAAAGTTAAAAGTAGTGTTCTTATATGGGCACCGTCCACGTCGGCGTCGGTCATAATTACTATCTTATGATATCTTAGTTTTTCAATGTCAAATTCGTCTCCTATACCACAACCAAAGGCAGTTATCATAGCTCTTATTTCATTATAGTTAAGTATTTTAACAAAGTTGGCTTTTTCGACGTTCATTATCTTACCCCTAAGTGGTAGTATAGCTTGTATATTTCTATCTCTACCCTGCTTAGCGGAACCACCGGCGGAATCACCCTCCACGAGAAATATTTCGCTCTTAGAAGCATCCCTTTCTGAACAGTCTGCCAATTTTCCAGGTAAAGTTAAATTATCAAGAACTCCCTTTCTCCTGGTAAGCTCCCTTGCTTTTCTTGCAGCTTCTCTAGCTTTTGCAGCCTTAATACATTTATCTATTATAATTTTTGCATCACCTGGATTTTCTTCTAGAAAAGCTTGCACAGTTTCTGAAGTAATAGATTCAGTTATACCTCTTATCTCACTGTTACCAAGCTTGGTCTTAGTCTGTCCTTCAAACTGGGGCTCCGTAAGCTTGACTGAAACTATAGCCGTTAGACCTTCTCTTATATCTTCTCCCTGTAAATTATTATCCTTTTCCTTTAAAAACCCGTTTTTTCTTGCGTAGTCATTTACTACTCGAGTAAGTGCACTCTTAAAACCACTTAAGTGGGTTCCTCCTTCATGGGTGTTAATATTATTTGCAAAGGTAAAAATATTTTCTGAGTATCCGTCTGTATATTGAAGGGCTAGCTCTACTACTGCTCCATCTTTTTCTGATTCATTATAAAGTATCGTTTTGTGGATTGCATTTCTGTTTTTATTTAGATGCTTTACAAACTCCTTTATTCCACCTTCATAATAAAACTTTACCTTTTTTTCTTGTTTTTCTCTTTTGTCTTCTAGAATTATTTTTACACCTTTATTCAAAAAGGCCAACTCTCTTAGTCTATGTTCCAATGTTTCAAACTTAAACTCTGTTTCCTCAAATATCTCTTTATCAGGTTTAAAAGTTGACTTTGAACCGGTTTTATCTGTTTGTCCAATTACCTTGAGTTCTGTAATTGTTTTACCTCTTTCATATCTCTGATGATATACCTTTCCGTTTCGCATTATTTCTACTTCAAACCACTCTGATAATGCATTCACAACAGAGGCCCCTACACCATGGAGACCTCCGGAAACCTTATATCCACCGCCTCCAAATTTTCCACCCGCATGAAGCACAGTATGAATGACTTCCACCGCTGGTTTCTTTATTTTAGGATGTATATCAACCGGCATACCTCTTCCATCATCACATACAGATATGGAGCTATCTTTATTTATTATAACCTGAATATTTTTACAGTACCCGGCCAAAGCCTCATCTATACTATTATCAACTATTTCTTCAACCAAATGATGAAGCCCCTTGGGTCCCGTTGAACCTATATACATCCCAGGCCTTTTTCTAACGGGTTCAAGACCTTCTAAAACTTGAATCTGTTTGGCATTATATTCTTGATTAACCTTTTCAGCCATTCATTTCCCTCCTGACTATCTAATTAAACTATTTATAGGTATTAAATTCTAAAAGCTAATTTTGACATGTCATTACTATTTCTTATATTTCTTTAGTAACATTTCCATTAGAAATTTTAAATATATATCCTTCCTTTACCAGTGGAACCATAAGCTTTGGTATCTCTGTTATTGTTATAAAAGTTTGTACATTCCTTAAACTCTTAATTAGAAATTTTTGCCTGTTTATATCGAGCTCCGACATTACATCATCTAGTAAGAGTATTGGATACTCGCCTATCTCACCCTTTACTATCTCAATTTCTGATAATTTCAAGGATAAAGCCGTTGTCCTCTGCTGTCCCTGAGAGCCAAATGTCCTTATATCCACCTCGTTTATATATAGGCCCAAATCATCCTTGTGGGGTCCAGCTATCGTATATCCTCTTTCTATATCCTTTTCCTGTCCTTTTTCGAGCTTTGTTTTAAATCTCTCATAAATTTCTTCATATTTATCTTTTTCATCTATTTTTATATTACTTATATATTTTACTTCCAAGTTTTCCCTTCCATCGGTAATTTTCCTATGCATTAACCGACTTAGAGAATTTATCTTTTTTATAAATTCTCTTCTTTTAAGCATCACTTCTGTTCCAAATTCTGCTAATTTTTCATTCCAAATATCAACAGTCTTTATAAGCTTTTTATTATAATTTATCTTTTTCAAAAGGTTGTTTCTTTGGTATAGAACTCTATTATAAGACATTATGTCATGGTAATACTTTTTATTTATATGAGATATCTCCCTATCTATAAATCGTCGTCTCTCCGATGGTCCTTCCTTTACCAGCTTTAGATCCTCGGGAGAGAATATAACTATATTAACGTTTCCTAAAATTTCTGAAAGCTTGCTTAAACTTATACCGTTAGTCTTTATCTCCTTTTTTTTGTTATTCCATAGTCTTATTTCTATAGATATATCTCCATATCTTTTTTCCCCTACAACTTTTACGGAAGCTATTTCCCTTCCAAGCTTAATCAAATCCTTATCCTTATTAGTTCTAAAGGATTTTCCGAAACCGGTAAGATATATAGATTCAAGAATATTGGTTTTACCCTGAGCGTTATTTCCTATAAATATATTAAGTTTATCATGAAGCTCAATCTCTAATTTATCATAATTTCTGAAGTTATTTAGTTTAAGCCTGCTTATGAACACAAAAAGCACCTCAGTTTACTTCTTTATATGAAAGTTTAATAGTATAAATAAGCTAACAGTTTATTATATCAAAAATTTTAAATTAAAACAAAAATATATTTTACTTTTCACTTATCACCTTTATATTTATATCTCCCACTACAATTACATCGCCTTTTCTTATTTTCTTTCCTCTTTGATATACAACTTTTCCATTTACCGTGACACTGCCTTCTTTAATTAGAATCTTTGCTTCACCACCACTTCCTACTATATTGGCATACTTTAAAAGTTGATCAAGTTTTATATACTCTGTATTTATCATAACTTCCTTCATCTTTTTTCCTCCTCTATATATTTAAAGCTGATTAATTTTCACTGTTTTTTTATATCTTTTCCAAATATGTCCATATTTATTGTATATTAAGTATCTCTCTTTGTAACCATGAAATTTTTCCTAAAAATTTAAGTCCTCTGTTTAATTAAGAGGACTTACTCACAACATTAATGTTAAAATTAATTTTCTGAAAAATTATTTAGATAGTCTAACAGGTAAAACTAGATAGGTGTAATTTTCATTATCCGCTGGTTTCATTACACAAGGACTTACGCTTGTAGTAAACTCCAGATTAATTTCTTCACTATCTACTACCTTAAGGGCATCAAGAAGATACTTTGAATTAAATCCTATTTCTAAATCATCTCCTTCAAGATCTATGTTTACTTCTTCTTTAACACTTCCTATTTCTACATTTGAGCTTATATACATCAGCTCATCCTTTATTGAAAACTTGATAAGATTATTTTTGCCCTCTTTAGCCAACAAGGATGCCCTTTCTATACTATTTAGTAATTCCTTTGTGTTTACCCTAACCTTTGATTTATATTCTCTAGGTATTATTTGCTCATAGTTTATAAATTCTCCCTCTAATAATCTGGATATTATTCTAACTTCATCTATTGTAAAAAGTATATGTTTATCTGTAAATGATATATATATGTTTCCATCAGATTCATTACTCAGAATTCTACTTATTTCATTTAATGTTTTTCCAGGTACCACTGCTTTATTTGAAGTAGTACTGTTTAGATAGGCCTGTCTTAATGCTAATCTATAACCATCTATTGCAACCATAGATATGTTGTTATCTTCTATTTCAATTAAAGCACCAGTAAGCACGGGTCTAGTTTCATCTTGAGAAGTGGCAAAAGCCGTCTGTCTTATCATGTTTCTAAATAAATCCTGACCTATTACATATGTATCTTCCTGTTGAACATGGGGAAGCTCTGGAAATTCTATGGATGTTTGTCCAACTAATTTAAAATCTGAATTTTCACATTTGATGGAAATATTATTTTGGCTATCTACTTCTATTTCAACGTCAGAATCAGGAAGTTTTCTTATAATATCTCCAAATATTCTAGATGATACAACTATAGCTCCTTCATTTATAATATTTGCTTCAATATGGCTTTCAATACCTATATCCAGATCATTTCCAACTAACTTTAACTTATTTTCATTAGCTTCTAAAAGTATACCTTTTAGTATGGGTAAAGTTGTTTTCGTTGAAACTGCTTTTTGAACTATATTAACGGCATTAGATAATTTTTTTTGTGAACAAATTATTTTCATTACAAGAACCTCCTTTTATTGAGGAATAAATAGGTTTTTTATAGCATAAATATAATGATTAAGCTGTGGATTATTTAGTGAATAAAAAAAAATGATTTTATCCACAGGTTTTATTGTTTTTTATTCATTTTTAATAAATAAAAAAATATATATAATATAGTAGTACTAGTAGTAGGGGCTGTTATTTTGTGGATAAACATTTTAATATAAGATAAGAGCTTTAATTTAGATGTTTAGAATATTGTTAATAAGAATATAATAAAAGATATACTTATCCACATAAAAAAGACTAAAAAGTTATCAACATTTTGATAAGGTCTTATAAACAAAAAACTGTTGATTATTATTCCCCTTGTATTTCTTTCTTTATATGTTCTATTTTTTCTTTAATTTCGTTATTAGAGATTATGTCCTGGCTTATCTTGTCATAGGCGTGTATTACTGTTGTGTGGTCACGCCCTCCAAACTCTTCGCCAATTTTAGGTAAAGAAAGGTCTGTAAGCTCTCTACATAGATACATTGCTATTTGTCTCGGGTAAGTTATTGAACGAGTTCGTCTTTTTGAATCAAGATTCTCTACCTTTACGTTAAAGTGTCTTGATACAACATCTTTTATATAAGAAATTGTAATTTGTTTAGGTTTTGAAGAGGAAATAATATCCTTTAATGCTTCATTAGCAAGATCTACTGAGACATCTTTGTTTGTTAAGGAAGAATAGGCAGCTATTCTAATTAAGGCTCCTTCTAATTCTCTAATGTTCGATTTAATTTTTTTTGCAATAAAGTGAAGGACGTCATTTGATATTTCTATCCCTTCTAGTTCAGCCTTTTTTCTAAGTATAGCTATTCTAGTTTCAAAGTCAGGTGGCTGTATGTCAGTTATAAGTCCCCATTCAAACCTTGATCTAAGCCTATCTTCGAGGGTAGGTATTTCCTTAGGAGGCCTATCGCTTGAGATTATAAGCTGTTTGTTAGCTTCGTAAAGGGCATTGAAGGTATGGAAAAATTCCTCCTGAGTCCTTTCTTTTCCTGCAATAAATTGAATATCGTCTATAAGGAGCACATCTACAGTTCTGTATTTATTTCTAAATTCTACGTTTTTATCGTCCTTAATTGAGTTAATGAGCTCATTGGTAAATTTTTCTGAAGAAACATAAACCACCCTAGTACTTGGATTTTGTCCTAATATATAATGACCTATGGCATGCATAAGGTGAGTTTTTCCAAGTCCCACACCACCGTATATAAATAGAGGGTTATAAGCTTTAGCTGGGGATTCTGCAACGGCTAAGCATGCTGCATGAGCAAATCGATTACTGTTTCCTATTACAAATGTATCAAAAACGTATTTCGGATTAAGATTAGGATCTTCAAAAAGGTTATTTTCCTTTACTTCATCTTTTTGAGCCAATTTATTAAATTGATCGCTTCCCGGAACTACGAATTCTATGTTAAAGTCTTGGGAAGTTACTTGTTTTATGGCATTGGCGATGAGAGTAGCATATCTTGTTTCAAGAATTCCCTTATTGAAATCGTTTGGAACACCTAAAATTATCGTTTTTCCTTTAGCTATAATGGGTTCCAGTGATTTTAGCCATGTATTGTAGCTTACTTCCGTTAATTCAGTTTTTATTAGTCCTAAAGTTTTTTCCCATACTTCTGGAAGGTTAATATTCATTTTATTATCCTCCTGAACACTTTTTTAAATAAAGTCCACAAAAAATCCACAAAAATTGTGAATAATATTAAATATAAATAGATTTTATAGTAAAATAAAGATATACACATTGTTTTAAGTATTTTTGTGGAAAGTATTTAATTAAAAAAGATATTTTATTATAAATTAACATAATTAACAATATAAATATTAATAATATAAACAAAGTAAATTATTAATTTTTCAAACAATATGTTTAAAAACTTAAAGTTATACACAAATTTATCCACAAATTGTGCATAATTAACATTCCTAAATAATTTTATCCACTTATCAACAAGTTCTTATTAGATAATATCAAATATAATAGGGATTTTCAATTAGATTATTTAATTTATCCACAAATTATTTTATGTGAATAACTTTTCCACAGGTTTAGGATGTTTTAAAGATGAATAATCTTTTCACTTCTATTTTTTAGAACAAATGCGTCTGGCGACGCTTTGTTAGTTCGTAGTTGTTAGCCCTGATTAGCTCTTAGTTCTTAGCTCTTGGCTCTTGGAAAAACCTAGTCGTGCAGTTAGCTGTTAGCCTTTTTAATATTTAACTGGTAAAAGTTTGTAATTTCTTGCATCCCTTGAATTTACTTTGTTTTATACCTGCAATTTTTTTCAAAAAATGTTTGAGTTCCTATGAAATAAAAAAGCACAAGTAATTTTTAACTAGAATGACTACATTTATTATGTCAATGTATTTTCATAAATTTCTTGACAGAGGGTTAGTATAAAGGTATAATTATTTAGCGGACTTTGTGAAAAAGAACATACTAATTTAAATATATATGTCATTGTAGAACCCGAAGGAGGTGTTGGATTTGAAAAGAACATATCAACCAAAAAAGAGGCAAAGAAAAAAAGAGCATGGATTTAGAAAAAGAATGAAAACTAAATCTGGAAGAAATGTTATAAAAAGACGTAGAAGGAAAGGTAGAAAAAAATTGACTGCATAAGGCCGCTAAAAGTGGCCTTTTTCTGCAATTATGTGGAATTTTATTCGTTCTTTAAAAGAATTGAATAAGATTCTATTAATTTAGTAGGAGAATAAAGCCCCTTACTAATTTGCGTAACTTCTGTTGGAGGAAAGGCCCTATGTCAAATATAGAAAGATTAAAAAAGAATATAGATTTCAAGGGAGTATATAAAAAAGGAAAATCCATAGCAGATAAATTTGTAGTTGTATATTTTTGCAAGAATGACAAAGATATTACTAGAGTTGGTTTTACTGCAAGCAAAAAGGTAGGAAAGAGTGTAGTTAGGAATAGGGCAAGAAGACTAATGAAGGAATCTTTTAGAAATAACAGCGAAAACATTAAACTTGGATATGATGTTGTATTGATTGCTAGAGTAGCGATTAAAGATGCCAATTATAAAGATGTAGAAAAGTCTGTTAGAAGAGCTTTAGAAAGGGCTAATTTAAAGAAGTAATAATTCGAGAAAGGTGTTAGTGTGAAAAGACTTTTAATTTTACTAATAAAGGCATATAGAAAATATATATCTCCACTAAAGAGACCAAGTTGTAGGTTTTACCCTACATGCTCAAAATATGCTCTAGAGGCCATAACAAAGTATGGTGCTTTAAAAGGTTTTATGATGTCTATAAAGAGGATATTAAAGTGTCATCCTTTTCATCCAGGAGGATATGACCCTTTAAAGTAATACGTAGGCTGTTGGAAAATAAATATTTTGGCAATAAGAAAAGTTAAGACAGGAACGATAGGGGGTAAAATTTTGATTTCAAAAGCGTTAGGCTCATTATTATTTTATATCTATACCTTAGTAGATAATTATGCTATTTCAATTATACTTTTTACGGTAGTAGTAAAGCTGGTGCTGTTACCTCTTACTTTTAATCAAATTAAGCAGACAAAGAAAATGCAAAAACTTCAACCTGAAATAAAGAAACTTCAGGAAAAGTATAAAAATGATAAAGAAAAACTTAATGTGAAGACGATGGAACTTTATAAGGAACATAAGGTAAATCCTGTAGGAGGATGCCTTCCTATGCTTATACAGTTACCTATCCTTTTTGGTCTATTTGGTGCTTTGAGAAAACCGGAAGTATACGTTTTCCCAAATAGTCCTGAACTTCTTGAAAAAGCAACGAATGCATCATTTTTATGGCTTCCAAACCTAATTGATCCCGATCCTATTATATTACCTTTAATAGCAGCTATTACTACTTACTTGTCAATGAATACAATGAATACAGGTGAACAGCCTCAGTCAATGAAAACTATGAATTTAATTTTGCCTCTTATGATATTATGGTGGGGTAGAAGTTTTCCAGCAGGTTTAACTTTATATTGGGTTATAAGCAATCTTTTCCAAATGGCTCAGCAGTATTTCTTGCCTAAGGGTGATAAGCTTAAGGAGGAGTCAGATTAGTATGAAGTTTGTTGAAAAGACTGATAAAACGGTTGCAGAGGCAATTAGTAGTGCATTAAAAGAATTAAATACTACTAGAGACAGGGTAGAGATTGAAGTACTGGAAGAGCCCAGTAAAGGTTTATTCGGCTTATTTGGAACAAAACCAGCTAGAGTTAAAGTAACTCTTAAAGAGGATCCCGTAGAGAAAGCTATTGATTTTTTAAAAAATGTTGTAGATAAAATGGGAATTTCAGCTGAATTTAAAGCTAGGTTAAAGAATAATACTTTAAATATAGAAATAATTGGAGAAAATGCTGCTATATTGATAGGAAGAAGGGGACAAACATTAGATGCCCTGCAGTATCTTGTTAGCTTAGTTATTAATACAGACAAAGATGATTATGTTAGAGTTATACTAGATACGGAAAACTATAGAAGAAAAAGAGAGCAGACTTTGATTAGACTGGCTAATAAGCTGGCTTACAAAGTAAAAAAGTTTAAAAAGAGTATAAAGCTTGAACCAATGAATCCTTATGAAAGAAGGGTTATTCACTCAGCTCTCCAAAACAATCCATATGTAAGTACTAAAAGTGAAGGAGAAGAACCCTATAGAAGGGTGGTAATCTTTTTAAACAAATAAAGATGATTATTTAAAAAACCCAGTATTTATACTGGGTTTTGTTATTGTTTTATGTTAAAATTGGAATAATAATTATGAGTTGTATTATTAAAATTATAAGTTGGTTGTATATAGAAAACTTGATGTAAATTATATAAAATATAAATAGATGTGGATTGTTAACCTAAAGTTTAACCAGTTGAAGTTTGATTTTCATATAACTTTATGGATAAAAAAAGAACTAAATCTGAGGTGATTTTATGATAGATGATACTATAGTAGCTATAGCTACAGCTCCCGGTGAAGCGGGAATAAGCATAATAAGGATGAGTGGACCTGATTCGATAGATATTTTGGATAAGATATTCGTATCTAAAAAAGGAGCAAGTATAAGGGAGTTTCCCCAAAGAAGACTTGTATATGGACATATTGTTGATAAAAGTATAGAAAGGGTTGTGGATGAAGTCCTTTCTGTATATATGAAGGCTCCCTATACCTATACCAGAGAAGATGTAGTGGAAATCAACTGCCATGGTGGCATAGTGCCTGCCAGGAATATATTGGAATTAATTTTAAAAAATGGAGCAAGAAGTGCTGAGCCTGGCGAATTTACAAAGAGAGCTTTTTTAAATGGAAGAATTGATCTAGCTCAGGCTGAGGCCGTAATGGATATGATCAGTGCTAAAACTGATACAAGCTTTGATGTAGCCCTAGGTCAGTTAGAAGGAACCTTATCTAAGAAGGTTGGAGAGATAAGGGATATTATAATAGAAGTTTTAGCCCATCTTCAAGTTAGTATAGATTATACTGAGGAAGATATAGAAGAGATTACATATCCGGAATTATTAAATCAATCGGAATTAATTAAAAATAAAATAGAAAAGCTATTAGAGACTTCTGATACGGGAAAGATAATTAGAGAAGGTCTTAATACAGTTATTATAGGTAAACCTAATGTAGGGAAGTCTTCTCTACTTAATGCATTACTTAAGGAATCTAGAGCAATAGTTACTGACATACCAGGAACTACTAGAGATGTTATAGAGGAGTATTTAAATATAAAGGGTATTCCACTGAAGATTATAGATACGGCAGGGATCAGGGAAACGGAGGACATGGTTGAAAAAATTGGAGTAGAAAGAAGTAAAGAGTTTTTTAATAAAGCCGATCTGGTTATATTAGTACTCGATGCCTCTCAAGAGTTATCTGATGAAGACCGGGAAATAATTAAGTATGTAAAAAATAAAAAATCTATAATTTTAATAAATAAAACTGATTTACCTCAAAAAATAGATGAAGAAGAGATAAAAAAATTGATACCCGGTAAAAAGATAATAAAAATATCTATAATAAAGGAACTTGGGATTCAGGAGATTGAAGATGAAATTGTAAACATGGTTTATGGAGGACAAATCAAAATGAAGGAAGCTTCCTTCGTTACAAATGTCAGACATAAAAATGCCCTAGAAAAAGCTCTTAAAAGTATAGAGGAGGCAATAGAAGCAATTAAACAAGGCCTATTTTTTGATCTCATAGCTGTTGACTTGAATGATTGTTATCAATATTTAGGAGAAATAACAGGGGATACAGTTGCTGAAAATATAATTGATAAGATATTTGCTAATTTCTGTTTAGGAAAGTAAGTTTGTTTAGTTATATATGTTGCTAAATTTAACTTATTGTGCTAGTTACTTACAAATATCCTTCAATAATCCTCTTCAGGCTTAGTGAAAGTGTTTTTTTAATATAAGATAAGAGGTGGAAACAGCGTTTATCAAAATACTATAAATTAATGCTTATAATTTATTAATATTTGATTGTAAAAATATTTTGGAGGTTATGAGAATGGTTGAAAGATTCGAAGCGGGTACATATGATGTGATAGTGGTAGGGGCAGGACATGCTGGATGTGAAGCTGCCCTTGCAGCTGCAAGAATGGGATGTAAGACACTAATATTATCTATAAACTTGGATTCTATTGCTATGATGCCCTGTAATCCTTCCATAGGGGGAACGGGTAAAGGACATCTTGTAAGAGAAATAGATGCCCTTGGAGGCGAGATGGGAATTAATATTGACAAGACGTTTATTCAGAGTAGAATGCTTAACACTGCTAAGGGACCTGCTGTCCATTCCTTAAGAGCTCAGGCGGACAAACGTAAATATCATGTTGAGATGAAAAAGACTTTAGAAAATGAAACTAATGTTGACCTAAAACAAGGTGAGGTTGTTGAATTAATAGTTGAAGATAAAAGGGTAAAAGGAGTCATAATGAGACCGGGGGCAATTTATAGAGCCAAGGCAGTAATAATGGCTACAGGTACATACTTAGGAGGTAAGGTTTTTATAGGACAAATTAACTACCAAAGCGGACCAAATGGCCTTGCGCCATCATTAGAACTTACTAAACAACTCAAGAAGTTGGGATTAAGGATGAGAAGATTTAAAACAGGAACTCCAGCCAGAGTTGATAAAAAAACCTTGGATTTCAATCAAATGGAGGAACAACCAGGGGATGAGGAAATAGTTCCCTTTTCCTTTATGAATGATAGCCTAAGTATTGATCAGGAATCATGCTGGCTTACCTATACTAATGGTGAAACCCATAGAATAATATATAAGAATCTTCATCGGTCAGCAATGTATAGCGGAAAAATTGAAGGGACGGGGCCAAGATACTGTCCTTCTATAGAAGATAAGATAGTAAGATTTGCCGATAAAAATAGACATCAGTTATTTATAGAGCCTGAGGGCCTTGATACAAATGAAATGTATGTTCAGGGAATGTCAACTAGTCTGCCTGAGGATGTTCAGATTTCTTTTTTAAGAACTATACCAGGGCTTCAGGAAGTAAAGATAATGAGACCTGCCTATGCAATTGAGTATGACTGTATAGATCCTACACAATTAAAATTGACATTGGAGTGTAAAGATATAGAGTATCTGTTTTCATGTGGTCAGTTTAATGGTACCTCGGGATATGAAGAGGCTGCAGCTCAAGGACTTATTGCTGGAATAAATGCGGCACTAAAAATACAAGGAAAAGAACCTTTTATATTAGATAGATCAGAGGCCTATATAGGTGTTTTAATAGATGATCTTGTAACTAAGGGAACAAATGAGCCTTATAGGATGATGACGTCAAGAGCGGAATACAGATTAATACTCAGACAGGATAATGCTGACCTTAGACTTACAGAAAAAGGATATAAGGTAGGACTAGTAAAGGAGGAGAGATATAAAAAATATCTTGAAAGACGTGCTCAGATAGAAGATGAACTAAAAAGATTGAGAAATACTTATGTAAAGCCAAATGATGTCAATGAATTTTTAGAGAAAAATAATAGCTCCGGTATAAATAACAGCATATCCCTTTATGATCTTTTAAAAAGACCAGAGCTCAATTATGATTTGATAAAGGAAATAGATAAAGATAGACCTAAGCTTAGAAAAGATGTGCAAAGACAATGTGACATACAAATTAAATATGAAGGATATATAGCTAAGCAACTTAAACAAATAGATCAATTTAAAAAACTTGAAAAGAAAAAACTATCCCCTGATATTGACTACAGTAAAATTGAGGGACTTAGACTTGAAGCTAGAGAGAAACTTGATAAAATAAAACCCTTATCAGTAGGACAGGCCTCACGGATATCAGGAGTGTCTCCTGCTGATGTATCGGTTCTTTTGGTATATCTTGAACAGCAAAGAAGAAGGAGGGGAGAAGACGATGAATAATTTAGATATATTAAAGTCTGGGGGAAGCCAACTTGGACTGGATATTGACGATAAAATGGCACAAAAATTCTTTGTTTTTAAAGATTTATTGATTGAATGGAATAAGAAAATAAATCTTACTGGGATAACTGACGAAAAGGAAATAATAATAAAGCATTTTTTAGACTCATTGACCTGTATAAATACCGGTGTATTCAGACAAGACTCAAAAGTAATTGATGTCGGTACTGGGGCAGGATTTCCTGGAGTTCCCCTAAAGATTTATTATGAAGATTTAAAACTTACGCTTTTGGATGCTCTTAATAAAAGAATAAAATATCTCATGGAAGTCTGTGAAAAAATAAATCTATCAAACGTCCAGTTTATACATGGTAGAGCAGAGGACTACGGAAAAAAGGAAGAGCATAGGGAAAACTATGATATTGCAGTGGCTAGGGCAGTAGCAGACCTTAGTATACTATCTGAGTATTGCCTTCCCTTTGTAAAAGTAAATGGATTTTTCGTTGCTCAGAAAGGGCCTAATATCGATGAGGAAATTTCAAAGGCCAAGACAGCTATTAAGACGCTGGGTGGAAAAGTAGTGAATAAAATCGAGATTCAGCTTCCCTATAGTGACATAAATCATAGTTTAGTTATTATACAAAAAATCAAACATACTCCTATGAAATATCCCAGAAAGGCTGGAACTCCTATCAAAAAACCCCTTTTATAGATTTTACCTTTGAAATCTAATTTTATTAAGTATATATTGATAAAAATTTTGTCGCATAAAATATCATAATATAAGGAAATATGTCGTAGGAAAATCTAACGTTTTTTAAAAAAATAAGCAGGAAGTAAGAGGTTTATGACGAAAATAATATAATAGTATTTCTAAAGAGGGGACGAGATAGATGGAGAATACAAGCATGAACAACAAAGTAGTATATTTGCCTATCGATAATATCATTCCTAATCCCTACCAGCCTAGAAGGGACTTTTCTCAGGAAAGCTTGGAAGAGCTCAGTTCATCTATAAAATCCTACGGTGTTATACAGCCTGTTAGTGTAAGAAAGAAGGACATGGACTTATATGAGTTAATTGCTGGGGAAAGGCGTTTGAGGGCATCTAAAATAGCAGGGCTAGATTTAATACCTGCAATAGTAGTAGATATGAGTGATCAGGATACAGCGGTTGTAGCTCTAATTGAGAACCTTCAAAGGGAAGACCTTAACTTTATAGAAGAAGCTGAAGGATATTATCAACTGGTAAATGAGCATGGGTTTACCCAGCAAGAGCTAGCTGAAAAAGTAGGTAAAAGCCAGTCGACTGTTGCAAATAAGTTGAGGATTTTAAAACTATCAGAACCTGTAAAAAAGTTAATAGTGGAGAATGGATTGACAGAAAGACATGCAAGGGCTTTGTTAAAACTTCCAGATGAAAAATTGAGACTCGAAATATTAGAAACTGTAATCAAAAAGGACCTGAATGTAAAGAAAACTGAGAGTCTAATAAAGGACAAGCTTGAAGAATTAACAAAATCGAAGGAGCCTGAGAAGAGACAAAACATAAAGAGTGCATTAAACTTCAGAATATATCTAAATACTCTAAAAAATGCCTATAATGCCATAAGGGATACGGGGCTTAATGCCGAATATAAACAGGAAGATAAGGGAGAGTACATACAGGTAGTTGTAAAGATACCTAAAAGTCAGTAAAGTTGCAGATCAAATCTGCGGCTTTTTTTATTTTTAAAAATAAAATTATATTGTAAAGAAATAATAAAAACTATAAAAAGAATTTTATATTATTATATAATAAAAGTAAACAATTGATACGTTCTATTATATCTTTCCCAATAAAGTTAATATTCCTATAATTATAAAGGCTCCACCTGCAGCTATTTGGAGATATTGTTGAGGTACGTATTTTGTTATATATGTACTTGCAATTACACCTATTAAGGCACTTAGAACAAGTGCAGTTGATGCCCCTAAAAAAACTCCCCATTTGGAATCGGTTTGGGTAGCAAGAAGCATGGTTTGAAGTTGTGTTTTATCTCCTAATTCAGCTATAAATACCATCCAAAAGGAAGTTAAGATTATTTTCCACATTAAAAGACCTCCTGGTTTATAGATATATCTTTTGAAAAAATTAAATCTATAAAAAGTTTTGGAAATTACAAAGTATATATCTAGTGTAATATATATGATTTAATGAAGCAATAAAAAATTATCATATATATTTTTATTAATTAAAATGTAAAATATGTAACTAATATTATGCAAAAGCAAAATATTAGTGTCTATTTAAAAATTTCCAATAAATTAAAGCAGGAATCACTTAGATTAGAACGAAAATATATATTTAGATATTAAAGGGAGTGATACTAGTGGGAAAAGCTATTGCCTTATTTAATCAAAAGGGTGGAGTAGGGAAGACAACCACCAATGTTAATTTAAGTACTTGTATAGCTATGAAGGGAAAAAAAGTACTGATTATCGACATTGATCCTCAGGGTAATACTACCAGCGGATTCGGTATTGATAAAGACAGTACTGAATATAACATATATGATGCCCTCCTGGTAGACGAAGATATTAAAAAATGTATAGTAAAAACAGACTTTAAAAATATTGATATCATACCTTCTAATGTGCAGCTGGCAGGAGCAGAAATAGAGCTGACAAGGATGGACAGCAGAGAATTTAGACTTAGAAACATAATAAAATCAATTAAAGACGAATATGATTACATATTTGTGGACTGTCCTCCTTCACTAGGTTTATTAACTATAAACTCTTTAACGGCAGTAGATAGTGTAATAATTCCTATACAATGTGAATATTATGCCCTAGAGGGCGTAAGTCAGCTGATGAATACAATTCAACTTGTGAAACAAAGCCTCAACCCTGATTTAGAAATACAGGGTGTTGTTTTAAGTATGTTCGATGGAAGAACTAATCTTTCTATACAGGTTGTGGACGAAGTAAAAAAATACTTTAGAGGAAAGGTATATACAACTATTATACCAAGAAATGTTAGGCTTGCTGAGGCGCCGAGCTATGGACTTCCTATAATAGAGTATGATCCTAAGTCTAAGGGTGCAGAAGCCTATAGTGAATTGGCAGAGGAATTTTTGGAACTAGAGGAGGAAGTGATATAATTGGCTAAAAATACTAAGAATAAAAGGGGATTAGGAAAAGGACTTGGAGCTCTTATACCTCAAAACTACGAAGAAACTTTTAAAAAGGATAATATCAGTGAAAGAGACAAGAATAGATTAGTTAATATAATTAATATAGATGAGATAAAACCAAATAAAAATCAACCTAGGAAATACTTCGATAAAGAGAAGATTAAGACATTAGAAGAATCCATAATGGACCATGGAATAGTTCAGCCTATTATAGTAAGAAAACTTGATAAAGGATATGAAATAGTGGCAGGAGAGCGAAGATGGCGTGCAGCAAAAAATGCTAACTTAAGAGAAATTCCCTGTATCATAAAAGAGATTGATGAAGAAAAGCTGATAGAGTTATCCCTTATTGAGAATCTTCAGAGGGAAGACTTAAATGATATCGAGGAGGCCCTAGCATATAAAAAACTGATTGATGAATTTAACATGACCCAGGATAAAATAGCAAAATTAGTTGGCAAAAGTAGACCCTACATAGCAAATACTATAAGACTTTTAAATCTTAATGATCAAGTAAAGGACTTGATAATAGAGGGTACAATATCCGGGGGACACGGAAAGGCGCTACTTAGACTATTAGACCCTAAAAAGCAAAAGGAAGTTGCTTTAAAAATCATTGATGAAAACTTGACTGTAAGGGAAACTGAAAAGTTGGTATCAAGTTTGCTGAAAAGTAAGGAGAAGAAAGAAAAACTCAAGGAGCCTAAAAAGGATAGCAACTTGATTTTTTTAGAGGAAACTCTAAAAGAGACTCTGGGAACAAAGGTTAATATCGTTAGGGGTAAGAAAAAAGGAAAGATTGAGATAGAGTATTATACAGATGAAGATTTAGATAGGATTGTTTCTCTATTGAGAACTCAATGATGTTTTACGTGAAACAATACAGAATGAAGTTGAAAGTAACAGTATATAGAAGTAGGTCACAGGTTACAGATACCGAGAGACAGTTAACTGCTAAGAACCAAGAACTATGGGCTAATTAAGAAATGCCGAAAAGTCTAACCTTAACCGAGTAGCGAGTAGGTAATTACGAGAAGCCAACAATTATAACCCGAAATAATGCCACGAATTTCCTAAGCACTAAGAACTAAGGACTAATTAAGAGCCAAAAACTAAGAAAGCGTCGCCAGACGCTTTTATTATTCTAAAGGGGTGGTTTAGTGAAAAAAAAGATTTATCAGGTAGATGCTTTTACCGATACCATTTTTGGAGGAAATCCGGCAGGAGTAGTTTTAGATGGTAGCAATTTAAGTGATCTTCATATGAAAAAAATTGCAAATGAGATGGCTTTATCTGAAACAGCTTTTGTTTTTCGATCGAATGATCCAGAATATGATTATCAGATAAGATTTTTTACTCCAACAGAGGAAGTAGCTCTCTGTGGACATGCTACGATAGCAACTTTTTTTTTGATGGCAAAGTTGGGGATGATAGACTCACAAAAAGAAAAGATCGTTGTAAGGCAGAAAACTTTGGCAGGAATTTTGCCAGTTGAAATTATTTTTAAAAACAATAAGATTTCTAGAGTAATGATGACTCAAGCAAAACCTAAACATATTCATACTTTCACTCAGTTAGATGAAATTGCTTCAATAATGGGAATTGGCAAAAGTGACATAGGACTTAAGGACTTTCATGTTTTACCCATGATATATTCAACCGGACTTCCTGATATAATGCTTCCTGTTAAAGATATAGAGACTCTTAAAAAAATAAAACCTGATTTTTCAAAGTTAGCCTTATTTACCAGAGAGAAAAAAGTTACTGGAGTCCATGCTTTTGCGATTGAAAGTGTAGATAATAATGTAGTCGTTTGTAGAAACTTTGCTCCAGCCTGCGGGATAAATGAAGAGGCTGCAACTGGAACATCAAACGGTGCCCTAGGGGCATACTTAATAGAAAATGGAATAATTAAATGTGAGAAAAGTGTTGATATTTTATTCAAACAAGGATATTTTATGAATAGACCCAGTCAAATATACGTTAATGTAATCAAAAATAATAATGAACTGGAGATAAAAGTTGGAGGAAAAGCTGTTTTGAGCATTGAGGGAAAAATTCATCTCACCTGATTATAATACTCCCACCTTCTTTTATACTTTTTTATTTAAATATTATAGATTAAGTTAATTTATGAATATAATATATAAAAACAAAAGGAGTGATAATGTGATTTATTTAGATAATGCAGCTACATCTTTTCCAAAACCTGAAGCAGTGTACAAAGCTGTCGATAAATGCTTTAGAGAATTTGGTGCAAATCCAGGGAGATCAGGACATAAATTGGCACTTGAAGCAGGGAGAGCCATATACGAGACAAGGGAATTGATTTGTCAGCTATTTAATATAGATAATCCTATGCAGATCATTTTTACGAGTAATGCAACTGATTCTCTCAACCTTGCTATAAAGGGAATCCTTAAAAATGGTGACCATGTAATAACATCCAGTATGGAACATAATTCAGTTATAAGACCTATAAAAACACTAGAAGAAATAGGTGTTGAAAATACGGTGGTTCAGTGTGATAAGCAAGGGTTTATAGATGTTAAGGACATCGTAAAGGCTATAAAGGAAAATACAAAAATGATTGCTATTACTCATGCTTCAAATGTCACAGGCACAGTGATGCCTATCGATGAAATAGGTAAGCTAGCCAAGGAAAATAATCTGATATTATTAGTTGATGCGGCGCAAACAGCAGGAGTTTATGACATAGATGTGAAGAAGATGAATATAGATATGCTGGCTTTTCCAGGTCATAAGGGATTAATGGGGCCTCAAGGTACTGGAGGATTATACATTAGAGAAGGTATAGATATGAGACAGATGAAGGAAGGTGGAACGGGAAGCAAATCAGAATCCCTTTATCAACCGGAGATAGTTCCGGATAGATATGAAAGCGGTACTCCAAATACTCCAGGTATTGTAGGATTAGGCGCAGGGATAAAGTTTATAATAGAAAAAGGAATAGAAAATATTAGGAAGCATGAAGAATACTTGACTGATTATATGTTAAATGAGCTAAAAAAAATAGATATGGTTAACATTTATGGACCACAGGATGCTAAAAAACAGGCTTCAGTTATTTCAATAAATATTGGTGATTTGGACTCATCTGAGTTAAGTTTTATTCTAGATAAGGCTTTTGATATAGCTGTTAGATCAGGACTTCATTGTGCTCCTTTGGCTCATAAGACTATAGGAACCTTTGAACAGGGAACTGTGAGATTTAGTATTGGTTATTTTAATACTAAGGAAGATATTGATCAATCTATAGAGGCTATAAAAAAGATTTGTGAAGAAATATAGATGGGTATTTTGGAACTTCACTATAGATATCCAGCTTTAAAATTTAATTTAACTCGCCTCGCTAGTTCCTTATAGATATTCTTCAAAAATCCTCTTTTGGTTCCGCAGAAGAGCTGTTTTAATAGAAAAGATTTAGAAGTAAAAACAGCTCTTCAAAGTCGTTTCAGAGGAAAAATTGAGGGATTTTTAGAGCTATACTATTAGAGTACTTAGCACAAAATTAAGCATTAAACTATCTATATTTTATATAGGATTTCAATTTATAAATAAATAAAAATGTTTCACGTGAAACATAGGGTATATATAAGATAACTCGCCTCACTAGTTCCTTATAGATATTCTTCAAAAATCCTCTTTTGGCTCCGTAGAAGAGCTGTTTTAATAGAAAAGATTTAGAAGTAAAAACAGCTCTTCAAAGTCGTTTCAAAGGAAACATTGAGGGATATTTAGAGCTATGTTATTAGATTAACTGCTACAAGAAGTTAAATTATCACAAAAAAACGTGGTATATAAAAAATACCTCCTAGGCACAATAATATCAGGAGGTGTTTTTTATGAAAAAGACTATTGCAGTAAGTAATGTCTCACAGGAGTTAATAGAGAATTTAGAATCAATGGGATATGTGATAGTTGATGGCGGATATGAAGGATATGTTGATGCGATACTTTATGATAGTGATTATAGCTCTCTCGGTTATTTAAGTGTATTTGATAATGTGATTGATATGAATAGTGGAGCCTTTTTGGTAGACGCAAAAAATAAGTCAGCTCATGAAATATCAAATATGATAGAGAGTAGAAGACATACTTCTTTATTCTAATAATGGTCATTAACTTAACACGCTCGCTATTTCCTTATAGATATTCTTCAATAATCCTCTTTTGGCTCCGTAGAAGAGCTGTTTTAATAGAAAAGATTTAGAGGGAACAAATGCGTCTGGCGACGCTTTGTTAGTTCGTACGGCCTGTCACCTTTTTGCCATGAGCGGTCAGCAGTTAGCTGTTAGCCTTTTTAATATTTAACTGGTAAAAGTTTGTAATTTCTTGCATCCCTTGAATTTACTTTGTTTTATACCTACAGTTTTTTCAAAAAATGTTTGAGCTCCTATGCAATAAAAAAAGAGCAGTTATTATATTAGTCTGCTCTTTGTGTGCTTTTTTTCCTTTTCAAATTTCCATAAACCAAAGTATATAGAATCGGAAATGGTTTCCGCCATGTTCATTACCAGACTTAGCCTGGTGTTTTGAAGAACTATATATTCCATAAAGCCCCCAAGGTTGACTATACCAGTTATATGTATGTCTCCTACAGAGGGGAGGGATTTTTTTACTCCAGCTCCAGGCTTTAAAGGACCTTCAGATACGGTAATATATCCAACCCTATCAACCTTTCCCAAACAGGCATCTATTGCAATAATAAAAGGATTGTTATGGGAGACATAAATCATGTCTATAGTTTCCTTTAAATTTTTTGCATGTACCGGTTCATTCAATGTTCCATAAACGTGGACATTTTTAAATCGTTTGAGATGTTTTTTTATTTTATATCCAGTTAATGGTCCTAAAGAATCTCCTGTTGATCTATCTGTACCAATACAAAGAACTACTACCTCATTATATTTATCTGTATAATAATTTTTCAAATAAGACAAGAAAGTTTCAGAAAAAAAAGCAACAGCTGCTGGATTGTCAATGCTAACAGTATTTTTTTTATGTGTTGCTGATAATGTCATATATCCACCTGCCTAACTATTTATTATATAAAAAGTTTTCCCCTGGCAAATAAAAAAAATACATAAAAAGAAATGGTATATAATTACTGAAAAAAATTTTTGATTAATAATTGAAGAGATTGTGGGTTTGTAGTAATATAGAGGAAAATAAGTATATTTAAGCTTAAAGTCGCTCCTTGTTTTTTATACATTTTTATCGTTTTTGAAATATTATGAATTAATTTAACTCGTCTCGCTAGTTCCTTATAGATATCCTTCAATAATCCTCTTTTGGCTCCGTAGAAGAGCTGTTTTATATAAAAAAGATTTAGAGGTAAAAACA
>JACCKY010000003.1 GCA_014236755.1 Candidatus Petromonas tenebris | reverse complement strand
CCATTAAAGAGTATCCTTTGTTAGTGTTTATAAACATACTTTATTTCAAAAATTATGAAGGGAGAGTGATAATATGAATAAAGAAAAGGTTAGAGAATATTTTTTAAGTAAGCCTGGGGCAACTGAAGAGAAGCCCTTTAACATTCCAGTTCCAGTATTTAAGGTTGGAAATAAGATATTTGGGCTTATAAATATTCATGAACCTGATAGACCCAGTATTAATTTAAAACATTCAAAGGATAAAATTCATGAGCTTCGTTCAGTATTTAAAGATATTAAACCCGGGTATCACATGAATAAGGACAATTGGAATACTGTGTATCTAGATGGAGACTTGGAGGAGGATTTCATAAAGGAGTTAATAGATATTTCCTATGATTTGGTTTTTAGTTCATTGTCAAAAAAGAAGCAAAAAGAAATTATGAACTAGGTTTACTTCTAGTCAAATTTTTATGATCAAAGATCTTTACTGGAGTATTGTTTATAAAAGAATAGTCCTAATCAAGAGCTATCCAATTCACCCTGATGATAATTAGGGTGTTTTTAGGTTACATAAAAAATTAAAGAAAAATAGGAAAACGTATTGACTAACTTGTACGTACAAGTTATAATTAATTTATCAAAACAACTTGTACGTACAAGATAGCAAAAAGAAAAGGTTTTCAATGACAGAGTATTAAAAAATGACCAAAATAATATAGAACGGAGGTTTTTTAGCATGAGCAAGTTTTCTAATGAAGCACAGCAATTATTAGAATATATTGGTGGCAAAGAAAATATAGCTGCAGTATCGCATTGTGCAACACGTATGCGTTTTGTATTAAATGATAATAAAAAAGCAGACGTTGAAAAAATTAAAGGAATAAAAATAGTAAAGGGTACATTTACACAATCAGGCCAATTTCAAGTGATAATTGGAAATGAAGTTTCAAATTTTTACAATGAATTTGTAAAAATTTCAGGGGTAGATGGCGTAAGTAAAGATGAAGCTAAAAAAGTAGGAAGAAAAAATATGAATATGTTACAAAGATTTATATCACATTTAGGAGAAATCTTTGCTCCGTTAATTCCAGCTATTGTTGTTGGTGGTCTTATCTTAGGTTTTCGTAATGTTATTGGAGATATTAAGTTATTGGAAGAAGGAACTAAAACTTTAACACAATCTTCACAATTTTGGGCAGGTGTACACCATTTTCTATGGTTGATTGGTGAAGCTATATTTTTCTTCCTACCAGTAGGAATTACGTGGTCAATTTCTAAGAAGATGGGAACTACTCAAATTTTAGGGATTGTATTAGGTATTACTTTAGTTTCTCCACAGCTTTTAAACGCTTATGCTGTAGCAGGTGGTGCTGAGCCACCAGTTTGGGATTTCGGTTTCGCACAAGTAAAAATGATTGGTTATCAAGCTCAAGTTATTCCAGCAATATTAGCAGGTTTTCTTTTAGCCAACTTAGAAATTTGGATACGTAAGATTTCACCGAGCTATATTTCAATGATTGTAGTTCCATTTTTTGCATTAGTACCAACTGTTTTATTAGCACATGTAGTATTAGGACCAGTAGGTTGGAAAATCGGTTCAGTTATTTCAGATATTGTGTATTCAGGATTAACTTCTGCATTTGGATGGTTATTTGCTGCGCTGTTTGGTTTTGCATATGCACCATTAGTAATAACTGGGCTGCACCACATGACCAATGCTATAGATTTACAATTATTGAGTGAATTAGGTGGAACAAACTTGTGGCCAATGATTGCATTATCAAATATTGCTCAAGGTTCCGCTGTTTTAGGAATGATTTATATTAATAGAAAAGATGAAGAAGAAAAGCAGGTATCTATCCCAGCGGCTATATCATGTTATTTAGGAGTAACTGAACCAGCTATGTTTGGTATCAATTTAAAATATGTTTATCCATTTTTCGCCGCTATGATTGGCTCGGCTATTGCAGCTGTTTTATCGGTAGGTGCGGGAGTTATGGCTAACTCAATCGGAGTTGGAGGATTACCAGGTATATTATCAATAAAACCTCAACATATGTTAACTTTTGCTTTAGCAATGTTAGTAGCTATTGTTGTACCATTTGTATTAACGGTATTATTTGCTAAAAGGAAAGCTGCAGTGCAAAAATAATCATAAAAAAGAAATTTAAATATGTATATAGGATGGGAGTTTTGGGCTCCCTTCTTTGTATTTTATAAGACAAAATTTTATAAGACAAAGGGGTAGATAGAGTGAAAGATTTTAAAAAGAGCGTAGTTTATCAAATATATCCTAAGTCTTTCAATGATTCAAATGGAGATGGATTTGGAGATTTAAAGGGTGTTACCCAAAAACTAGATTATTTAAAAACTTTAGGTGTAGATTATATATGGTTAACTCCTTTTTATATCTCTCCTCAAAATGATAATGGCTATGATGTTTCAGATTATTATAATATTGATTCACGTTTTGGAACCATGAAGGATTTTGAGGAACTAGTGTCTGAAGCAGATAAACGTGGAATTGGTATAATGTTAGACATGGTGTTTAATCATACTTCCACAGAACATAAATGGTTTAAAAAAGCTTTAGAAGGGAACGAAAAGTATAAAAATTACTATATTTTTAAAAAACCTAGAGATGGGAAAGAGCCAACTAATTGGGTATCTAAATTTGGTGGTTCAGCATGGGAATATGTAGAAAAATTTGATGAATACTATTTACATTTATTCGATGTAACTCAGGCTGATCTCAATTGGGAACATGAAGAAGTAAGAAAAGAAATATACGATATTGTGAATTTTTGGATAAAAAAAGGGGTAAAGGGATTCCGTTTTGATGTTATCAATTTAATTTCAAAACCAGATAAATACGAAGATGATTATGAAGGTGATGGTCGCCGTTTTTATACAGATGGGCCTCGTATTCATGAGTATTTAAAAGAGTTAAATAGAGAAACCTTTGGAGGATATGAACATATTATTACAGTTGGAGAAATGTCATCAACAACCATAGATAATTGTATAAAATACTCAAATCCTGAAGAAAAAGAGTTGTCAATGGTATTTAACTTTCATCATCTAAAGGTTGATTATGAAAATGGTGATAAATGGACATTAATGGACTTTGATTTTATAAAGCTTAAGCAAATCTTTGGTAATTGGCAAGTTGGGATGCAAGAAGGTAATGGATGGAATGCAGTATTTTGGTGTAATCATGATCAACCCCGTATTGTATCACGCTTTGGTGATGATAAAAAATATCATAAAGAGTCAGCTAAAATGTTAGCTACTGTAATACACATGTTAAGGGGTACCCCCTACATTTATCAAGGTGAAGAAATCGGCATGACGAATCCTTACTTTGATAGGATTGATTTATATAAAGATGTGGAATCAATTAATTACTACAATATATTAAAGCATGAAGGAAAAGATGAAGAGGAAATAATTAAAATATTGCAATCAAAGTCCCGTGATAACTCTCGAACACCAATGCAATGGAATAGTGATAAAGACGCAGGATTTACTGCAGGAACTCCATGGATTTCCGTGGCTGGAAATTATAAAGAAATAAACGTAGAAAAGGCTCTGGAAGATAAAGATTCTATATTTTATCACTATAAAAAGTTAATAAATTTAAGAAAAGAATATGATATCATTGCGTATGGGGACTTCAATATGATATTAAAGGAACACAGGGATATATTTGCCTATTTAAGAGAGTATGGGAATGAAAAGCTGTTGGTAATTAATAATTTTTACGGAAAAGATACATTGTTTAAAATGCCCGAGGAACTAAACTTTGATGAATATAAAAGTAAAATTTTAATTTCTAATTATGGTGATTCACCAAAAGAATTCAAAAAAATTGACCTAAGACCCTATGAATCTATTGTTTATCACCTTGAAAAATAACGGCAAAATTGCTAAACTGTTTTAAGGGGATAAAGTATGGATAAAAAATATTTAAATATTTATAACGAAATATTAAACAAGATAGAAAATAATCAATTTAAGCCTAACTCAAAACTTCCATCTGAAAATGACTTTATGAAAGAGTATGAAGTATCTAGATCTACAATAAGAAATGCACTAAACTTACTGGAGCAAAATGGTTATATCCAGAAAATAAAAGGAAAAGGTTCCTTTGTTTTAGATATAAACAAGTTTGATTTTCCCGTTTCAGGTCTAATAAGCTTCAAGGAATTAAGTAAAAAGATGAACTTGAAAGCAAATACAATTTTAAAGGAATTAGAGGTAATAAAACCTGATAATTTCTTGATGAAACAGTTACAAATATCAGCAAGTGAAGATATTTGGAAGGTAATAAGAGTAAGGGAAATAGATGGTAAAAAAATAATTTTAGATAAGGATTATTTTAATAAAAGGTTTGTACCTTTATTAACTAAAGACATATGTGAAGATTCTATATATGAATATTTAGAAAATGAGCTAGGTCTTAAGATTAGTTTTGCTAAAAAGGAAATAACAGTTCAAATAGCTACGGATGAGGACAAAAAGTATCTAGATTTAGAAAATTATAATATAATTGTAGTTGTGAGAAATTATATTTATTTAGATGATACCAGTCTTTTTCAATACGGGGAGTCTAGACATAGACCGGATAAATTTAAATTTGTAGATTTTGCTAGAAGAAATAACGAAATTATAAAAGTCTGATTCATTTTTGATTTATATAAATACAGACTTGGGGATAAAATAAAGATAGAAGTAATTAGAAATAGATTAAAAATAAAGATTTATGTAAAATTTAAAATTTATTATAAAAAGTAATCAAGGCTCAGGCTGACATCGAACAGAGCCTTGTTTTTATATATGGTTTAATTATTTATTTTAATAAAAATGGTGTATGATCTATTGATTTAAGGTTTGAATCACTTCTTTGAACTAACAAAGCGTCGCTAGATGCTTTTGTTCTAGAAAAGATTTAGAGATAAAAATAGCTCTTGAAAGTCGCTTCAGAGGAAACATTCTAAATTATTTAACTTGGAATTCTAGTTTCACATGGAACAGATGTTTGACATTTACCACATCCGTATCGGGGTTCAAATTTCTTTTTCATAGCATTAACAAAATCAGCACAAGGAGAATGGTCCTTGCCATTTTTAGAGATTGCAAATACAGGGCAACGTTTAATGCATGCACCACAGTTATTGCAGTATTCATATATATCTTGATAAGGGCGCACTGTAGGAGATAGAGAAAGATCGGTAATTACACTTCCAAATCTACCGGCACAACCTTTTTTAGTTATAAAAGATTTTCCCAAATTAAATGTACCTAGACCTGCAATATAGGCTACGTGTCTTTCAGACCAATTGCTGCGTCTATCAGTAACTTTATAGCGTGGATCATGGAGAGGTGCAATTGCTTTACCCCCTGATTTAATAATTTCTTCTGTTAAGAACTTTCGCATAGCGTTATTGAAAGCTTCTCCTTCTATCCTACCATAAAGCCATTCGGTAGATGGAAGACCATCATTTGCATGGTTAGATTGCCGAACCCTTAAACTAAAGGGCAGAAAATATGAAATGACTGTTTTGGCTTTAGGAAGCCATTCGGTGGGAGTCATATGATGTGGGCCAACAACTTCTTTATGTTTTAATTTTATAAACAAAGGATCATTTGCTGAGGCAATACCTACTAGTGGTTCTTGAAAAATAACCATATCACTTAACTCAGGAACTTTGTTAAGTGGATTTCCACTGATAAAATCTGCTAAGAGACGAGCTATACTATTTATATCATTCATTTTCCATTCCTCCTTAATTAATACTATTAAAATAATAAATAAATTATATCAAAAATTACCAGGGATGAAAATTTTTATGATGTTCAATTGAGCTTTTTTAAATTATGTGATTTTTTCATAATAAATGGTTTTTTTATCTATTTACTAAACATTAGCACTATAAATTATAAAAAAGTTTGTTATAATAAAATTGACTAAATATAAGTAAAGGAGTTGAATGTTTAATGAGATACAAAATGCTTCACACCTGTATAAGAGTGATGGATTTGGAGAAGTCTCTAAAGTTTTATAAAGAAGCATTGGGATTAGTTGAGAAAGAAAGAAAAGACTTTCCTGAATATGAGTTTACTTTAGTTTATTTAAGTGATGAATCGGGTCACTATGAATTAGAGTTAACTTATAATTATAATCAGGATAAACCTTATGAAATAGGAAATGGATTTAGTCATATAGCAGTTTCAGTTGATGACTTAGAAGGTTCTCGAGAAAAGCATAAAGAAATGGGATATGAAGTTACAGAATTAATGGGACTTCCAGGCAGTCCTCCTAAATATTATTTTGTAACTGATCCTGATGGGTACGAAGTAGAAATTATAAGGGCTAGCTAAGTAAGACATATTCTAATATAAAGAGACTATGAAAACATTTAGTTTTCATGGTCTTTTTAGGTATACTGGATATGCGTAACATCTAGATGGTAGGGATTTCACTGTAGGAAAATTTATCAACAACTTTATGGAGGCTATTAAATGAAACTTGTTTCTTGGAACGTTAACGGCCTTAGAGCCTGTGTACGGAAAGGATTCTTAGAATACTTTAAAGAGGTAGATGCTGATATATTCTGCATTCAGGAGACTAAATTGCAAGAAGGACAAATTGACTTAGACCTGGAAGGCTATGAGCAGTATTGGAATTATGCAGTTAAAAAAGGTTATTCTGGTACAGCAGTGTTCACAAAGAAAAAGCCTTTATCCGTCAAATATGGAGTAGGATCTGAAGAACATAGACAGGAGGGTAGAGTAATTACTCTAGAATTTGAAGAGTTCTACTTGGTGAATGTATATACACCTAATTCTCAAAGAGGATTAGCAAGACTTGATTATAGAATGCTTTGGGAAGATGTTTTTAGAAACTATTTAAAAGAGTTAGACTCCAAAAAGCCTGTCATTCTATGTGGAGACCTTAATGTAGCCCATAAGGAAATCGACTTAAAGAACCCCAGTTCGAATAGAAAAAATGCAGGTTTTACAGATGAGGAACGGGCAAAGATGACAGAACTACTGGAGGCTGGCTTTATAGATACATTTAGATATTTTTATCCCGATAAGAAAGAAGCTTATACCTGGTGGTCATACATGCGAAAGGCAAGAGAGAGAAACGCAGGCTGGAGAATTGATTATTTTATTGTATCTGAAAGATTAAAGGATTTTTTAAAGAATTCACAGATTCATTCAAATATAATGGGTAGTGATCATTGCCCTATAGCTTTAGAAATATGCTTCAAACTCTAATTATCAAAAAGGAATCTGATTATTTAATGGATTAATATTTATAAAAAGACCACAGCAGTGATAAATATACTACTGTGGTCTACTATTTTTTCTCTCAATTTCTTTCATAATGCATTCTACAATATCCTTAGCCTTTGGAGGACATCCCGGTATATTTGAAGAAAAATTTTTAGTGCACAATCCAACACCTATTCCTTCTAAAATTTCATTTTTATAACCTTGTCCGATATAGATTTTTTCACACAAACTATTAAGCTTTCCTTTATCATCTAATCTTTTGAGAGCATGGATTAAGCTGCCGTAGCAGGCTGAACAAGCTTCTCTTTCGTCAATATACTTAGCTAAATAATCTACCTTTCTGGAGGGGATAATTTTTCCAATGTTGTTATCCTTGTTGAGTTCAATAATGTTTGCCTTACTGAGATTAGCACTTCCTACTCCAATGTCTTCAGCAATTCCTATATAGGGTATATCATCTAAACAATACCCCATAAGCTCTGCTACATAGGCATCTATCAAAACAGGGTCTTTGCCTGCAATCACACGATTCATTTGAACAGGTGTACCCCCTTCTTCAAAGCAAAGGTCTCCCATAATACCATCGACAACTACGAGACTACTTTTAACGATAAGATTTAAGTAGGCAATTGGTTTATGAAGTCCCATAGTATGAAATCTTCTTTTTTCCTTATCGGGAATGCAGCCCTTTATATTCTTAAGAGCACAAGTCATCCTGGTCTGACAATGTCCCTTTAAAACTGGCATATTAATTAAATAATCCACTTTTACTGCCTTTTCACACACGTTTATTTTTAGACCCTGTGCATCATATTCTTGAAAACTATCCTTTTGAAGATCGATAAGAGGTATCCCATACTGTCTAGAAAACTTTTCATAGCCACATACCTTAAATGCTCTAGTAGTGCTGTCGCCAACCCATGAGCCCTCAAGTATGACGAGGTTTTTATAACCTTTAGATAGAAGATATTGAATTACCCCTTCAACTAAATCTGGGGATGTAGTGGCTCCAGAGGAAGATGGCTTAGCTACAACTAAATTGGGTTTTATTCCGATTAAAGCATCTTTATCTATCTCTTCTTCTATCTTTATCTTTGAAAGAACTTCTTTTACCATAGACTTAGGATTATCTCCATAAATAGCATATATATTATTTGAAATCATTTAAATACCTCCCTATATATATTGCTAAATATATTTTATCATATAAACATAAATGGAAAGATTGGTTAATATCTTGAAGAATTTATGCAAAAGGTCAATAACTTTTTGAGTAGGGGACAAAATGTTTATTAAAACCCGTATGCATATAACCTTATATGGTATGAATTTCAGAGCATTTCCTTAGAGGCTCAAACAAGAAGGAAAGGTTTTAGATAAAAATCGGGAATTCCCAAAACAGAAATTATAAAAAATAAAAACTTTTTATATAAAATAAGGCATATTTTACCTGTGTTCTGTTATACTTTATTTATAGTGAGTAGATATTAAACTGATTGATTCTATTAAGATATTTAACTAGATGTCTATTATAATGAGGAAAGGAGATTTTATTATGAATGATATTTTGTTAGAAAAATATGCTCGTCTTATAGTGAAAACAGGAGTTAATATTCAAAAAGACCAAATACTTGTCATATCTTCTCCCATAGAATGTGCTCCCTTTACTAGAATGATAGCTGAGATTGCATTTAAAGAAGGAGCAAAGGATGTAGTAGTAAATTGGAAGGATGAATTGTTTTCTAAAACTAGATATTTGCATGCTCCAGAAGAAGTTTTTGAAGAGTTCCCCCAGTGGCAAAAGGAATTTTACATATCCTATGTACGTGAAGGTGCAGCCTTTTTAAGTATATCAGCCTCTGACCCGGAAGTTATGAAGGGTGTAGATCCACAAAGGATAGTAAAGTCGCAGAAAACCAGTAGTACCGCATTAAAAGAATATAGAGAAAGACTTATGAGCAATAAAAACCCATGGTGCGTTGTATCTGTTCCCACAAGGTCTTGGGCAAAGAAAGTTTTTCCTAATTTATCAGAAGACGAAGCCATTGAAAAATTATGGGAGACCATTTTTATGACGGTAAGGGTAAATACTGAGGACCCTGTTGCTTCCTGGGAGAAACATAAAAATAATCTTAAAAGAAGGATGGAATTTTTGAATTCAAATAGATTTAAGCTACTTCACTATAAAAATTCTCTAGGAACGGATTTAAAGATTGAGCTTCCTGAAAATCATATATGGATTGGAGGAGCAGACTATACTCCTGAGGGATTAGAATTTATAGCAAATATGCCGACTGAAGAAGTATTTACTTTGCCTAAAAAGACAGGTGTTAACGGTGTTGTAGTTAGCTCAAAACCTTTAAACTATAATGGAAACTTAATAGAAGGATTTTCCCTTACTTTTAGAGATGGAAAAATTGTGGATTTCAATGCGGAAAAAGGTTATGAAAATCTCAAGGGATTAATTGAAACTGATGAAGGTTCTCACTATCTTGGGGAAGTGGCTCTAGTTCCCTACGACTCACCTATTTCAAAATCAAATATATTGTTTTTTAATACCCTTTTTGATGAAAATGCATCCTGCCATCTGGCAATAGGAAAGGCATATCCTGTATGTATAAAAGACGGTGAAAATATGGATGAGGAAGAACTAGAAAGATTAGGTGTCAATGATTCCCTTGTACATGAAGATTTTATGATAGGAACAAAAGACCTGGAGATAATAGGAATAACTGAATCTGGAGAAGAGGTACACGTATTCCAAAATGGTAACTTTGCTTTTTAAACTTATAGAGTTCCAACTTTTGATTTTAATTCTAAAGTTGGAACTCTATAAGTTTAACAAATATAGTGATACGATATAATTGTATTGAAAATAACTATAAAAATGGGGGGACTGACATGTCAATTGTTGCTAAAGTATATAGAGGAGATATAGTTGATCTGACTCATATAGGTTATATTGCTCTGGTTGATTATACCAGTAAATTATTTAACTTTTATATGTATGATAAGGAGAGATAAGATGAAAAGAGCAGTGTTTCTTGATAGAGATGGAGTGCTGATTGAAGACAGCGGATATATAGAAAATATAGAAGATGTAGAGTTCTATCCATTTACCTTTGAAGCATTGAGACAGATTAAGGAAGACTTTGAACTTTTTATAGTTACAAATCAGTCGGGAATAGGTAAAAATTTAATAACCAAGCAAGGGGTCAAGAGGGTAAATGAATATATCTTAGAGGAGCTAAGAAAACAGGATATAATTATAAAAAAACTTTATTGCTGTCCCCATACAAATGAAGATATGTGTATTTGTAAAAAACCTAAGCCATATTTCATATATGAAGCAGAGAAAGAATTTGGTATTGACATAAAAAATTCTTTTGTAATTGGTGATCACCCTTCAGACGTAGAGTTTGCACTAAATGCAGGGGCTACAGGCATCTATGTATTGACGGGCCATGGTAGGAAACATTTAAATGGATTAAAACATAAAGAATTAATATTTGATTCTTTAAAAGAGGCAGTACAGTGGATAATTAGTCATAGAAAAGTATAAAATTCAATATAGACTGAGGATGTTTTACTTAGTCTATGGACAAAAGTAGGGACAGGATTTGAAAGGTGTAATGGTAAGCTATATACTAATCTAGTTTATTATAAATATGTAAAATAGCATATCTGTATAGAATTTCATTGAAAAAGCATTCATTCTACCGAGATTGGATGTTTTTATTTTTGCTTAGGAACTCAAACATTTTTTGAAAAAAATTGCAGGTATAAAACAAAGTAAATTCAAGTGATTCAAGAAATTACAAACTTTTACCAGTAAAATGTTAAAAAGGCTAACAGCTAACTGTTGACTGATCATGGCAAAAAGGTGACAGGTAACGGGTGACGGCTACAGGAAAGACCCTAAAGAACGACCAGGATTTGCCAAGAGCTAAGAGCTAAGAACTAAGAGCTAACAAAGCGTCGAAGACGTACTTGTTAATCTAAAATAATGTGACTAGGAACCTTTATATTTTCTATAAAAAAGTATTGAAATTTATAAATAGATAAGGTAAACTTTTATTGAAAACAGAACTTTTTCAACTGAAAAACAATAATTGTTCACTTATATAAATCCGGTAATATGGGCTGGATGTTTCTACCGAACTACCGTAAATAGTTGTAGGCTATAAGTCTTATGTACTTATTAGCAATACAACTTTTTATTTTTGTTTTATTTTTCCCTTAGCTGAATAGTTGTATGAGAGTGTAAAAAGTTAACAATGATTAATTGATAAATAGAAATATATTATTCGTCTTAACACGAATAAATTATAAATAAATTATATTTATAAAAAAAAGAATACTTGCTTTAAATAGGGAAAAATAATTAATAGTTCATAAAGGAGATGATGAATTTGCGATATGATGTAATAATAGTAGGAGCTGGCCCATCAGGAATATTTACTGCCCTAGAGATAGTTAGGCATACATCTGATAAGAAAGTTTTAATAGTCGAGAAAGGAAGAAGTATAGATAAAAGACATTGCCCCAAGGAAGAAACAAAAACTTGTGTTTCTTGTAAGCCGTATTGTCATATAACAACTGGCTTTTCCGGGGCAGGTGCTTTTTCCGATGGCAAGTTATCTTTAAGCTATGAAGTAGGAGGGGATTTACCTAAGTTAATAGGTAGTAATAAAGTACAGGAATACATTGAATATACAGATAAGATTTATTTAGAATTTGGAGCAGATCCAAAAGTGGAAGGAATAGAAAACAATGATGCCATTAAAGAAATTAGAAGAAAAGCAATAGAAGCAGGACTGAAGTTAGTTGACTGTCCTATCAGGCACTTAGGAACAGAAAAAGCACAGGAGATATACTTTAAAATACAAAATTATCTTTTAGATTCTGGAGTGGACATTAGATTTGGTTCAGTAGTTAAGGATATTATTATAGAGGACGGAGAAGTAAAGGGCGTACAGGTAGCTGACTCAAATACGAAAGAAAATGAAAATATTCTATATGGTGACAGGGTAGTTTTGGCTACAGGTAGAAAAGGGGCAGACTGGCTTAAAGATATGTGCTTAAAACATGAAATCAATCATAGCGCAGGTACGGTAGATATAGGAGTACGTGTTGAAGTTAGAAACGAAATCATGGAAAAGGTTAATAACGTGCTTTATGAATCTAAGCTTATAGGTTATCCTCATCCTTTTAGAAACAAAGTTAGGACCTTCTGTCAAAACCCTGGAGGCTTTGTAAGCCAGGAAAATTATGATAACAATTTGGCAATAGTAAATGGACATTCATATAAAGATAAAAAATCAGAAAACACAAATTTAGCTATACTGAGTTCCCATAACTTTTCCCACCCATTCAATCAGCCTATACAATATGGAAAAAAAGTGGCGGAGTTAGTCAATATGTTGGGAAATGGTAAAATACTAGTACAAAGATACGGTGACATACTAGATGGTAAAAGAACTTGGCAAGATGAACTAGAACAGTCAAATGTAAAGCCTACTCTGCCCGACGCAGTAGCCGGAGATATAACATCTGCTATTCCATATAGACCGATGATGAATATTTTAAACTTTATTAGAGCAATGAATACAGTTGTACCAGGCTTTGCAAGCAGGGAAACATTGTTATATGGTCCTGAGATAAAGTTTTATAGTAATAAGATAAATATAGACCAAAATTTTGAGACCAATATCAAAGGGCTTTATTGCTTAGGAGATTCGAGTGGATGGACACGGGGATTAATGATGGCCTCTGTTATGGGAGTATTGATGGGACAAAGAATGTGTAAAGGGTAATCAGTAATAGAATAAATACTATTCCAAAGACCTTGATGTCATAATGATGTCGAGGTTTTTGTGTTTATAAAAAAATAAAAAGGATTTTCATATTATTATATTTAATTATATTAAATATTATTGGGAAACTAAATATTATAACATTTGATAATCTGCAAAAGGATTTGAGTAAGAAAAAACAGGAGGGAAAAAATATGGATTACACCAATAAAGTAGTTTTAGTAACGGGGGGAGCTAATGGGATTGGAAGAGCTATATCAAAAGCTTATTGTGAGAAAGGTGCTACAGTTATAATAGCAGATATTGATGAAAAGAACGGCTTGTGGTTAGAAAAAGAATACAAAGACTTGAGATTAAAAGCATATTTCTACAAGATTGATTTACAGAATTCAGAAGAGATAATAGCAATGTTTGACTCCATTATTAAACAATATGAAAAAATCGATATTCTTATTAATAATGCAGGTATAAGTAAATTCAAATCATTATATGAATTAACGGTTAAAGAGTGGGATGAAATTATTAATGTAAATTTAAGAAGTGCCTTTATAACTTCTCGTGAGTTTGCCAAATATAATAAAAATACTACCTATGGTAGAATAATAAATATAGCATCAACAAGATACATAATGTCTGAGCCCAATTCTGAAGCCTATGCAGCATCCAAGGGAGGTATAGTTTCATTGACTCATGCCCTTGCCCTTTCTCTAAGCAAAGCGAACATTACAGTTAACTCCATAAGTCCTGGATGGATACAAAATACTAATTATGAAAGGTTAAGACCTATAGACCATAGCCAGCATCCTTCTTTAAGGGTGGGAAAACCGGAGGATATAGCTAGAGCTTGTCTATTTTTAACCGACGAGAAAAACGATTTTATTAACGGGGAAAATATAGTGATAGATGGAGGAATGACAAAGAAAATGATTTATGAGGATTAGAATTTATGGAAGCATAAGGTGATGAAAAGCAATAAGTGAATATCGTAAAAATTTTGTTTGTACTAACAAGATTAAATTGAAAACAACATACAAGGGTGAAATATATGAATATAGAGTTAAGGAAATACTATGAAAGATATATAGAATCTTATAAGAGTCAGTCACAATTAGCTAGAGTTGTTACGGAAAACTGGTTTATAGATAATATGTACTGTCCGTTTTGTACATCAGATAATATTACTGACTTCCCCAATAATTATCCTGTTGCTGATTTTTATTGTAACTCGTGTAAAGAGGAATTCCAACTCAAATCAAAAAAAAATGGCATGGGAAGAGTTATTACAGATGGAGAGTATAATAAAATGATAGATGCAATTTACTATGGTAAAACACCAAATTTTTTCTTCCTGAACTATACATTTGATATGGCATATGTAAATAATTTATTGATAGTTCCGAAAGAGTTTATTTTACCTACTTGTATTAAGCAAAGAAAACCTTTATCAAAAAAGGCTAAACGAGCTGGATGGACAGGCTGTAATATACTTTTGAATGCTATACCAGATAAAGGTAAAATTTATGCTATTAGACAGAAAAAAGTCATTGAGAAAGATAAAGTAAGAAATAATATAGTCTCAATAGATTTTATTAAGAAAATAAAAAATTTAGAGTCGCGAGGCTGGCTATCTAACAAATATATTTCTCTATATTCTTTTTGCTGTCAAGGTAAATTTGTATTTATCGCTTTTGAAAAAAAGTTTTGTATACTCAAAAACTGTATCATCATTAACATCTTAATCTGCTAACAAAAAAAGCTTTTTCATCTTCTTGAAGTTCCAATATGTATTTTACCTTTTCATCAGTATTAAGCATTTTGAATTCGAGAATCTTATTTACAGGTTCTTTATTCAGTTTTCTTATTTCTTCGGTAAATCTTTGAAGTGTATAAACATTATGTTTTATTGGCATTTTTCAAAATTTGTATTATAAATTATAAAATGAATAAAATACAAAAATATATCAAACAAAAATTATTGGCCTGAATTAAATAAATAGTTACTTTTATATTAATTCTCTCTTTTTTATAAGATAATAGCCGTTGTTTTATAAAAAAGAAGAGAGAATCAATCTTAATATAACTCTAAAAAACAACCCTATGATTTTGCCATTGAAGTTACTATTGGTCTTACAGGTTGTTGATGAATATAGTATTAGGAGCAGGATTTTTCGTACTTTATTATTTATCATTTACCTATGCAATTAAAAAATAGAATCTAGCTACTCTTGGAAGAGGAGGTCAAGAAGCAAAGATTTTCCCTTCTTATTTATCAAAAAATTGATCGTTTATTTTGTCTTGTAGGTAGACTTTAGAATAATTATTATTTGTTTTTTTATAAAGATTATATCCTTCATCAATACATTTATTGCATCCATCTCTAGGTATAGTAATGGCAAGTAAGTCCTGTCCTATATTTGAACTTGATTCTATGACGATTAGGCCCGAACACTCGGAACAAACCTTTATTTTTTCCCTTTGATTTTCCATTATTCCATCAGTGTCATAATATATATTTTTATTTCTGATTACAGAGTCTTTCCTATTAAATAATTTATAGGCAGTTTTTTCACGACGTTTCCATTTAGAATAAATTTTTTCACATAGAACCTTTATATATTCCGTAATATCATCAGATTGTTTAAGCTTTTCAAAACTATAATCAGGCTCCTTTACCTTGCTATAGTCAATTCCCGCCATGGCAAGTATTATCCCAAGGTTTACATAGGGAAGAGCCCCTTCTATTGAGTAGCCCCCTTCTAATACAGCTATATCTGGATTTAGTCTTTCATTAAGCTTTGCATATCCCTGGGCTGTGAAATTCATGTTTGTTATAGGGTCCGTATAGTGATTGTCCTGGCCGGCGGAATTAATTATAAGGTCGGGTTTGTATTCTTCAAGTATGGGAAGAACAAGGTTATCCAGGACATATAAAAATCCTTCCTCGCCGGTATTAGGGGGCAGCGGTATGTTAATATTGTATCCAAAGCCACCGGGGCCTCCAAACTCTTCCACAAAACCGCTTCCCGGGTAAATGGTTCTTCCATCTTGATGAAAAGATATAAAAAGAGTATCCTTGTCATTCCAGAAAATGTCCTGAGTTCCATCTCCATGATGACAATCCGTATCTATTATGGCAATTTTTTTGTTGCCAAATCTTTTGCGTATATTTTCTACCATAATAGCTTCAATATTGACTATGCAAAAACCCCTGTCGCCGTATACTACTCTGTAGGCATGGTGGCCGGGCGGCCTTACTATTGCAAAAGATTTTTGCACTTCACCTTTTAGCACGCCTTCAGCAGCTCTTATGCTTCCTCCAGCAGAAATTAGGTGAGACTGAGGAACTCTAGTTTTTACATCGGGATAACAGAAATGTACCCTTTGAATATCTTGCTCTGTAGCTATTGTAGGATTAAATAGCTTAATACCATCTATGTCAAATACCCCTTCTTCATTGAGTTGGTCCATTGTATAAAGAAGTCTTTCCTGTCTTTCGGGATGGGTTGGGCTTATCTGCCAGTCAAAGGCAGGAAAAAATACTAGTCCAAGTTTATTTTTTGCCTTAAGCATCTTTATCATCTCCAATCCTGTAAATAAGTCCTGGTTTTATCTGTGCTCTTAACCGAATATTTTTGCCTGATGTAAAAAATCCCCTTACCATATTGAAACTGTTTTCTTCAATTATTTCTACTTCATTTAGATAAGAATCTGCATCTAAGTTTTTTAGCTGTTGATGTAACAATTTAATAGCATCTCGTTTAGCCGAATCAAGATTGTAACTACTATCTACTTTTTTATAAATTCCCATTTCAGGGACAGAGAGTATTTTTCTTTCGGTATCGGCTAAAAGAGTGACTTCCAAAGTTCTTCTTGTGAGTGCTGCACCAATGGCGTTTGTTATTTCATGATTTTGAGGTATTTTGCATGGAATATTAAATTTTTTCTCCAATATAGGAGCTACTGCCTTTGCAGGGCCGCCTATCACAACAATATTTTCAGGTTTAATTCTTTTTCCATACAAAAGCTCTTGGATTGTATATACTGGATGACTGTTTATTTTATGGAGAATCTCATTAGTTTTTTCCTTTATTATTTCTCCAAACTTATCGTATATCTTTTCTGCTGCTTTCTCTATGGTGACACCTATCTTATCGGCTATTAGACTCATTGCATAGGAGGCTTTTTCTTTACTGCCAAAATTCAATTTTTCAAGTACTATCATGGCATCACTTGGAGTAGGTGTAGGTCCATCTAAAGCCATAGGAGGACCCTGTCTTTCCGGACCGATTATAATATTGCCCCTTTCATTTATCTTAATGGCACTATCTCCTCCGAGACCTATGGAGATGTTGATTATCGACCTAACCAGGGTAGGATAATCAGAGATAGCTATACCATCGGGTATAAAAAGTGGAACTCCATCGGCTAAAAAAGATATGTCAGTCGTTGTACCACCAATGTCTAAAAGTAAAGCATCTTTTTGAAGATTAAAGGACGCAAGACAACCCATAACGCTAGCAGCTGGACCAGAAAATATTGTTTGTACGGGATATTTAGAGGCTTCATTTAGACTCATTGTCCCTCCGTCGGCTTTTAATATATGTATAGGTACATTTAATCCTTTTTGTTTCAGAGTTTTTCTTACGGCATGTGCAAATTCATTGAAACTGCTAAATATAGCAGAGTTAAGGTAAGCTGTATAAATTCTCCGAGGAAAGCTAAGTTTGCCTGAAAGAGTATGGCCCATAGTAACGGGAGAAAAACCTAGCTTAGTAAGAACATCCTTAACCTGTAGTTCATGGGACGGGTTTCTTATTGAAAATTTTGTGACTACTGCAAAAGACTTGATGTCTTTCGAAGATATGTATTCTGCTTTTTTACGTACAAGATCTTCATTTAAGGGTTTTATCTCTCTGCCTCTGTGATCAATATATCCATCTAGAAAAAACACATGGTCTCCGCATATAAAGTTTGCAGGGTCAATACCCGGTCCACCTTCAATAAACATAGCGACTTTACTGCCTTTGCCTTCAACAATTGCATTTGTTGGTATAGTTGTACTTAAATTTATCTTTTCTATACAATCTAAATTTTTATTTTTTAAAAGCTCTTCTAAGGTTTTCCATATACTTTCAAACAAATTTGATTTGTCGGTAGGTTTCTTTGTTTTATCTATTATTTTACCATTTTCTATTAACACGGCGTCAACGTGAGTGCCGCCGGTATCAAGACCTATAATCAATCTTCATACCTCCTCATAAAATTTTAGAATATATTTAATTCAATTATAGTTTTATATAAATTATTCTTCAAGGAATGGTAGATATTATAAGACTATATTTTATACATATAAGTAAAATCATTAATTTTTTTTGCTCTATTAAAAATACAAAATAAATATTGGCATAAGCCATAAATAAGTGTATAATATAAATAGCAAATGCCAATAATCTTGTTAAGGAATTATATATATGGAGGGATTATCTATGAATATACAAAAAGAAAAAACCAATGAACTCACAAACATAAAAAATGTAATTGCTATTATGAGCGGAAAGGGTGGTGTTGGAAAATCATCTGTAACTTCACTTATAGCAGTTTCCTTAAAAAATAAGGGATATAAAGTGGGGATATTGGATGCAGATATTACAGGGCCAAGTATTCCAAAAGTATTTGGCATCAATAAGAAAAGAGCTTCTTCAATAGAAGATGGGATTATTCCTGTAAAAACAGCTACAGGTATTGAAGTAATGTCCATAAACTTATTAATTGAACAAGAGGATTCACCTGTAGTATGGCGTGGGCCGTTGGTTGCTAATACAGTAAAACAGTTCTATACAGATGTAATATGGGGAGATTTGGATTATTTATTGATAGATTTGCCACCAGGAACAGGAGATGTACCACTTACTATTATGCAATCTCTACCGGTGGATGGAATTATTGTGGTCTCATCACCTTAGGATTTAGTAAAGTTAATTGTAACAAAGTCAGTAAATATGGCGAAAATGATGGATGTAACAATACTAGGGATTATAGAAAATATGAGTTATTTCATATGTCCTGATTGTAATAAAAAATTAAATGTGTTTGGAGGAAGCAAAGTAGAAGCTACAGCTAAAGAAATGGGCATACAGCTCATTGCAAAAATACCAATTGATCCTGAGTTTGTGTCACTATGTGATGAAGGGAAGATAGAGCTATATGGAAAAATAAATTATAAACTTGAAGAGAATCTTTCTAAGAGTATAGAAGAGATTATGGGAGGTATCAAGTCATGAGAATCTGTGTAACAAGTACTGGAAAAGAAAAAGATGCTTTAACAGATAGAAGATTTGGAAGATGTGTTTATTTTGCTATTTATGATACTGAGACAGAAGAGTTTACATTTGTAAAAAATGACGGGGTAAACACTGCTCATGGGGCAGGATTAGCTGCTGCACAAAAGGTCATAGATGAAAAAGCAGATGTTGTAATAACAGGTAATTTAGGTCCCAATGCTATGAAGGTTTTAAGTGCTTCTGATATAAAAGTCTATCAAATCATGGATGGAAATATAAAGGATCAGATTAAATACTTTAAGGAAGGGAAGCTAGATACTATTGATAAACCTGGTCCTTCACATGCCGGTATGGGAAATAGAAACAGAAGGGGCTGGTAGAATGCAGGTCGCTGTACTAAGTGGCAAGGGTGGTACAGGAAAAACAACGGTATCAACAAATCTTGCAAAGATAATGGGCTGTAGGTATGTAGATTGTGACGTAGAAGAGCCAAATGGTTTTATTTTTCTAAAACCGAAGATTGAAGAAACTAGAGAAGTCTATATTCTAGTTCCTTCTATAGATAAGGAAAAGTGCAGTGACTGTAAGAAATGTGTAGACATTTGTCAGTTTAATGCTCTCGTTCATACGAAACAAGGTGTTATGCTATTTGAAAAGTTATGTCATGGATGTGGGGCTTGCACGCTTATATGTCAGACTAAAGCAATTATTGAAGCAAGAAGAAGGATTGGAAAGATAGATATAGGGAAACATGGAGATATTGAATGTCTAAGTGGAACCCTAAATATAGGTGAGCCCATGGCAGGCCCAGTTATCAGTCAATTGAAAAATTTGATTGATGATAAAACAACTATTGTAGATTGTTCTCCCGGAAGCTCCTGTAATGTTGTAAAGGCAGTCCAAGGTGCCGATTATGCTATTCTTGTTACAGAACCTACGGCTTTTGGCCTTCATGACTTAAAAATTGCAGTAGAGCTAGTTAAAAAGATAAATATACCCTTTAGCATAATTATTAATCGAGTAACCGGAGATGAAAATCTTATCACAAGATATTGTTATGAAAAAAATATTCCAATCCTTGGATTGATTCCCTACGATAAAAAAATTGCCATTTTTTATTCAGAGGGAAAACTTTTGGTAGAGGATGAAACTTATAAAAATATATTTAAGAGTATTGCGAGGACACTTATGGAGGCGGTTCAATGCAGCTAGTAATTATCAGCGGTAAAGGCGGAACAGGAAAAACAACAGTCGCAGCCTCCTTCTCATATTTGAGTATCAATAGCATAAAGGCTGATTGCGATGTAGATGCCTCAAATCTTCATATTATTTTAGAAGGAAAGGACAGAGAGTCAAAGCCATTTACAGGTGCAAAACTAGCCTATATTGATCCAGCTAAATGTGTTCAGTGTGGAGATTGTGAAAATACTTGCAGATTTGGAGCTATAAGGAATTATAAGGTAAACGAGCTAAGGTGTGAAGGTTGTGCAGCATGTACAGTTGTATGTGAATTTGATGCTATTTCTTTGGAAAATGAGATTACTGGAAGAACTATTATTACTGAGATAGATAAAGGCATTTTATCTAGAGCAGAGATGGAGATTGGAGCGGAAGGTTCTGGTAAGCTGGTAACGGAAGTAAGAAAAAATGCAATACAATATAGACAAAACAATGAATTGATTATATTAGATGGATCACCTGGCGTAGGATGTGCAGTAATGGCGTCCATTACGGAGTGTGATGCAGCACTTATCGTAGTAGAACCTAGCCAATCAGGATTAGAAGATTTTGCTCGAGTACTTTCAGTAGTTGAATTTCTTGGAGTAAAACCCTATGTATGTATAAACAAATATAACATTAATGAAGAAATTAGTCATGAAATACAAAAGTTCTGTAGTGATAGAGATGTGGATGTAATAGGAAGGATTCCCTTTGATAATACCGTTATAAAGGCTATCAATGAATTAAAGCCTATTGTCAGCTATCCTGATAGCGTAGCGGGTAAAGAAATTAAAGCAATATGGGAAAAATTAAAATATAAAATGAAGGAGGAAGCACAAAAATGAAAATAGCTATTGCAAAGGATGGAAACTTAATATCAGATCATTTTGGACATTGTGAAGGCTTTGAGATTTTTCAAGTAGAGAATAAAGAGGTGAAAAAACGCAGCTTTATTGAAAATCCGGGCCATAGACCGGGATTCTTACCATCATATTTGGCACAAAACGATGTAAATGTGGTAATAGCAGGGGGTATGGGAGCTACTGCCCAAGAGCTTTTTAAAGAAAGTGGTATTGAAGTTATCGTAGGAACAAAAGGAAATTTGGAAGAGGTAATACAAAAATATATAAATGGCGAATTACAGTCTACAGGAAGCGTTTGTGAAGAACGCATGAATCATGGACATTGTAATAGTTAAGCAGAATGAATTCATTCTGCTTTTTTCATATATTTATTATACACACTTTTTATATGCTTAGCAAATTAGGTATAAGTCAGAGTGTTCATTCCCATTGGAACTTTATATATAGATTTTCTTAGATTTTTCTAAATATACTATTGGTATTTGATGAAAAAACCTAAAAGACATATGTGTTATTATCATATACTATTTATTTACCGACAAGATTGAAACAAGAATATTAGAGTAGGCAGTCATCGGATAAAGGGTGATAAAGGTGGAAGATAGATTAAATAAAATAAAGGAGCTTTTAAAAGATAAAGGCTATAGAATGACAAGGGCACGGAAAGAAATCATTAAAATTTTTTTAAGTGAAGATAGTCACTTAAGTGGGGAAGAAATCTATAACAGGGTTAAATCGAAACATGTTAGTATGGCAACTGTATATAGAACTATAAATATTCTCGAAAAAAATGGTATAATAAAAAAAACAATCTTTAATAATACAAAGTATTATGAGCTAAAACTTTATAGTAAAAAGTGCACTCATATTCATTTTAAATGTGAAAAATGTGGTAAAATATTTGATATAGATAATCAGAATATTATTTTAAAAGTAATTGATATAATAGACAAAATAGAAAAACAAAAGAATTTTATTATTAAAGATATCTCAGCAATTTTCAGTGGAATATGTGAGGAATGCAAAAGGAGGTAAAAATTTGCCAAGGCCAGTCAAACCAAGAAAAATTGCATTTATGCCGGAAAATAAATATTTTGTTCCTCTAGGTAAAAGAAAATGTGAGCTTAAAGAAATTGGACTTAAGCTTGAAGAGCTTGAAGCAATGAGGTTAAAGGACATAGAAAAGCTAAATCAAGAAGAGTGTGCAGAAAAAATGAAAGTATCACGACAAACATTTCAGTTAATAATTGATTCGGCTAGAAATAAAGTTGCAAGGGCCTTAACTGAGGGTAAAGCAATAAATATAGAAGGTGGAAATTATACATTTAATATATGCAAATATAAATGTAATGATTGTGATAAGATATTTGATCAAGTTTATGAGAAAGAAGTTAATAAGTGTCCAGAATGTGGATCTGAAGATATAGTTTGCATTGAGAAAAGCAAGTTTTGCAATAGAGGATGTAGAAGACCAAAAAGATGTATGAAATAATAAAAGATTATCCCCACAATGGGATTTTTTTATATACATTTTTATCCAACTGAAAAACTGATTTTTATTAAACTAATTGGAAAAAAGAAATTGGGAAGATTATTGGATCACAAATTTAAGATCTTCTAAACTGGTGCGAGGGATGGGAGTCGAACCCACACAGGCCTTAAGTAGCCCATAAGAGCCTGAATCTTACGCGTCTGCCAATTCCGCCACCCTCGCATATTTAATTTATAATGTAATATATTATAGCATAAACTTTTTAATTGTGGTAGTTAATATTTTAAATTTCATATATATAATTTATAGAGGCTTTGTTCATTTCGTAGCAAATAATATTTTCCTATTTTTTTAACTTGACAAGCTTCAATGTAATTGTTATAATTGCATCATAAAAATATAAGATTATGATTTAAATAGGATTGTTACTGGTGATGCAGGCAAAACCTAGACTAAGATAAATACGTTGTATGTTGTTTTAGTTTGGGTTTTTTTATATTGTAGATAATTGTGATTTTTACATTTTTGATTTTACCCTATCAAATGGTGGAGTGATCCTATGAAAATACAAAAGGTACTAAATAATAATGTCATAACTACCATTGACAAAGAGACGGGCTTAGAGATGGTTGTGATGGGCAGAGGAATTGCCTTTAAGAAAAAGGCCGGTCAAGATGTTGATGAATCTAAAGTAGAAAAAGTATTTCTCATACAAAATCAAAAAGAAAATAAAAAATTCCAGAGCCTCGTAAATGAAATTCCACTGGAATATATAAAAATATCTGAAAATATTATAAATTATGCTAAAGACAAACTACAAACTGAGTTTGACGATCATATCCATGTAGCTTTGACGGATCACATAGCATTTGCAATAAAGAGAACCATTGCAGGGCTAGAAAATAAAAATCATCTACTTTGGGAAATACAGAGGATTCATCCTAGGGAGTATGAGATTGGACTATGGGCAATTGAATATATAGAAAAAGAAATAGGTGTTAAAATGCCAGAGGATGAAGCAGGTTTTATAGCACTTCATATTATTAACGCATCTTTAGGCGAGGATATGGCAGATACCTTCAGCATAACCAATATCGTACAAGACATACTGAATATAATAAAATACTATTTTAAAATGGAGTTTGATGAAAACAGTATTTCCTATAGCAGACTGCTGACCCATCTTAAATATTTTGCCCAAAGAGTACTTTCCAAAAAGCAGTCAGAGGATGACAATCCACCATTTTATGATCAGATTAAGAAAAACTATAAGAAATATTATGATTGTGCTTTGAAAATAAAGGAATATATAAGCAAGAATTATGACTATGAAATTGGCAAAGAAGAAATCGTTTACTTGTGTTTGCATCTGCAAAGAGTTGTAAATAGATAGTTTGCTTCAAAAATAGGATTGTTACTGGTAATGCAGGCAAAACCTAAATTGAAGTGATGTGTATTCATAAAATAAAGACTTTTTTTGAAAACTAGTTAGTGAAGAATGAAAGTTTTACATTAACAGTCTTTGTAGGTATGAATATACGTTACTCAATTTAGGTTTTTTTATTTATAAAAAACAAATAAAAATAATTTAAAAGGAGGAAGGATAAATATGAACTACAAAAAAGTAGGGAAGGATATTTTAAAGCACTTGGGCGGCGAAAAAAATATAGAAAGCGTAACCCACTGTGCTACGAGACTTCGTCTTGTGTTAAAAGATGAAAAAAAAGCTAATAAAGCAGCATTAGAAGCTATGAATGAAGTAAAGGGAACATTTTCAAACTCAGGACAGTTCCAGATAATAATAGGTCAGGGAGCTGTTAACAAGGTTTATCAGGCTATGGTTGAAGGAACAAACATCAATCAAGCGGATTTGACTGAAACTAAAAGGGCAGCTATGAAAAAACTTAATCCTCTTCAAAGATTTGCCAGAATTTTGTCCAATATATTTGTTCCAATTATACCTGCAATTGTAGCCAGTGGTCTTTTAATGGGACTATTGGGCATGAGTAAGACCTTTGGATGGTTAAGCGGAGACAGTAGTTTAATATTCCTACTAGATATGTTTTCAAACGCAGCCTTTGTGTTTCTTCCTATATTAATTGCTTTTAGTGCAGCTAAGGAGTTTGGAGCAAATCCATATCTGGCAGCAGCTCTAGGAGGTATATTGATTCACCCGGCCCTGCAGAATGCATGGACCTTAGGTGGAGGTGTGGAAAAGACAATTGACCTTTTTGGATTTAAGGTTAGTATGATTGGATACCAGGGAACAGTACTTCCAATATTGATAGCAGTTTGGATTATGGGACATATTGAAAGAAGCTTAAGAAAAGTAGTTCCAAATGTACTTGATATAATCGTAACACCATTCCTTACACTTATGATTTCAGGATTTATTTCTCTAATAGTTATTGGACCAATTGGAAGAATAATAGGAGATGGTATTTCCATATCACTACAGGCATTATATAATAATGTTGGAGCATTGGCGGGAGTTATATTTGGAGGAATATACTCTTCTATAGTTATAACAGGAATACACCACAGCTTTCATGCTATAGAGGCAGGTCTTCTTGCCAACCCGCAAATAGGTATAAACTTTTTGCTTCCTATTTGGTCTATGGCAAATGTTGCACAGGGTGGGGCTGCACTGGCAGTATACTTTAAGACCAGAAATAAAAAATTAAAATCAATTGCTCTACCTGCATCATTATCATGTGTACTAGGTATAACTGAAGCTGCTATTTTCGGTGTTAACCTTAGACTTGTTAAGCCGTTTATTGCAGCAGCAATTGGAGGTGCAATAGGCGGTGGCTATGTTGTGCTTACAAAGGTAGGAATGACAGCCGTTGGACTGACAGGAATACCTGGAATTGCAATAGTAAAGCAGGGTGCAGTAATTAACTATCTGATAGGATTTGCACTAGCCTTTACCGGTGCATTCGTAGCAACTTATGTTATAGGCTTTAAAGAAGAAGGAAGTATTGACACTAAAAAGGACGCGACAGACAAAGAATACAGTTTATTAAAGAATTATGAAGCAATATATGCCCCAATAAAGGGAAAAGCCCTTTCTTTAAGTGAAGTTCCAGACAAAACTTTTTCAGGTAAGCTATTAGGGGAAGGTATTGCAATAGACCCTCAGGATGGCAAGGTAGTATCGCCTGTAAATGGTACAGTAGAGCAGATATTTGATACAAAGCATGCCATTGCTATAAGAAGTGAAAAAGGAGCAGAGATATTGATTCATATAGGTATAGATACGGTAAAAATGAAAGGAGAAGGCTTTGAGGCTTTTGTTAAAAAGGGAGATAAGGTTAAAATTGGAGATAAGTTAGTAGAGTTTGATCTAGATTTAGTAAAGGAAAAGGCAACATCCCATATTACTTCAGTAACTATTACAAACACTGATGATTTAAATGGTGTGAATCCCTTGGCAGTAAATGGTGAAATTGATTTTAGAGATGAAATAATAGCTATAGAATTTGAAGATTAGGCTATAAAAAAAGGTGTGAATAGAATATAGATTGTATCTTTAAAGTTTTACTAGATGAAGAGGAGCATGTTTTATGGAGAGATCGACTAAAGTACTTTGTATAGGGGAACTGCTTATTGATTTTATATGTTCTGATGTTGGCATGAACTTGTCTGAAGGAGAAAACTTTATAAAGAAGGCTGGCGGTGCCCCGGCTAATGTTGCAGCTTCTATATCAAGGCTGGATGGAGAAGCTCTTATGGCAGCAAAGGTTGGGGCAGACCCCTTTGGTATCTTTTTAAAAGAGGTACTTAAAGAAGCTGGGGTAGATACAGAAATGATATTTTTAGATAAGGAGCATAATACCACGTTGGCATTCGTTTCCTTGATGAAGGACGGAGAAAGGGATTTTGTATTTAATAGAGGCGCAGATAGAGACCTGAAGTATGATGATTTAGATGAAAATATAGTAATGAATTCAAAAATAATCCATTTCGGATCAGCAACGGCTTTATTAGGTGGTCCCATAAAGGATACCTATTTTAAGGTTATGGAACTAGCAATAAATAATGATATCTTCATATCTTTTGACCCAAACTATAGGGTTGATTTATGGAAAGGGCGGATTGAAGATTTTATAGAAGCTTCTAAGAAGTGTCTTGGGTATGCAGACTTTGTAAAGGTAAGTGATGAAGAAATAAAAATAATTTCTGGTAAGGAAAATATAGAAGAAGGGATAAAAATATTTCATGAATTGGGAGCCAAAATAGTTGCTGTAACCCTTGGGAAAGAAGGAACTTTAGTATCAAACAATAGAGATATGACAAGGGTTGGAAGCATAAAAATAAAATCCATAGACTCTACAGGAGCGGGAGATGCTTTTGTAGGGGCCTTCTTAAGCAGAGTTTCCCAGCTGAAGGATTCTAAGAGTTTAATTGATGACTTTGAAGCCATAAAAGAAATTACGGCCTTTGCAAACAAGGTAGGAGCCTTAGTGTGTACTAAGCTAGGAGCAATATCGTCTCTACCAACTTTAGAAGAAGTTAAGGCTTTAGAAATTAGGTGATAAAAGCATGGTTAAGAATACTGAATTATTAAAAAAAGCCTACCACAAGATAGAGGAATCTAAGGATTTAATAAAAAGTGACTACCATCGTTTGAAATACCATGTTATGCCTCCAGTAGGACTACTGAATGATCCAAACGGCTTTATTCATATAAATGGAGAATACCATCTTTTTTATCAGTTTCATCCCTTCGATACGAAGCATGGATTGAAATATTGGGGGCATGTTAAGAGTAGGGATTTGGTTAATTGGGAGGAGATGCCCATAGCTTTAGCTCCCAGTGAGTGGTATGAAACCCATGGATGTTATTCTGGAAGTGCCGTTAATAATAATGGGATATTTACACTTATGTATACGGGAAATGTAAAGGATGAAAAGGGAAATAGAGAAAGCTACCAGTGTATAGCAACTAGTAGGGATGGGATTACATTTGAAAAGTGGCCCGGCAACCCTGTGATTCATAATCAACCAAAGGGATATACAAGGCACTTTAGGGACCCTAAAGTATGGAAAAAGGGCGCAAACTGGTATATGGTTATAGGAGCTCAAACTGTAGAGGAGCAAGGTAGAGTACTGCTATACAAATCGCATGATATTAAGAAATGGGAGATGATTGGAGAAGTAACAGGTTCAAATCTTAATAACCTCGGATATTTTGGGTACATGTGGGAATGCCCTGACTTGTTTGAATTAAATGGGAAAGATGTTCTCATAGCATGTCCCCAAGGGCTTCAGCCTCAAGGAGACTTTTACAATAATATTTACCAAGCAGGATATTTTATAGGAAAGCTCGACTATAGTACCGGAAGATTAAACCATGGGAAATTTACGGAATTGGATAGAGGCTTTGAATTTTATGCACCCCAAACGATGCTAGATGAAAAGGGAAGAAGAATACTTATTGCCTGGATGGGTCTTCCAGAAAGGGAAGATCATCCTACAATTGATTATGGATGGATTCATGCTATGACTATTCCAAGAGTACTGCATTTAGTAGGGGATAAAATATATCAAAGACCAGTTGAAGAAATAAAGACTCTAAGGAAAAAGCCCATTTCCTATAAACAAATTGAAATAAAAGATGAAGAAATTGAACTGGAAGGCATTTGCGGAGATGTTATAGAGATTCTTGTAGAGTGTGAGATAAGGGATGCCACACAATTTGGAATTAAGCTAAGATGCTCTGATGATGGTACACAGCAAACAGTAGTATCCTATGACAAATTAAATAATATATTTAAATTTGACAGAGAACGTAGCGGTAAGGGATACGGCGGTATTAGAAGATGCACTTTGAAGCGTAGTCAGATATTAAAGTTAAATATATTTTTAGATACTTCTTCTGTAGAGATATTTGTTAATGACGGTGAGGAGGTTTTCACAGGTAGAGTCTATCCTGATAAAGATAGTAAAGGTATCAAATTTTTTGCAAAGGGTGGAAGTGTAAATGTTAAAACCCTTGAAAAATGGGAATTATAAAGCTTAAACAGGAAACAATTAAATTGTTTTTACACAGTTTAATGGCTTCTTGTTTTATTAGTGACTTTAAGGGATAATAATATATAGAAGAGTTGTATTAATTCACAAAATTATTTTATAATATTAGAAAAGCCAAAATAAAGAAAAGATAAGGGGGAAAACATGACTAAAAAATTCAAAGCCAAAAACATGGCAAAGCTTGATAATCCCATGAGGAGAAAAATTTTGCCGCCTAATCGGGTTATGGAAATGATACCCATAGAAAAAGGATATTACATTGCAGATGTGGGTTGCGGCATAGGCTATTTTACCATACCAATGGCTAAAGCAGTAGAAGAGGGTGGAATAATCTATGCCATAGATATAAATGATAAGATGTTAGAGGAGACGAAAAGAAGAATAGAAAATGAGAATCTTGCTAATGTGGAAATAATACATTCTAGAGAGAACGATTTTAGAATTGAAGACCAATCTGTGGATATGGTTTTTACCGCTACGGTTTTTCATGAGCTGGATGAACCTAAATCCTTTTTAGAGGAATGTAAAAGAGTATTAAAAAATGAGGGCGATTTAGTAATCCTAGATTGGAATAGAATAGAAGAAGACATGGGTCCCCCTATTTATAAAAGAAAAGATGTTGAGTATGTAAAAAAATGTGTTTTAGACTCTAGTTTTGAAGTCCAAAAAGTAGATTTCATAGGTAATAGCTTTTATGTTATTACCTGTACAGTATAGCAAATCACCTAAAAAACCTCTCAGCAGTTTTGCTGAGAGGTTTTTTAGGTGCGCCGGGCATGCGTAATAACTAGGTGGTGAAAGTCCACTGTGGGGGCCGCCGTGCCAACTACTAGCCAAAGGCAAGGGTGTCCATCGTGAGGTGGAATCTGAAGGAAGCCGGAGGCAAAATCCCGGTCCGAGGTATACGAATCACATTTGAGGCTATATAAATTGGAATTCCAGCATATAAAGCTTGGCAATATGCCAATACCCGAAAGGGTTATTGGCGTATATCTAAAAGTCCAATACTTAGTAAGACCTTGACTAATCAGTATTGGATTAATCAAGATCTTAAAACATTTTGCTTACTCGACTGAGAGGACGGTAATTAAAATAATTAATTACCTCCTACTCGATTAAAATATTTATTATTGAAAAAAGACTGGCACTAGAAAGAATGATAAATAGCAGAGTCCCTACAATTAAAGCTTTTATTCCCTTGTTGACAATGCTTCTGAAGTTTACTGATAATCCCATGGCTGTCATAGCCATAAGTATGAGTAAAGAACTGATTTTAGTAAGTATTTTTGTAATCGGAGTAGGAATTATTCTCAATGAGTTGATAATTCCTGCTAAGATAAAGTATAAAACGTACATAGGAAATTTTGCTTTTTGATTATTTTTATTTTCCCTGTTAAACATAAAACTTAAAGCTAGCGAAACAGGAACCAACATTAAAACCCTTGTCATTTTAACGAAGGTTCCAATTTCACCTGAAACATCTCCAAGAGCAAAGGCGGCAGCTAAAGCGTGGGCAACACCATGAAGAGTAAGTCCTGACCAGGTTCCGTACTGGATTTCAGTTAAATTTAGTCCACTGGCCGCCACTGCTGAGTAAATCAGCACGCCAGCTGCGCCTAAAAAGCTTACAATTGATACTGCAATTACCGAATCATCCTCATCAGCATTTATGCTAGGAGTCAGCGCAACTATAGCTGAGGCACCACATATGCATGATCCTACACCAACCAATGCAGAAAGTTTGTTATTTACCTTAAATATTTTGCCTATAAGGATAGAAAGAATTAGAGTAACAGGAACATAAATAAGAACTAAAGTAAGTATCTTCGGACCTAGCTCTAGTATCGCTTTTATATTTAACTTAAAGCCTAACAAAACTATTCCAATTTTCAGAAGTTTTTTAAGAGAAAATTTAACACCGGGTTTAAAGCTATCATGGATGCCTAAAGTATTATTATAAATAATTCCTATAATAATTGCGATAGTAAGGGCTTCTAAATTTATATAATTTTTAAACAAATCATTTATAAAGATTGATACGACTGAAATGATCAACACAAAGATAGTACCGGAAGAATATTCTTTTAAGTAGTCCATATTAATAATCACCTCTAAATACCTTTGTAATTAATTGAAAAGAGGGCTTAATTATGTTAATTGTATTTTGTATACACACCTAGGAAAATTATAACGTCATTGAAATATAAAGTAAAATATAAAAATTGTATATTTAATAAGAAATATTTATAAAACGGAGGTCTTTAAAGTTTTATCAATCTGTATTGATTTTTACTTAATCAATAGTGCTAAAATAAAAATCAGTCCAAAGCTGAGATGTAGCTTATTAGTAATTGGAACGCCTTCCTTTTTGGCAGAGGATACCGTCTTGAAAGAGATGATGGCCAAAGGTATTGTAACGAAGACGAGTAAAGCAGCAGCTGGTATCATCCTCAGAAACACATATATAGTTGTAAGTCCATAAGCCCCGATTAGTAGCGAAAGAAAAAGCTTTTTTCCACGAGCATATCCTATTCGTACGGTGAGAGTTTGGATATTTAATCTCTTATCTCTTTCAAAATCTCTAAGTTCATTGCTAAGCATAAGAAGAGGTATCATAAAGCTGACTGGCAGACCAAGTATTATAGGATTCCATGAAAATCTTTGAGCAAATACAAGGTAGCTGCCGTATATCATAAGGGGACCCATGAGAATAAAAGAAAGAGGAGTACCAAGACCTTTCTTTTTATATACTATAGGTTCACCTGTATATGAATATCCTCCTAGAATTCCCAGTATTCCTACAATCAGCAGACGTGGAGTTGTAATATGTACCAAATAAAGACCAATAAAGGCTGTGATAAAAAAGCAGACTATGCCTAAAAGAAATATTAGGATGTCAAAACGGGTACGCTTCTTGCCGAGGAATGAATATTTTTTGCTGCTCTGTCTGCGGTATTTATATTCACATTCAAAGTAGTCATTTATAAAGTTCGTTGCCGTTTGTACAAATAGCCCTGCCACTGTAACTAAAAAGATCTTTCGCAAATCAAGGGAAAGATTATCGGTAAAAAGTTTTCCTTCAAGGTGTGCAATGACTATGCCTAAAGTAGTAGAATACAGGGCCAAAGTTAGTGAAAGGGGCCTTGAAGCAATCCATATATCCTTTATTAGGTGACGTATGTAGGAAGTTTTAGATGTCATAATAGAAGTCTCCTTGCCTTTGAATAAAATTATTTATACATATTTAATGTTAAATATTTTTAGCAGAGACGTCAACAATTCTAATTAACTATGTTGTTTTCATTTAAAATAAACTATAAAATATATATGTGTGTATTTGAAATTGCATTTTTAATGCTATGAGAAAGTATTGATTCAAATTTGAAATTAAATAACATGAAAGGTAGGGAGATAGGAGTATGAAAAAAGTAATGAAAGTATTATTAACATTAATAATTGCGTTTCTAGCAGTAGGATGTGGTGCTGAATCGGTAGCAGATAAAGATACAAATGAGGATTTGGCTCTGAAAATAGGTATCATGCCCGCTGTTGACTCTGCACCGATTTTATTGGCTGAAAAAAGGGGGTATTTTAAAGAACTTGGATTAGATATTGATATAAAGATATATACAAATGCAGTAAACAGACAAAGTGCTCTTCAAAGCGGAGAACTTGACGGAGCCATGACAGATCTTATTGCCTTTGTAAACAATATTCAAAACGGATTTGACATCAAAATAACAACGAGTACCGATGGAAGTTTTCCCATATTAGTAAATAAAGACTTTAAAGAGAAAAAGAATGTGAAGGTAGGTATGATGGAGGTCAGTGTATCGAACTTTCTATCAGACCAATATCTTGGAGACAAATATAATATGGAAAAAATCTACATATCTGAAATACCAGCAAGGTTGGAGATGATTAAAGCTGGACAGATGGATATGGCTGTTATTCCAGAACCGATAGCTTCTATGGGTGAGTTAAGCGGACTTGAGAAAAGGGTATATAAGAATAATGACGAGTTTATGCCAGAGGCTATGATTTTTACTTCAAGGGCAATTAAAGAAAAGGAAAAGGCAATTAAGCTCTTTCATCAGGCGTTCAATCGTGCCGTTAATGACATTCAAAAGAATGAGGATTTAGCAAGGGATGTACTTATTGAAAGGATAAAATTAAAGCCCGAGATTAAGGATTTGATAGCACTTCCTAAGTATCACAATACAAGAGTTCCAAACAAAGAGTATATGGAAAAGATAATCGATTGGATAGAAAATGTGCAAGGTGTAGATATAGACGTTAAATATGATGATATGGTTGAAAGGAAGTTTATTTATTAATGATAGAAGTTGAAAATCTAAGGGTTGATTATGGTGAGGAAACAGCATTATATGAAATCAACTTAGAAATAGAAAAAAATACAACCTGTGCCATAATAGGACCTTCGGGATGTGGTAAGACTACTTTACTTTATGCATTAGCTGGTCTTATTTCACCAAAGGCAGGAAAGATACGGATAAATGGCGAGGAGCAAACAGGTATAAGACAAAGTACCGGTGTCATTCTTCAGGATTATGGTCTACTACCTTGGAAGACCGTTTGGGATAATGTGGCTTTAGGACTGCAGGTGAGGAAAAAATCTAGAAATGAAATTGTTCCGGTTGTTAACCAAATATTAGAGGAGCTTAGAATAGAAGACCTAAAGTATAAATATCCCGTGGAGCTTAGTGGGGGACAGAGACAAAGAGTAGCTATAGCCAGAACATTAACTATCAGCCCAGACCTGCTGCTTATGGATGAGCCCTCTTCAGCACTAGATGCCATAACTAAAGAGCAAATTCAAAATCTGATTCTTAGGATTTTTAAAAATAACCCAATGACTATTGTATTGGTTACCCATAATATAGCTGAAGCAGTGTTTCTAGGCCAAAAAATTGTTATCATGGAAAAGGCGGGAATTAAACATATACTAGACAATCCATATTTTGGCGATGAGGAATTAAGAGAGAAGATGGACTTTTACAGAATATGCCTTAAAGTACGAAGGTGGATGGAGATGAAAGGACGATGAAAGGCAGCAAGAATAGAGCACTATACGGAACATTTATGATCTTTATGTTTTGGTATGCTTTGCACTTTTCAGTTCATTCTTCCGTAATACCAAGTCCCCATGAAACAGTGATTACATTTATAAGGATTTTCCCTGATCTTCTATTATCTCATCTGCTGAGAAGTCTTGGAAGGATAACCATGGCTGTTACAGTATCGCTGATTATAGGAGTTTCATTGGGATTATGGATCGGAATGAATCCTAAAATAGATGAAATAATTAATCCTATAATTTATATTTTATATCCGGTACCTAAGATAGCTTTTCTACCCGTTTTAATGATTTTATTTGGCTTAGGAAACCTGTCTAAAATAGTACTTATTACTATAATAATTATTTTTCAGATTATAGTTACAACACGGGATGGAGTTAAAGCCCTGACTAAGGAGCTTTTCTACTCCGTAAGATCATTGGGAATGAATCAAATAAAGATTTATAGACACCTCGTAATACCAGCGGTGCTTCCTAAGATAATAACAGCACTGCGAATTAGTGTAGGTACAAGCATAGCAGTTCTATTTTTTGCTGAAAACTTTGCTACCCAATACGGTATCGGATATTTTATAATGAATAGTTGGATAACTGTAAATTATACTAAGATGTTCAGCGGCATACTTGCCCTTAGTATAATGGGACTGCTTATATTTAAAATGATTGATTATGTTGAGAGTAGGCTTTGTGTTTGGATTAGAGTGGGAAAAATGAATACGGATAAAAATTAGAGAGGAAAGAAAATATGGATAAGATTATTTACACCCTTTTAATTGCAGGCTTAGGCGGATTTTTAGGTATCAAGCTTAAGATACCTGCAGGAGCTTTTGTAGGAGCGATGGTTGCAGTTGCAATTTATAATATAACTACAGATAAAGGAGTAATTCCTTCCAATTTTAAACTTATGGCTCAAATTGTGGTGGGAGGAATGTTGGGACTTAACTTTACAATGGATACGATTTACGGACTTAAAAATCTTATTATACCAGCAAGTATTCTGTTGGTAGGACTTACGGCTTTGAGTCTTACTCTAGGTTTTTTTATATCTAAAATTGCAGGAATAGATTTGATAACAGCCCTATTTAGCAGTGCCCCGGGAGGCCTTACCGATATGGTATTAATATCTGAAGCATACGGTGCAGAGACACATAAGGTTGCACTCTTGCATCTTATGAGGCTTATTACAGTTATAACTGTAATACCATTAGTGATTAGATTTTTTGCCAAATTTATTAATGCTTAAGAAGAACATAAAAATACAAAATATTAAATAATAAGACTAAGGTTTGGATATGCCTTAGTTTTATTTTTTTGTAACAAATTCTGTATAGGGTAACTATAAAAATATATGGATAATATATATAATCCTAAGCTGCATTTTTAGATTGGCATCGTAGGTAGGGGATAAAATGTTTAATACAGTAAAAAAAGAAGATATTCGATTGTGTAAAATGTATATGAGTGTTTTTGGAATCAAGTATTTACATCGGTTTAATCCTTGGACTGTGGCATGGTGGTCGGCTGCTTTGCCTGGGTTAGGTCATATTCATATGGGAGAAAATTTAAGAGGATTACTGTTTTTAGCAGGTGAAATAATTATTAATGTCAAGGCCAGAATAAATCTAGCAATTTTCTATACACTAATAGGTAATTTTCAAAAAGCAAATGATGTTTTTGATGAACGATGGGGACTATTCTATATAACAGTATGGGTTTTTGCTATATATGATTCTTATAGATTATCAATAGAAATTAATCAGCTATGTGAGTTAGAGGAAATGCAAGAAAAACGACATTAATATCCTATGTACATTTTAGGAATATGTAAACAGTCTATCAATTTAGAACTAATAATTAACACATTAGAAACTCATAATTTTAAAAAATATGAAATAGTCTTTCTAGACCGATTAAAGAATAATAAACATAAAATTGGAGACAGTATTCGTAAATCTGACGGCATAAGCAATTCGAATGGTGTTATGTGCGGTGCAATGGTACTAATGTTTTTTGGAACAATATGGGGTAGGACTGTTATTCCAGGTGGACCTATAGCTATTGGTATAGGGGGATTCATTATAGGAGCTGCAATAGGGTATGTAATTGATCGCTACATGATGGGATGGATAAGATCTAAATTAAATATAGAACCAATTAAAGGAAGTAATCCTGTTGAAGGTGAGGCTCTTATAATAGTAAAGGTACATAATGAGGAAAAATAGGTAGTTTTTTAGGCTAAATGAGAAAAAATAGGCTATCATAGTCATGATAGCCTATTCAATATCAATTTTCTTTGAAGAATTTTTGCCCTCTTTAATCTTTGGCAAAGTTACCTTTAAAAGTCCGTTTTTATACTGAGCTTTTATTTCGTCTTCTTTTACATTTTGTAGCTTAAAGGACCTTTTAACTTCACCATAACTTCTTTCCTTTCTGATATACCCTTCCCTTTCTTCATTCAACTGGTCTTCTCTCTTGGCTTTGATGGTTATATATCCGTCATTTATGCTGATATCAATCTGATCCTTTGTAAAACCTGGCATTTCAGATTCTATTATATATTCCTTGTCTGTTTCTTTAATATCCGTACGCATTAACCCACTATTTACACTGCTGGGCAAAAGGTCCATAAAGTCAAAATCTTCATCAAAGAAGTTTCTCATAAACTCTTTCATCATGTTTTTTCTTCGATTAAAAGGAGTCATGTGTCTCATAAAATCACCCTTTCTATAAGTTATTTTGAAAATTTCATTAATTATTTTACCCAATGTAAATGCTTTTAATCATTGAAAATATTGACTGTATATATACTTTACTATTTAAACATAAGAGTTAACTTAATTCATAATATTCCAATAATAATAAAAATGTATAAAAAACAAGGAGCGAGTTTTTTTACATTTTCATATAGGAAATAACCATATATTACCTTAAGCTAACGACTATGACTAGTTGAATTATTTTTGCTACTCTTTAAAAAATATAACATCCATTATATTTGAAATAGTAGGAATTTCGGGATATAAATTACTGATTTTCTTTTTAAATTTTTCGGTAATATAAAACTTGTCACCAAAGTGCATTGGTACTAAGAGATTTGGTTTTATAGTTCTAGCAAAATATTCACCGGCAAGATAATAAAATTCTTCAAGCCTAGGGTCAACGGGAACAAAGGCTATATCAATTTTTTCATCCTTTATTTTTTCAATCTCATCTTTAAAGTCTCTCTCCTCCTTAGCCTGAACCTGTGGAGAATCATCTTTCCAATGCCACCAGTTAAGATCACCGGAATGAAAGATAGACAAGCCGTCTACTTTAACTAAAAAGGACAGACCTCTATCAGTAGTGCCATAGGTTTTAATTTTTATTTTATCTATTTTTAATTCTTCATATTTTTTCATAAAATAATAATTCGGTTTAATGTCTTTAGCTTTTACATCATCACTAAGTATATATTTTATATTGGGATTTAGGCTTTGCCATTTAAATATTTCAGGAGTATAGTGATCGCTGTGGCTGTGGGATACCAAGACAAACACATTATCTTTTTCAGCAAAATAATGGAAATTTAATAGACCGCTGGAAGGTAAATTGGAGTTAGTACGAGGATTAAAATAGTCAAATACTAAGGTATGGTTTTCAGTTTCTACAATAAATCCACTGTGGAATAAATGCGTTATCTTAGCCTTATATTCAGACATAAAGAACTCCCCTTTGTAAGGATTTTACTATATTTTATAATATATACATATTATTTACAAGTTAACAGGTTAAGCTTTTTTACAATACAGTAACTAAAAATTTTTAATTACATATTAGTTTTTGAAAAAGTTAAAAATCTAAAAGGTAAATTGAGTCAATTTAAAGTTATTACTAATATGTTTGCAACAAGAGAAAAGTGTGCTGTAGCCATGGATTTAATGAAAGATAAATGGCGTATGGAAACAAGTTTTGAAGTGGCTAAAAGGAGTCAAAGATTTATAAAACCAATTGTTATAAGCAAAGAAGAAGCCCCGGTTAAAGAGATAGTTAAGATAGGAGATGAAGTAGACTTAACGGAGTTACCAGTACTTACTCATCATGAGATGGATGGATATCCCTATTTAGTGGATGCTGTAATTGCACCGGATCCAGATACTGGAATATATAATTCATCTCATCGCAGAATGTTAATACGAGGGAAGGATGAACTAAAACATATCATTGTTGTAGATAAAGACATCGATGTATTTAATGAAAAAGAAGTTCTTTGTGCAATGGCTACTCGAGTTCAGGCTACTGAAGATGTGGATATTATAAAAGGGGTTAGAGGTGGCTCTTTGGATCCATCTTCTATTATACATGCAGTAGGAGATAAGATGATAATTGATGCTACAAAGCCCGTGAGCAGACCTTATCCAGAGAGAATAAAAGTACCCGATGATGTGATGAATAGGCAGAGCAGCCTTTGAATCAATTATTTTATTAATTGTATTTAGCTATTTTACAAAGGATAGAAGTCAATGGATGAGTCCAAAAAAAATATTAAGTACCTTAGAACATTCTATAAAAACTATTTTAATTATTGCAATAGCATGTTCAGCGGCAGGGATTATAGTAGGAATTATTTCATTAACAGATATCGGCGCCAAGTTTACATCTCTTGTTTTAGCATTGGCGTCGGGGAAATTGTTTTTGGCTCTAATTTTGACAATGATTGTAACTATTATTCTCGGAATGGGAATGAACATAACTCCAACATATATTTTGGCTGCATCATTAGCAGCTCCAGCTCTAATTAGAGCCGGTGTACAGCCTATGGCTGCACATATGTTTATAGTATATTTTGCAGCAATGGCTACCATGACACCTCCCGTAGCTATGGCTGCATATACAGCAGCATCCATTGCTAAATCAGATCCGATGAAGGTAGGGTTTACAGCAGTTAAATTAGGCATAGTTGCTTATATAATTCCATTTGTTTTTGTATATAGACCAGAGATTTTATTATATGGTGATATAAAACATATTATAGTATCCTCAATAGCAATACTTGTTGGATGTTATGCATTGGCTAGCGGAGTAAACAGACGGTTATTCAGGAAAACTTCTGGTTATGAATGCATTGGTTTGTTGGTAGCAGCATTTATGTTATTCTAGCCAAATTATTTAAGTAACCTTATTGGGCTCGGGATCTTGTTGATAGTAGGAGTTTTTCAATATAAAAGTTTGACTGATATAAAAAATTAATTTTTTTATAAAGGGGAAGTGGCTATGGGAATTATTCTAGCTATTACTGGTGCCTCAGGAGCAATATATGGAATTAGAATACTGCAAGAATTAAAGAAAAAAGGTATAGAATCTCATCTTTTAATAAGTAAGTGGGGTAAAGTAACAATAGAAACTGAGACGGAATATACTGTTGAAGAAGTAGTGAAAATAGCAGATTATTATTATAATGAAAACAATTTAGCAGTTTCAATATCTAGCGGTTCATTCAAATGTGATGGCATGGTTATAGCTCCTTGCAGCATGAAAACTTTAGCAGGAATAGCAAGCGGCTATACAGAAGACTTAATTATCAGAGCAGCAGATGTAACTATAAAAGAGAAAAGAAAGTTAGTATTGATGACAAGGGAAACGCCTTTAAATGCTATTCATTTAGAAAACATGCTTAAACTATGTCATATAGGAGCAATAATTACACCGCCAGTTCCAGCCTTCTATACAAATCCCAAAACGATAGATGATATCGTTAATCAAACGATAGGAAGGGTATTAGATAATTTTAATATAAATACTGACTGTCTAAAGCGTTGGGAAGATTAAAGAAACAGGGATTGTAAAAAATGAATTTCCTACGTATTATATATAGGAATATTAATCATGTAAAATAAGGCGAAGAATTAGAGTGTAACTACTTCGCCTTTCCAAGCCTTCATGCCGCCATTTACATTTTTCACGTTAAATCCCGCCTTGCTCAAAATCTTTGAAGCTACTCTGCTACTTCCACCTACATAACAAATCACTAATATATCTTTATTCTTATCCAGCTCACTCATCCTAAAGGGCAAAGATTTCATGGGAATATTAAGAGCTCCTTTGATATGACCTTCCTTATAGGCATCTTCATTTCTTATGTCTACTAGAATAGCTCCTTCACTCATGTGCTTTTCTATTTCATCAACAGATATTTTTTCATATTTAGTACCAAAATTAAACATTGTAATCATCCTCCTATTAAAACCTCCTTACTCCCATATACCTGGGGATAGTATAATTTGATTCTAATATATCGTTTTAGTATAGTCAACTAATTTTTTAGTTTTTCGATTTGACTTTATTTTTGAAAGAAACCGTAAGGATAGATATTATTGACTGTGGTATAATTATGAATTATGAATTAAAATTAATATATATATAAGATGACACCTAATGAGCTACAAGATTCTGTTAGCTTACGCAGAAAATATTAATTAAAGATTGAAGAATTTTGAAGATTTTGCAGAGATAAGATTAAAAATGGAATAGCAAATTATACCAAAAGCTTCTATGATTTAGAAGCATAAGGAGAAGGGGGATATCAATGGGGTAACGGTTAGGGAGGTATTGGAATCAAAATATTTTAAGGACTGTAGCATATTGGCAGGGTCAAAGGGTTTGGACAGAAGGATACAAGCGGTTACTTTATTTGATGCGCCTGACGGATATAAATGGTTTAAGGGTAAGGAGTTTGTGGTTACAACTGGGTATTTATTTAAAAATGACTACGGGCTTTTCAAGAATGTAATTTTACATTTACATCAAAATAATGCAGCAGGACTTGGAATAAAAGTGGACAGGTTTTTGAAGGCAATTCCTGAGGAAATTATAAATATGTGTAATGAATTTAATTTACCTTTAATCAGTTTGCCCTATGAGGCTGCATGGATTGATGTTATCAATGCCGTAAATGCTGTAGTTTTAAACAGATATATTTTGCGAATCAATGATACCAAGAAGCTTTTACCAATATATGCTAACTACCAGTATTTTGACAAAAAAATAAGGGGAATAATACAAAATCTTTCTATTGAGTTGGGAAAATCTGTTTTAATTTATGACTTAATGAGTGATAATGTTTACAGTACTGGAAAACAAATTTCAAGTAAAAAAAATAGCATAGATTATACTGATTTATGGGACCCTTCGTTTAGTCATCAAAGAGAAATTATTTGTGACAAGTTAAAAATTTATCGTATAAAAAACATTGAAGATAAGAAAAAAAAATCATGGATTACCATCCCTATAATTGTCCAAAATATAACCGTGGCTTATTTTGTAGTGTGGGAAACAGGGAATAAGATAGACTACTATGATCTTTTTTCCATCAGATTGAGCTATACTTTGCTCTCTTACGTTTATGAGCAAATTTATTTAATGAACTCTATGGAAGGAATATTTCAGGATGAGTTTATTCAGGATATAATTAAAAAGACCTATAAAGATGAGGAAAAGCTTTATAAAAGAGCTCAAAATCTACAGATTAATATTGATAAAAAGTTTATTTGTATATGTATTCAGCAGCTTAATGAGAATATATATTTGTATGAACACAGAGAAAAGATTTCCCGGAGAATATATCAGAGTTTTTCTAGAAAAAAAGCTATATTTGGCTTACAAAGCAAAAATCAGTTAGTAATTTTATATGAAACCTATAAAGACATTGTTGACAATGGTGAAATCAAAGATAAATGTAGTATGCTCATAGATTATTTGGAGAAAGATATACCTTACAGCGATTTTAAGTGTGGAATAGGATATACAGTGGACAGGGTCTTTAATATAAGGAAAAGTTATATAGAAAGTATAAAGTCTATAGAAATAGGAGGCCATATCTATCCAAGTGAAAAAGTTGTCTTGTATAAAGAACTGGGACCCTTTGGACTTTTCAGAATAGAGGCCTTTCAGCAAGAGGATTTCAATACCATTGTAGAAGACATTTCTCCCATATTTAGTCAAGATGATAAGGATGAACTGCTTTTGACTCTCAAAGCATATCTGGATAGTGGCTGTAATTATAATTTAGCTGCTAAAAAGTTGTTCATACACAGTAATACTGTTCGGTATAGAATAGATAAAATCCAGCAATTATGTTATGTTGAATTTAAAAATCCTATTGAAAGATTGAAGCTTGAAATTATATTAAAGTTTATAAATCTCTTAAACACTTAATTTATTTAGGTGTTTTTTATTTTGTAAAAAAACACAAAATTAACAGAGATTTTTATGTAAAAAAACAATTATTAAAAAAAGCAGTTAATTTTTTGACATTTCTACAAAAGAATTTAGGAAAATTTATAGAAATATCTAATAACTTTAATAATGGAGGTGTTGTTTGTGAATGATCAGATTTTAAAAGTAGCTAATGAATTGGGTGTATGGATTGTGGCAGCACCAGTAGTTATTATGGCAGCTATTCAAGCAATAATTTATACAAAGCTTGCTAGGTCTACTACAAAAAAGCTGGGAATACCAGATGAAACTTGTAAAACTGCATTTAAAACAGGACTAATAACTGCTATAGGGCCAGTAATAGCTATATTTATAATTATGGTGGGTATGATGTCAGTGATTGGAGGTCCCATTAGCTGGATGAGACTAGCTATTATAGGATCAGCTCCAACTGAGTTGACAGCAGCTAAAACAGGGGCAGATGCATTAGGAATTCAATTTGGTGGGCCTGACTACGACCTCAAAGCTGTTGCAACTTCCTGGTGGACAATGGCTGTGAATGGAGCAGGATGGTTGGTATTTGTTGGTTTGTTCTGCCATAAATTAGAGAAATTGAGGACCAAAGTAGGCGGAGGAGATGTAAAATGGCTGGCCGTATTAAGTGGTGCTGCCATGCTGGGAGTATTTGGATACCTTAACTCAGGTTATGTGATAAAGGGTGGAGGAAACTTAATTGCAGTAATTGTTGGAGCAATAGCAATGGTTGCCCTGGTAAATATAACAAAAAAATATCCTAAGATTAAGGAATATTCTTTAGGTATTGCTATGTTGATTGGAATGTTTGCTGCAGTTCTGTTTGCTTAAATTATTTATGGAGGTGACTTTTAATGGATAATAAAGAATTTAACCAGGTATGGTTTAAACCTGTTACTAAAGTAGGAATGTGGACGCTTTTAACTGCTGCTATACTGAGTTTTCTGCCTTCTATCTATCTGTATTTAGTTCATGGAGCTGCCCCATCGTTTTCTACAGCGTTAAAGGCCTGGGGAATGATTGCCACTTTATATGGAGCTTTTTATGTAGTTGAACCGATATCCTATTACTCTATCTTGGGTCTTTCAGGTACATATTTGTCGTTCTTGTCAGGCAATATTTCAAACTTGCGTTTGCCTTGTGCCGGAATGGCTCTTGAAGTTACAGACACAAAACCGGGAACAAAAGAAGCCGAGGTCATTTCAACTTTAGGAATTACTGGATCGGTCATTACTAATTTAATAGGTGTTACTTTAGCAGCTTTTGTCGGTACTATGCTAATAAAATTATTCCCTCCTGCTTTGGCTGATGCTTTTAGGAATTATACCGTACCGGCTATTCTTGGAGCAGTTTTTGGGCAGTTTGCTTTCAAATATCCTAAACTTGCCGTTATTGGTATAGGTATTCCTGTCCTATTACGTTACACTACTGGTATGTCTGCTTGGATGTTAATAATAGCTGCAGTTTTCGGGACAATAGGAATTGCTAGAATTCTGTACAATAAGGAGAATAAATCTAATAATACAACAAGTGAAGCGTAACATGGATACGTTCTTTGAAATTTTTGGGGGAGAGGTTTGTTTTTATAATAATAAAAGGGTAGAGGGAAAAATAGAAAGGAGTGCTAAAAATGATTGATATCGTTAATGAATCAAAAAAAATACAAGAAGAGATAGTTAGCTGGAGAAGAGAATTGCATCAAATTCCTGAGGTAGGACTGCAACTGCCTCAAACCTCCGCTTATGTAAAAGAACGACTGGAGGAGATGGGAATAGAATACAGAGATAATGTTGGGGGATATGGTGTAGTGGGGCTTATTAAAGGTTCTAAACCAGGTAGGACTATTGCCCTCAGAGCTGATATGGATGGCTTGGCAATAAAGGAAGAGACGGGTTTATCATTTGCTTCCACAAACGGTAATATGCATGCTTGTGGTCATGATGCCCACACAGCAATGTTATTAGGTGCTGCTAAAATACTAAATGAAAACAAAGCAAGCTTAAAAGGCAATATTAAACTGATTTTTCAGCCAGCTGAAGAAGGGCCTGGTGGAGCAAAACCAATGATAGAAGATGGTGCCCTTGAAAACCCAAAGGTTGATGCAGTCATAGGACTTCATATTGGTAGAGTTGTTGATGGTCTTCCATCGGGAAAGATAGGTGTTTGTTATGGAAAACTTATGGCTTGTCTAGATAGGTTTCATATAAAAATTAAAGGTAAGGGATGCCATGGAGCTTATCCTGAGCAGGGAGTAGACCCAGTAGCAATAACTGGTCAAGTAATAACAGCTCTTCAAAATATTGTTAGCAGAGAAGTTAAAGCTACTGATCCAGCGGTGTTAACTATAGGAAAAGTTCATGGTGGAAGAGCGTACAATATTATTCCGGATTTCGTGGAACTGGAAGGTACGGTTAGGGCAACGGATAAAGAGGTTAGAGAGAGGATTGCAAGACGTATAGAAGAAGTAATAGAAAACATTACTAAAGGAATGCGTGGAGAATATGAATATGAATATACATTTGGATATCCTCCTCTTGTTAATGATGAAGATTTTACATTAGACTTTGTAAACAGTGCAAAAAAAATAATTAGTGAGGATGATATAATCGAAATAAAAGTACCTGTTATGGGTGGAGAAGATATGGCGTATTTTTTAGAAGAAGTTCCGGGCACATTTTTCTTTTTGAGTTCTATAAAGGAAATTGATGGGATAGTTTACCCTCACCATAATTCTAAGTTTGATTTAGATGAGGAGGTATTTTGGTTAGGAACAGCGTTGCTTACTCAAGGGGCTATAGACTGGCTGGAAAATAACAAATAATGACGACGAAGGAAGCTCGTAGAGTATGGGGGTAAGTAAATCTAATAAATGGTTAGGGAGCGGTTACAAAGTAATTATTGCTAATAAGCTTTGTAAAGAAAGATTAAGAAGACACTTTGAAGAACTAGGAAAAATAGGTTTTGAAAGTGAGTAAAAAGGCATAACCCGCTTGCCTTATACTTCTGAGGAACGAACTGTTGTAAACTTTGTAAAAAAATATGCGGAGCCTATCATGATGCCTTAAATATGGCAAGAATAACTGACATAGGTATGATATTTGTACCCAGTGTCAATGGTGTAAGTCATGCTCCCGATGAATTTACAAATTTTGAAGATATTTATAGGGGAGCTAAAGTTTTAAGTGAAGTATTAGTTAAATTAGCTAAATAGAATGAAATAAATAGAAACTTTTTAGCCTTTCAATTTGATTTTATTTTTATTTTTGAAATGATAGGGTATGTGTGTCGAGGTAATTTATTATTATGAATTATAGATTATAAAAATAAAATCACTTGTCGTTTTAATGCGATAGGTGATTTTTTATTTTGAAATTTGAGTTTGTGCTTAATTAATTTAACTTGCCTCGCTAGTTCCTTATAGATATCCTTCAATAATCCTCTTCAGGCTCCGTAGAAGAGCTGTTTTAATAGAAAAGATTTAGAGGCAAAAACAGCTCTTCAAAGTCGCTTCAGAGGAAACATTGAAGGATATTTAAAGCTATACTGTTAGAGAGCAACTAGCACAAGAGGTTAAATTATTAGAAATTTATGAAAAAATGAAGTATAATTTTAATTAGAGATAATAAATTTTAGAGTTGGATATCTATAGTAAGAAGATTAAAGAAAGAGTTAGAGGGAATGTTAGAAGATAGAATATGTACAAAAAGTTGTATTTTACACTTATTGGGGGGATAGAATGCATCTGGCTAGAAAAATAGAGAAAAAAATCAAGTTGTTGGTAGAAGAAGCAAATACTGTGACTAAATATCGAGAACCTTTAGTTGGTTTTGCTTCAGCTCACGACTCATTGTTCACACAAATAAAAGAAATTATAGGAAAGCATCATGCACATCCAAAAGAGCTGCTACCGGAAGCAAAAACAGTAATATCTTTTTTTATTCCTTTTGCTCAAGATGTAGTAATATCAAATAGAATAGATGATGAAGTATCAAGAGAATGGGCGGTTGCCTATATAGAAACAAATGCATTAATAGAATATATTTGTAAAGAACTAATGAAAGAGTTATCACTATATGGAATAAAATCATTCAATGAAAAGGCTACCCATAACTTTAATGAAGTAGACTTAACAGCAAGTTGGTCTCATAGAAGTGCTGCTTATATAGCTGGACTTGGGACATTTGGTGTAAATCACATGTTAATTACATCTTCAGGTTGTGCTGGACGATTTGGCAGCATCATCATTTCAGCTGAGATATCTCCCACTCCAAGACCAAAGACTAACTTCTGTAAGTATTTTAGAGAGGAAAAATGTTTGGCTTGTGTAAAAAACTGCCCAACAGGAGCATTACAAGCCCAGTCATTCGATAAGTTCAAATGTTATGAGCATTTACTAAAAATTGATAAAAGATTCACAGATTTAGGTCTTGCCGATGTCTGTGGAAAATGTACAGTTGGACCCTGTGCTTTCAGTAGTTTCTAACTTAACTTACTCCGCTAGTTCCTTATAGATATCCTTCAATAATCCTCTTCAGGCTCCGTAGAAGAGCTGTTTTATAAAAAATTTAGAGGTAAAAACAGCTCTTCAAAGTCGCTTCAGAGGAAACATTGAAGGATATTTAAAGCTATACTATTAAATTAACTTAAATAGGTGGTGTTATACATATGATATATAAAAAGAACAGTTTTATAGTTGACAGCGATTTTGATATAAGAACTGTAAGGGAAGAAGGAGAAGATATAGATCTGTTTTTGCCCATTGGCAATAGAACAGTAAATTTATATTTAAATAATTCACCAGATTACTTAAACTCAAGGCTGCAATTTCCCATGGTAAGAAATGTGATATTGAGGTTTTGCACTTCTCAAAACAATAACGTATGTACAGTTCATTTGCTTAGAAATATAGATCTTCAGTCATCTGTTGTAAATTTTGAAGTAGATTATACTAAACACTATATTTCATTAAGGGATACTGAATACTTTGCGGAAATGAAGATTAAAAATAAAAAGTAATTAATAAAATTTAAAAATTACTTGACATATTTTATGACTTCGTGTAATATCTTTATTAATAGTTAAAAATAATAAAAATTCACAACTAAATATGAATATGTACTCTTATCAAGAGTGGCGGAGGGACCTGGCCCTATGAAGCCCGGCAACCAGTACTTAAAATGTATATTGGTGCTAAGTCCAGCGGTATATTTTACCGATAGATGAGAGATTTGTGCTATCAAAACTCCTTCACTATCGAGGGAGTTTTTAGTTTATAGAAAAGAAAATATTAAAGTGTAGATAATAAAGCTAAAGGTTTAATTACTGGGATTTTGAGAATCCTTCTGGTTCATGTGAAGATTTGTTGCTTATTTAAAAAAATAGTAGTAGCAACAAATGCTTCAAAATCACTCAGAAGGAAACCTCAAAATCCCTAGAGTAATACAAATTAAATTTTAAAGTTGTTTATTTATAGCAACTCATAGAATAAGGGGGAGAATTAAATGTCAATAAAAAATAAGTTTGTTCAAAAGAAACCTTTGATTTCTTTTGAGATATTTCCACCTAAGAGGAATTATCCTGTGGATACAATATACAATACAATAGATGGGCTAAATGATTTAAGGCCTGACTTTATAAGTGTTACATATGGTGCTGGAGGCAGCACGAAAGACACAACAGTGGAGATAGCTTCTTATATACAGAATAAGTATGATCTATCAGCTTTAGCCCACCTTACCTGTTTAACTTCAAGCAAGGAGGAAATCGACAATATTTTAAGTGTGCTTAAAAAAAATGGTGTTGAAAACATACTTGCCCTTAGGGGCGACTATCCACAGTACGAAGGTGCAGATTTAGGAGGCCCTAACCATTATAAATATGCTAGGGATCTAATTTTCCACGTCAAAAGTAGCTATGATTTTTCTATTGGAGCTGCCTGTTATCCTGAAAAGCATCCAGAATGTGAAAGTTTAAGTCAGGATTTGATTAATTTAAAGGAAAAGGTGGATGCTGGAGCAGATTTCCTTATAACTCAGCTCTTTTTTGACAATGAGATTTTTTATAGATTTAAAGAAAATGCTGAAAAAGTTGGCATAAATGTACCTATTTTAGCAGGGATTTTACCTGTTTTAAATACAAAGCAGATAGAGAAGATTCTTCCTTTAACCGGTTGTACCCTGCCGAAAAAGTTTAGTAGAATAATTGAAAAATACGAACACAGTCCTGAGGCTTTAAGAGAGGCAGGGATTGCTTATGCAGTAGAACAAATAATAGATCTTTTATCTTGGGGAGTAGATGGAGTTCATATATATACAATGAATAACCCGAAAACGACTAGAAGGATTCTTAGTAGTATTTCCAGTATAAGAGGTGTATTAACTAACGAAAAAGTATCATGCCTATAAAAGGTAGTGATTAAATTTTATATCAATAAAAGTAGAGAAATCGCAGAAGAAATTGTAGAAAGGGTTAACGGATTCTATAAAAGGTGGTGATTAAATTTTATATCAATAAAAGTGAGGTACTACGCTACTTAAAATATAGTGGTGAAGAAGTAGATAAAATAACTAATGATCTAATTAACGAGTGTATTGAGGAAATAAAGGCTGATAAAAATGCAAATTTTGTATTTAATATATTTGATATAAGCAAATCTCACAACAAAATCTATGTAGAAGACTCCACATTAATCTTTAGAGGTAAAGATATATATAATCATCTTAAGAGCTCCGAAAAATGCGCTATCATGGCATCAACACTAGGTAGTGGAATTGATAAAAAGATAAGATATTACAGTAAGGTCGATCTGACTAAAAGCATCGTTATGGATGCATGTGCTACGGTTGCTATAGAATCATTATGTGACGAAACTGAAAAAATCATAAAGAAAATCGCTGCACAGGAAGGATTTAATATAACTTTTAGATATAGTCCCGGATATGGTGACTTTTCAATCGACATTCAGCCTGAAATAATAAAGGTTCTAAATGCCCATAGACAAATTGGTCTTACTGTAACGAACAATTATATGCTTGTACCAAGAAAATCCGTAACAGCTGTTATAGGCTTTTGTAGAAATGAAGTTTCATCTAAATCCATGGGATGCAGGGACTGTAGTAGCTATAAAAACTGTGTGTACGTAAAGAAAGGTGATCAGTGTGGGCTTAAGAGAACTAATTAAAAAAGAATTTCTACTCTTTGACGGAGCCATGGGCACCATGCTCCAAAAAGAGGGCTTAAAGGCAGGAGAGATTCCAGAAAGCTATAATATATTTTATCCTGAAAAGGTATACAACATTCATAAAAAATATATTGATGCAGGCGCCGATATAATAACTACAAATACCTTTGGAGCAAACAAGATAAAGCTGAAGGATTCTTCCTATTCTCCTGAAGAGATTATAAGGGAAGGGGTTAAGATTGCTAGAAGGGCTGCAGAGAATAAATTTGTGGCATTAGACATAGGCCCTACGGGGCAGATGATGGAGCCTATGGGAACCCTTAGTTTTGATGAGGCCTATGATATTTTTAGACAGCAGATCAAGGCAGGGGAAGATGCCGGAGCTGATCTAGTCCTAATAGAGACAATATCTGATCTATACGAGGCAAGGGCAGCCATTTTGGCTGCGAAGGAAAACAGCAGTCTTCCCGTCTTTTGCACTATGACCTTTGGGGAAAATAGAAGGACCCTGACTGGAACCGATCCAATTACCATGGTACAGGTTCTTGAAGGCTTGGGAATAGATGCATTGGGAGTAAACTGTTCCCTTGGACCAAGGGAAGTGAAGCCCATCATAGATAACATTTTAAAATATTCATCTGTTCCCGTAATCCTACAACCTAATGCCGGACTTCCTCAAATGAGGGAGGGTAGAACTGTTTATGATCTAACGCCGGAGGAATTTGCCTTGGAAATAAAGTCTATGGCTAAAAAAGGTGTAACGGTATTCGGTGGCTGCTGTGGAACTAATCCGGAATTTATAAGAAAAGTAAGGGAAAGTTTAGAGGGGTTAAAACCCTTAAGGCCAAACTATAGCAAAATCACCTGTGCATGCTCTTCTACAAGAACCGTTATTATTGGGGAAGAGGTAAAAGTAATAGGGGAAAGGATAAATCCATCAGGGAAGAAAAGACTCAAGGAAGCCCTAAGAAATCATGACCTGGATTACGTAATATCGGAAGCTATTGTCCAAAAGGAGACTGGTTCAGATATACTTGATATAAACTTTGGGCTACCTGAAATAGATGAAAAGGAAACTATGATAAATGTAATAAAGGAGCTTCAAGGTATAGTAGATATTCCTCTTCAGATTGATAGCACAAAACCGGAAGTAATAGAGGCTGCAGTAAGGCTTTATAATGGAAAACCCATAATAAACTCTGTAAACGGTAAGACTTCAAGCATGGAGAAGATATTTCCCATTGCAAAGAAATATGGTGCCTGTGTGATAGGGCTTACCCTTGATGAAGAAGGAATTCCGAAAACAGCAGAAAAAAGATTTAAAATAGCGGAAAAAATTATAGATACTGCAAAATCCTATGGAATACCTGAGGAAAATATCTTGATAGATTGCTTGGTACTTACGGCATCGACTGAACAAAGTGCCGTAATGGAAACATTGAAGGCTATTCCACTAATAAAAAATAAGTATAATGTAAAAACGGTACTCGGTGCCAGTAACGTATCCTTTGGGCTTCCCAATAGAAGGCTGATAAACGTTACGTATCTTGCCATGGCTTTGGCCTATGGTCTCGATGCACCAATTACTGACTCTACTTCTGAGGAAATAATGGATACGATAAGAGCTTTCAAAGTTCTTGCCAATCAGGATAAGGAATGCAAGGAGTATATAAATTTCTTTGGAAAAATTGAAAATAAAGGTAAAGAAAAAGATACAGTATCGCAAAAAGACTTAAAGGATATTGTATTGCTGGGAATGAAGGAGGAAGCTGCCTCTATGACGAAGGATCTCTTGAAGTCCACTGATTCCATGGAAATAGTTGATTCATTCCTAATCCCAGCACTAGATACGGTGGGCGTGAAATATGAAAAGGGAGAGATCTTTTTACCTCAAATGCTCAGAAGCGCAGAAACTGTAAAAAAGGCCTTTGACGTCATTAAGGATCATTTACTTAAGGAAGGGAAAGAAAGGATATCAAAGGGCAAAATTATTCTCGCAACGGTTAAGGGAGATATACATGATATAGGCAAGAACATAGTTAAAATACTTCTTGAAAATTATGGATTTGAAGTTATCGATCTGGGAAGGGACGTACCAGTAGAGAAGATTGTAAAAACGTCAAAGGAAGAGAATATAAAACTGATAGGTTTAAGTGCTCTCATGACTACTACGGTTGACAATATGAAGATTACTATAGATGAGCTTAGAAAAAATGGTATTTCATGCTCTGTAATGGTGGGAGGAGCAGTTCTTAATAAAGAATATGCCGAGGTAATTGGTGCAGATTTTTATGGTAAGGATGCCAATGAGGCGGTGAGTATAGCTAGAAGGGTTTTTCAGGCTTGATAAATTTAAAACAACTATATATTAAATGAAAACTCTTATCAAGAGAGGCTGAGGGACTGGCCCAATGAAGCCCGGCAACCGGCACAACATGTGTATCGGTGCCAATTCCTGCAGTACTTATGTGCTGGAAGATGAGAGAGGATATTGTCCATCAATCCCTCTTTCATCCTGAGAGAGGGATTTTCTAATATAAAAAATTATAAATCCAGAAGGGAGAGATTTGAATTGAGTACAAGAGAATTAAAATTCGATACTTTACAAGTTCATGGAGGTCAAAAGCCTGACCCGGCTACAGGATCAAGGGCAGTGCCAATTTATCAGACAACATCCTATGTGTTCAAGAATGCCGATCACGCTGCCGATTTATTTGCATTAAAGGATACAGGAAATATTTACACCAGAATCATGAATCCAACAACCGATGTATTTGAGCAGAGAATTGCAGCCTTAGAGGGTGGAGTAGGAGCTCTGGCTACTGCATCAGGTTCAGCAGCAGTTACCTATGCCATACTTAATATAGCAGGAACAGGAGATGAGATTGTTGCAGCAAGTACTTTGTATGGAGGAACATATAATCTTTTTTCAGCAACTTTACCTAAACTTGGAATAAATACTGTTTTTGTAGACCCAGATGAACCTGAAAACTTCAGAAAAGCCATAAGTGAGAAAACAAAGGCACTGTATATTGAAACCATAGGAAATCCAGGAATAAACTTGGTAGATATAGAAGCTGTAGCGAAAATTGCCCACGAAAAAGGTATACCTCTTATTGTGGATAATACCTTTGGAACTCCATATCTTATTAGGCCTATAGATTTTGGTGCAGATATTGTTGTCCATTCTGCTACTAAATTTATTGGAGGACATGGTACATCAATAGGTGGAGTAATAGTGGATTCAGGAAAATTTGACTGGGAAGGAAGCGGAAAATTCCCTTGGCTGACGGAGCCGGATCCAAGTTACCATGGAATAAAGTATACAGAAACCTTTGGTCCAGCTGCCTATATAGTTAAGGCTAGGGTACAGCTTCTAAGGGATACCGGTGCATGTATAAGCCCTTTCAATTCATTTTTACTACTTCAAGGTTTAGAAACATTATCACTAAGGGTAGAAAGACATGTATCAAATGCTAAGAAAATAGCAGAGTTTCTACAGGGTCATTCTGCGGTTTCTTGGGTTAATTATCCAAGCTTAAAGGAAAATAAATATCATGAACTGGCACAAAAATACCTTCCAAAGGGAGCAGGATCAATATTTACCTTTGGTATAAAGGGCGGTCGTGAAGTAGGTAAAAAGTTTATCGAAAATCTTGAGATTTTCTCTCTACTTGCCAATGTTGCCGATGCCAAATCATTGGTTATACATCCTGCCAGCACAACCCATGGTCAGTTGTCTGAGGAAGAGCAAAAGGCAGCTGGAGTGACTCCTGATATGATAAGATTATCTATAGGACTTGAGGATGCAGATGATTTAATTTATGATTTAGATCAAGCTCTTGAAAAAGCAACGATTTAGAAGGGAGTAAGAGATATGCCGATAATAATACCAGAAAAGCTTCCTGCATTTAAAGCTCTAACTGAAGAAAATATTTTCGTTATGGATGAAGGCCGTGCTTTGCATCAAGATATCAGACCGCTACAAATTGCCATATTAAATTTAATGCCTACTAAAATAGAAACGGAAACTCAGCTATTACGATTAATTGGAAATATACCTATCCAGGTAGAGATAACCCTTTTAAGTACTGAAACCTATGAATCAAAAAATACTTCGGAAGAGCACTTAGAAAGCTTTTATAAAACTTTTAATGAGATAAAGCATCGGAAATTCGATGGAATGATTATAACGGGAGCTCCAGTTGAGCATCTCCGCTTTGAAGAAGTTGACTACTGGGATGAATTGAAGGAGATTATGGATTACACTGTAAAGAATGTTACATCAACTTTCCACATCTGTTGGGGAGCTCAGGCTGGATTGTATCATCACTACGGGATTCCTAAATATGGACTGAAGAAGAAGGTATTTGGAGTTTTCTCTCATGGTGTCAATAATAAAAAATCAAAACTCTTGAGGGGATTTGATGATACATTTTATGCACCTCATTCCAGACATACGGAAGTCCGTAGAGAAGATATTGAAAAAATTTCTGAACTTGAGATTTTATCAGAATCAAAGGAGGCTGGAGTGTATATAGTAGCTTCAAAGGATGGCAGACAAATATTCGTAAGCGGACATTCCGAATACGATAAGTTTACTTTAAAGAATGAATATCTAAGGGATGTTTCATTGGGAAGAAATATCGAAATACCTAAAAATTATTTTCTAAGCGATGATCCTGCAAATGATCCTGTTGTCACATGGAGGGGGCATGCACATCTTTTGTTTTCAAACTGGCTTAATTACTATGTATATCAAGAAACCCCATACACTTTGGATAATAACCCATAAATAGTATGAGCATCCACAAAATTTTTAATATATATATAATTTTATATTTTTTGAAAATATCCATTGACATGGAAATTAAATTTTGTTAAAATGCATAACAATACATTATAAAAAGCAATAGCACTCAAGATATTGGAATAGACATATAAATTTATTAATACATGTAAACATTCATAAGATATGGAGTATAATGTTAAAAAACTTAATAAAAATACAAATGCTATGAAGGAGAGCGCATTTTTCATAAGCAGTTTCAGAGAGTCGGCGGTTGCTGTGAGCCGATACTGTAGAAAGATGCTACTCGCTCCTAAGCGGTTTCTCTGAAAATAAAGTAGGAGAAAACGGAAGGCTCCGTTAACAGGCCAGGGTTTGATTGAACCTGAAAAAGAGGTTTCTGCGGTTACGTAGAAACAAAAAAGGTGGTACCGCGGGGAAAGTATACCTCGTCCTTGAATAAAGATTGATTCAAGGACGAGGTTTTTGTTTTACAAAAAAGCTAGAATAAAAAGGGGAGGTTTTACTATGGGTGAGCAAATAAAAATATTCGATACAACCCTAAGAGATGGAGAGCAGTCTCCAGGATGCAGCATGAATCTTCAAGAAAAAATCCAAATGGCAAAACAATTGGAGCTTTTGAAAGTAGATGTAATTGAAGCTGGCTTTGCCATAGCATCCCAGGGAGATTTTATATCCGTAAAAGAAATTGCAAAAAACGTAAAAAATTGTACTGTTGCCAGTTTGGCAAGGGCATTACCAAAGGATATAGACTGTGCATGGGAAGCTGTCAAGTATGCTGAAAAACCAAGAATACACACTTTTATAGCTACATCAGATATTCATATGAAGTACAAATTGAAGATGAGACCAGAAGAGGTTCTTGAAAATGCAATAAATATGGTTAAATATGCAAAAAAGTACTGTGAAGACATAGAATTTTCTGCAGAGGATGCTACAAGGAGTAATCCAGAATTTTTAGCTAGAATTTTCGAAAAAGTCATTGAAGCAGGAGCAACGGTAATCAATATCCCCGATACCGTGGGCTATACAACACCCGATGAATTTTATAGCCTTATAAAAACTATCAAGGAAAAGGTATCAAATATTCATAAAGCTGAGATATCCGTTCACTGTCATAATGATCTGGGAATGGCAGTTGCCAATACCATAGCTGCCGCCAAGGCAGGAGCCACTCAACTGGAATGTACCATAAACGGAATAGGGGAAAGGGCTGGAAATGCAGCACTAGAAGAAATAGTAATGGCTCTTAACACTAGAAGAGATTTTTTTGACCTCGACTGCAATATTGATACCACCCAGATTATGCGTTCCAGTAAGCTTTTAAGCACAATAACAGGCATTCATGTACAGCCTAACAAGGCGATTGTAGGGGCCAATGCCTTTGCCCATGAATCAGGAATTCACCAGCACGGTGTACTCAATGAAAGAAGCACGTATGAAATCATGACACCTGAATCTATCGGGCTTTCTAATAATACAATGGTCCTTGGAAAACATTCAGGACGGCATGCTTTTGAAGAAAGACTTAAGATGCTAGGGTACACCCTATCAAAGGAAGAGTTAGATGTAGCCTTTAAAGAATTTAAGGATCTTGCAGATAAAAAGAAAGTGATTTACAACAGAGATATTGAAGCTATTATAACAAAGGATTCTACTAAGATTCCAAAGGTTTATAAACTGAAGAGATTTATAATAAACAGCGGAAACTCAATTACTGCAACTGCTTCTGTAATGCTTAAGTATAACGATGTGGAAATAGAAGACGTATCAACGGGAGACGGACCAGTAGATGCAGCTTTTAAAGCCATTGAAAAAATAGTAGATATGGAATTGATTTTGGAAGACTACTATCTGCATTCCGTTACAGAAGGAAAGGATGCCCAGGGAGAAGCTATCGTTAAGATCAGAAAAGATAAGCGAATATATACTGGTAGAGGAATTAGTACAGATGTAATTGAGGCCAGCATAAAGGCTTATGTAAACGCAGTCAACAAAATGCTTTATGAAATATATTCACAAGAGAAAGAAAAAAATGTTTCATAAAGTTGTAATATTAGATTTTATTTTAGTATAGGAGCTCAAAGGTTTTTTGCCAAAAATTGCAGATGCTAATATAATAAAAAGGCTAACAGCTAACTGCTGACCGCTCATGGCAAAAAGGTGACAGGCCGCAAGAAAGACCCTAAAGAACGACTAGGATTTGCCAAGAGCCAAGAGCTAAGAACTAAGAGCTAATTAGGGCTACCAACTACGAACTATTAACTACGAACCAACAAATGCATCGAAGACGCCTTTGTTCTTAAAGGATATGAAAATAGAAAGGGGAGAAATATATCATGGGAATGACTATGACTCAAAAGATATTAGCGGCACATGCGGGATTGAATAAGGTAAGGGCTGGTCAATTTGTTGAAGTCAATCTGGATATGGTGCTGGGAAATGATGTTACGACTCCGGTGGCTATAACAGAATTTAAGAAAATGGGAAAAAAAGAAGTATTTGATAAACAAAAAGTGGCTATAGTACCAGATCATTTTACTCCAAATAAGGATATCAAATCGGCAGAACATTGCAAAATAGTTCGTGAATTTGCACATGAGAAGGAAATTGAAAATTATTTTGAAATAGGAGAGATGGGGATAGAGCATGCACTTTTACCAGAAAAAGGACTTGTGGTAGCCGGTGACGTAGTAATTGGCGCTGACTCCCATACATGTACCTACGGTGCTTTGGGAGCCTTCTCCACAGGAGTAGGAAGTACCGACATGGCTGCTGGAATGGCCACAGGCAAGTGTTGGTTTAAAGTTCCTAGTGCAATTAAATTTGAATTAAAGGGTAAACCACAAAAATGGGTAAGTGGTAAGGATATTATTCTCCACATTATAGGAATGATCGGAGTAGACGGTGCTTTATATAAGTCTATGGAATTTGTAGGAGAAGGGGTAAAAAATCTGTCTATGGATGACCGTTTTTCTATGGCAAACATGGCAATTGAAGCTGGAGGGAAAAATGGAATATTCATTGTCGATGAAACTACCATTGAATATATAAAAGAACATTCTACTAAAGAATATGCAGTTTATAAGCCTGATGAGGATGCTGAGTATGATAAGATATACGAAATTGACTTAGGTACAATTCGCCCTACAGTTGCGTTTCCCCATCTGCCCGATAATACACGTACAATCGATGAAGTGGGAGATATAAAAATAGATCAGGTGGTCATTGGTTCTTGTACCAATGGCAGGATTGAGGATTTAAGAGCAGTTGCAAAGATATTGAAGAATAGAAAAGTTGCAAAGGGTATTAGGGTAATCATATTCCCGGCAACCCAAAAAATTTATCTCCAAGCTTTAGAGGAAGGCTTGATCGAGACCTTTATAAAGGCAGGTGCTGTAGTCAGCACACCTACCTGCGGGCCCTGTCTAGGTGGACACATGGGTATTCTAGCTAAGGGTGAAAGGGCCGTTGCAACTACAAATCGTAATTTTGTAGGGAGGATGGGACATCCCGAATCGGAGGTATACCTATCGAGTCCCGCTGTTGCAGCAGCTTCAGCATTGACAGGAAAAATCACAAATCCTGAGGATATAGAATAGGAGGAGATTATTAATGAAAAAAAGGGGAAGAGTTTTCAAATACGGAGACAATGTGGATACTGATGTCATTATTCCAGCAAGATATTTAAACAGCTCAGATCCAAAGGAACTTGCAAAGCATTGTATGGAGGATATAGATGACAGTTTTGCTAAAAAGGTACGGTATGGGGACATAATTGTAGCCCATAAAAATTTTGGATGTGGTTCTTCCAGAGAACATGCACCAATTGCAATTAAGGCATCGGGAATATCCTGTGTAATCGCCAAAACATTTGCAAGAATATTTTACAGGAACTCATTCAATATTGGTCTGCCTATTCTCGAGTGTGATGAGGCAGCTGATAATATCGATGCGGGAGATGAAGTAGAGGTAGACTTTACAAAGGGAACAATTAAAAATCTGACTAAGAATCAAACCTATCAGGCAGAGCCCCTTCCTGAATTTATGCAGAAAATTATTTCGTCAGGAGGATTGGTGAATTATATAAAACATATAGATAACAAAGTTTAAGGTTAAATTTATTAGGATTTTGAGAATCCTTCTGGTTCATGTGAAGATTTGCCCTCTTCAAATAAAAGATAGAAGTAGCAACAAATACCTCAAAATCACTCAGAAGGAAACCTCAAAATCCCTAGGGTAATATAAATTGAATCTTAGAGTTGTTCATCTATAGTAACATGTTAAAAGTACAAAGGAGGAAATAAAAGTGAATTTTAATATAGCAGTAATTCCGGGTGATGGAATAGGACCGGAAGTTATAATGGAAACTATTCAAGTTTTAGAAAAAGTAGGCAAGATTTTCAACCATAAATTTGCATTTACAGAAGTCTTAGCCGGTGGTTGTGCTATCGATGCCCAGGGAGAGATTTTGCCGGAGGAGACATTAGATGTTTGTAAAGAAAGTGATGCGGTATTATTGGGAGCCTTGGGAGGTCCCAAATGGGATAATTTACCTGGTGAAAAGAGACCAGAAAAGGCATTATTGACACTGAGGAAGGCTTTAGGATTATATGCCAATATTCGGCCTGCTATTATGTACAACGAACTAAAAGATGCTTGTCCCTTAAAGCCTGAGATAATAGGAGACGGAATTGATATCTGCGTAGTTCGAGAGCTTACAGGAGGCATATATTTTGGTGAAAAGGGACGTAAAAACGGTAAAATGGGTGAAGAAGCCTATGATGTAAAGCAATACAGCGAAGTAGAAGTAGAGAGAATAGCAAAGACCGCCTTTGAAATAGCAAGAAAAAGAAATAGTAGAGTAACAAGTGTAGATAAGGCCAATGTACTTGAAAGTTCAAGATTATGGCGTTCAGTGGTGGAAAAGGTGGCTAAGGATTATCCTGATGTGTATTTAAACCATATGTACGTAGATAATGCTGCCATGCAGCTGGTACGTGATCCAGGACAGTTTGATGTGATATTAACTACCAATATGTTTGGAGATATCTTATCCGATGAAGCCAGTATGATTACTGGGTCTATTGGGATGCTTCCCTCAGCCAGCCTTGGAGAGGACAATAAGGGAATGTATGAACCAATTCATGGTTCTGCTCCAGATATAGCAGGTCAGGATAAGGCAAATCCAATTGCCACTATACTATCAGCAGCTATGATGCTTAGATATTCCTTCGACTTGGAAGAGGAAGCAGCTGCTATTGAGAAAGCAATCTCAGAAGTATTGAAAAATAATTACCGTACAGGAGATATAATGAGTAAAGATATGAAGTTAGTAGGGACAAAAGAAATGGGAAAACTTATTTTGGAACAGATTGGAGGATAAATAGCTATGAGACATGTATTAGCAGTTTGGGTGGAGCATCATGCCGGTGTACTTTCAAAAGTTTCAGGTCTATTCAGCAGAAGAGGATACAATATTGAAAGTTTGGTTGTCAGTAAAACAGAGGAAAATGGTGTTGCTCAAATGACTATCGTCGTAAATGGAAATGACCGTATCATCGAGCAGGTTATAAAACAGCTGAATAAACTTATCGATGTAATAAAGGTAAGTGATATTACATGTGATGAAACCGTTGACCGTCAGCTTCTTCTGGCCCGCGTAACTGCTAATAATGACAATAGAAGTGAAATCATTCAGCTGATGGATATTTTTAGAGCTCGAATTGTAGATATAGGCCGAAAATCTCTAATGGTTGAGGCTACAGGAGATGAAATGAAGATACAGGCAATTATTAATTCGCTGCAGCCCTTTGGGATTCAGGAAATGGTTAAGACCGGAACTGTTTCAATGGTTAGAGAAAACAAAGAAGGATCGGGATGGGGTGGGATAAAATGAAAATGAATGGGGCACAGATTCTAATAAAAGCCTTGGAAGAGCAGGGGACTGAATATATCTTCGGTTATCCTGGAGGAGCAGTTTTAGGAATTTATGATGCGTTGTATGAAAGCTCTATAGAGCATATTCTTGTCAGACATGAACAAGGTGGAGCACATGCAGCCAGCGGTTATGCTCGAGTATCAGGAAGAGTAGGTGTATGTCTTGCTACTTCCGGGCCAGGAGCCACTAACTTGGTGACAGGAATAGCTACTGCTTACATGGATTCCATTCCTTTAGTTATAATTACTGGTCAGGTACCTAAGATTATGGTTGGAACAGATGCTTTTCAAGAGGTGGATATTACGGGAATAACTTCTCCGATTACAAAGCATAACTATCTTGTTCAGGATGTAAAGGATTTAGCCAAAATAGTGGCAGAGGCTTTCCACATAGCCAAAACTGGAAGACCGGGACCGGTTTTGATTGATATACCCACAGATGTATCAACAGCTATCTGCGACTATAGACCCTATGAAAATGTCGACATACGAAGTTATAAGCCTACAGTAGACGGACATCCAAATATGATCAAAAAGGCAGTAAAGCTTTTAATTCAGGCTGAAAAACCTGTTATCTGTACGGGAGGAGGAGTAATCAGTTCTGGAGCCTTTGAGGAAGTTAGGGAGCTTATAGAATTAACTGGGGCTCAGGTGGTGTCAACCTTAATGGGATTAGGTGCTTTTCCAGGAAACCATGAAGCTTTTTTAGGGATGCTGGGGACCTACGGGAATAAGCTAGCTAATGATGTAGTGCAAAACTGTGACTGTTTCGTGGCTTTAGGTATGAGGTTTGATGATCGTGCTGTTGGTAATGTGGATAAGTTTGCCCCTAACGCCCGGATTATCCACATTGATATCGATCCTGCTGAAATAGGGAAAAATGTAAAACCTGATCTACCTATAGTTGGAGACCTTAAAAATGTATTACAGGATATACTTAAAAAAATGAGAAAACGACCTGAAGGAATGTCTAAAAAAGTAAGAAACAAAAAAGTAAGTACACAAATTCATAAGGGGATAAATTCTCCTTGGATACTTCAAAAAGTGCAGGAAATAGTGCCTAAAACCACAATCATCACTACAGATGTTGGACAGCATCAAATGTGGACTGCCAAATGTTATTCCTTTGATATTCCCAAAACTTTGATTACATCAGGGGGACTGGGCACAATGGGGTACGGCATACCGGCAGCCATAGGGGCACAACTTGCTATGCCTGATAATTTAGTTGTTGCTATAACCGGTGATGGAAGCTTCCAGATGGGGATGGCGGAACTGGGAACCATAGCTGAATTAGAGCTACCTATAAAAGTACTACTTTTTAATAATAAAAGTCTAGGTATGGTTCGTCAACTTCAGCACTGCTATTGTAATAAACGCTATTCAGCAGTAGATTTTAAAAAGTCTTTAGACTTTATGGCTCTGGCAAAGGCCTATGGAGCGGAAGGTTACAGAATCGAAAATATAAATGAAGCCGAAAGTATATTAAAAGAAGCGTTAAGTAGTAAAAACTTTACGATTATTGAATGTCCTATTGAAACAGAAGATTTAGTAAGTCCTATTGTTTTAGCCGGTGAAGGTCTTGGGAATATGACAGATATCAGTTAAATAAGGTGAATACCATATAAAATTAAATTATGACTTCTTAAATCATAGATCCTGATGGTAGATTAATAAAATCTACTATCGGGATTTATATTTTGTGAAAGATCAACTATAAATTCTACTATTTTTGGTAAAAATCATACCAAGTACTGCGGATTATCGACCAGTTTTGCAAAAGGCAGAAAAAATATATTGCAGCAAAGGAATTTATATTTTAACAAAGAAAACTATAAAAAAATAATAAACTTTAATAAAACTTAACATTCATATCATATAATTAAATTAATAGAAAATCTTTAAAAACTTAATACTAAAATCATGTCTTACGAGGGGGAATTTACTATGTTAAATGGTAAAAAAATTAGAGAGATAAGAATACGTCTCGGATATACAGCCCGAGATGTTGAAATTCTTACCAAAAGCCCCAAGTACGGAACATCAATTTCAAAATCCTATTTAGAGGAACTTGAAAGAGGTGACAAGAAGAACCCAAGCTTTTAAAAAATAGAAGTTTTAGCAAATGTACTATGCTGTAAGCTAGACGATTTAGTACTTAAGGTAGAAATTCAGTAAAGATTACTATAAATAATTGGAAACAAAAAAATATGAATAATAGAAGGTAAACTTAAGGGAAATATAGAATAATAATTCTAATGAAGACAATTAAAATATAGAGTAGAGGTGTAACAATGATAAGAACAATTATTTTAGCTATTTACTTAGTAACTGGTTTTATTTTAAGTCTACCTTCTTTACTTAAAGTAAAGAGCTTTGACAACCAAAATAAAGTCCATGAAGTAGACAGGATAACTGGCAAAGTAATCAAAAGGTTGGCAAAAGGGGTGGTTTCTTTAAGCGGTGCTAGAGTAAGTATAAGGGGTAAGGAAAACCTTTCGGAAACAGGACCTGTACTCTTTGTGAGTAACCATCAAAGCTACTTTGATATACCTATATTGATTGCCCTTATGGATAAACCTTTGGCTTTCATTGCGAAGATGGAATTGTCTAAAATACCAATGCTAAGTACCTGGATGAAATATATGCACTGTGTATTTATGGACCGAAAGGATGTAAGACAGTCCCTGAAGGCAATCAATAAAGGTGTAAAGTTTTTGAAGGAAGGTTACTCTTTGGTTATCTTTCCTGAAGGTACCAGAAGTGAGGATGGTAGCCTAAGGGAATTTAAACCAGGGGCTCTCAAGCTGGCAACCAAATCTAAAGTTCCTATAGTTCCTGTAACTATAAAAGGAGCCTATAAAATAATGCCCAGAGATAACTTGAAAATCAGACCAGCTGATGTAGAAGTCATAATTTCTGAGCCGATTTTTATAGATGATGAAATGGTCAAGGATTCTATGAAACTATCAAATAAGGTACGACACATAATAGAGGAGGAACTTAATAAATAGTATAAAAATATCTTAAATTGTATTGACGAAAAATGTTTATAATGTTATACTTAATTAGTTAGATACAAAATATTATTTATTTGGAGGATTTTTTAATGAAATTAGGAACAGTTAAGTGGTTTAACTCAGAAAAAGGATTTGGATTTATCTCTGTTGAAGGAGAAGAAGATGTATTTGTACATTATTCTGCAATACAAGGAGATGGGTTCAAAACATTAGAAGAAGGTCAAAAAGTTGAATTTGAAGTTGTTGACGGTACTAAAGGACCTCAAGCAGCTAATGTAGTTAAATTATAATCGAAAATTAATTTTAACTATAATATAAACTATAGACCTGAAGAACGCCGTTCGTAACAGAAGGGCGTTTTTTCTGTGCCATAGAAAGGAAGTTAATATGTTGAAAAAACAATCAATAATTAATATAGCTGTTATAGCCCATGTTGATGCAGGAAAATCAACGCTGGTAGATGCCTTTTTAAGTCAAAGCGGCATTTTTAGAGAAAATGAAGAAGTTGTGGACTGTGTAATGGATAGTAATGACCTTGAAAGGGAAAGGGGTATAACTATCTATTCCAAAAACTGTTCTATTGAATATAAAGGAGTTAAAATAAATATAGTTGATACACCGGGTCACTCCGATTTTTCATCAGAGGTTGAGAGGATTATAAAAACAGTGGATACGGTTATTCTATTGGTGGATTCCAGTGAAGGGCCTATGCCCCAAACCAGATTTGTGCTCCAAAAATCTTTAGAACACGGTTTAAAACCTATTTTACTTATTAATAAGATAGATAAAAAGGATCAAAGAGCTGAAGAGGTTGTAAACATGACATTCGACCTGTTTGTAGATCTCGATGCAACGGATGAGCAATTGGAGTTTCCGATTATATATGGAATTGCTAAAGATGGAATTGCCAAGATGGAACTGGACGATGATAGTACAGATCTGTCTCCATTATTTGAAACTATATTGGAACATGTGGATGTATACCCCGATTATGATGAGAAACCATTGCAAATGCAGATATCAGCCCTTGCCTATGATGACTATATTGGCAGACTTGGAATAGGTAGGATATATAGAGGAACTATAAAAGAAGGACAAAAGGTTTCAATATCAAAAAGAGATGGTAGTGTACAAAAGGGCAAGATATCTAAGCTCTTTGTTTATAAAGGACTTAAACAAACTGCAGTAGAGGAAGCTCGAAGCGGAGATATTGCCGTAATAGCGGGAATACCAGATATATCAATAGGAGAAACTATTTGTGCACATGAAAATGTACTGCCTATGGAAATGATAAGGATTGAAGAACCTACTTTATCTATGAATTTTCTCGTAAATGACTCTCCTCTAGCAGGAAAGAGCGGCAAATACTTAACTACGAGACATTTAAAAGATAGACTTGAAAAAGAGCTTGAAGTCAATGTAGGACTTAATGTGGAGCCCTTGGATACGACGGATGGATATAAGGTCTCAGGCAGGGGTGAACTGCACTTATCCATTCTTTTGGAAAATATGAGAAGAGAAGGATATGAAGTTGGAGTTTCAAAACCCGAAGTCTTAATGCATAAAGAGAATGGAAAACTTATGGAGCCTATAGAAAGGGTCATAATAAACGTACCGGAGATATACTCAGGAACGGTAATCGCTAAGCTGAATCAGAGGAAAGGAATCATGGAGGGCATGACTGCCGAAAATGATTACGTTAGACTTGAGTATCTTGTGCCAACTAGGGGACTTCTAGGTTTTAGAAGTGAATTTATTAATGATACCAGAGGCGAAGGAACCATAGTCCGCTCCTTTGAAAGATATGAAGAATATAAGGGTGAAATACCTAAGAGAACCAATGGGGTTTTAGTTTCTCAAAATAACGGAACTGCTATGGCTTATTCTTTATATAACCTTAGTGAAAGGGCTGAAATGTTTATAGAGCCGGGAACAGAAGTATATGAGGGTATGATAGTAGGAATGAACAGTAGAAAGGAAGATATGACAGTTAATCCATGCAAAAATAAAAAGCTTACAAATACAAGAGCTTCAGGCTCCGATGATGCTCTAAAACTTTCGCCTCCAAGAATTTTCAATCTAGAGGAAGCATTGGAGTTTATCGATGATGATGAGCTAGTGGAAATTACTCCCGATGCAATTAGACTTAGAAAGAAGATTTTAAATGAAACAGAAAGAATAAGATTTAATAATAGAAATAACAAATAAGCTTTGTTCTTATAAAGGATTGATTATTGTATAGGTTTGATGTATCTTAAATGTTAAGTGGCAAAGCGGTAATCATAGCGTCGCCCTACATACCAAAGTGGGAAATAGGATTTAGAGCGGTTAGAGTTAGATGCTATGGAGATCTGGCTAGAATTGAGGTGGATAGGGGAGATAGAAATAAGCTGTTTAATGAGGATATTTTGGACGCTATCTCCCATAAGCTTAAAGAGTTTGGGTTTAAGTATATAACTCTAGACATGGAAGGCTATAGAACAGGAAGCTTTAATGCTGCCATTGGAAAGTAAAGAATAGATGTACCAGCGGGGGCTGGTGCATTAAGTGAAACTTAGTTCAGTAGGTAGGGAGCAGAATTTTTTTGCTCCTTTATAATATTTAAAAGAAAATTTGTAAAAAATAATAATATGAGTAGAAGATTTATAATATACGGACTTTTAGGATGGTGCATAGAGATATTTTGGACGGGACTTGGTGCTATGTTTAGCGGTGATGTAAAGCTCACTGGGCATACATATATGTGGATGTTCTTCATATACGGCCTAGCGGTTTTAATGGAGCCTATCCATGACAAGATAAGGTACTGGCCGACTATATTGAGGGGAGGAATATATACCGTATTCATATTTACAATGGAGTATTCTACAGGATGGCTCCTTAGACAGATATTAGGAGTGTGTCCATGGGATTACAGTGGAAACCTTTTTTCCGTAAATGGACTTATCAGGCTGGACTATGGACCAGTATGGTTTTTAGCTGGACTTTTATTTGAAAAGGTTCATGATGGACTAAGAAAGATAGATGATATAATTAAAATTTAAAATCAGCATAGCTGATTTTTTTTTTTTATGTATGATTATTTTAAATCGTACAATACTAATAATTGTATGATAAGACCAACATTGGCAACAATAACTATTAAAAGAAAAAATACTATAATATGGAGGGGAATATATGACAAAGAAGATGAAGACAATGGATGGAAATGAAGCTGCTGCATATGTATCATATGCATTTACAGAAGTTGCAGCAATTTACCCAATTACTCCGTCTTCTCCTATGGCCGAGCTTGTAGACCTATGGTCGGCAAATGGGAAGAAGAATCTATTTGGACAGCCTGTAAAGGTTGTAGAAATGCAGTCGGAAGCAGGAGCTGCAGGAGCTATGCATGGTTCTTTACAGGGAGGAGCTCTGACTACAACCTACACTGCTTCTCAAGGTCTACTCTTGATGGTACCTAATATGTATAAAATATCTGGAGAACTATTACCCGGCGTATTCCATGTAAGTGCCAGAGCCATTGCAGCCCAGGCATTATCAATATTTGGTGATCATCAGGATGTTATGGCAACAAGGCAAACTGGTTTTGCACTACTTGCATCAAGCAGCGTTCAGGAAATAATGGATCTAGCGGGAGTTGCACATCTTGCAGCAATAAAAGCCAGAGTCCCTTTTTTACACTTTTTTGATGGATTTAGAAATTCCCATGAAGTGCAAAAAATTGAAGTAATAGATTATGAAGATTTTGATAAACTACTAGATTATCAAGGAGTAAAGGCTTTTAGAAATAACTCCCTTAACCCAAATCGTCCAGTGCTTAGAGGAACTGCTCAAAACCCTGATATTTATTTCCAAAATAGAGAAGCGGCAAATCCTTTCTTTGAGAAAGTGCCGGATATCGTTGCTTACTATATGAAAAAAATTAGTGATTTAACTAGAAGAGAGTATAAACCTTTTAATTATTACGGTGCAAAGGATGCTGAAAATGTAATAGTAGCTATGGGTTCAGCATGTGCCGTAATAGAAGAGGTAGTGGACTATTTGATGAGTAAAGGGGAAAAGGTGGGCCTTGTAAATGTCCATCTATATAGACCCTTCTCAGAAAAATATTTCCTAGATGTACTTCCTAAAACGGTTAAGAGAATAGCAGTGCTTGACAGAACAAAGGAACCGGGTGCAGTAGGTGAACCATTATGTGAAGACGTAAAAAGTATATTCCATGGTAAGAAGGAGGGTCCATTTATTGTTGGCGGAAGATACGGACTCGGTTCCAAGGATACTAGACCTTCACAGTTTATAGCAGTATTTAATAACCTTAAAAAATATGAACCAAAGGATCATTTTACAATTGGTATAGTAGATGATGTAACTGGTACATCACTTCCAGAAGAAGAAATGGTGGAAACTACACCGGAGGGAACCATCAGATGTAAATTCTGGGGACTAGGTTCCGATGGTACAGTTGGGGCAAACAAGATGGCTATCAAGATCATAGGAGACAATACAGATATGTATGCTCAGGGTTATTTCTCCTATGACAGTAAAAAGTCTGGCGGAACTACAGTTTCCCATTTAAGGTTTGGTAAAGAGCCTATTAAATCCGCTTATTTAGTATATAATGCGGACTATGTGGCATGTCATAACAAATCCTACGTATACCACTATGATCTATTAAAAGGATTAAAAAAGGGAGGCACATTTGTTCTCAACTGTCCATGGAGTGAGGATGAACTGGATGAAAAGCTTCCCGCTGCAATTAAGAGATATATCGCCAATAACGATATAAACTTCTATATTATAGATGCTATAGGTATCGCACAGGATATAGGACTTGGTGGAAGAATAAATATGATCATGCAGTCTGCTTTCTTTAAGTTGGCTAAGGTTATTCCTATAGAAGATGCTGTAAAATATCTTAAGGAATCTATTGATAAGACATACGGTAAAAAAGGCGAAAAGATTGTTCAAATGAACTATAAGGCAGTAGATAGAGGAATAGAAGGACTAAAAAAGGTCAGTGTGCCTGAATCATGGGCCAATGCAGAGGATGCACTTCAGGAAGATATATATGTTAAAGATGAATCAGACTTTGTTAAAAATATTCAAAGACCCATGGCAAGACATGAAGGTGATGAGCTTCCCGTAAGTGCCTTTAAAGGTATGGAAGATGGAACTTTTCCCCTTGGCACAACAGCCTATGAAAAACGTGGCATAGCTGTGATGGTACCAGAGTGGCAGACAGATAAGTGTATTCAATGTAACCAATGTTCTCTTATCTGTCCCCATGCGGTAATAAGACCATTTTTACTGAATGAAGAAGAAAAGGGAAATGCTCCTGATACCTTTGAAACCAAGAAGGCTATAGGTAAGGGGCTTGAAGGATATGAATATCGTATTCAAGTTAGTCCACTAGATTGTACAGGATGCAGTAATTGTGCCGATATATGCCCGGCACCGGGTAAAGCTCTAGTTATGGTAAATGCCGAGGAAGAGATACCAAGACAGGTTGAGAACTGGGAATATGCAGCTAAAAACTTGCCGTACAGAGATGATTTGATGAATAAATACTCCCTTAAAGGAAGCCAGTTTGCTATGCCTCTGTTGGAATTCCATGGAGCCTGTGCAGGATGCGGAGAGACGGCTTATGTTAAGTTGGCTACACAGTTGTATGGAGATAGGATGGTTATTGCAAATGCAACTGGATGCTCATCGATATGGGGAGGCAGTGCACCATCAATTCCTTACACTACAAATCGTGAAGGTCGTGGACCGGCGTGGGCAAATTCGTTATTTGAAGATAATGCCGAGTATGGATATGGTATATACTTGGCATCTAAACATATTAGAGAAAGACTTCGCAATATAATGAAGGAGGGGATAAATTCTGATTTGGAGGATAATGTAAAAGGTGCTTTCCAAGAATGGATAGACAATATGTATGACGGTGAAGGTTCAAAGAAGGCAACAGGAAAGCTGCTATCAATAATAAGTGACTCCAAATATAAAAATAACAGGATAATTCAGGAAATTTTAGAGAAAAAGGATTATTTGATTAAACAATCTCAATGGATTATAGGTGGTGACGGTTGGGCCTATGATATAGGATATGGCGGATTAGATCATGTATTGGCTTCTGGAGAAGATGTAAACATACTGGTTATGGATACGGAAGTATACTCCAATACAGGAGGACAATCTTCAAAAGCTACACCAACGGCTGCAGCAGCGAAGTTCGCAGCATCTGGTAAAAAGATTCGCAAAAAAGACCTTGGTATGATGGCAATGAGCTATGGGTACGTATATGTAGCCCAGGTTTCCTTTGGAGCAAATATGAATCAAACTATAAAGGCCATTACCGAAGCAGAATCATATAAAGGACCGTCCCTTATCATAGCCTATGCTCCGTGTGTAAGTCATGGTATAAAGCATGGCATGGGTACCTCTGTAGCTCAAGAGAAAAGAGCTGTAGAATCAGGATACTGGCATCTTTACAGATACAATCCTGAGCTTAAAAAGCAGGGCAAAAATCCATTTATATTAGACTCTAATGCACCTAAAGAATCTTTTAGAGATTTTCTATTAAGTGAAATTCGTTTTGCTCAGATCAAAAATACATTTCCTGATATTGCAGAGGAACTATTTGCAAAGGCTGAGGCTGATGCCAAAGATAAATATCAAACCTATAAGAGATTAGCAGAGATGCAGTACAGTTAATGAAGTATTTTATAGAGAGGCTCAGGGCCTCTCTTTTAAAATGTAAAAAAACAGGCTTTTTAATTTTATACTTTTCTGATAGAATTGTTTATGATTTTTTAAATCTGGAGATGATAAACTTGATAACTCTATTTAAACAGCTTGTAAACCATCTAGGATACGTTATCGTAATAGCATTTTTTATATCAAGACTGAAAACATTTAAGAAAATTATTAGAAAGACAAAAATTAATACAGGAGAACTTATAATACTTTCTATATTATTTGGAGGTTTTGGAATCCTTGGCACTTATATAGGTATAGATGTAAGGGGCGCAATAGCCAATACGAGGAACATAGGAGTCATAGTAGGAGGGATTTTAGGAGGACCTTTGGTAGGAATCATTTCAGGCCTGATAGCAGGCATTCACCGCATTGCAATAGATATAGGAGGTATCACGGCAATCCCCTGTGCCATAGCTACATTTTTTGGAGGGTATATTTCGGGGGGAATATACAAAAAATCCGATAGAAATAACAGATGGTTTTATGGTCTGATAGGCGGAATAGTGGTGGAAAATCTTAGTATGGGTTTGATTCTATTGATGTCAAAGCCCTTTTATGTAGCTCTATCAATAGTCAAAGAAATCTATATTCCCATGGTCTTGGTAAATGGAATCGGTATAGCAATTGTCATAATCATAACGGAAAATATATTTGAGGTAAAGGAAGAAATAGCTGCAAGACAGGCGAAACTGGCCCTAGAGATTGCAAATGATACTCTACCTTATTTTAGAGAAGAAACCAAGGAATCTATGCATAAAATATGCGAGATCATAAAGGATTCCGTTGAAGCCGATGCTGTTTCCATAACCAACACAAATCATGTTTTAGCCCACGTAGGGTCTGGAGAAGATCAGATCATAAATGGAAAAGGTATAATGACTGGAGCTACTGAAAAAGTTATAAATGAAGGCAAGGTTTATATTTTAAACGATTCATCGGAAATAAACTGTCTTGAACATAATTACCCTCTAAAGTCTGCAGTAATAGTTCCCCTAAAAGAAAAGGATAAGGTAGTGGGGACGTTAAAAATATATTATGAGAGAGAAAATGCAGTGACCTATAGGGACAAAATACTGGCAGAGGGATTATCTCATCTTATATCGACCCAGCTGGAAATAAGTAAGCTTGAAAAAATAAAAGACATGGCAAGTAAAGCCGAGATAAAGGCCTTACAGGCTCAGATAAATCCTCACTTCTTATTTAATGCCCTTAATACAATAGTTTCCTTTGTGAGAATAGATCCTAATAAGGCTAGAGACCTTATAATAGACCTTTCCACCTATTTGAGATATAATTTAGAAAAAGGAGACGAACTTGTAAATATAGAAAGTGAGCTCAATCAGGTAAAGGCATATGTAAAGATAGAGCAGGCAAGATATGGAGAAAAATTAAATGTTATATATGATGTGGATGAGGATATAGATATTAAGATACCAAGCCTTATAATCCAACCCCTGGTTGAAAACTCCATAAGACATGGAATTTTAAAGGATGGAGATGGAGGTACTGTAAAGGTAAGCATAAAAAAGGATAATGGAGGGGGAACAGCCCAAATTACTATAGAAGATGATGGTATAGGAATTGACCCTGAGGTTATTATCTCCATATATAAGGGTACGGTTAAAGGAAATAAAATAGGCCTAGCAAATGTCCATAACAGATTAAAAATACTCTATGGAAAGGGACTTGACATAAAGAGGCTTACCAAGGGAACTAGAATAAGTTTTGAGGTTTATAACAAAAAATAAAGGAGTGGATATTTTGAGATGTATAATAGTTGAAGACGAATATCCGGCAAGAGAAGAATTAAAATACTTTATAAATAACTATAGCTCTATTGAAATAACAGAGGAATTTGATGATTCGCTGAAGGCTTTGAAGTTTTTGGAAAATAACAAGGTAGACTTAATTTTTTTAGATATAAACATACCAAATCTGGACGGAATGTCTCTGGGAAAGATAATAAATAAATTTGAAGATAAGCCCGATATAGTATTTATAACGGCCTACAAGGAATATGCTCTAGAGGCCTTTGAAATACAGGCTGTTGATTATATATTAAAACCCTACTCCGAGGATAGAATAATAAATACATTAAAAAGACTTGAAAAAAAGTTTAATGAAAAACAGGAGAAAAGGGAAAACAATGGAGTAGTAAAAAGTAAAATTACTCTTTGGAAAGATGGAAAAATGATAGTTGTAAATGTAAATGATATATACTACTGTGAAACGAAAGAGCGGGAAACCCTTGTTTATACTGAGGATGGAGAGTATGTAGCCAATATGAATATCACCAGCTTTTTAAAGGAGCTTCCCCAGGAGAGATTTTTTAGAAGTCATAGATCCTATATAATAAATATAGATAAGGTTGAAGAAATAATTCCCTGGTTTAATAATACCTATAATGTGAAACTTAAGGATCTGGAGGTAGAGATACCCGTTAGTAGAAGTAACGTTAAAAAGTTTAGAAAAATGATGAGAATATAAAATATTTTGATGGCACGAAATGAATTTCGTGTTATTTTTTTTGCACTTTATGAATAAAAACTTGCATTTTTTGAATGAAATAGTTAATCGGTTTGTATTTAACATATAATTATTAGTAAATAAAACTAAAGAGGAGGACTAATATGATTAGCTTTTTAACTTCTATTGCAATTTTAATTGTAGGTTATTTCCTTTATGGCAAGTTTGTGGAAAAGGTTTTCGGAATATCAGATTCCAATAAAACTCCAGCTGTGGCAATGGAAGACGGTGTTGATTATATTCCTATGAGTTGGCCGAGAATTTTCCTGATTCAATTTTTGAATATAGCTGGCTTAGGGCCAATATTTGGAGCTATAGCAGGAGCATTATGGGGTCCAGCGGCATTTTTATGGATAGTTTTGGGATGTATATTTGCAGGAGCGGTACACGATTATTTTTCAGGAATGCTCTCAATCAGGCATAAAGGTATGAGTGTATCAGAAATAGTTGGTATATACTTAGGAGATAAGGTCAAGGCAGTTATGAGAGTTTTCAGTGTTGTGCTTTTAGTTTTAGTAGGTGTAGTATTTGTCATGGGACCGGCAGGTCTTTTAAGCAATCTAACTGGACTTAATTCTAAGATATGGATTGGAATTATAATAGCTTATTACTTATTGGCAACAGTACTTCCAGTGGATAAGCTTATAGGTAAAATTTACCCCTTATTTGGAGCATCGCTGCTTATAATGGCAGTTGGTATAGGGGCTGGAATAATAATAAAAGGATACACTATACCCGAGCTGACTTTAGCTAATCTTCATCCAAAGGGAACATCTATATTTCCATTTTTATTTATAACTATAGCTTGTGGAGCAATATCAGGTTTCCATGCTACTCAGTCTCCACTTATGGCAAGATGTGTTAGGAAAGAAAGTGAAGGTAGAAGAATATTCTATGGTTCAATGATAGCAGAAGGTATAATAGCGATGATATGGGCTGCAGCTTCCATGGCATTCTTTGGAGGAACTGAAGGACTTGCAGCAACACTTGGAAATGGTGGACCGGCAGTAGTTGTAAATGAAATTTCCACTACAATTCTTGGAACTGTAGGTGGAGTACTTGCACTACTTGGAGTAGTTGCATGCCCTATAACGTCTGGAGATACTGCATTTAGAAGTGCGAGACTAGTTATTGCTGATGCGCTAAACTTTAATCAGAGCAAGACTCTAAACAGATTCTATATAGCAATACCACTCTTTGCAGTGGGGATAGCACTTACAATGATAGATTTCGGTATAGTATGGAGATACTTCTCATGGTCAAATCAGACCCTTGCAATGATAGTGCTTTGGGCTTCTGCAGCTTACTTGGCTCAAAAAGGCAAACTGCACTGGATTTGTACAGTACCTGCTACATTTATGACAGGTGTTACGACCGCTTATATACTGCAGGCTAAAGAAGGATTTAAACTTGCAGCTGGATTATCAAATTCTGTAGGAGTTGTTATAGCAGTAAGTTTACTAGGACTTTTCTTAATAAAAGTTAAGAAAGATACAAATGCTGAGGCAGAAAAAATTGCAGCATAATCGCAAATGTTTTTTTAAATATATTAAGACTATAGGTGGACAAGCCAAGCCGCCTATAGTCTTTTTGCATGCTATTTTTGATTTTTATCTACCCATTCTTTAGCATGTTCAACTTCAAGTTCTGTAGGAATCGGTACTCTTGAGACATTTTTAAGTTTTTCTATATTAGCCCAGGCAGCAGTTCTGTGATTTTCAATAGGCATTTCAACCATATTTTCTTTAAATCTATTTTTTGCCATATAAACCCTCCTTTGTATTATTATTTGCACAATATAAAAAATATATGGTTTTAATAAATGGAAATATAAGCATAAGTTCAATACCAAAGAAATATTTTGATAAATAGTTAAAATATAGAAACTTGTTATACTAAATAAAAAATAATTAGAGACACGAAAAAATTTGCTAGACCTCTGTTGCGGATTAAATATATATGATAAACTGCATATAGATAGACAGTCATGAATAAATATTAAATGGAGGTATGAAGAATGTTTAAAGGAATTTATACACCGATAGTAACGCCTTTTAACAAAAATGAAGAGATAGATTATGAAAAGCTGAAATACAATTTAGAAAAATGGGGAAAGACGGATTTAGACGGAATTGTTGTATTGGGATCTAATGGCGAATTTACATATTTGTCAAAAGAGGAAAAGTTAGAATTGGCTAAGTTCGTTATAGAAAATTTTAATAAAGATAAAAAGATAATAGTAGGAGCAGGATGTGAGTCTACGAAGGCAACAATTTCCTTAAGTAAAGAGATGGCAGAGATCGGCGCAGATGCCCTATTAATTTTGCCTCCAAATTACTATAAAGGAAGCATGAAAGAAGATGTTCTATACCAGCATTATATTGATGTTGCTGATGAATCCCCTATTCCTTTGATGATTTACAACATGCCTAAAAATACAGGTATAAACCTTCCTGCTTCTTTGATCGCAAAATTGGCAAAGCACCCAAATATAGTAGGGATAAAGGACACATCTGGAAATATCGTGCAGCTTACAGAGATAGTAAGAAATACAGATGATGATTTTGCTGTATTTGCGGGAAATGCCGGTTATCTCCTGCCTGCCTTAGCAGTAGGTGCAAGGGGAGCCACTTTAGCTCTTGCTAATATTTTACCTGATGACTGCTGCAAGCTGGTTTCGTTATTTCAACAAGGTAAAATTGAAGAAGCTAGAAAATTGCAGCTAAAAATGATGGAAATTAATTTTATGGTAACAGGAAAATTTGGAATACCAGCTCTAAAAGCGGCATTAGATATGTTGGGGTATAAAGGTGGATATCCGAGAAGACCCTTAAGACCTCTTTCCGATGAAAATAAAAGAAATATTGAAAGAGTGTTAAGAGAATATGGAGCAATAGTTTAGAGGGGAGTATCATGAAAAAGACAACTAGTAATCTTACGAGAATATTGACAATAATCAGATGGGTAAACAAACTTATCTGATTTTTTTTTGAATATATGGAATAATAAGTATTGACAGATGTTGAAGAAACATGATAAAAAATAGTGTAAAGATTTATGAAGTTACTTAACTATAGATAAGGAATTATAAATACTTTAAAGAAAGGTTGATTATAAATGACTAAAAGCCCTAAGGATACAAAGGTTGTTATAGGTATGTCGGGAGGAGTAGATTCTTCTGTTGCAGCATTACTTCTTAAAGAGCAGGGCTATGATGTTATAGGTATATTTATGAAAAACTGGGATGACAGCGATGAAAATGGTGTTTGTACCGCTGAGGAAGATTATGCAGATGTCCGTAGAGTATGTGCTCAGATAGGTATACCTTATTATACTGTTAATTTTGAAAAAGAGTATTGGGATAGGGTGTTTACCTACTTTTTAGACGAATACAAAAAGGGAAGAACTCCAAATCCCGATGTACTATGCAATAAAGAGATAAAGTTCAAGGCCTTTTTAGACTATGCTCTAAAGTTGGGAGCTGATTATTTGGCTACTGGGCATTATGCACGGGTTGATTTTTATGAAGGAACATATCGTCTGTTGAGAGGGGCAGATTCAAACAAGGATCAGACTTATTTTCTTTGCGCTTTAAATCAGAAACAACTTTCAAAGACTATGTTTCCAATAGGACATTTAGATAAAAAAGAAGTAAGAGAAATAGCTAAAGAGGCAGGACTTCAAACTGCTAATAAGAAGGATAGCACGGGAATTTGTTTTATAGGAGAAAAAAATTTTGATGAATTTTTAAGTAAGTTTTTGCCCGCCCAGCCGGGAGAAATAAGAAACCTTGATAATGAAGAAATTTTAGGAAAGCATAATGGCCTTATGTACTACACCATAGGCCAGCGTAAAGGTCTTGGAATAGGAGGCAGAGGTACGGGAGAACCCTGGTTTGTGGCTAAGAAAGATATAGAAAATAACATATTGTATGTTGTGCAAGGATCAAGTCATCCTGCATTATATTCCAAGGGGCTTATTACAAATGATGTAAACTGGATAAGTGGAAGTAAGCCCCAGAGTTCATTTAAATGCACTGCCAAATTTAGGTATAGGCAAGCTGATAAGAATGTCACAGTTGAAGTAAACTCTGATGGAAGCTGCGAAGTGATCTTTGATAAACCTCAAAAAGCTATAACTAAAGGTCAGTTTATAGTATTTTATGATAAAGATGTTTGTCTGGGCGGAGGAATTATTGACGCCATAATTAAGTAATATATTTGCATATGCAGAATGTCCCCCCTCATAAAATTAGATAAGGGGGGATTTTTATGGACATAATGAGTTATTTGCTAGATGAAGCAATAACATTAGTTCCTGCTATTTGGATTATAGGAACATTTCTTAAGAGAACTCCTAAAATAGCAGATTGGACAATTCCTTGGATATTATTGGTGATGGGGATAGTAGGCTCAGTTTTAACACTGGGACTTAGCGTACAATCGATTGTCCAAGGGGTTTTGGTTACAGGAGTTGCTGTTCTAGGACATCAGCTGCTAAAGCAGACCATAGAAAGAAATTAAAGAGAAAAATCACAATATAAGGCTCTGCATAACAGGGCCGTATATTTTTGGTTAGGAACTCAAACATTTTTGCAAGAAATTGCAAACTACTCCCAGTTAAATATTAAAAAGGCTAACAAAGACCCTAAAGAACGACTAGGATTTGCCAAGAGCCAAGAGCTAAGAACTAAGAGCTAATCAGGGCTACCAACTACGAACTACTAACTACGAACCAACAAATGCGTCGAAGACGCTTTTGTTTTTTCTTTCTTGAAAATAAGGGATATTATCTAGTAAAATAGATATAACAGTTTTGCAGAAAGCTATATAAAAAGTTAGATGGAGTGGTTATACATTGGATAGACTCCTGGATTTATTCAGTAGAAAAAAAGTACTTCGTATGCGAGTACTGATTTTATTTTTAATACTTATATATATACCGATGGCTTTATATATGTACTTTGTATACACGAAGACTGTAAATGTGGTAAAAGAGGAAAAGATTAAGGCAGTTAATCAAATTCTAATAAAAACCAGTCAGTCTATAGACTTAACCCTTACAGGTATTGAGGAAGGTGCATATGAAATAGCTAGTCAAAATGGTATTAGAAAGGGCCTTCAAGATTTTCAAGGTCTGCCTGATAATGCCCAGGAAAAGATACTTCATTTCATTAAAGAAAAATTTCAGAATCTGAAAACAGAAAATCCATATATATACCAATTTTTATGTATTACTGAAGAAGGTATAGTTATCTCATCAAGTGAAGACTTGACTATAAATATGGACCATTTTATTAAAAGTGATATATATAAGGCCATGTCTGGTAGTAGAGAGAATTTATTTTGGTGGTATATACCGGCTAGCCCTGTATTTCAAAGCACCCATATGGGAGAAAAACTGTTCTTTTTAGCTCAAAAGATAAGGCCGGTCTGGGAAGAAGGAAATGTAGGTTATTTGTTTACTTTTATAAATATTGAAGGCTTTAAAGCTTTATATCGGGATGCATCCTTTGGAATTACCGGAGGGCTAGATATTTATGACGATAATAAAAAACTTGCATTAAGTCAATCTGACTATACAATTTCTAAAGACTTATTTGACTTATTGGTTAGAGGTGAAAAATTTTATAAAATGAGAGAAATAAGTATGAATAATAATCAGTTTTTGGTGGGAATAGCTCCGCTAAATACTGTGGGTTGGTATCTTAAAGCTATTGTACCCAAGAAGGAATTGACTGAAACTATTGAAATTAATCTTAAAAAAAGCTTCTGGCTTATTGCATTTATAAGTATATTTTTGACGCTATGGATTGTTATAGAAGTCATTATTCTTTCAAGAGTTGTAACTGAAAAAGAAATGGCCCATTACCGTCTCGTGCTAAGTGAAGAAATGAATGAAAAACTCAGAATGTATAAGCATGATTTTATGAATCATCTACAGATAATACGGGGGCTTATTGAACTGGAGTATTCAGATAAAGCACTTGAATACTTGAAGATGGTAGCAAAAGAAGGAATGGTACTCAGAAGCAAATATGAAATCGGTATTGCAGAACTTGAGTCCACTATCTTTACAGCTATATCTAAGGCAAGAGAAAAAAATATAGATGTGGAGATAGACTGTATAAAACTTTCGGAAAACCTCCCTGTAAAAGTATACGATCTTACCAAAATACTTTCAAACCTGATTAAGAATGCAATGTACGCATTGGAAAACTCAGAGGATGAGGATAAAAAACTCAAAATTAAAATATATGAAGAATTAGATGACTATGTATTTGAGGTAACTAATAACGTTCCTCTTATCCCTGAGGATATAAGAGATAAGATATTTAAAAAGGGATTTACAACGAAGGGTCAGGAAGGAAACGGCCTGGGGCTTTATATAGTTAAGAAGATGGTTCGTAAAAATAATGGAACTATTGAACTGAAGGTAGATAAAGAGGGGAATCACTTTATAGTAAGATTTCCATTAAGTTTCAGATAATCTTAGCTGTATTGCCTTCTGTATTTGTTATGGTAGAAGTGATGATGAGCTTCTATTAGAACTAAATAGAATCAAAACCTAAAATATAGAATACCGTAACTGGTATTCTATATAGATATCCTTCAATAATCCTCTTCAGGCTCCGTAGAAGAGCTGTTTTATATAGAAAAGATTTAGAGGTAAAAACAGCTCTTCAAAGTCGCTTCAGAGGAAACATTGAAGGATATTTAAAACTATACTGTTAGAGTAACTAGCACAAGAGGCTAATTTAAAGAAATTTTTATTTGAAAATTTTGTTTTTATATCTATTTAATATTATTAAAAGAGGATATCCCAAGCCGTAGCAGGCTATAATTTGACCAATAGCTACATAAAGCATTAATAGTGCCAAAGGAATAGGCAGGCTATATGCATATCTAAGTAATAGCCCTACAACAATAGCATTTACTATTATAGGGGGTATAGGGACAAGCCATTTTTTTGGCATTTTATATGACATATATGCAGCAATTAAAGAAGCAAGACTTCCGAAAATTACATCAAATACTCCAACAGGACTAAGCATATTTGCAATAAGACAACCTACAAAAAGTCCTGGAATTGCTGCAGGAGTAAAGTAGGGCAAAATCGTCAATGCTTCGGATATTCTCACCTGAATTTCCCCGTAGCTTATAGGGGCAAAGGCAATGGTCAAAACTGTATATATAGTAGCTATTATAGATGACTGAACAATAAATCTTGTACCTCTCATAAAAACACCTCTTAGATTTTAAATAGAATTACAGCAACATTATTATAACATTTATTCTATGAAAAATAACTTTTATATTATATTTTTTAGAAGTGTCTTAAAATAATTATGTTAAATTTATGTTAAATAAGAGGGTTCAAGGGGTATAAATAAAATATATTGAAAATTTAACAGCTACAAAAGAGGAGGTATATTTATGAAGGTTTCATTAGGAATTATAACTAAAGAATTTAATACCCTAGATCCAATTGAACAGTTTTTGGGCAATGCATCAAAATATGGCCACAGTATATATAGTATAGTAATCGTTTATTCCCACAACTGTGATTTTAAACTGATAGAAAAACTTAGAAAAAGAACTAAGGTTTTTCCAGTTAAAATTAACAGTTTTATTTCAGGAAGATGTGACTTACTGAATATGGGAATCTCTGTAGAATCTATAAATACACTTCTTAATTCACCAACACTTGATACCTATGGTTTAGTTCCTTATGGAATATATAGGAATTATGCAGTTATTGAAGCAATGCTTACAGGCTCTGAAGTACTTGTGTTTATTGATACCGATGTTTATCCTAAAGTTTTGACTGAGCATGAAGGAGAGGTAGTGGAAAGGGAGATAGACTTCATAGGAAGGCACTTGGAATATCTTAAACGGGAAGATGTGATTATTACCACAAGTGATTATTCAGGATATTATATAATTCCGCCAATGAAATTTGATGGGATGAAAGAGCTATTGATAGGGCTGCAAAAGGAAGCAGTTTATGGATATATTTTAGAAAGCAATAAACATAAGTGCTTAAATTTAGACAATTATTACAATCGAAGGGTATTTGATACGGACAAGATATTAGGTGGAAATGTAGCTATAAAACTTAAAGGATTTAGAAGTTTGCCTCCATTTTTTTCAACGGTATATACTGTAAACGGAGAGGCGATTTTAACAAGGGGTGAGGATACACTTTTAGGATTAAGATTTAAAGAAATAGATAAAAAGTGTATAGATATAGATACAAAAATATTCCATGATACTTATAGTAATTACCCTGAAGTTCCAGATATAAGGAGCACTGCAGATATAAAGGATAGATTTTACTATGCTTGTCTGGGGTGGATAGGTAGAAACCCATTCTTGAATTGGATCATGGGTAGAGACATTGAAGAAGTGAAGGGTTATCAGATGGAGAACATAAAGATAGGGGCAAAGGCTGTGGCAAAATATCTAAATGATGAGAGGTTTTTAATACTGCCAAAAGCCCTTGAAATAAGCTATAAACAGCTTAATAAAGTAATAAAAGAATATAATAGAACATTAAATAGTTGGAATGAATTTATAGAAAAATTTGATCGAAAGGAGGAAGTAATAGGTGAGAATATTAATGATAAATCATTTTCCGCTTGAAGGCTCAGGTAGCGGTGTTTATACTAAAAACCTAGCAAAAGAGCTGACGACAAGGGGGCATAAAGTTAAGGTTATATTTCCTGAAAATACCAAAGTTCCTTCTGAAGAGTTTGAAATACGCCCCATATTTTTCGATGGAGCTAAAAAAATAGATTATGAGATAGATTATAACTTTCCATGCTTTACTAGCCATCCAAGGAGCAATAATACATTTTATAGATTAGATGATGGACAGATTAGAAAATATATTGATACCTTTATAAAGGCAATTAAGGAAGAGGTGGAAAAGTTTAAGCCTGATATAATCCATGCTCAACACCTTTGGATAGCTCCTTATGCTGCAGCTAAGACGGATATACCATACGTTATTACAGCCCATGGAACGGATATAAAGGGATTTAAAAAGGATAGCAGATATCATCCCTATGCTATTGAAGGAGCAAGAAAGGCCAAAAAGGTTATTACTATTTCAAGACAGGTTGATGAAGACGTAAAAGAGCTTTATAAAGTGGAAGAAAATAGAAGAAAGATTATTATGAACGGATATGATGAAGAATTATTTATGCCTAAAAATGTTGATAAAATGAAGGTGTTGAAAGAGTTTAACATAAATGTTGTTCCTGATTATATAGTATCCTTTGCAGGTAAATTGACTCATTTTAAAGGTGTAGATGTTTTAATAAAGGCTGCAAAAATGTATAGCGATGCTTTAAATAAAAATGTAGTTACTTTGATAGCGGGGAATGGAGAACTTTATAATGAGCTTAGAAGACTAAAGGAATCTTTAAATCTAAGCAAAGTGTTCTTTCTAGGACATGTAAGTCAGCAGACCCTTGTAGATATATATAATATTTCAGATGTAAATGTGGTGCCTTCAAGGATGGAGCCCTTCGGACTTGTGGCGGTAGAAGCCCTTGCATGCGGAACACCGGTTGTGGGAACTAATCAAGGAGGACTTGTTGATTTTATAAATGATGAAGTAGGATCCCTTGTGGATGTTGATGATGATATTGAACTATACAAGGCCATAATTAAAGAGCTAACAAGGAAGGATAAGGAAGAGAGGAGTAAAAAGGCCCATCGGTATGCAGCTGAGAATTTTTCATGGAAAAGGACCGTGGATAAGGTTGAAAAGTTGTATAAAGAAATTATAAATAGCTATAGATTGGAGGCATAAAATGAGAACTACAGTTGTAATACCAACTTACTGGGGAAGAAAAAAGGAAATCGGGTGGAGAGAAGGTGACGCCGTATACGACCATCCCACCCCCATAGATGAAGAGGGCACTTTAGGGAGAACCTTAGAAAGCATGAAGATATTAAAGAATAAAGATTTTAAGCTAATAATTTTGATTTGTCCCACTACAGATGAAGTAGAGAAGGAAGCGCAAGAGAAGGTTAAAAAAATAATAGGAGAAGTGAGACTGGGAATAGAAACCTATATATTCACAGTCGATAACTTGAGAGAAATCAAAGAAATATGCATCAATAGAGGATTAAATAAAGATGTTATAAGACTTTTAAACTTAAAGGGATATGCCAATGTAAGAAATATGTGTCTATATGCATCCCATATACTTTCTTCTGAGGTCACTATTTTGATTGATGATGATGAGATATTCGAAAATCCTGATTTTATCGACATGGCTAAAGAATTCATAGGAAAAAGAGTTTATGGTGAAAATATATATGGTGTTGCAGGATATTATTTGAATAAACATGATGAATATTATGATGACGTTAATATGGAGCCTTGGATGACGTACTGGGACAGATTTGGCAGTAAGGCCAAAGCCTTTGATAAGATAATCAGCTGCGGGCCTAGGATTAAACATACTCCCTTTGCCTTTGGGGGAGCTATGGTAATACATAAAAATATGTACCAGGTAGTTCCTTTTGACCCAAATATAACAAGGGGTGAGGATATAGACTATCTTATAAATGCCAGAATGTTTGGTTTCCATTTTTACCTTGACAATAAGTTGAGTATCAAGCATTTGCCTCCCAAGAAAAATCATCCAGTTTGGCAAAGATTTAGAGAAGACATATATAGATTTCTGTATGAAAGAACTAAGATACGCTCTCAATATGAAGTAAGTAATATGCAAAGGGTAGATGCTGAGGACTTTGATCCTTATCC
>JACCKY010000103.1 GCA_014236755.1 Candidatus Petromonas tenebris | reverse complement strand
ATATACCAAACCCTTCGGGTTATTAAAAATAATAACCTCTTTTTGTCATGCAAATTTTTAGTTGTTTAGTTATAATGATTTTTTCAATTATGTTACTTGACATTTAATAGCTGGTCTTTTACTAGTACAGATGGTAGACTACTCATTTTTATTTTCTGAATTACCATCATCTTTGTCCTTCACGTCAGGTAGTAATTTATCCTTAGCTCCTATATGCTGACTTGGAAGTAAGTCTGCACTGCTTCCTGTAATTACCATATCTCCTTCTTCAAGACCGCTTTTAACCTCTGCTACTCTGTCATTCATTAGTCCCAGCTTTACTGGTACCACCTTTGGCTGTCCGTTTTCTAAAATTTCTACCATGGTTTTACCATCCTCTTCAAATACAGCCTCTAAAGGGACTAGCAACACATCCTCGGCACTACCTGCATCTATAAAGGCATTAGCCTGCATTCCCGGTTTGAGATTTGGACCGCCTTTAACTTCTATGTTTACCATAAATTTAGTTATTCCGTTTACATCTTCTCCACTGGTAGAAACATGAGTAACTTTTCCTTCAAATACTTCACCGGGAAGTGCATCGACAGTTACTTTAACAGGGGCATCCTGCTTGACATTTATTACGTCTATGTCATCTACTTGAGCCCACATTCTCATATCAGATGTATTAAATATGCTGCCTATCCATTCTCCCGGTCTTGCAGATTCTCCTTCTTCCTTGTTAAATCCTGCTACAATACCATCCATAGGAGAGGTTATTTCTAGCTGTTCCAGCTGGTTCCTTAGTTCTCTAATTTCAGTTTTTAGCTCTCTTATTTCCTCTATCTTTTCCTCCAACATGTCCTGAATATCATTACTCGCCATCGTTATTATTTCATCACCCTTTTTGAGACTCTCCATATTCTGAACATGAACCTTAGTTACAATTGCCTCATCAGCTGTGTTTATAACCTTCTCTTCCTCTACGAACCCTTCCACTTCACCTGGTATACTAAAGAAGTTTACAACTTTATCATCGTTTTCATTTTTTAATCCTATGGTAACCTTCATACCACTCTGTACTAATCCAGGGTTGTCAGCTTCTACAATTCCCATATGTACAAACCCCTTTGCAAAACCTTCTTCCTGATTATTAGGTACAGGATTAGGATTGAGTTCAGTTATCTTTCCTTCATAAAATCCGTCAAAATTAGGAAATGAAAGTACAACTTTTTGCCCAACCTTTACCTTTTTAAACTCATTAATAGTTAATTTAATTTTAACTTTAAATTTTGAATCATTTACTACCCTTGCTATTACATGTCCCAATTCTAGCTCCTTGCCTTCTGAAGCATCCAGACCTACTATGCGTCCGTCAATAGGAGAAGTTATTGTAATCCCTTTATTGGGATTTAAGTATTCAACATTTTCCTCTGATACGCCTGTCATTTCTGATAGCTGTTCTCTCTTAACTTCAAGCTCCTCTTCCTTTTCCTCAATTTTTGTTTCCAGGTCACTTGAATCAAGTCTTACTATTACCTGATCCTTTTTAACTGCGTCTCCCTCTTCCACAAGAAATTCTTCTATCACATACTGAACAGAATCTCTATCTCTCCAATCTCCAGGAACTCTTATACCTCCGTGTCTTGAAGGGTCAAGTCTTCCTGTTGTCTCCACTCCTACTGCAATATCTCCTTTAACAACCTTTTCTGTAGAGTATACAGGTCCCTGTGTCTCTTCAATCTCTGGTGGCAAAAGTTGTTTATAAGCATA
>JACCKY010000102.1 GCA_014236755.1 Candidatus Petromonas tenebris | reverse complement strand
GTCGCAAGAGTCTGTTGGCAACAGCAGACCTAGATAGATGGCTATCAAATACAGAACTCGGCTTATAGACTTACTCGTATACACTTACTAAAACACTTGCTTAGCAGGTGTTTTTTATTGTTTGCGAGGCATGTTGCCGAGCCGATGGTTTGAAAGAAAACCTGCCACCTAGCTAATGGGAAGGCAAGCTGTAAGCAAGGGCGTTTTCGGCGACGAAAGGGTCTGAAGGAAGCTGATGGCGGTTGTTGGAACGGAACGCAAGTGAACCAATGTTGGCATATGTGGTGGATAACCCTCCAATAAGTGGGAAAGTCCTAAAATTAGCTCAGCTACATGTGTTATGATGGTCGTTTTAACAACAGGCGGAGCAACTTAACCTTGGAAGTACTGTACTCGAAGCTGTAGATTTCACTTACAAGCGAAAGCAAGGGGTGAGATGAGAGTGCAGTATGCAGACGAAGCCGTAGTAGTGAATAAACCTATACCTATGAAAGCTAGTAATAGACTGGAGGATAAAATATGGGTGACACATCGCTTAGTCGATGTGGCTATCTTAAGCCAAAAGCTTATGATAGGTGCGAAGGGCGGAAGAAATTTCAAAGTGTGTCTAAAAGAATTTCAATCAAGGGTGAAGGTGTTAAAACAAGGCTGAAATGCCCTAAGGTACGAATAGCTGGCATAAAATAACTTGCGAGCTATCTCGACGACACGGATATGAAGTAGTTAGGAGAGCGAAGATAAGATTGCCATAGAGCTAGAGACGTCAAGCAACCTTAATGAAGAATGTATAGCCTAAGGGAGAAGTACTGGAGGATACAGCAACAAAGGAGGAAAGTCATGAAGAAATGGTACAGCCTTATCGATAAGATTTATCGAAAAGAAAATTTAGAACTAGCTTTTAAGAGTGTAAAGAGAAACAATGGAGCTCCTGGAATAGATGGAGAGACTGTTTCTGATTTTGCTGAGAAGCTTGAGATGAATATTGAGTTTCTTCATGACAGACTGAAGACTAACACGTATAAGCCTAGTCCTGTAAGAAGAACGGAAATCGAAAAGCCTGATGGAGGCACGAGACTTCTTGGAATTCCTACAGTAAAGGACAGGGTAGTTCAGCAAGCCATTGTTAACATCATAGAACCAATCTTTGATAGAACCTTTCATCCATCAAGCTATGGATATAGACCTAATCATTCACAGCAACAAGCAGTTGCAAAAGCTGAAAGATTTATGAACAGGTATAACTTAAAGCATGTGGTAGATATGGACTTAAGTAAATGCTTTGATACCTTAGACCATGAAATCATAATAAAGGCGGTATCAGAGAAAATAAGTGATGGTAAAGTATTAGAGCTGATTAGAAAGTTCTTAAAGTCAGGGGTAATGCTGGACGGTAACTTCAGTTCTACAGAAGTTGGAAGCCCGCAGGGCGGTGTCATTTCACCACTACTTAGCAATATCTATCTAAATCAGTTCGACCAAAGGATGATGCAAAGGGGCATTAGGATAGTACGTTACGCTGATGATATTCTTATCTTTGCAAAAGATAAGAAAACAGCAGGAGATTACAAATCCTATGCTACAAAGGTCCTTGAGGAAGAACTGAAATTAAAAGTTAACCAATCTAAAACTAAGCTTACAAGTGTGTATGAAGGAGTCAGATTTCTAGGGTTTGTAATTCGCACTAAGACTCTTGGTGTCGACCCCAAAAGGGTAAAACGCTTTAAGAATAAAGTTAGGAGGATTACTAGAAGAAA
>JACCKY010000101.1 GCA_014236755.1 Candidatus Petromonas tenebris | reverse complement strand
ACTTTCTACAACTGCCCACTGTGCGTCAACATTCTCAGCCTTTGTTATAAGACTATTATAGGTTCCCGCCAGGGATGCACCTATTATCGCTATAACAGCAACTATTGTAACAATAACAACCAATGATTTTTTCATAATCTCTACCTCCATTTTTACATTATAGATTTTAAATGCCATATTTATATTTTATAATAAATCAACCTCTTGTGCTAGTTACTCTAACAATATAGCTTTAATATCCTTCAATGTTTCCTTTGTAAGCAAAATCTCTAGGAAAGATTTTTGAAAAACTCATCTACAATCTCATCCAGTATATCATCCTTTATTGTCCTTAGCAATAAATCACTATGTTTTAATCTATAAACCTTGAATCTCTCTACTCCATGTCTTTGAGCTACCCTTTCGTATAAAGCCAAAACTATATCCTCATAACTTCCAACCTTTTCAACATCTAATAGTTCTCCAAGCTTTGGAATAATATGTTCAAAAAGCATTCTTCTGTAGGGCATGTCCTCTATCCCCAATATGGAACCTAATTTTAAAACTATATCTTTATCAAGATTCATAAAATAGTATATAAAATAATCATCATCATTTTTAGGCTCGATATAGTATTTCGCTCCCTTTAACCCTTTTAATACCCTCAATGTATCGTAATAACCCAGTTTTAAATTTTTTCTCGCCCTCTGAGTTCTAAAGTCCAGAGACATTCCCAGCTCTTCCGATGGATTTATATAAGTTATATTGAGTCCGTCTTCATTTACCCTTCGCTTTCTGCCAAATCCATATAACCTCACAACTATAAGATCCCTATATCCCTTTGTCAGAAGTAATCTTACGGGTATATTGTCATAAAATCCTCCGTCCAGATAAAGCTTTCCATCTATTTTTTCCATCTTAAAAACGGGAAGATTTGCACTTGCCAAAAGATAATTTATAAGATGACCTTCCGGGATATTTTCTATAAAAAGCTCCATAGGTTTTCTATCGGAAAGGGAAATGGTAACTATGCCAAAATCCTTATTCGATTTTCTAATGATATCCTCATCTATATTTTCCTTTAAAAGTTCTTTTAGGGGAGTTATGTCAATCCCTCTACCCCCTAGTATATTCTTAAGCTGATTCATTATATATTGAATATTATCAGGAGTAATGTCCAACTTTACAAGCTTTCTCATAAGTTTATCTTCTATATTCATTACCTTTGAGGGATTCATATTGTACCATAGGTCATAGCATCTCTCAAAGTCATTTTGTATTATCATTGCACCATTCAGAGCCCCTACAGAAGTACCTGCTACCCCTCCTATCTCTATACCAAGTTCTCTTAAACTTGTTCTGTTTTTTAATTTAAACTTTCACCATTACACATATTTAAATTGCAAAGTTGATTCATCAAGATACTTATATTCTATGCTTTTTTCCTCAAGCATATCCCGAATTATACTGAGGATACTTGTAAACTGAGAAAACAACAGTTTTTGAGAGTCTTTATTATCTCCTCTAGCTCTAGAACCGAAAAGAATAACTTTCTCAATTATGTCCGAATAATCTTTAAATAGATTTATTAAATTAACCTCTTGTGCTAGTTACTCTAACAGTATAACTTTAAATATCCTTCAATGTTTCCTCTGAAGCGACTTTGAAGAGCTGTTTTTCCCTCTATATCTTTTCTATTGAAACAGCTCTTCTACGGAGCCTGAAGAGGATTATATCTTCCCTTACTTGTGTTTCTTCTCTTATCAATGTTTTTTTATATTTTATCCTTACATTTTTAATTATATCATATAAATAATCCTCCTTAACGCTTTGTCAAGAAGGATTATTAGGTGTTTCATAGCTTTGTAAGTTCAATCAGACATGATACCTTGCCCCACGTCTGTTCTATACCGGTTTTACTTTTTTTCCTGCTGTTCTTGGCATGTTTTATCATCCATTATTTTAATCATTTTTTATTTTCATAGCCTTAGATAACAAAGTCTTTCTTCTTTCACTTTTCTCTTCTTTATAGATCTTTTCAGCTTTATTTGCTGCATCCTTCCCCAGATTATTTTCCTTAAGCTCTGCCTTCATATTATCCAGCAGTGCATAAAACTCTTTGTCACACTCCTCCTCTAAAGCCTTACCTAGCTTTAGATACTTCAGTCCCAGCTTAAGCTTTGCCGCATCCCGCTCTTCTTCAGGTAATGAAAAATACTCATTTTTAGCCTGAGCTATCAAGTCATTTATTTTCGCCTCGTATTTCTTTCTCAGATTTGTAAAAAGAACAGTATATTTTTGGGTTATTTTTCCTTCAATTTCCTCGGATGTAAGGTTAAGGGACTCCTCTTGTTCACCGCTTGACTTATGAGTCAACATATTTTCCACTTTCTCTCCTGTTTGTTCTTTAACATCATTGTCCCTGTCTTTTTTCGATTCTGTTTCTTCTATGTAATTATCTTCTTCGTTTGAAATAACCTTATCCTCATCACTATCATCATTGCCGGTATTTTTATTTATATCTGTATCTCTATTGGAATTATCTACCTCAGCTTTTGCGGTATTTTCTTTAGAACTATCATCACTAGTTTTTTCCTCATTAGATACAGTTTGACTTTGTTCATTATTTATACTTAATTTGCTTTCAACATCTTCATCCTTAGAGAAAAAGTACCAGCCTGCTACTAGTAATATTATTATAGAAAACATAATAAAAATTTTTTTGATCATATCTCTATTTCATCCTCTTTCGTAAGTGCAACCTCATCTGTTTCCTTTTCAATAGTATTTATAAGATACTCCAAAAATTCATCCCTTAAATCTTCTCTTTTTAATGCAAACTCAACAGTGGCCTGTAAAAATCCTAGTTTATTTCCAACGTCGTATCTTTTACCTTCAAAGTTATAGGCATACATGGCCTGCTTAGTTGCAAGGTCTTTTAGTGCGTCAGTTAGCTGTATTTCTCCCCCGGCTCCGGGTTTAGTATTATCAAGTATCTCGAATATCTCCGGAGTAATAATATATCTGCCTAATATAGCAATATTGGAAGGAGCTTCTTCTTTTTGAGGCTTTTCTACTAGGTTCTTTACTTTATATACTCCATTTTCTATATGCTTTCCATCCACTATACCATATTTGCTAACATCATCATAACTGACTTCTTGGACTCCTAAAACTGTGGTCTTATATTCATTATAAACGTCTATAAGCTGCTTTAAACAGGGTTTTGTCTTAGCATCTACTATGTCATCTCCAAGAAGTACTGCAAAGGGTTCATTGCCTACGAAGCTCTTTGCACAGTTTATGGCATGGCCTAGCCCTTTAGGTTGTTTTTGTCTTATGTAGTGAATATTTATCATTTCTGATATATCTTTTACCTGCTCCAGCAGATCTTTTTTTCCTTTGCTCTCTAGGGCAAATTCAAGCTCTATGGATCTGTCAAAATGATCTTCTATAGCTCTTTTGCTTCTACCTGTTATGATAAGTATCTCTTCTATACCTGAACCTATGGCTTCTTCAATAATATACTGAATAGTAGGTTTATCCACTATAGGTAGCATTTCCTTTGGTTGTGCTTTTGTAGCCGGTAGAAATCTTGTGCCCAGTCCGGCAGCTGGTATTATGGCTTTGCGTACTTTTATTGGAATATTTTTCTATGGTAACTTTACTCGTTTTTATTATAACATATAAACAGTCTTATTGGCATTCCAAACCAGGCACAAACCAGAGGGACCAAACCAGAGGGACGGTTCTCTTGGTTCAACGTTGGTATATTTTAACCCATTCTCTCCTAATATTATCTAATAGTTTTTTACTTGTACTTTTCTTTATTATTACAATACCGAATTTATAAATACAGTTCATTTCATTAATATCTACAACAACAGCAGTGCTTCTATTTTCATCTTCTGCACATAATGCTATATCTATCTCTTGATAATCCTTAAAATATCATCAAGCATAAAAAGTCATAGCTAGCAAACTAAAATCTGTTAATTATAACCTTTTTCTTTATTTTTCTTACCATCTTATACATCCCAATCCCCAGAAAAGCCCCTAAGCTATCAATCAATACATCAGAAACCTGCGCTCCTCTACCTGGCACAAATAGCTGATGAACTTCATCACTTATAGCATAAAGTATACAAAACACAAGAGAAAATATAAATCCTCTAAAACCTCTAATACCACTTCTCCTTAAAGCATTCAACACCAATACTCCTAGTATAAAGTAAATCCCAAAGTGAGCAAATTTCCTTACAACATGATTAAACCGTGCTACTAAATCTGCCGTAGTACTGGTTTCACTGTCTAGTGGAACTAAACGCCCTACTTTCTCTATAATAATCTTTGTAACCTTTTTACTCAGTCCATCAGATTCTACTGCAGGTTGAGATGATAAGTAAAATATAAGAACAAGCCATAGTAATACAGCCGTCCACGATAGAATGATGATCATTTTATTTTTATCCATTTGATATCAAATCCTCACACGTGTTTAATTTACAATTGTCAATTATTATCGCATTGTCAAATAAATTCATTATTCCTCTTTATTTGCCGCAACATCATTATATAACATTCTTTGTAAAATAAATGCTTCCTACTATTTATCCTACTATGCTTTTAAAACTATGCTTCTACTTATACCTGTAAGTCTAGCTATTTGCCTTGTTGATAATCCCTTTTCTTTTAAAGTTTTTAAATATTTATCCCGTTCATCTTTTTCTAAGCTTTGAAGTTCTATGCAATGAAAAACATCACAAGTATTTTTAATAATCTCTATTGCTTCATTATCCCTAAGTCTTTTATTTTCTTTTATATCCAAGTAGTTATCATCACTACTTTTCTTATGAAATTCCTTAAACACTGATATAGCTTTTTTTCTGTCATTACTGAATATACTAAATACCAAGTCACTATCTATAACTTTATGCTTACCTACGTATTCTGAATAGCTGCTCCACTTATATTCAGAGATATCTTTCACTATATTAGCCTTTAATGGATTTTGATGTATATATCTTATTACATTTAATAAATATTTTTCATCTTCTACTACTTCACTTTTATATCTATCTTGAAACAAATGCCCGCTTCGATTATATTTCCAATTATACCAATATACATAGCTTGCTCCTATACGTCTCATTATTATGCCTAATTCTTCTTTTTCTTCTTTAATCAGCAGATGAATATGGTTTCCCATTAAACAATATGCATAAATCTTATATCCGCTTTTATCTTTATAATCTTTAAGGGTCTGTAAAAATTTCTCAGCATCTTCGTTGTCTTCAAATATTGTTTGTCT
>JACCKY010000037.1 GCA_014236755.1 Candidatus Petromonas tenebris | reverse complement strand
CAGGCGGAAGGTGCAATAAGAGTAAGCCGTAAAAAGTGCGGTGATTCCGAAGCGGAAGTATACTACCCGGCACTAAATGAATCGGAAGAAATAATCCGTATCTTAGATGAAGACCTCCCCTATATACTGGAGAAACTCCAACACAACCCTGTAACCAGTACATTAGCAGAAAAGATAAAAGCAGATTTGGAAGAATTTGAGAAAGGAGGGTTCGATAATGAAGAAAGTGAAAGCGAAGACATTTCAGGAAGCCCTGCAGGAGGTAACACTGACGGAAAAGCTGTCGGAATTGAGGAACGCCCTGAAGAAGTTTCAGAGTCAATTACCACAGAGGAGGATTGCTCAATATCGAAAAGATAACCTGTCTTCTATGGAAAAGGATTACAAGCAAGGAACACCATTTCGACCAGTAACTCTGGTTGCACGTTCCCGTGATTAACTTTTGAAAGGAGGAAACATCAAAATGAGAGGAATTCAAGTTGGTGGGTTCGATTTTCTGGACGAGATGAGACAGGAAAAACTTTTTGTCCAGAAAGCAAAAACGCTGATAATGTCTGACCTCAGCTACGAGAAAAGCGCCAACATTAACAGGTTGAGAGGTATAGCGCAGGTTCCAGAAAAGTATTTCCGAGTCGCGCTGGAACAGCTTAAACAGCAGGGAAAAATTAAAGAAATCGAACACGATATTCCTGCTGGTAAAGCTATCTTCTATCGAATCCGGTAAAACACGAAAACAGACTAACAGGAGCTCCTACGAGCTCCATTAGTCTGCGTCAGTGAGAGTTTGCGGCTCGAGCTCTACACTTAACGCTCGGTCGGTAGAGAGGTGTACTCTGTGGTTGACCACGCCTTCAGAGCAATTACAGAGACTCAAGGGTAAAGGTCTCTACCGCGCCTAGTTGATTATATTATAAAGGATTAAAACCGCACTAAAAAGAGAGGGACTAAATTTTTTCCACAGAGGGAGGGGTAGGATAATGACCAAGTTACCACCTGAAGTATATGAGATGGAAGCGGTTTTAGGTTGGAAGTATGCTTACTGCAGAGTGGAACTGTTAGAAGATGACTGGATATTTGATTTAGCGCATATCCACCAAAAATTAAAAAACCGCTTCCTTGACTTGAAATTAAGCGACATCTGGGTATCGAAGAATATCTGTTACGTTAGGAAGGTTCCACCCAAAGCCATTCCTATCCTAACAAAAGTCATTCTTAGCTGTACTCTCCACAAAGAAGCAGCTTGATTGGAGGTGAAGTCAAAAATGTTTTGGATAATATGGACGCTTGCGGTAATCGTCCTTGTGGTAACTGGTTGCCTCTATTGGATAGGAAATCCTGACAAAATCACGTAGCGCCAAGCATTTGAAGTAGGATATACGACTCTATGCACCTAGGAACTTTTTCAATCAATATAATTAGCCTACGAATTTGAAAGGCAACTTTACTTTAATCAAATTACGGTAGGTGGTTCAACAAAAGTTAGTTCCTCTCTTTAAAGTTTCGTCGGGGTCATATATAATAAAACTGATACAATTAAGGAGGTGCTTACTTTGGCAAGACCAGCAAAGACGCCACGAGAAAAAGTTTTGGAACTGTTTCGGGTATACCCAATCCTTAGCAAAAACCGGGTTGCTATTTCTCCTGAAGTAGAGAAGGAGTTCCAAAAGATGGTAGAAGAAGGTGTATTCAAAACAGCAATAAAATCAGTCAATGGTGTAACGGTTCCTGTTTACTACCTTGCTGAACACGAAGACTGGATAAAGAGCTTCTACGAGAGCCAAGAAAAGAAATAGAGGAAGGTGATTTGCATTGAAACGCGAGCCGTTTTATACAAAGGACTTGCGCTTTGCGGCTTACCTACTTCTCGAAGGATACGAGCCGCAGATACGACTACCTTTCCCGAATGCTAGGAAGGTCATATTTGAGTATCCTGATGCGGATTTCACAACCTTACGGGACTTGCGAACGAGATTTGACGGCGACAAACACCTAACCGTGAACCTTTTCGACTACGTAAGGGCTATGCGCGAGCTAGGTGACCGCGTTAACTTCATCAAACGAGAGACATTGAAGAAGGAGGCGAACGGGAGATGCAACAGTCATTTGACGAGCGGAGAGCAGAAACCATTGAAAAATTCTTCGACCTAATCTATAGAGATGCACCCACAGAATGTTGGAGTACCCTTGGGATAACGACCAACGAGGGTTCTATAAAATTTGAGTTATTTCAGCTATCAGAATTAAGGAAGGCTCAAAAGTGGGCAATGATGGAAAGCGACCCTGACAATGTTAACGGTCAAAAAGAGATTTATACTCGAATTTTACCTATACGGCCCGAATGTAGGCTTACTAAAGGTAGAAGGGGTGGAGAGAAAGACTCCGCCGGAACCTCTGTACTGTGGGTAGAGCTTGATTTTGATAAGACAACTCATAACCGAGATGAAATATTAAAAGCGTTACGCTCATTTGAACCACAACCGACAGCAATAATATTTTCAGGCGGGGGTTATCACGTCTATTGGAAACTATCGACTTTTGAACAGGATACGCTTGCAGTTAAGCGCCGGACTCTCGGGTTATCACAAAAGCTAAAAGCTTATGGTGCGGACGACTGTTACGACCTAGCAAGAATACTCCGGGTTCCGGGCACTTGGAACTTGAAGTATAAAGAGCCGATTTTTGTTGATTTCATGGATTATAACCCGGAAAGGGTTTACTCGCTTGATAACTTCCCCACAGTAGAGTACGAGGAGCAAGAGCTTGATTTTGACTTTGAAGAAGAGCCTTTGCCGGAAGACTTTGAACAGAGAATTAAAGATGCCGGCAAGAGTAATCCTGCCTATCGCAACCTGTGGGATAGAATTACGACCGGTGAAGGAGCAGAAGTAAAGGATGACGGTACATTAGAGCGGTCAGACAGTCATTGGTACATCGTACGAAGCCTGCTTGAACTGGGTTACAGTAGAGGTCAGTGTTTAACCGTTTTAACTAATCCGAACTGGTTTGCAAGCGCAAAAACATTTAGGACTGGACCGGATGGGTCAAAAATTCCGGACTGGAACTATGCAAAACGCACTATCGCTAACGCTTGGGTAATGCACAAAAAGCAGGAGGATGAAAAGAAACAGTCTCCAATGCGGTTCTTCCGTGAAGGAGGCGGCTTCGTCCCTGTTTGGCTAGGTGAAGAAATTCTCAAAGAAGAAAACTTTCTTACGATGGGTGGAAGAAAAGGAGAACTATGGCATTACAAAAAAGGAGTTTTCAGACCAGGCGGTGAGAGCTATTTAAGTACAGTAATTGCAAAAAAACTTTTAGATGAATGGAAACCGGAGAGGTCTAACGCAGTAATTCAGTGGGTTAAAGATATGACAATCTATAGTCCGTTAGAAAATTCCAAGGAAAGCAACCTTGTTAATGTCCTCAACGGAATGCTCCAGATTACCACAGAAGAGGTAAAGCTTCTTCCTCACAGTCCTGACTACAAAAGCTTGTCTCAGCTTCCTGTGGAATATGTCCCTGACGCACCTGTAGAGGAGGTTCGTGAATTCTTTGGACGGATACTTCCAATGGATGCAGTTCCAGCTTTTGAGGAATTTCTCGGCACTTGCTTACTCACAGATTACAGGTTTAAGAAAGCTCTGTTACTTGTGGGAAATGGAGACAGCGGTAAGAGTACATTACTTAAACTCGTAAGTGCGTTGTTGGGAGAGGAAAATGTATCATCGCGAACGTTCCAAGACTTAGCTGGCGGTAATCGGTTTGCAAAAGCAAGTCTTGTAGGAAAGCTGGCAAATGTTTACGCTGATTTACCACAATTGACTGCAAGAGATATAGGTCAATTCAAAGCATTGACAGGCGATGATAAAATCGATGCTGAATTTAAGGGTAAAGATGCAGTATCGTTTTACAATTATGCGAAGCTGTTTTTCTCGGCAAATGCTTACCCGACAGTAAAAAGTCCAGACGATGCTTTCTTCGACCGTTGGATAGTAATATTCTGTCCAAACAGGTTTGTTGACAGCGAAGACCGGGTAGATGAAAAATCCGGTCGCTACTTAAAGGACAGAACAATTCTCGATAGGCTTACCACACCTGAGAAACTTTCAGGAGCTTTAAACTTAGCAGTTGCTGGCTTACAGAGGTTAATAAGGAATGGAAAATTCACAGAAAGTACTTCAATTGAACGAGCACGATACGAATTTATAAGCTGTGCTGATTCTGTATTAGGATTCTTTAATGCTTGTTCTGAACCAGATGCAGAAGCTCAAGCAGCCAAAGATGAGTGGTATCACGCTTATCGTGCGTGGTGTAACGCTATTGGCGCAGAAATAGTTTCTTCTAATCAGTTCTTCCGTCGCGTTAAAGAATTGAAAGGACAGTTAGGTCTCATAGAGATTGAAAATACTACCATACCTGGAAGACAAGGGTTAGTCAGTCTACTTCGTGGTCGAAAACTGTATGAATTTGCCACAGTAGCAGACGGTACAAAAGTAAGAATTCATATTCCGGTTAGATAACCGAACTTTCATCTAGGCTATCTAACCTATTTTTTTATTATAGCTAAGAAATTGAAGCAAGAGATGAGAGTAAAAAAATCTATAATAAAAATTAAAAATAGCCTAGATAGACTAGATATAAGTGCGTGTGGTAGGTTGTTCCAGTAGAGTTACGAATGAGAGCTTCCTTCTACTCCGTGTGGAAAGAACTCTGACCGTTACTCTCTTGTGGTAGATATGTTTTACGAAGAAAGTTCCTTCACACGTTCCTCTCCTGTACCCTATGAGACTGGAAAAACGGACGCAACAATCCGCTTTCAGGTGGTTACTATTGGATTTGAAGATTACACCTCTTTTAAGTTGCTTTTCCAAATACTATAATTTTAGCATAGGAGGTAAATTATGTAAAACTGTAAGGAGGATTCGGAAATGGCAGTACCGAAAGATTCGAGGAAATACGAAACTTGGAAGGAAAAGATTCGTCAAGCACATCTTAAAAGGTTAAAGACAGGTAAAACCCGAACTGAAAGACTTAACGAACAGCATGGTGACAAGTGGGAATATTTGTACTGTGAAGAGGGTTTTGGAACTAGTAGGATTGCTAAAATGTTTGGAATGTATCCGGATGATGTTTACGGTGTGCTTAAGATGAGAGGAGTTACAATTCGCAGTCCTAAAGAAAATGGAACAAATCTTTGGAACGACCCCGCCCTTCGAGACAGAATGAGTAAAGCAATCATTCGTGGAAATCGTTTCAAGCAGACAGAACCGGAGCAGATAATAGAACGGCTTCTTGATGACCTCTTTTCAGGTGAATACGTTTTTGTCGGAGATGGTCGCTATTCGATTGGTGGAAAGTGTCCGGATTTTCTCAATATCACTGGTAAGAAAAAGATAATCGAAGTCTTCGGAGAGTGGCATCATCACGAAGATAATCCTCAAGAACGTATTGACTTTTTCAAAGAATACGGTTGGGATTGCCTTATTATCTGGCAACACGAGTTACAAGACCTTGACCTTGTTACTCAAAAACTACGTAATTTCCACGGATGTGGTTAAAAATATTTTGAGTAACAATTGTTGGTAGGCGTTTACCTGAATTTAATCACAATGACGAAAGGTAAAGATTGTAAATTTAAGTGAATCCTATTTAATGAAAAGTATTTACACATGAACTTACAAAGGGGGATGAGTATGATGTTATACAGAAAATTTGGTAAAACAAACGAAGAAGTATCTATACTGGGATTTGGATGCATGAGGCTTCCTGTGATTAATGGGAAAGACCATCTTATTGACGAAAAAGAAGCCATAAAGCAGATCAGATATGCCATAGATAATGGAGTTAATTATATTGATACTGCATATCCATACCATGGAGGTATGAGTGAAGTAGTTACAGGTAAAGCGCTAAAGGACGGATATAGAGAGAAGGTTTATTTAGCTACGAAGCTTCCATCATGGCTTGTAAAAAGCAGAGAACATATGGATCAGCTTTTAAATGAACAACTTGAGAAACTGAGTACAGACTATATAGATTTTTATCTGGTGCATGCATTAACAAAAAAACGCTGGGAAAATGTAAAAAAGCATGGAGTATTTGACTTTCTAGATTCAGCACTTAAAGACGGGAGAATAAAACATGTTGGGTTTTCATTCCATGATGAATTTCCCCTATTTGAAGAAATAATGAACTCATATGACTGGAGTTTCTGTCAAATACAATATAATTTCATGGATGAAAATTATCAAGCAGGGAAAAAAGGACTTAAATATGCGGCAGAAAGAGGACTTGGAATTGTTATAATGGAACCTTTGAAGGGTGGTAGCCTTGTAAATGATATACCAAAAGATGTACAGGATATATGGGACAAAGCAGATATAAAGCGAACCCCTGCAGAATGGGCCCTTAGATTTTTATGGGATCATCCAGAAATAAATGTAGTTCTAAGTGGGATGAACAATATGGAACATATTGCGGAAAATATCAAAAGTGCTGAAAAAGCAACTCCAAATTCACTAACAGTAAAAGAAAAGGAATTGATAGAAGAAGTTAAAAATATTTATAAAGAGAAAATAGTGGTTAACTGTACGAATTGTAGGTATTGTCTACCTTGCCCGGCGGGAGTAGGTATTCCAGAAAGCTTTACTCAACTAAATAATGCTTCAATGTATGATGATATTGAGGCAGCTAAATTTCACTATAATATTCTTTTAGTCAAGCATGATAAACAGGCATCTAAATGTATTGAATGTGGAAAATGTGAAAAGTTATGTCCTCAAAATATTGAAATAAGAAAAATGCTAAAAAAAGTTGTAGCTACATTTGGACAGTAACATTTTTGTTAGAAATAGATAACAATAACCGTAAAATTGTTTAAGGAATCCCCAGATAAGTATAAATATCTGGGGATTCTCCATTTTTTGACAAAATTAGAGAGAGGAATTTATCTTATGATATTTAATAGATTATTATAATAATTATTTGGGGGGAATTATAATGCACTTATCTTTTGAACAAAAAGAAGAAATAATTGATTCACATGAGCAACTTTTAAAATATGATATTAGCAATGGGAGGATTAATTATAAGTACAATGGCAGGGTTATTATAAAGGAACTTAATCGCAAAACCGGTAATGGGTATATCTGTGGAAAGTTTTTAGAGGAAAATAAATATGATGTAAATTCAAGAGGATGGATTAATATTAAGCATTTTAACAGGATACAGCTAACAGATTTACTTGAAGAAGTAATGATATCTTTTTTAATATATTTATAATTTGGAGCATAATTTCTTAGATTATTCTTTTTTTTTACGTATTAGTTCAACCTGGTAAAGGTCGTTTCGAATTTTTATAGCAAAGGGAAATCTTATGATTCACAAAGGTAGGTTAGTAGTTAAAGGTACATATGAATAAGATAAAACAATTCACCTTTTCAGCTGAAAGGTGAATTGTTTTTTTGAAAATTAATAGATAATATTTACTTCTTGTGCCAGTTAATCTAATAACATAGATCTAAATATCCTTCAATGTTTCCTCTAAAGCGACTTTGAAGAGCTGTTTTTAACTCTAAATGTTTTATATTAAAACAGCTCTTCTACGGAGCCTGAAGAGGATTATTGAAGGATATTTATAAGGAACCAGTAAGGCGAGTTAACTTAATACACCTTTACAGCGTCATAACCTGCATTTCGCAGTTCTGAGATGATTTGTTCAATGTGCTTATGACCGTTGGTTTCAACAGTTATTTGAAGCTCAACATCCATGAATCGATCGAGGGTCTTAAACTGATTGTGGTCCAGTTTGATTACATTTGCATTTAACTTTGCCAGAATTTCAGAGATTTTCAAAAGCTCACCAGGTTTATCGGGCAGGTTAACTGAAAAACAGAAGATACGGCCCCGTGACACAAGTCCCCGATCAATCATCGATGATATAGTTACAACATCGATGTTACCTCCACTTACAACACATGCGACTTTCTTATTTTTTTCTTTTATCTTTTTAAGCCCAGCAAGAGATAATACACCTGCGTTTTCTCCAATCAATTTGTGTTTTTCCAAAAGAATCAAGAAGGCCTCCATTATGTCATAGTCGGAAACAGTAACAATTTCATCTACATAGTCCCTTATAATTGAAAAAGTAAGGTCTCCTGGCTTCTTGACGGCAACACCATCTGCGATAGTATTGACCGCATCTAGGTAGACTAGCTTTCCATTGTCAATAGATGCCTTCATGGCTTTTGCACCTTCAGGCTCCACCCCTATTACTTTGATGTATGGATTAATTGATTTTGCCGCCAATGCAATGCCGCTTATGAGTCCTCCGCCACCTATAGGAACCAATATATAATCTGCATCATGAAGTTCTTCTAGGATTTCAAGGCTAATCGTTCCCTGCCCTTCAATTACATCTATGTCGTTAAATGGATGAACAAAGACATATTCCTTCTCTTTTTCTAATCTGCGTGCTTCCGTATATGCTTCATCATAGCAATCTCCTGCCAGTACGACATTTGCGCCATAGCTTTTTGTGGCTTCTACTTTGATAAGGGGTGTCGTTTTAGGCATTACTATAGTAGCTTCAACTCCAAGCTTTTGAGCAGCATAGGCAACCCCTTGGGCATGGTTTCCTGCTGACGAAGCAACGAGCCCTTTTCTTCTTTCTTTTACTGACAACTTGCTGATTTTGTTATAGGCACCACGAATTTTAAAGGCACCTGTAGTTTGCAAATTTTCAGGTTTAATATATACCTGATTCCCTGATTCTTTACTAAAAACGGAGCTATATATAAGTTTAGTCTCCTTTAAAACTTTTTTAAGACGCTCTTTAGATTTTAGGAAATCTTCATAAACCAAAACAGATTTGCAGTTAACTAATGCTTGAGTATTTAAATTAGGCATGATTTTACCCCCCTAAGTTTTAGATTTTGTAATGTTTGTAGTTAAATTTTACTGACGGTTAGTAAGTATTAAGTTTTTTAAGACACATTTGTGCCATTGATTAGTGTTTATTTGGCCAAATAAACTATTTGAGAAATAAAAAACCCGTCCATAAAAGATATTTCTTTTAAGGACGAGTATAACCCGCGGTACCACCTTAATTACATCTACTTAAAAATAGATGCCTCTTCTTTCAGTTCTAACAAACCTAAGCCTTTAACGGGGCTAGTCGGTATCATCTACTGGTTAAGAAATGATTTCTTAACTTTGGAAGATACAGCTCAGGAGTGATATGTATTTTATGACAGTATCGGTTTGCAGCAACCACCGACTCTCTGAGACTGCCTGATATAAAATACACGTCTCCTTCTTTGCAATGAACGATTTTAGTAATTTAAGTAGTAGTTTACCAGCATTAAAGCTCATTGTCAAGGAAAATTTTTAAAATTCAGATAATAAAAAACCATATAAAATCAATATTTTTGAAAATAATGTTATATAACTGAGGAAAAGGATTTCACAACTTTCGAACATAAATTAGAAAAAAAGTGTATTAATTCTACTTAGGTATGATGATATACTAAATTTAAGAAACAGGTAGGAGTGGTGATATGAAGAGTTATCTTGTAAATATCAAGGAACTCAAAGTAATAGAAATACTAGAACGATACGAATCATGCTCTGCAAAGGAAATAGCGAAACATATGGGAGTCACGCCTAGAACTGTTCTAAATTACATCAAAACTTTAAACAATTTCATAGGAGAAGAAGTTGCAGAAATAAAATTTACTAAAAACAGAAAATATTTTATAGAGAAGAAAAATGTTAAAGAGTTTGAAAAGATTTTAAACACTTCTAAAAAAAATAATCTTTCTATTCCTGAAGAAAGGATAAAGGAAATAGCTAAGATCCTTCTTGAAAAAAAGCGGATGGTAAAAATAGAAGACCTAGCTGAGTCTTTTTATGTAAGTAGGACAACTTTAATAAAAGATCTTAAAAGGGTTTCAGGTATACTTAAAAATTACAAAATAAAGCTTAAGGGCAAACCTAATAGTGGCATAGAGGTTTTGGGTAGTGAAATGAACATAAGACTTTGCCTTTCTCAAATTCTCTTTAAAGGGGAAAGCATAAAAAATAAAACAAAGCAAGAGTTCAGTAGATACGATAAAATAATTGGAAATATTTTAAAAAGAGTATTTGAAAGGACAAATTTTAAGATATTACAGGAAAATTATCGAAATCTAGTATTGCACATTTCTATAGCTGTAGAAAGATTTATAGCAGGAAACAGCATAGAAGAAATTCCTGAAAAGATAAAAAATATAGATAAAACAAGGGAGTACTTGATAAGCCTTGATATAGGAGAAGAATTAAAAAAAGAAACCGGTATAATTTTGCCAAAGGAAGAACTTATGTACATATGTATTCATCTACTCGGAAGGAAACCAGTAGAAGAAATGATAGATTCAAAAAATCATATAGAAGTAAAACCGATAGTGAAAAAAATTGTCTCTAATATGCTTGACGAAATTAATAAAGCAACAGGTTTCTTTATGAAGGATGATAAAGAACTTATATGGGGGCTTGAGCTTCACCTTAATTTTGCGGTAAACAGGCTGATGTTCAACATGAATATAAGAAATCCTTTGTTTTTGGAAGTAAAGAAAAAATATCCTTTGGCATATGAACTTGCGACAATAGGAGCTTCAGTAATAAAAGAGGAACTGAATGTAGAAGTAAATGAACATGAAATATCATATATAGCTATGCATATAGGAAGTTATATAGAAAGGAATAACTATAAATATAAGGATATTCAGAGAGTTGCACTTATATGTGGTACAGGACTTGGGACAGCCCAACTAATGCTTGTGAAAATCAAGAAAGTATTGGGAGATATTCAGGAAATAAAAACTTTTTCATCATCATCCCTTCAATCTGAAGTTCTTGATGAGTTCGATATAATATTTACTACTATAGATTTAGATATTGATGTATCCACACCAATAATAAAATTAGATGTGCTTTTTGACGAAAGAGAGCTTCAGAACAAAATAGCATATAGAAAATTAAAACTAAATCAAGGGATATTAAAAAACAGTCTTTATATATTTAAAAGCCTTTTGCAAAGAAATATGTTTTTCAGAATTGATTTAGAAACTCCAGAAGAAATAATTAGTTATATGGCAGAAAGGTGTTTAGAGCAAGGAAAAGTGGATGAAGGCTTCAGAGAAAGACTATTGGAAAGGGAGCGTCTGTCCCCTACTTCCTTTGATAATTTAATAGCTCTTCCCCACACTATAAACTACAAAAGTGATGAAATACAAATAGCCATAGGAGTCCTTGAAAACACGGTGAAATGGAACCAAAAGCCGATTAAGCTTGTGTTTATGGTTATTGTTCCCAATGAAATAGTTGAAGATGCAAATCTTTTTATAAAAGTATACCAAGATATTTTAAAAGTAGGGCAAAATAAGAAGCTTATCTACAAAATGTCAAAGTCTAGAAGTTTTGATGATTTTATTTCTTTACTTTAGAAAGGGGGTTTTCATAATGAACAGTATTACTTTTCTCATAATTATAGGAATCATAATATGGACACTTCAGGCATTATTTGGATTTTTTCAGATGAAAAATTTTAAAAAAAACTTTGTAGAGATGAGGAAAGAAGGAAGAGTGGTAATAGGCTTTAATAAAGGTTTTATCTTTTCCGGAACGGTAGTACTGATAAGGATTAATGATGAAACAGTTATAGAAGAAGTAAGATATATGCAAGGAGTAACGATTTTCGCTAGATTCAAAAATTTAAAGGGACTTAAAGGAAAGAAGCTTTTAAGTCTTGAAAAAAGAGACTTAAAGGATTTTAATAAGCTGCTGATAAAAGCTATATTCAAAGCAGTAGAAAACTACAAAAAACATGGGGGAGGTGAGGAAAGAGAAGAAAAAATACAGACAGAACATTTAAAACTTAAGCAGCTGACTGAATAACTTAAGAATTAAAAATTATTAGAAGAAAGGAGATTTATTTATGATTCAATTCTTTGAAGTTCTTGCAAAGGGTGCAGAATGGTTTATGAACCTTTTTAGGGCTGGTGCAGATGTGTTTATATCCTTCACCACAGGAATAGTTCCGCTATTAATAGCCCTAATGGTTGTAATGAATGCCATAATAAAATTTATAGGTACAGACAAAATTGAAAAGCTTGCAAAGAAGAGTGCATCAAATCCAATAACAAGATATCTTGTGCTTCCGGTAATAGGTACTTTCATATTTGCAAATCCCATGACTCTTTCTTTAGGTAAATTTCTTCCTGAAAAGTACAAACCAAGCTACTATGCTGCCGCAAGTTATTCTTGTCACAGTATGAACGGTCTTTTCCCCCACATTAACCCTGGAGAGCTGTTTGTATTCCTTGGAATAGCCAATGGAATAACTGAACTGGGACTTTCTACTGCAGACCTCGCTGTAAGATATTTTCTTGTAGGTATGGTAACAAATTTCTTTAGAGGATGGATAACGGACTTTACTACAGCATTCGTTGAGAAACAGCAAAATGTGCAACTTAAAGATGCAGTAGAATTTCATTAAATAAATTTAAAGAATTTATAAAATTTTAAAGGAGGGGTTAATATGGCTTATAATCCAGTAAAAATATCTAAAGGACCAGGGGGATGGGGTGGCCCTATAACTGTAACTCCAGACGAAAAAAGAAACAAAATAGTATATATAACCGGTGGGGCTCTGCCTGAGACTGCTAAAAAAATTGCAGAGCTTACAGGCTGTGAATTAGTAGATGGATTTTCTCAAGGAGTGCCTGATTCTGAAATAGCTTGTGCAGTAATAAATTGCGGAGGAACTTTAAGATGCGGTATATATCCTCAAAAGGGAATACCAACCGTAAATATAATGAAAACGGGAAGAAGTGGCCCTCTTGCAATGTTTATAAAGGAAGACATATATGTATCGGGTGTAAAACCTGAAAACATAGAAATTATATAAAGAAAGGAGAATTACTATGAAATATACTACTGACAAGAAAATAAGTCAACAAAGTCAAGGATTAATCGCCAAAATAGGTATAGGTATGGGAAATATAACAAGTACCTTCTTTCAAGCAGGAAGAGAGACTATAGAAACTGTAATTCATACAATTCTTCCATTTATTGCCTTCGTTGCAACATTAATAGGAATAATAAATGCTTCAGGAGTAGGAAATTGGTTTGCAAACCTTCTAACTCCTCTTGCTGGAAATGTTGGAGGTTTAGTTATACTATCTCTTATTTGTTCATTTCCACTTCTTTCACCTTTTCTTGGGCCTGGTGCTGTAATAGCACAGATAATAGGAGTTTTGATAGGTGTGGAAATAGGAAAAGGAAATATCCCACCTCAGCTTTCATTACCTGCACTGTTTGCCATAAACGCTCAGGCAGCAGCAGACTTCATCCCTGTAGGACTTGGCCTTGCTGAAGCTGACCCTGAAACTGTTCAGGTTGGAGTACCCTCTGTACTTTATTCTAGATTTCTTACTGGAGCTCCAACAGTAATAATAGCATGGCTTGCAAGTTTTGGACTGTATTCCAATTAATAAATTTTAGAAACGGTGGTGTTGAAATGGAGCTTATCTACAGAACAACTGTAACAGGAATTGGAGAAAAATCTATGGAATTTATTCTTCAAGGAATATTTGTAATATTTAAAGACGATGCACCTGAGGATTTAAAAGAGTTCTGTATAACCCACAAAGAGAATAATCTTTTGAAGGAAATAGAAAGAAACGATATTTTAAAAATAGGAGGTGAAGAGTTTAAAATAACTGCTGTTGGATCAGCTGTAAATGAAAATTTACAAAATCTAGGACATATAACTTTCAGATTTGATGGAGAAGAAGAATCACTTCCAGGAAGTCTAAGCCTTGAAAAAAAGAGTATACCAGAAATAAGAAAAGATATGAAAATTGAGATTTGGAGATAGTAGAATGGACACGAAATTTCTCATACCAACCATTGCCAGGGTAGAGTAAGAAAGAAATTTCAATATCCATTCATACCTCCATTATAGATTTATATTCAAAGCAAATCAATAAGGAGGTAAGAAAATATGGAAAAAGTTGCGGTAGTAGTAGGAGGCGGAAGAAGCCTTGGAGAATATCTTTCAAAGCACATGGCTAAAGAGGGTTATAACGTGGTAGTTGCAGACATAGATAATGAAAATGCTTCTAAGGTAGCAAAGGAAATTGGTGAAGAGAAGGCAATGTCAATAAAAGTTGATGCAACTAAAGAAAATGAAGTAAAGGAAATGGTAAATAAAATAGTAGAAAGATTTGGAAGAATAGATTTGTTGATTTATAATGCTGGGGTCGCAAAGGCAAGTAAGATAACAAACTTTAAACTAGATACCTTCAAATGGATACTTGATGTAAATCTTATAGGGTATTTCTTATGTGCAAGAGAAATATCTAAGGTAATGATAGAAAAGAATATAGAGGGATGTATAATCCAAATAAACTCAAAATCAGGAAAAGTTGGAAGTAAGCACAATACCGGATATTCTTCAGCTAAATTTGGAGGTGTTGGACTTACACAAAGTCTTGCTCTTGACCTTGCAGAACATAAAATAAGAGTAAACTCTATGATGCTTGGAAATCTTTTGAATTCAGAAATGTTCGAAAGTCTTATACCACAATATGCTGAAAAACTGGGAATAAAAGAGTCAGAGGTTAAGCAGGTTTATAGAGATAAGGTACCTTTAAAAAGAGGGTGTACCTTTGAGGATGTAGCAAATGTAGTAACATTCTATGCTTCAGATAAAGCTAGTTATATTACAGGCCAATCAGTGAATATAACAGGAGGACAGGTAATGCATTAAAACTTATAATTTTAGAAAGAAGTTTATTACTTGGATCTGTTAATTTAAAATGAAAAAAAGCTTGGACTTTCATAGAATTTGACAAAGTTACTTACTCTTACAGCCTGAAATAAATATTAGCTATTTCGTTCAGGCTGTCAAGGGTCAGGATGAACGAGCAAAGCTCACCCTTGACAGCCAATCACTCAATAGCTATTTGATAATTAAAGGCTGTAAGAGAAAAAAAGCATGGCAAATAGCCAAACACAAGGTAAGGCAAAAAGAAATGAAGTTTGACAGCTTAATATTAGGCAGATAGCAGCCAATTGCTACGGGTTCTATCATCATACTTTACACCTGCAACCTGGGCTGGAGTAAGGTTGTTTAACGAAGAATGAGGCCTTATGAAGTTAAAGAAGAAAACAAAAGTTGCAATCAGATTATTTGCAGATTCAAAAGAATTAAAGCCTCTTTTGGTTTTGTACCAATCTTTAAATGCATCATTAAAAGATTCAATTATGTTGTTTGAGATATCATCCTTAAAAGATGCTACTCTGATGTGTTTAGCATTATTAAAAATTGATTTGGCTGCTATTTTATAGGCACTATATCTATCTGTAACAATAGCACCTGGAGAACCAAACTCTCGAGCTTTATTAAAAAGAGAAAAGGCCTGTTGTGAGTTTCTGTAGGGAGACAGATGGAAACCGATAATAAAGCGGGTTTCGGAATCAATAATAAACCAGACATAATATTTCTTACCGCAAATTTTAACAACCGTTTCATTGGCATGCCATTCATCAGAAGATGACAGGTCAATAGAAGAAGAGAGTTTTCTAGAGATAGCGCCAAACAAAGGCGCAAACTTTCTAACCCGGGAAGCAACAGAAACATGGGACACCTTTTATCACAGCACCTGTAATTAAAGTAATATTTGTGATTATGGTGCAAAAAAGTAGCCTTACCACACTTGGGACATCTGGGATACTTACCATAACGTAAGTGGTTTGATTTAGGTTTAGTGGAAAATTGATGATTACAGTCACGGCAAAGATATTTTTGATAACCATGTATATCTTTACCATACTTATAAAGTTTAGAAGATTGACACTAGGACAATTAATTTTTGGTATAATAGTCATAACCTTGGCTCCTTTCTTGGAGGTAATAGGTTTTTGGTGAAACTATTATACCTTAAGGAGTCCGAGGCTTTCAATTTTCATTTAAGTTAACAGAGCGTATTACTTTTAAATGGAGGAGGAACATGGAGTATATTTTAGATACGGCAAATATAAGATATATAAAAGACGCTACAGAATATTTTCCAATAGCAGGAGTAACTACAAATCCTACTATAATTGCTAAGGAAAATAAGAATTTTTTTAAGCTCATAAGAGAAATAAGAATGGTAATAGGAAAAGAGCTGCCTCTTCATATTCAGACGATTTCAGTTAGGGCTGAAGAAATAGTTGAAGAAGGGAAAAGTCTTCTAGAGAAATTTGATAAAAACATATATGTAAAAGTTCCAGTAACGAAAGAAGGAATAAAGGCAATAAAGATTTTGAAATCTAAAAATATAAAAGTTACAGCTACAGCTATATTTACTTCCCAGCAGGCCTTGATAGCAGCAAAAGCTGGAGCAGATTATGTTGCACCCTATGTAAACAGAATAGATAATCTATCTTCCGACGGGTGTAATACGGTAGGTAATATCATAAGACAGTTTAAAAATTATGGCTTTAAAACTAAAGTATTAGCTGCATCATTTAAAAATGCTCAACAGATCCAAAATGTAGCAAACTTAGGAATACATGCAGTAACAGTAACACCTGAAGTATTTGAAAAGCTTTATTCTCATCCCTCTACGGATTTCAGTGTAGAGCAGTTTATAAAGGACTGGAAGAAGGTATATGGAGATAAAAAAATTAAAAATATTATTTAAGCTGCCTTTTTGGCAGCTCTTCTCATATTAAGTAGGAGCGTGCCCAGCAAAGCTGTAATTTGCTTACTGATGAAAGTTCAGTCTAGGTAATTGCCAAGAAGCTTAGTAGCTATAAGACCAGCGCTATCAGAGATGATGGTGTTGAAGCGTCTCGAAAATGTGCCTTTGTGGTGCTAGCAAAGATGCAGACCGTAACATAAAGTGAATCCTGCAGCACTGTTAGAAAAGCCCGTTAGGGAGAAAAGAGGAAAACGAGTCCCTTCCTATAGGACGAAGTCCATGGAATGTGTGTAGAACTTGGATTACAGCACAGAGGAATCCTTCGGTGTATGGGGAACGGTATGTATTGAAAGTAAATTACGGAACTGGGGAGACCCTACTCTGCACGGCGATAGCTGTAAAGTAGATGTATATAAGCCAACGGGTGAAATTACAATCTAGTAGAGAGGGAGTCGGAGGGGGACATAGTACCTATGATGAATAGGACAACAAAACCTATTCTAGGAAAGGTGCCCTACTTAGCTAATGTTTTATAAGGAGGTAAGAGCGAGTGAATGTCCGAAGGACTAACAACGCCAAAGATAAAGTTCGAGAACTTCAAGTAAAACTATACTCATCAGCCAAGGCAAGTAAGACAAGGAGATTTCATGCCTTATATGATAAGGTATACCGAATGGATATACTTGAGAAAGCATGGAAGAGTGTTAAGTCTAATAAAGGCAGTGCTGGCATAGATAAAGTAACTATAGAAGAAATAGAAGAGATAGGAATTGAGACAATACTTAAAGAAATACAAGATGAATTAAAGAATAAAAGATATAGAGCAAAGCCAGTACGAAGGGTAGAAATACCGAAATCAAATGGCAAAATGCGTCCACTTGGTATTCCAACTGTAAAGGACAGAATTATACAAGCAGCAACTAAGATAGTTATAGAACCCATATTTGAAGCTGACTTCAAAGACTGCTCTCATGGGTTTAGACCAAAAAGAAATCAACATATGGCATTAGAAGCTATAAGAAAAGCTTGTAATAATAAAGGAATATGGGTGTTGGATGCAGATATAAAAGGTTGTTTTGATAACATTAATCACGATAAATTGATGAAACTCATAGAAAGAAGAATCTGTGATAAAAGAATACTTAAGCTTATTAAAAAGTGGCTTAAAGCAGGAGTAATGGAAGATGGAATAATTGAAACAAGCAAAATAGGAAGTCCCCAAGGTGGAGTAATTTCTCCACTGTTAGCTAATATCTATCTGAACTATATGGATACTATTTGGGAGAAGTACTTTTCTCATCTAGGTAAACTTATAAGGTTTGCCGATGATTTCGTAGTTATATGTAAGAATTACAAATCAATAAAGCATGCCCGAAGGGCAATAGAAGAGATAATGAGAAGGTTAGAACTAACGCTCAGTAAAGAGAAAACCAAAATTGTATCCCTATGGGATGGAAAAGATGGATTCGACTTTCTAGGATTTCATAATAGAATGATTAAGCATAAGAATAGTAGGGGATACGAATATTATAAGTTAGTTCAATGGATTAGTAATAAGTCAAAGAGAAAATAAAAGAAAAGGTAAGAGAATATCTTAGTCGAAGCACCTACAAGCTTAATCTTAAAGATATGATAAAAGGCATGAATCGCAAAATAATCGGATGGCGAAATTACTATGGCAAATCCAGATACGATAAGCTAGTACAAATCGATAAATACATTATGATGCGATTCATCATGTGGTTTAATGGCAAGAGACAAACCTTCAAGCGAAAGGAATATTATGAGATAGCCAAAATGATAAATGGTATGGGCTTAAAACGTCTTGTTATCAGTTAAAAGCCGTAATGCTGAAAGAAGAATAATTAAGGAAAGCGTATGAGGGAGAACCTCACGTGAGTCTGTCTAACAATTAGTCTTATATTGTATTGAAATACAAAAATAGAGATTCTTTGGAAAAAATTCTTTAATGGATATAAGAAAATATGTAATTTTGAGGCTATAATCTCTCTAAAACGCTGTACTAACTCCTTAACTCCCATGATATTAATCAATCGTTTCAAACACTGCTGTAATTTCTTGTTTTTCTCCAAATACTTGTCTAGCTTTGCTTATCATATTTGATAATTGACTCTGATCATTAACATCATTTACTACTTCAAAATCGATAATTAATTTATGTTTACTATCAACTACTGTTTGCATATT
>JACCKY010000100.1 GCA_014236755.1 Candidatus Petromonas tenebris | reverse complement strand
GGTAGTGTCAAAAGTTCTATGAAAAACATCAAATAACAAAAATATATCTTCTAAACCCGATAGGGTGGATGAAAATCGACGTAGTCGCCCTTGACAAACAGCCCTCAAATGATGCGAAGTAGTTACCGAGGGCGAAGGGAACAGATATAAGAGCAGCACAAATAACCCTCGCGTAAACCAGTGTATCATTTGATTGCTTCGGTTTATCAAGGGTTCGCTTCGCCGACTACTTGGCTTTACCTCGGGCTCTGCTAAACAGATATAAAATTTATGCACACTGATTGTTTTGAATGTATTCCTGACTAAGTTCAATGAGTTTACCCCAACGTGCAGGCATATGAGGTAAGGTTTCAAGCTGAGGAATAATCACTGGAACTCTTTTTTCAAGAGCAGAGTGAGGTCTTAGAAAATTAAAATATGCAGCAAATAATGTTACAAAGGATATAGAACCATGATTGGATTGAAAGCCGTGTGTAGAGCGGTAATTCCCCTTAAAGGTACGGTTTAATCTTTCAATAATTTGCTTAAGAGGTCTTAGTTCTTTTGAAACAGGATCATCATTGGTAAGACCAATAACTTGCTCTACATTAAAGTGAATATCATGCTGGGCAAAATAATGCATAGCAAGTAGATAGATAGGGTTACCATCTACCACAAAAGTAAGGTCATCTGGGATAGAAGGAAGTTTAGATAATACATCATCCAGAGCCTTTACAGCAGAGAGAGTATCACGATTAGGAGAAACTCTGTAAGAAAGAATAATCTTTTTAACAGCATCAAAGAAAAAGAAGATATATTGCCATTTACCATTGACTTTGATATAGGTTTCATCACCGCAAAAAGAGTTAGACAGTGAATAGTTAAAGTTATCTATAAAAGGCTTAACAACAGTAGCGACAGCCTCACAATAATTTAATATTGTTTGATGTGAAATATTTACACCATAAATATCTTTCATGATGCAAGCAGTTTTGCGAGCTGACATACCGTAATTAACGTGAAAAGTTAGTATGAGTCCAAGAGTATGGGTATTACAGTAAAGCTTAGAAAGGTCTACCTTAGGTAATATAGGACTTTCCTTACTCAAAGGCTTGTAATCGAAATTAAAAGCTCTGTATATGTAGTGGAGCTTGAAATCCTGAGGATTTTCTTTAAACTCCTTTCTATCTTGTTTTGACATAGACTTAAGATTATTTAGGTAGAAAGAACACTTTCGATTCTTACATTTGTAGACATCAAACTCATTACGTTTTTTGATTTTAACAAGAACATGAAGACAATGAGGGCAGCGTAGTACAGCAGATTTTGAAAAACGGTTTTTCTTGTTAAAGGTAGTGCGACAAACCTTGCATAGATATTGACCTCTGCCGCCTGTATTATCGTAAAGATAAATATGAGGAGCAGAGCATTTAGGACATGTGATGTTACTGGGAACAATACTTTTACTGTTTTTGTGAGGCTTAACAGGCTTAAGGTTTTTATTATGTTTTAAGAAATAATCTACCAGAAGCTGCCTGTAGTCCAGTTTTTCTAATTCTAGTATAGGCAATTCATCAATTTGAAGTTTGCGATAAGGCTTGTTAACAGGCTTATCATCCATCTTACGAGCAGTATTTTTATAGATGGTAAAACTGATAAGAAATACAATAATTTTTTGTTGTATTTGAATGTATGTAAGTAAAATAGTGATAATTGTGTTCATAGCTTGCTGCCACCTTTCTCAAAATTGTATATTTGGCAATTACAATTTACCTCAAAAAGAGGGGGGTAGCAAGTTATTTTTATAAAACACAGTAAAATCAAAGGGTTAAAGTTAAAAGTATATGAAAACTTTTGACAATAC
>JACCKY010000036.1 GCA_014236755.1 Candidatus Petromonas tenebris | reverse complement strand
CCAATGGCCGGTATACCCAGCTTCTTCTGTACATAAAAGGCTCCCAACAGGGCGCTAAAAGGCTTACCCCATTTAGTGCAATCTTTTCCAAGCTTTTCAAAATACTCCTGCAGGGTAAGTCTAATCTTTTTGTAGTCTCCCCCTATGGCTGCAACCTTTGCAATAGATTCAACTACCGCATAAAGTGCTCCATGGAAAGGGCTCCATTTACCTATTTTAGGGTTATATCCATAGGTCATGATTGTACACGTGCTGGTTTCACCATCTAATACAGGTATCTTTGCTACCATCCCCTCAGCAGGAGTAAGTGCATACTTTCCTCCGAAGGGCATTAGAACAGTTCCTGCTCCTATAGTACTGTCAAACATTTCTACAAGACCCTTTTGATCTGCAACGTTTAAATCCATAAGGTTATCCATCCATGAGTCATAGATTTCCTTATTCTCAAATTCTTTTGCTGCCTTTTCAAAATAATTGTAGGCTAAATTAGGATGTACTACCTTTACCTTTGTCTTCTGCTTTATTCCATGGGTATCTAAAAAATCTCTGCTTATATCTAAAATCTTTTTATCACGCCACTTCATTACAAGTCTGCCGCTATCGGTTACTCTAGCTACTACAGTAGCCTCCAAGTTTTCCTCTGCTGCCAATTGCTTGAATTTATCTACATCTTCTTTTGCTACCACTACAGCCATACGCTCTTGGGATTCAGATATGGCCAGCTCTGTTCCGTCAAGACCCTCATATTTCTTAGGAACCTTGTCTAAATCCACCTCTATACTATCGGCAAGCTCACCTATGGCAACAGATACTCCTCCAGCTCCAAAATCATTACATTTTTTGATCAGCTTTGTTAACTCCGGTTTTCTAAAGAGTCTCTGAATTTTTCTCTCCGTTGGAGCATTACCTTTTTGAACCTCTGCCCCACATGTAAATATAGATTCTTCTGTATGGGCTTTAGATGAACCTGTAGCTCCACCACATCCGTCACGTCCAGTTCTACCACCTACTAACAGTATTACGTCTCCATCTACGGGCCTTTTTCTAATGACATTTTTCTTAGGAGCTGCTCCTATAACTGCCCCTATCTCCATTCTCTTAGCAATAAAACCTTCATCATAAACTTCTGCCACCTGTCCTGTTGCAAGTCCTATCTGATTTCCATAGGAGCTGTAGCCACGGGCTGCCTCCGTAGTTATCTTTTTCTGAGGAAGTTTTCCAGGTAAGGTATCTTCTATTTTAGCTCTAGGATCTCCACTACCAGTAACCCTCATTGCCTGATATACGTAGGATCTTCCTGACAATGGATCTCTTATGGCACCTCCAAGACATGTGGCTGCTCCACCAAATGGCTCTATTTCAGTAGGGTGATTATGGGTTTCATTTTTAAACATGACAAGCCACTTTTCGATTTTACCGTCAACATCCACATCTACTTCAATACTACAAGCATTTATTTCATCAGATACATCAAGATCTTCAAGCATCCCTCTTTTTTTAAGTTCCTTCATCCCCAGTGTTGCTATGTCCATCAAAGAAACGTCTTTGTCTTTATCTTCATATACGTATTGTCTCGATTTCAAGTATTCATTGTAGGCATCCCTGATGGCCTCTCCATATAGACCCCCTTCTATCTCTACATCCTCTATTTCAGTGAGGAAAGTTGTGTGTCTGCAGTGGTCTGACCAGTAGGTGTCTATAACCTTTATCTCAGTAATGGTCGGATTTCTTTTCTCCTCATCTCTAAAGTAATCTCTACAAAACACAAGATCCTCTATATTCATGGCAAAGCCGTGGTCTTCCTTAAACTTCAAAAGTTCTTCCTTGTCTTTATCTATAAACCCGTATAAAATCTTTACGTCCCCTGGTACTTCGGTCTTCATTTCGAGAGTTTCGGGTTTTTCTAAAGAAGCTTCTCTGGAATCAACAGGATTTATGCAATAATTTCTTATATTTCCAAATTCGATATCACTTATATTGCCTTCTAGTATTAATAATTTTGCAACCTGAACAAAAGGTCTTTCCTTACCAGTAAGTATCTGAACACACTGGGCAGCGGAATCGGCCCTCTGGTCATACTGTCCGGGCAGAAACTCTATTGCTAAAGCCCTTTCATTATCTTTTATTTCAAAAACTTCATCATATACATTATCCACATTGGGCTCTGAAAAAATAGTCTTTTTAGCTCTTTCATATTCATCCTCAGATATTCCAGCTATATCATATCGATTAACTACTCTTATTCCCGTTAAGCCCTTTATACCTAAACTTTCTTTAATATCCTTATATAGATGCTCGCCTTCTACATCAAATCCCTTTTTCTTTTCAACAAATACTCTCCTAACAATTTGTTTCATGGCAAATACCACCTTTAATGTTTTTTTAGCCTACAGAACAAAGACATCTGATAACGCTTTGTTAGCTCGTAGTTCGTAGTTGGTAGCAATGGCTATTCGCTGCTTAATTGGCCCTTAGTAAATTCATGTTAATCGCTTTTCGTTATTCGATTGGTTAGGGTCAAACTTTCGAGTGCTCTAGGTATTGGACTTTGGGGTAATCTTTTAAATCTTTCCGATCACCGGTAACCCGCAACCCGTCACCTGTTACCTATTTGTTTTATAAAATAAAGTTTTATATTACTGATACTATTCTTTACAACTACATTCTATCACGATAAAATATATAAAGAAAATTAATAATATTAATTTTAATTATAAGGAGTGCTAATATATGGATGTTAATTTTGAACTCTATAAGGTCTTTTATTTTGCAGCAAAAACCCTTAATTTTTCAAAGGCCGCCGAAATGCTTTTCGTTTCTCAGTCTGCCGTCAGTCAATCAATAAAGCTTTTAGAAAAAAAACTGGGTACAAAGCTTTTTTTTAGACATGCTAAAAATATGAAATTGACTTCAGAAGGTCAGCTTCTCTTCAAGCATATTGAACAGGCCTTCAACTTCATAAAATCCGGTGAAAGGGCACTGTATGAAATAAACAGCATGACCCAGGGAGAAATTCGAATAGGAGCCAGCGATACTATTTGTAAATATTTCCTTCTCCCCTGCTTCAAAGTATTCCATGAAAAGTATCCAAATATAAAAATTCAGATAACCAATAGACCTTCTCCTGTATGTGTAAATCTATTGAAAAACGGTAATATCGATATAGCAGTAGTTAATTTAAATAAAAAATACGAATATGGCGACTTAAAAATCAAAGAAGTTAAAACTATACAGGATGTCTTTATAGCAGGCGAAAAGTTCTATAAGTTAAAGGATAAAATCATTAAACTTAAAGACCTAGAGAACTATCCCCTAATAAGCCTTGAAAAAAATTCAACTACTAGAATGTTCTTTGAAGATTTGATAAATAGATATAATGTCAGTATTGTACCTGAAATCGAGCTCGATAGTATAGATTTACTTGTTGAACTCACAAAAATTGGATTGGGTATTTCCTTTGTAATGGCGGATGCTGTAAAGGATGAATTGAATAATGGAAGGATTTTTACTTTAAATATAAAAGAAAGTATTCCTGAAAGAGGTATTGGAATTGTTATTCACAGAAAGATACCTTTATCTCCTGCTATGAAAGAATTTATTAACATGTTTGAAGTTATCTAAAGCCCTAAATAGAAGCTTTTCTATTTAGGGCTTTTTAGATTATCTTATAACTGACTAATCAAATGCTGTAATTTAACAGTATAGCTTTAAATATCCTTCAATGTTTCCTCTGAAGCGACTTTGAAGAGCTGTTGTTTTTTCCTCTAAATTTTTTATATTAAAACAGGTCTTCTACGGGGCCTGAAGAGGATTATTGAAGGATATTTATAAGGAACTAGTGAGGTAAGTTAGCCTAATCTATGCAATCACTATTTTTATTATGAATAGTACAGCAAGTATATACATAAGTGGTGATACATCTCTTTGTTTTCCTGTTAACACCTTTAATACTACATAGCTAAGCATTCCAAACACAATACCTTCAGCTATACTATAAGTAAGGGGCATCATAATTATTGCTAGGAAAGCTGGTATCGCTTCAGTAAAGTCTTCAAAGTTTATATCCCTAATAGGAGACATCATAAATAATCCTACCAATATGAGGGCAGGCGCCGTTGCAGCTCCCGGTACCATTATAAATAGCGGTGATAAAAACAGAGCTATTGTAAACATACCTGCTGTAGATAGAGCAGTAAGTCCGGTTCTACCTCCATCGGCTACACCTGATGCACTCTCTACATAAGTAGTTACAGTACTTGTTCCAAGCATAGCTCCCACTGTAGTTCCAATAGCATCTGCAAATAAAGCTTGTTTAGCCCTCGGAAGCTTACCCTCCTTATCCAGCATGTCTGCCTTTGTAGCAACTCCTACTAAAGTTCCTACCGTATCAAACATATCTACAAACAAGAAAGTAAATAATACAATCAACATATCCACAGAAAATACATTTGTCCACTCAAACTGAAATAATATTGGTTTTAATGAAGGAGGAGCACTTACAAACTTTAGTCCTTCAGGAAGCTGTGTAACTCCCATAGGTATACCAATAATAGTAGAAGCCAATATTCCTAATAATAGAGCTCCCTTAACCCTCTTTGCTAATAGAACGCCTGTAATTACCAATCCTATAAGTGCTAAAAGAGGTGCTCCCGATGTTATATGTCCAAGTTTAACCGGTATACCATCAAGTTTTCCATCGCCAACATGGAACATACCTGTTACTACTACTTTTGCGTTTACAAGTCCTATAAATGCTATAAACAATCCAATACCTACGGATACTGCTTTCTTTAATGCCAGTGGTATAGCATTAATTATAGCTTCTCTTACATTCAAGAAAGTTAAAATGATAAATATAATACCTTCTAAAAATACAGCAGTTAATGCGAACTGCCATGAATAACCCATTCCTAAAACTACGGTATAGGCAAAAAATGCATTCAGTCCCATACCTGGTGCAAGGGCAAATGGATAATTAGCATATACAGCCATAACTAATGTTGCAACAATTGCTGATAGGGCTGTAGCAGTAAATAAAGCTCCAAAATCCATTCCCGTTGCAGATAGTGTTAGTGGGTTAACTATAAGAATGTATGCCATAGTCATAAATGTAGTGATACCTGCAACTATTTCTGTCTTAGCATTGGTTCTGTTTTCTGATAATCTGAAAGTCTTGTCCAAAAAAGAAGCATTTGATGAGTTAAGATTCGCCATTTCTTTTCTTATCCTCCTTTGTTTTGAGTGATCTTTTAATAGTATAGACACCGTTTCACCAAATATAGCAAAAAACTTAGCCCGAACAGGGAAGTCTCTCGCTATAAAGTGAAACCTCCCCGTCCGGGCTTTTGTCCCCACGGTGTGATATTACTATATGTAATATCTGTATCACTCGGACCAGTCGTTAAAACCAAAGATTTTAACCGGAACCCTAGATACTCTTTCACTCATAGTCAGATGGTTTACGGCCATCTGGTAGAAACTTCCGGACCATATTACCGGAATTATATGAGAGGATATTTGTTTTTTTGACAATTAAATAATAACAAAGGAAGATATTATAGTCAATATCTTTTCCGAATTTTATTTTTATATTTTTGTAATTTATAATATTGATTACGAACATTGGATATATATATGATTAATTAATTCGCTATTTAGCTAGCTCATATAGAGCCTTAGCATATATTTTAGTTATTTTCATAAGATCATCAATACCTATAAATTCATCTTTTTGATGGGCCAACTCCGGTTGCCCCGGGAATAGTGGACCAAATGCTACTGCATTTTCCATTGCCCTGGCATATGTACCTCCACCGATGGTTATAGGCTCTCTATCATCACCAGTTACCTCTCTGTATACCTTCATGAGTATTTTAATAAGCTCATGATCTTTTGGAAGGTAGATTGGTTCCATATGCTGACCCTTAATTATCTCAATTCCGGTTCCCTCTAGCTCCTTTTTCATACCATCAAAAACTTGGCTTTCCTTACAGGTTATAGGATATCTTATATTTATAGAGACCTTTGCCTTGGTTTCGTCGAAATCTATTACTCCTACATTAAAGATAAGCTTTCCTGAATCTTCATCCTCAAATCCACATCCTATAGACTGTCCATAGTATTCCATTCCGATTTTTTCACTATAAGCTCTTATAAAATCTGCTGCGTCCCCATCGGCCAAATCTAATGTGCTTAAAAATAAAATAAGCTGAGATATAGCATTTTGACCGGATTCTGGAAGACTCCCATGGGCTGAAATCCCGTAGGATTTTATAACCGTTGTTTTTCCTTCTTTGGCAATCTCTATCTTTACGTTATTTTCTTTTGCATATGTATCAAGTTTTTCCTTTATTGGTTCTGAAGAGATTATATGGGCTTCACAATAATCCGGTACCATGTTTGGTCTGTTTCCACCCTTAATCTTTAGAACCTGCACACCATCATCTTTTTGATTTGGTTTAAACTTCTTAACTAAATCAAATATGAGTATACCCTTCTCCCCATGTATAGCTGGAAAATCTGCATCAGGAGTAAAGGCTACATTTGGAGCCTTTTCATGCTTCAGATAATAGTTTATACCTCCCCACCCACTTTCTTCATCTGTCCCGAAGATTATTCGTATCTTTTTGTTAATCTTAGCCCCTGAATCCTTTATTGCCTTCATAGCATACATAGTGGCAATGGCAGGTCCTTTATCGTCAATAGTACCTCTCCCGTATATTTTGTCATCATGTATCTCGCCGTTATAGGGAGGATATGTCCATCCCTCTCCCTCTGGAACAACATCAAGATGCACCAGTATTCCGACGACTTCATCACCTTCACCAAATTCTGCATGACCTGCATATCCATCAAAATTTTTAGTTTTAAAACCAAAATCTTCAGCCAGCTTTAAAGCGTATTCCAGGCATTCGTTTATGCCTTTGCCAAAGGGCATGCCCTCCTGAGGCTCATCCTTGACGCTTCTTATTTTTACAATTTCCTTGGTAGACTTTATTATGTCATTCTTCATTGATTCAATTTTTTCATCAAAGTTCATTGTTTAACCTCCAATCTAAATCTTAAACGGGTGACAGGTGACCGGTTACAGGTAACGGGTGACGGATGACGGGTAATAAAAGTTAAAAGATTTAAGAACGGGTTACGGGTTACCGGAAAGACTTAAAAGATTACCCCAAAGCTCAATATCTAGAGCACCCGAAAGCACGACCCTAACCGAATAGCCAAGAGCGAAAAGCCATTAACATGAATTTGCCAAGAGCCAATGACTAAGAACTAATGACTAACTAGAAAGACCCTGGTCTTCTTCCAATACTATTTTTAACCAATAAAAACACTAGAATACCAAAGGCTATGAGTGCTCCGTACTGTCCTAATATATTTCTCCCTATGGCAAGCTTTCGTGCAAAAGTAATTATTTCACCGGTCTCAGGATGAACTCCTATCTCCTGGACCGAAAGCAATGCAAGGATTATACCCATTATTCCTTCTCCGGCAATAAGTCCCGATGAATAGAGTATGCCCCCCTCCACCTTTTCCTTTAGTCTCTTTTCTGACCTTTCTGATCTATCTAAAGCGCCTCTTACTAGTCCACCTATCATAATGGGAATACTTAAATGAATGGGAAGATATAATCCTACTGCAAATGGTAACACCGGTACGCCTAAAAGCTCCACAACTACACCTGCAGCTACACCGGTAAATACAAGGGACCAAGGAAGGTTACCTTCCATTATGCCCTCGATAACCAGTCTCATCAAAGTAGCCTGTGGAGCTGGAAGCTGCTTGGATCCGAATCCGAAGGCATTATTTAAAAGCGTTAAAACCAGTCCTATAGCCAGGCCTGATGCAATTACTCCAATAAGCTCTCCATACTGCTGTCTCTTAGGTGTAGCTCCTACTAGAAATCCAGTTTTAAGATCCTGAGATATGTCACCTGCAATGGCAGCTACGATACATATGATTCCACCTACCGATATGGCTGCTATCATACCTTCAATTCCGGTCACACCAATAGCTTTAAAGATAATAGTTGTAAACAATAACGTAGCTATGGTCATACCCGATACAGGATTAGCCGAACTACCTACAAGACCAACCAGCCTTGAAGATACGGTTGCAAAGAAAAAACCAAATATTGCGACTAAAATAGCTCCTGATATTCCCACTGAAACCTGAGGTATAAACATCATAGTTAATACTATAATGGAGATTCCAACAAAAACAACAAGCATAGGCATATCTTCATCAGTTCTCTTAATTCCATGTTTCTCTAATCGAACCTTAAATCCCACTAGCGCCTCTCTGAATGCATTAAAGATAGTGGGCAAGGACTTAATTAGGCTGATAACTCCCCCAAATGCAACTGCTCCTGCACCTACATAGCGAATGTAAGAATCCCATATTCCCCAGTAGCCTAGTTCACTGATCGGCTTTGCAGCAGGGTAAATAGGAGCCTCTATAAATGTACCTAAATGAGTAATCAAGGGAATAAACCCCAGCCATCCTAAAATAGCTCCAGCCAGCATATATGCTGCAATTTTAGGCCCGATAATAAAACCAACACCAAGTAAAGCCGGATAAACATCTCCGCCTATGGCAGCACCTTTATATCCCGGTATTTCCCATTCGATTTCACCGGGAAACAATTTGATACCGTCAGCAATTAATTTATAAAGTGCACCAATGCCTAATCCACTAAAAACTACCTTTGCATTAGTTCCTCCCACTTCACCTGCAACCAAAACTTCAGCACAGGCTGCTCCTTCAGGATAGGGAAGAATGCCATGCTCCTCTACTATAAGGATTTTCCTTAAGGGAACCATAAGTAGTACTCCCAATATTCCTCCTATCAAGGCTATAGCCGTAACCCTTAGAAGACTGGGCTGCTCCACTCCAAGCTCACTTCCCCATATGTACAGTGCCGGAATTGTAAAGATGACACCAGCTGCTAAGGACTCACCAGAGGAACCAATAGTTTGAACTAAATTGTTTTCTAAAATTGACTCCCTTTTTAAAAGCCCTCTTAAAATACCCATAGAAACAACGGCTGCAGGAATTGAAGCACTTACAGTCATTCCTACCCTAAGTCCCAGGTAAGCATTTGCCGCTCCAAAAACAACTGCCAATATAATTCCCAAAAGCACTGAAATAGTCGTAAACTCCGGAATTACTTTCTCAGCCGGTACATAAGGTACGTATTCTTCCCCTGGTTTGGGATTATAGGCCGTCTCGGGTAATCCCCGCTTTTTCCTTGGAATTGACATCTCAATTCTTCCTCTCTATAACAGATAATCACATTCTGACACACTAATCTACTTGCTTTTATATTCGACAAAAGATTTTATTTCCCTTTGACTAAAAAGAATATAAATATGCCTTTATGTCATCAGCTATTTCATCTAGTAACATTTCCTGATATCCTGCATATCCTGTATTCTCAATAGCTTTTCCAGCATCAATCAATATCTTACTCTTTAAATTTTTAAGCTTTTTTATTCTTTTATCATCTATTCTCTTTTTGGAAATAGATTTATAATAATTATCTACATTATATCTCCAAAGAGTTAAATTTTGATCATATCTGCTCTTTAATTTATCAGCTATTATAAGGCCCTCTGGATCAAAATCCCCTGAATAATATATATGAATTCCCTCTTTTACAAGCATATCCAAAAGTATTAATGACGCTAATTTCACTTGACCATATGTACAAATTAATGGAGGTCTTTCATTAGATGTTCTATGCAGTACTTCACTAAATACGGTAGGATTTTCAAAAACGAAAACCTTCCCCTTTGGACTGACAATTCTTTCGATTTGACTTAAATTCCAAAGAGATATTTGTAAAGGCTCGCAAGAATAATAAAAGCCTTGCCAGCCTTTATGTATTTTCCCATCTTTATAGGCTAACAATCCACTGCACATAGTAAAATTAGATATTTCATCTTTTATAAGTCCGGCTCTATAAAGGATTTCCGTTTTTTCCTCTGCATTTTTGGGATATGTTTCACCTAGAATAAAAATTATCCCATGTAGTAGCAGTTTTCCACATTCAGTATTGTCATCAAACACATGGGGATTTTTGCTTATCTGTGATGCAAATAAAGCTAATCTTACACTTTTATTATCAAAAAAAGGCAAATTATTAATCCCACAGGAAGTAATAATTAAATCCTTTTTTAATCTTTCTCTATCTTGGTCATATCTTTGAGAAATGATTCTATAAGCATTTTCTTTACTACTAAACACAAACTCAAGCCATCCATAAGCCTTTGTTCCTTTAACTTTATTTAATATTCCATTAAAAAAATCTTCCTTTTCTCTTTCATATCTTTCTATTTTTTCTTTTTTCGTTATTATCTCTTTACCAAAATATTCTTCTAGTATTTGAAATAAATCTAATCCATCAAATGGTGTATCTTTTAATGCTTCTTGAAATTTATCTACTTTAATACTAACTGAATCCCTATAATAATTCTTTTTAAGGAAGCCCGTTAAGGCTTCCTTTTCTTCTATTGTTAAATTGTCAAGTTTAATAGTTCCACCGATTTTACCAAGGGTTTTGTATCTATCTCTTATATTTACAAGGACCCTATGAAATCCTGGATTACTTTTAAAATAATTACTACACTGTTGTAGCAACTTCTCCTTGTTCATACTCCACACCCTCATTTACCACTAGCTCTTTTACTTTTCCATTCCACTTATATCTTAAAACAGTTACAAAATTAGCATTATTCGGTCTAACCAGCTCACATATAGACAGTGAAGGAACGGTATCATAATCGCCCCATAATATTTGAGAATTAATAATAAAGTTAAGCTCAAGCTCATTCAATAATCTAAACATATCACGTATATTGTTTTCATCAACCCCTGCAAAGGCTTCATCTAGGGATATTATACGTGGGCAATCCTTTCTTGCTCCTTCATATTTGGCATATACTGCTGAAAATAATGGTACATACATTGCCATAGCCTTTTCTCCACCACTAAATTTATAAAAGGCATTATTAGTTAATTCTTTTTTATTTTCATTTGTTTTCCTAAAATATAATCTAAACTCAAACCATTTGCGATAATCTAAAATTTCCTTCATTATTGTATGAAAGGTCTGATTCTTTCCGCTTTCTTCCAATCCCCTTCTGGCTTCACTTATTTTTGATCTAAAATGGGAGGATAGTTTATTAAGCTCATTTTCCCTAAGAAGATTTCCATCTTTTCTAAGGAGATTAACTAGTTCCTTTGTGTCCAGCTGTTCTTCAGTTTCAGCACTCTTACTTCTCCACCTTAAACTAAAGGATAAACCACTAGAAGTATTCATAGACTCCATTAAGCCATTCATCTTCCTAACCCATTCTTCGCTATGATATATCTTTGCCCTTATTTTCTTGCTTATATTTTTAGCCAATATGTCCTCAAAAATCTGTCTGTCACTTTCCCTTAGAAGTTTTTCGTTCTCTTCAATACCTTCTTGTATATAATCTGACAAGCTAAAGAAATCTACATATTGGCCTCTAACTCTCCCTAAAATTTCAATTCTTTTTTGATTAAGAACTGCTCCTTTTATCCTTTCTTCATCATCTTCAATAGTTTTTATAAACTTATAATCCATTTTTAAGCTATATTCTCTAAGATACTGACGATTTTCATGGAATTTTTCCTGTAGGTTCCGCATATAATCATCTTTGTTCTTATTTTCTTTTTCCAAGTATTTCAGCTCATCATAGACAGTTTTGGCAGTTATATATAAATCTTCCTTTAATTTAGATTTATATATATAGCCAAGGAGATATTCTTCTTTGAAGGCTTCTGAAAATACTTTATCAATCCGTTTTTGAAAATCAAGATCTTTATATAGATTTTCTATCTTCTCACAGGTTTGTTTATAGTTTGCCTTTGCCCTTTCGCCTGCCTTAACGGCTTCTTTGATATCCTCCGGAATACCTCTCAAAAGCTTTATACAAGTGTTTATCTCCTTTTCTATTTCTTCAAAACCTGAAATCTTTAGTTGTTCTATTAAATTTTTATGCTTTTCTTTATTTTCCTTAATTTTTAACTCTATTTTTGTTAAGTCATAATTAATCTCATCAATATCTCCTTCTATTTCTTCTTTTTGTCGCAATCTCAACTCTTTAGTTTGTACCAATTGAATTAATCTTAAATGTTCTGTTTCTAATTCTGAAAGAAGAGCTTTATAGTCATAGGAATCTTCTTCAGCATTCACAAAGGCTTCCAGATTTCCTGGAATCTCCAGATTAGATATAGTATTATAAACTATTTGCTTAATTTCCTGAAGCTTTTTATATACAATATTTGCTTCTTCCTCTCTAACTTCTACGTTTTTTAAACAACTACTATAGTAAAACTCCGATTCCTTCAGTTCACTAAATGCCGTTTCTAAATCCGCCTTTTGGGGAAAGGATGAATATTCCTTCTTTAATACATCTAATCTTTTTTCTATAATATTTATTTCAATTTCCAGTTCATTTATTTTATCATTTATTTGCTCAAGCTCTAACTGTAATCTTTCTATCATTTCTTCCTTAAATCTTTTTCTAGCGGCCAAACCAATGTATTTTGGTTTATAATTACTACTTGTTCTTCCTCTTATAGGTCCTATTCCATACTGTCCCTTTTCATTTATAAAGGTTGATTCTCCCTGTTCATCCAATAGTATACTCTTTAATACATTGTCTACATCCTTCTCATTTATTCCCGCTACATTAATCTTATCTACTTTGAGCTTATGGGATAATTCATGCATTAGATATTTAGGTGAGGCAAATAAATATTTGTCTGACATATCCTTGTCCATTTCAAGAACTCTATCTTTATACTTTGAGGGTATGATTAGAGCATCGAGTATTCCCATATCCATTAAAGCTTCTTCTAATCTTCCCTTTTCTTCTTCTCTTAAATTCCTTTGAAAGTCAACCGCCATATAAAATGGTATAAAGGGTATATTTTCTTTTCTAAGTCTTTCTCTGTTTAGTATTACCTTGTTTTCTCTTTTGGGTTCAGGATCCTTTTTATTTATCCATTCTTCTATTTCTTCCTTCTTCTCTTTGTATTTGCTTACATACCGGTCTTTTTCGGCAGATAGTTTATGTTTATGACTGCTTAGCCTTTCTTCGTAATTATTATATTCCTTTCTAATTTCTTCAATAATATCGTCAAAGCTATATTCTTCACCATACATGTTGACCCTACGAGCAACTTCTATCAACGCTTTCTTCGCAGGTTTTAATTCCTTGTTTGATTCTTTCCAGCTATAAACCTTTTCTATAAACTCATCTTTAGTCTCTGAAAACAACAATCTCGCTGCTTCTAGCCTCTTTTCACTTTCAAACTTTTCTTTTTTAGAGTCCTCCAGCTCTTTAAGAACATTGTCATACTCAATATTAACAGCTTTTTCTTCTTCTAGTATCTTTCTACCAGTTATTATCTTATCACTGTAAACATTTATCCTGTTTTTAATATATGAAAAATCATACTCTTTTTTAATATCCTTCAAGAGCTCGCCCCTCATAAAAAACTGCTCATCAAATTTGAATTCATCGGCTATACTATCCATTTCATCCAGCTTTTCTATAATGTTTTTTATCTGACTGTCTTCTTTATTGTCAAGCTCCTTTATTTTAAAATGAATCTCTCTTTCTTTGTCTTTCTTTTTATCTAACAACTCTTTTTTATTTTTATCTTCTTTTTCTAACTCTTTTAAACTATGCTCCAGCTCGGCAATTTTTTCATTGATACCATAGCTATCATGTTTTTCTAGTTCTTTTTTCTTTTCTTCTATGGTCTTCTTTTTTATTTCTAGCTCTTCTACTTTCTTTTCTTCTTCCTCATATTTCTTTTTATAACCATCTCTTTTTTTCTTCAGTTCTTTTTCTTCTCTAAATAATTTTTTTAAAACATCTTGAGAATTTACATAATCCTTTGTCTTTTCAAAAAGTATATATCGATTATATTGGTCATAGGCATTTTTCAACTTATCAGCTGCCTTTTTACTTAGTTTGAAATCTTCCAGCCTGCTTTTAATATTATCCATATTTTCTATGGCTTCAGACATAGGCCTTAAATCGTCATCGGATAGGGGTTGCAATGAATTGTTCAATATTTCATATATCACGGTTGGTCTAAAATCCTTTGATAGTTTTGGAGTTCTAAGCTGTATGAGAAGCTTTATAAGCTCGTCATAGTCTTCAATCTCATCGAATCCAAAAAGATATTTATTTACCATAGCCATATATTCTTTTTGACTTTCCTTAACCTCTCCGCCATCGTCTATTCTGTTTCTTAGTTCAATTTTGCTCAGTGGTACTTTCTTACCCATATTTTTATAAAGAAAAATGTCCTTTCCTATTCGTCTGCCATCAGTTATAGCAAAGCCCCAGAAGTCAAGGCCTCTTCCTCTTTTAGCCTTTAAGCCCATCCCTATAGTTAGATAATTATTGGATTTTTCCTTTTTAAACTCTATATAAATATATCCAGTGCTCTCATCCTTGCCATATTCTTCTTCTCCCAAAAGATAGTTTTCAAGCTTTCTAGCCCTTGACCCAAAGGGGTCTAATCTTTCCGGGCTTTTATTTCCATCTAATAAAAGAGGTATTAAACTTTGCATAGTAACAGACTTACCTGAACCGTTTGTCCCCCTTAGCAGCAATTTCCCATTGGCAAAATGAAATTCCTCTTCATCGTAATACCAAAAATTTAAAAGTCCAGCCCTATTCATCATCCATCTATTTCTTTTCACTTATTTTCTTTCTCTCCCTTCAGAAGAACTGCTAAAATCCTCTGGATATCTCCCTACAATTTTTCCAACTAAAGGCATTATTATGAGTTCATTGAAGTCTTCACTTACTTCTATAAAGCAATAACTTTTCATATATTTTATTATATCATCACACAATTTTTCAAATTTCATTTCTCTATATTCTTTACTCCAGCCTAGAGAGTATTTATTTTTCAGCTCTTCCACCATATTTTTAAAATAATGTATAGATACTGTTATCACATCGTTTTCCCTTTTATCTAAACTCCCATCCTTAATTTTTTCAACTATTATACTATTCATTTGTAAGGCTATATCACTTATTGTCTTATTCTCCGGGAAGGCTTTTTTATAATTCTTATTATCATTTAATATTAGAAATGCACCATTCTTATGGACATGAAGTTCTGATTCCAGATATTTTTCTATATCATTTTCAATCATATTTCTATAATTCTTGATATATAAATAATCAGGGTCATCCACTCCTTCGCTATATACTGCTGGCGACATTATCAATCTTCTATAAACCCTATTTCTTCTAATACGACCTTTATCCTTATCAATATCCGTCCATTCATCATTTTCTAAGTCTTCTAAAGAATTATATCCTAATATATTACCCGTAAAATGTCTTAGAAAGTACTTTGATATTCCCGTATTTTCATATAAAACCTCGGTGTCCTCCGAATTTGCAAAATCTTTTTCATCTCCATCATTTACTTTAATCATACTTATATCAAGGGCGAAACGTAGTATTTTAACCAGATATCTCCTGTGCCTGTACAGTGTCCAATCGACCTTATCTTCTCCCGGAAAAACACCTTCAATATATTCTGTTAGTTCCGATAAAAGAAACTGTTCTTCTTTGCCCTTATCTTCTAAAAACATTAAAAGAATGCTTTATGATTTGGGGAGTAATTATTGTTTGATAACCAAGCTTATCCGATATAAAAGGTCTTAAGCTTGATATAGAATCCCTTATCCGATAAAATGTTTCTTTATCCTCATCTTTTATTATCCAATAATTTTCAAGTAACATGTCTAATTCCTTCATAACGGTATTCCCCTATTCGAAAATAATCTTATATGCCGGCATTTGAAGTTTTCCATCTTCGCAATCTAAAGTACATCTTTCATCCTTTCTAGGCAAAACAACCTTGAAAATCCGTCCGTCTTCAGTTTTTGAAATCCCATTGGGTGAACTACTTCCCTTAGTAAGCCACCTTAAAAGAGTAACCCGCACATGGGACTCTATTTTAGGTAGTTTAGCAAAGTCTATTTCATTATTGACTATATAATTGTTCATAATGCTTCTTTCATTCTCTCTTTCCTTTATAACTTTTTTTAACATTAATCTCTTTCTCTCAGAATTATTTGGTATAGGAGTCTTGTCTCGTTTTTCCCTATAAGTCCTTACCCTAGGCTTAATTGTTACTTCGTAGGGGTTTTCATCATAAACTCCACTATTTATACTCTCTGAATCTCTAATAATATTTCCTTTGATGTGCTTTGTACTAAATATCCCAAAGGCAAGGGCCGATAGCTTATGGGCTTCATCAATATCTTTGCAGTTTAAAAACATCTCACAAAGCTTCTTGTATTCTTCTTTCCTATTTGCTGCACTATTTCTAGTCTCAACTATTTGAAAGGCAAAACGAGTAATTTTTCGGATTATTTCATTAGTTATATTAAAAAGTTTAGAAGCTTCACTTTCTCGCTCTCCATCTCCTAAAAACCAATTTTTTAAGTTTATCCACCTTCCGTTAATGTTTTCTCTTATAACTTCCAAGGACACCTCTGTATCTATTCTTGGAATGGATTTATTATATTCAAAAACTTTATTTAGAACTTTCTCCTCCTGCTGCATGTCTAAATCTTTGAGAATAGACTCTATAGCATAGGAGTTTTGCTGTAACCCCTTTATAAAATCCCTTAAATAATCTATAAACTTATCTTTAAATACTAGAAATTCTCTAGTTTTCATCATTTCCTCAGCCTTTAAGCTGTATAAATCCCTTATATAATCCTGATAATTTTGATTAAGTCTCTTAAAATCCTCATTAAGTGAGTTCCACCAATTACCTACAGCATTTACATCCTCATTTGCCATATCTTTAAATTTTTTGAGTTCAATTCGCAGTCTCTCCAGCAGGGAAGGCTCTAATGAGGCACTCTCTACTTTTAAATTTTCAAGTCTTATAGTCATACGTTCTATTTCCACGCTATACTCTGATAAATGATATCTAAATTGCTTGTTCTTAAATTCTTCTACCGTTGAAGCCTTAGCTGTATCTTGAACAGGTATCAGATTTCCCCACTCCACAAGAACGTCTAAATCCTGTTTGCACTGATCCATAGTATATTCTACGAAATGTTCATTTTTCTTTAATTCTTCAAAAATTTCTTCCTTATACATCCAATATTTCATTTTTTGATATTGTAAATAAAAATATCTAAGTATAGTTCTATAGCGCCAGGCATTTTCTGCTGTAAGATATTTAGTTTCCGTAATTTGCTTGAGAAGATTGTCATTTATCTCCATAATATCACCTTTACTTTTTTCTATTATCAAAATTATATCACTATTTATAACAATACTTAAGTTTACTATTAATAATTACTGCAAAAAAATAAAAATCCCATAATAATTTACGGGAACTAAGTTTATAACTATCTTTTTCTTTAGTTATATAGATATCCAATTGCAAAGCTTAATTTATATGAATATTTATTACTTTTAACAAAATTTATTTTTATCTGGGCTAATGGCTGATAGCTAACAGCCAAAGATTAAAAATCAATTATCCTGTAAGCTGTAGGCTATGAGCTGTTAGCCGAGACAATATGAAACACTCAAAAAAACTTAAATTATTCAAATAAATATAATTTTCAAGTTAGATCCCTATATATTTATCTTTAAAAATAAAAATCATGTAGCCCTATGGATTTATAAAAACTTTTACTATAAACAATCCAAAAATTTTCTGATTTCCTTGGATTTAAAAAGTATAGGGCATCGCCTATATTGTTCCTGCCTTCTAGTGCTAATTTCGCTGCCTTTATACTTTCAGCGGAGGGAGTATTGTAGATAGTTCCATCAAGTACTGGTGTAAATTGATAACCATATTTCTTATCAAATATTACTTCCTTAATAGTATCTGGATATTCATCACTATTTTTACGATTAATTACTACATTAGCAACTGCTAACTTCCCTTCAAATGGCTCTCCATTTGCCTCTGCGTTGACTATTCTTGCCAGCCAATACAAGTCCTCTTGGGAATAGCTCTCTTCCACAGCAAAAACTCCGGTATTGTTTTTTGTCCTAATATCAACAATGTAATTATCACCGTCCCATTTCACTGTGCAATTAAAAGCCTCTGAAACAAATCTAACGGGTACAAATGTCCTTCCCTTATATATATTAATCGGAGCATCTAAAACTACCTTTTTATCATTTATCATTGCAATTTGTGATCCTAAAGGCAATCTTATATCAACTTTATCATCTTTTAAAATTGCAGTTTGAGTCTCTTCATCCCATGCAACCTTTAGATTTAAAGCTTCTGCTATAAAGCGTATTGGAACAAAGGTTCTATCATTCTCTAAATAAGGGGCTTGGTCCATATGAATAGTTTTTCCATCTATTTTGATAGAGATAATTTTTTCTGGACCTAAAGGCTTGATTTTTATTAAACTACCTGCATACAATGTTTCTCCCAAATCCTTATTAATGCTTTTTAGCTGGTTTATATCCTGTCCATATTCCTTTGATATTATGCCATAGGTTTCTCCAGGCTCAATTGTATGCATAACGTAGGAATCGGCATAGACATGGGCTCCTGCTGAAAGTGCCAAAGCACAGAACATGGTTGTTATAAACTTTTTCATTAATTATCAACTCCATGGTTATATTCTTGATTGTCATTTTGGGATAAACGGACAATTCCAAGATTTAATTTGGATTGTTCTAAGGATTCTCAAAATCCTAATAAGTTAAACCTTCTACTTTGTTATCTATATATAATTTTACAATGTTTAATTTTATTTTATAATTTTTGATACCTTTTAGTCATTGGTAATTTCTTCTGAATCTATATATTTCTAATCTCTTTATTTATTAAAATATCATTATTTCAGATACTATTTTGTGATGATTTTGTGATGAATCTGTGTACTTTGATTGAAAATTTATTATAGTATCGATTTAATAGATATTTGTGTGTTATTATAATTTTATAATTGGGTTATATGGGAGTGATAACTTTGAATAATACAAAAATACTTATAGTTGATGATGAAGCTAAAATAAGAAATGTCATTAAAATATATCTTGAAAAAGAAGGTTTTTCCACAGAGGAAGCCTGTGATGGAGAAGAGGCACTAAAAAAATTTAATGTTTCCAAACCTTCACTTATAATATTAGATGTTATGATGCCTAAAATTGACGGGTGGACGGTTCTACGAAAAATAAGAGAAGAATCATCAGTTCCTATTATTATGCTTTCAGCCCGGGGAGAAGAATATGACAAATTATTCGGATTTGAACTTGGCGTTGATGATTATATAACAAAACCCTTCAGCCCCAAAGAAATGATTGCAAGAATAAAGGCAGTCATCAGGAGAAGTTCATGCTTTGAAAACGTGTCAACCGATGTTTTAAAAGCAGGCGCTCTTAGCTTAATGCCTAAATCCAGACAAGTCTTTTTAGATAATGAAGAGATTAATTTAACTCCAAAGGAATATGAGCTTCTATGCTTTTTAGTTAAAAATCAAAATACAGTTTTTTCAAGAGAACAGCTATTAAACAATGTGTGGGGATATAACTTTTTAGGAGATGCAAGAACTGTAGACACCCATATTAAACAGTTAAGAGAAAAACTTAGAAAACATAAAAAATATATACAGACCGTATGGGGCACAGGTTATAAGTTCAAGGTGGAAAAATAATATGAAGAGTATATTAAGTAAATTATGGTTAGGTATTACATCCCTAGTTCTTATAATTATTCTTCTCCTATGGATTTTTCAAGTAGGTTTGCTAAAACAATTTTATATATCAGAAAGAAAAAACTCTTTAATAGATAAAGGTAAAGTAATCAGTTCACTTTTTTTAGAAAATAATCAAAATATTGCTCAAAACATTAAAGATGAAATTGAATCTTTTAAAACTTCTTTTAACGCCATAGTTTTTATTTATGATAGCTCTAATGAGCTGATATACACTAATATGACTATCCGAAACGAAAGAAGAAATATAAAAGTCCCTGATATTAAACTAGATAAAAGCAATGCACCCTTTAAAACAGAAACTTTAATAATGTCAAAACGAATGCTGCACTCACCAGCACCTTTTATCTTAGTTAAGGTTCCTATTATTAACAATAATGAACTTGTTGGTAATGTAGTACTGACTTCTCCGTTAGCACCAATAGAAGAAACAGTATACATACTAAAAAAACAGTTATCTATAATATCACTATTATCTATTATAATTGCTACTGCTCTTGCTTTAGCATTTTCCAGGTACTTTACAAAACCTATTTTAAGTATTATAGAAGCATCGAAAAAGATAGCCAAAGGAGATTTTACAGCTGGTGTTCATGTGGATACAAAAGATGAATTAGGTACATTAGGGGAATCCATAAACAATATGGCTTTAAAGCTGGGACAAACTGAAAAACTGAGAAGAGAATTTATTGCCAATATATCCCACGAACTCAAAACTCCTATTAGTTTAATCAAAGCCTATAGTGAAGTTATCAAAGACATCGATATTAGCGAAGAAAGTAAAAAAGAATACTTGGATATAATTATTGATGAAAGCGATAGATTAAATAATATGGTTGAAGATATCCTCTATCTGTCTAAGATGGAAGCAGGTTTTTCAAAACCTGAGTTTACTGAGTTTTATATAATAGAAGTAATAAATAATGTAAAGGAAAAGCTGGAATTTCTTGCAATGAAAAAAAATATAAGTATAGATGTAAATATTGATGATGACAATACAATAATTTATGCCGATAAAAATAAAATGTATCAAGTTTTTTATAATTTAATTAACAATTCAATAAATCACTCTTTTGAAAATGACAAAGTTATTGTAAAAGTAATGAATTTACAAAATATGATAAAAATAGAAATATCAGATGAGGGTAAAGGTATCCCAAAGGAAGACTTGCCCTATATTTGGGATAGGTTTTATAAGGTTGATAAGTCAAGGCAAAGAGATAGTAGCGGCACAGGTCTTGGAATGGCTATTGTAAAGAATATTTTAGATGCTCATAATTTCAACTATGGAATTGAGAGTGAGGTAAGCAAGGGCACAACAGTATGGATTGAAATAAAAAAACACTAGTTAAGAATATAAAGACTTAACTAGTGTTTTTTTGTTGCTTTTATTCAAATCTAAGGGCATCAACCGGTTTAAGCTTTGAAGCTTTACTTGCCGGATATATTCCAAAAAACATTCCTACTATAATAGAAAAAGAATAGGATATTATTAATATAAAGGGCGATATTTTAGTATTTAGGCTAAAAAATCTTGTGATCAAATCGCTTCCGCCTATACCTAAAAGTACTCCAATCAATCCCCCAAGCCCACTTATAACTGCGGATTCTAATAAAAATTGAATTAGTATATCCTTTCTCTTAGCTCCTATAGCTTTTCTAATTCCAATTTCTCTCGTTCTTTCAGTAACAGATACTAGCATTATATTCATTATTCCTATGCCTCCAACTAATAATGAAATCGCAGCAATTCCACCTAGCATCATAGTCATATTATTTGTTACTTCTCCCATAGTGGATAACATTTCAGCTTGATTAAATACTCTATATGCATCTTCATCATTATTAAACTTTTTTAGTAAGAAATTCTCTACTTCCACTTGTACATCTTCTACAATATCAGCACTTGTTGCTTGAATATATATGTTTCTAATCCCAGTCGTTCTTAAAAATCTTTGAGCAGTTGATATTGGTATAAGTATCTTTTCGTCATTGTTGCCACCTAAAGAGCTTCCTTTTTCTTCCAACACACCTACTACCTTAAAATCGTTTCCATTTATTTGTATTTTTTCACCTATTGGATTTGCATCTCCAAATAACTCGTTTTTAACCTCTGAACCAAGGAGCACTATTTTTTGTCTATACTCAACATCAATTGGATTGATAGCCCTTCCATATTCCGAATGATGATTCCTAACGTTTGAGTAATTTTGATCAACACCTTCTAGTGTAACATCCATAGTCTCTGTTTCATATTTTACAGTAACATTTCCATTTACAACTGGGGCTACACTATCAATACCCTTTTTGTTTTTTAATTTTTCTATTTCCTCCATACTTATCGAATCTTCCGTTCCTCTACCTCTAATCGATATGCTTAATAAGTTTGTGCCCAAACTTTCTATACGCTTTGTAATATTTTCTGTTGTTCCTTGAGCCACAGACACCAGTATAATTACAGCAGATACCCCAATTATTATTCCGAGCATAGTCAAAAAAGTCCGCATCTTATTTGTTCTAATATTTTTAAGGGCTACTTTAATAGCCATCTTAAAATCCATATTATACCACCCTCTCTTCAAGAATCAATCCATCTCTGATGGTTACTATTCGTTTAGCACTCTCAGCGACTTCCATATCATGGGTGATTAGGATTATTGTTGTTCCTTTTCTATTTAACTCTTTTAAAATTGACAGGACTTCTTTACCTGATTTAGTATCTAAGTTACCAGTGGGCTCATCAGCTAAAATAATCTGCGGCTCTCCAGCCAAAGCTCTGGCAATAGCTACCCTTTGCTGTTGACCACCAGATAATTCTGAAGGTGTATGATTCAGATGATTGCTTAACCCAACATTCTGTAGCAGCTTTAAAGCCTTTTCCTTTCTTTGTTTTTCATCCATCCCCCTGTATATTAAAGGTAACTCAACATTTTCTAATGTATTAAGATTAGAAAGAAGGTTAAACTTTTGAAAAATAAAGCCTATCTTTTTATTTCTAATATCTGCTAATTGATTTTCTCTATAATTATTTATCTCTTTATCCTCAAAATAATACTTGCCGGTAGTAGGCAAATCCAAACAACCAATAATATTCATAAGAGTGGATTTTCCTGAGCCACTTGGACCAATTATAGCTACAAATTCTCCCTTCTCAATATCTAAAGAAACACCTTTGAGAGCTTGAAACTTTACTTTCCCAGTATTATATGTCTTTGTTACATCCACTATTTTTATCATTTACTGTCCCCCCCTCCATCAGGATCTCTGAGGTCTACCGCCACCACCTATTCCTATCATACCCATTCCTCTAGGGAAATTTCTTTGGGTACTGCTGCTTGTAACAGGGTATAATACGATATCTCCTTCCTTTAATCCCTCAGTTATTTCTACAAAGTCTTCGGAAACTAAACCTAATTTGATTTGGACCGCTTGTGGCTCTCCACTGTCATTTTTAACTAATACAATTTTCCTTCCTTGTCTCTGCTGAATAGCTTCGATAGGTAGTAATAGAACATTCTTCTTAGATTCTATAGATATTTCTCCATTAGCTGACATCCCTGGCTTTAATCCATCCATTTCTTTTAATGAAAGGGTTACATCAAATGTAGCAACTCCATTACTTACTTCCCCTTCTAATGCTATCTTTGAAACCTCTGCATTAAATACAACATCCGGTACTGCATCTACTGTAACTATAGCCTTTTGTCCTACTTCAACTTTATTTATGTCTAGTTCATCTATAGGTATAACTATTTGAAGGTTGCTTAAATCTGAAATTACTGCAACCGTAGAGTTTTCACCTACACGCTCACCTTCTGTAACACTTATCTCAGTGACAGTTCCACTTATAGGTGCATATACAGCTAAATCATCTGCATTTTTCAGTTTTTCAGTTAATTCAAGCTGTTTTTGTTCAATTAGAATTTTAGTGTTATCTATTTCATTCTGAAGGCTTTTATTTTCAAGTACAGCTAATAAGTCTCCTTTTTCAACATAATCACCAGAATCTATATATAATTCTTTTAACTCTCCATCAGTTTTCAGTATTATTTCATCTATAGTCTTAATTGTAAAATTGGACTCATTAACTGAAGAAAATCTTCCTTTACTATTTTTTACAGTGACAATCCCTTTTATTTCCTCAGTTAATGCACCTGGGTTATCTACTTCTACAGTTATTTTATATAAAATAGCTCCCGTACTATCTGTAATGGGATTTTGTTTAATATCAGTTACTTTTCCTTCAAAAACCTGCATGTATTCAGAAACTGCAACTTCAGCCTTATCTCCAATTTTAATATTTCCTATCTGTCCTTTATTTAAAAAACCCGATATTTCGACCTTGGAATTATCTGTAATTGTAGATAATACGTATCCCTTTGATAACTCATCTCCAACTTCAGCTGAAATATCTCCAATATAGCCAGATGTATTTGCATATATTTTAAGATTATCCAAGTCACTCTTTAGCTCTTTAAGATTGTCTTCTTCCAGTCTTAAATCAAGTTTTGCTCGTTCAATTTCTACAGTTTCAGTATCACTTTCAAAGGTCATAAGAAGGTCACCTTCTTCTACAAACTCACCCTCTCTAACAAAAATACTATCTACAATACCATTTTCAAGTGCTTTTATATTCTTTTTAGTACTTGCTTCTATGTTTCCAGAAGCACTAGCAGAAACCTTAATATCTCCTCTTCTAACTTGTGCTTGTGCATAATTTGTCCCTTTCTTTTCCTCATCCTTATCCTCTGAAAAAACTGTTACATAAGTAAAGAAGCCTATTAATAAAAATGCTAAAATAAATAAACCATATTTAATTTTTGGCTGCATCACAATCTCTCCCGTCTTTAAATTGATTATGCTTATAATTCACATGGCAAGCTGAAAACAACTTAATATCATTTTATATAAGTTTTGTGATAGTTTTGTGATGGAAATCAAAGGTGTTTGTGAAACATTAATTTAACCTCTTGTGCTAGTTAATCTAACAGTATAGCTTTAAATATCCTTCAATTCATATAAAGCGTGGAATCTTCTCGTCTTCTTTTCCTTGGCTGATAAGTATAGTTTTACTTGAAGTTTTCGAACTTTGTCTCTGGTGTTATTATTCCTTTTTTCACCTCTAACGGGCTTTTCTAACAGTGCTGTAGGATTCACTTTATGTTACGGTCTGCATCTTTGCTAGTACCATAAATGCACATTTTTAGGACGCTTCAACCTAACTATCTCCAGTTAAATTGGTCCTATAGCTACTAGGCTCCTTGGCGACTACCTAGACTGGACTTCCGCCAGTAAGCAAATTACAGCTTTGCTGGGCACGCTACTAAACAATAAAAAAGCAATCAAGCTGCTTTATCCATCTTAATACAATGTTTTAAAGTTCCTAAAAAATATTACTATTTCTTAATATTTTTTCTTGACACTGTATGTTCACAGGTGTATAATTGTATGCAATAATACTATTTTATTTTTGCGTACTGTATACAACAACTCTCGTATATTTAAATTAAAAGTTGAAAGGGGCTTTCTTATGGGTAAAAGCTTAGCTTATAAGATTCTCGAAGAAAATCTACTGACTGGCGATCTAAAAGCAGGTAATGAAATTTCCGTAAAGGTTAATCAAACCTTAACCCAGGATTCTACCGGAACGATGGTCTACCTTCAGCTTGAGGCCATGGGAATTAAGGATATAAAAACAGATTTATCGGTGGCATATATAGACCACAATACGCTTCAATCTGGATTTGAAAATGCCGATGACCATGAGTTTATAAAATCTGCTGCAGCAAAATACGGAATAATTTTCTCTAAGCCGGGCAATGGAATTTGTCATCAACTCCATTTAGAAAGATTCGGAAAACCTGGAGGTGTATTAATCGGCTCTGACAGCCATACTCCTACCTGCGGCGGTTTAGGCATGCTTAGTATAGGTTCAGGTGGACTTGATGTGGCAGTTGCCATGGCTAGGGGTTACTATTACTTAAAGGTTCCTAAAGTATTAAATATCCAGCTTACAGGCAAACTGAATCCCTGGGTCTCAGCGAAGGATGTAATTTTATATATTTTACAAAAGCTTAGCGTTAAAGGCGGAGTAGGCTACATAATTGAATACTCCGGTGAAGGTGTAAAAGAACTGTCCCTTACTGACAGAGCTACAATTACCAACATGGGAGCCGAACTTGGAGCTACAACCTCAATTTTCCCAAGTGACGATATAACTAAGGACTTCTTAACAAGGCAAGGGAGAGAAAAGGATTTTGTTCCATTAACTGCAGACGATGATGCAATTTATGATAAAGAAATAGAAATCGACTTAAGTGATATAGAGCCCATGACCGCAATGCCCCACAGTCCCGATAATGTTGTTGAAATATCCAGGCTGAACAAAATCAAGATTGACCAGGTGGCTATTGGTAGTTGCACTAATTCCTCCTACACAGATTTAATGAAGGTCGCTAAGATTCTAAAGGGGAAAAAAGTTCATGAAGATGTGAGCTTAGTAATATCTCCCGGCTCAAGCAACATATTGAAAATGATGTCGGAAAACGGAGCCCTTGGTGATCTGATAGCATCAGGCGCAAGAATTCTTGAAGCAACCTGCGGTCCATGTATCGGTATGGGTCAGGCTCCTAAATCAAATGCTATCTCCCTTAGAACTTTTAATAGAAACTTCAAGGGCAGATGCGGTACAAATAGTGCAGAAGTTTATTTGGTCAGTCCTGAAACGGCGGCCGTATCGGCAATCACCGGATATCTTACTGATCCGTCCACTTTTGGAAATATGCCTACTGTCGAAATTCCTGAAAAGTTCGATGTTTATGATAACTATTTTATATATCCTAAAGAAAATAGAGAAGGTCTTGAGGTTATCATGGGACCAAATATTAAACCCTTCCCTATTAACGATTCTCTAACTGATAGTATCGGTGGAAAAGTTCTATTAAAAACAGGAGATAACATAACTACCGATGATATAATGCCTTCAAATGCAAAGCTGCTACCATTTAGGTCTAACATACCAAAGCTTTCTGAATATTGTTTTGGAACCCTTGTAGATGACTTTCATCTAAGAGCAAAGAAATACGGTGGAGGATTTATTATCGGCGGTGAAAACTATGGACAGGGGTCCAGCAGGGAACACGCTGCCTTAGTTCCCCTTTATCTCGGCATAAAGGCAGTATTTGCAAAATCCTTTGCAAGAATTCATAAGGCAAATTTGGTAAATTCGGGAATAATCCCCTTCACATTTAAAAACAAAGAAGACTATGAGTTGTTTGATGAGATGGATGAAATTGAAGTAAGCGGTGTCATCTCATCTTTAGAAAAAAATACTGAAATCATATTGACTAATAAAAGTAAAAATGTATCTGTAAAGCTAATATTTGAAGGTTCAAAGAGAGATGTGGAAATATTAAAGTGTGGAGGATATTTGAATTACGCTAAATCTAATACTAAATAGTCTGTCTATAACAAAATCAGGTTAAAAGAAGGTGAATTGAATGTATAATATAACACTAATTCCCGGCGATGGAATAGGTCCCGAGGTAACTAATTCGGCAAAAAAGGTAATCGAGGCTACAGGTTTAAAGATAAATTGGGATATTGTAAATGCTGGAGCAGATGTTTATACAGAAAAAGGCGTTCTGGTTCCCGATGAGGTTTTTAAAAGCCTTGAAAAAAACAAGATTGCATTGAAGGGACCCATAACTACACCTGTAGGCTGCGGCTTTAGAAGTATAAACGTAGCCCTAAGAAAAAAGTATGATTTGTTTTCAAATGTCAGGCCTCTAAAAACAATATCAGGTATCAAAACACCCTTTAAAGATGTTGACTTGGTGGTTTTCAGAGAAAATACCGAAGGTCTTTACAGTGGGATTGAAAGAAGTATTTCAAATGATTCAGCAGAAGCAATAAAAGTCATCACAAGAAAGGCATCTTTGAGAATCGTTAAGGCGGCCTTTGAATACGCCGTAACAAATAACAAGAAAAAGGTTACTGTAGTTCATAAGGCTAACATCATGAAGCTAACTGATGGATTGTTCCTTGACTGTGCAAGAGAAGTTTCTAAAGACTACTCCCATATTGAACTTGAAGAAGTAATCGTAGATAACATGTGTATGCAGCTGGTAATGAATCCCTCTCAATTTCAAGTGATTGTTACAACTAATCTCTATGGCGATATATTATCAGACCTATGCGCTGGCCTTGTGGGAGGATTAGGAGTAGTTCCTGGTGCAAACATCGGTGATAACATGGCGATTTTTGAAGCTGTTCACGGAAGTGCTCCAGACATTGCAGGTAAAAATGCTGCTAATCCCACCGCCCTTATTCTATCGGGCGCCATGATGTTAAATTATTTAGGAGAAAAGAAAAAATCAGATATCATAATAAATGCAGTTTTAAAAACTATCGGTGAAGGAAAATACATCACAAAAGACCTAGGAGGCTCATCATCTACAATAGAAATGACAGATGCAATAGTTGAAAAAATACTAGCTTAAAACAGGAGAAAAGAAAAAGGTTGCTGGTTAAAGGTGCCTGGTAACGAGTTACAGAGAGTAGACAAGATTTTAAGTATTGTCCCTAATTTTTTTAATCTCAAATCAAAAGGCTTATCCAAATTTACTAATAGCTAATAATGAGAGAGGTGGACAAAGTGAGTAAAGAGTTAGATGCTTCTATGCTTAATGATTTGGCAAAACTGGCTGAAAAAAACAACTTTATAGCACCTGAGTTATATAACAGACACAATGTAAAACAGGGACTTAGAAACAGCAACGGTACCGGCGTATTGGTAGGACTTACTGAAGTCGGTTCTGTTCATGGATATAAGTTAAATGGTAATAAAAAAATACCAGCGGAAGGAAATTTATTTTATAGAGGAATAGATATTAACGACATTGTTGCCGGTTTTCAAAGAGAAGGCCGTCTAGGCTATGAAGAATGCGCATACCTTCTGTTATTCGGTGAACTACCTACAAAGGAACAGCTGGATGATTTTAATAACTTGCTTGATAATTCAAGACATCTGCCACCTAATTTTACTGAAAACATGATTCTTAAAATACCTAGTAAAAATATTATGAATAAACTCCAAAGGAGCATTCTGGTTCTTTACTCTCATGATGAAAATCCAGATGATATAAGCGTTAAAAACCTTGTAAGACAAAGTATAGAGCTAATCGCCAGATTTCCAACTATAATCTCCTATGGTTATCAGGCTAAGGCCCATAATTTTGATAACAAAAGCCTTTTTATTCATTCACCTCAAAAAGGCTTAGGTACTGCTAAAAATATTCTGCATATGACTAGACCAGATAACAAATATACAAAGGTAGAAGCCGAAACACTGGATTTATGCCTTGTTCTTCATGCAGAACACGGGGGTGGAAACAACTCAGCCTTTGCAACCCACGTGGTTTCCTCTAGCGGAACCGATACCTATTCGGCTATTGCAGCTGCGGTTGGTTCATTGAAAGGTCCTAAACACGGCGGTGCAAATATAAAAGTTCGAGAAATGATTTTAAATATCAAGGAAAATGTATCGGATATTAAGGATAAAGGAAAGTTGAAAGATTATTTATTCAAAATAATCAAAAGAGAAGTTTTTGATAAGCAGGGCCTTATATACGGAATGGGCCACGCAGTTTATACAAAGTCAGATCCAAGAGCCCTTCTTCTAAAAAGCAAAGCATTGGAGTTAGCTATTGAAAAAGATACGATAGATGAATACAACTTATACAAAAATATAGAAGAACTTACAGCTGAGCTGTTCAAAGAAACTAAGGGAAAAGATGCAGTAATCTCTGCCAATGTGGATTTATATTCAGGTTTTGTATATGAAATGCTGGGGATACCTCCAGAACTTTATACACCTCTATTTGCTTCAGCAAGAATTGCAGGATGGTGTGCTCATAGGATTGAGCAAATTGTCAGCGATAAGAAGATCCTTAGACCTGCTTATAAGAGTTCAAATGAAAAAAGAAGGTATATTCCCTTAGAAGAAAGAGGAAATGTGCCAACACAAAATTTCTTTAAGGTAATTTAAAGTTATAAAAAACTGTCCTATTACAGGGCAGTTTTAACAGGATTTATTGTAGATATGAAACTTTAATTTCAATATAGAAGTAAAAAGAAGAGAAAATGAACGTTCTTTTTACTTCTATTCTAAAGTTCCTCCCATATTCTGTTGCCTTTTACCAGTCAACTTATCTAATATCACAGTTAAAATCCGTCAAAATCTCTATCATAATATTTTTTCCCTCATCCATAAATTCCATATTACAATTTTTTCTTTCAGCAATCTGCTTTAATATTTGATTAATATTTCGGAATATCTTGTTATCACTAGAAGATGTCTCTTTATTGCCGTTAATAGCTATATTCATTTTGATGATGATTCTATTAAAATTTTCAATGATTTTTTTATCTAAATAAACTTCTATACTAGTTTCTTCATATCTGTTTATTACGTTTTTCATTAATCGTATAAGTATAAAATAAATTAATTTATAACTACCGGTTACTCTAGTACTTAAATCAACTTTACAAGTAATTTTCACTTTTTCCTCAATCTTCTGGCTTGCTAAGTAATTATGTAAATTATCTAGTAATTTACCTAACTTAAAGGACTCTTGACTGTTTGGCAATATATTAATATAATTATTAAACAAATCCATCAGCTCATTAATTATAGTTTTAAATATTTGCTTATCTGAAGGGTCCAACCATTCTAAATCCTCGATTTTTTCTGTTATAAAATTTAATGTCTTCCCATTGATTATTTTAACATTTTTGAGATCATCCCTTATATTTTCCAGTTTATCCTCTGTAGATTTCAAGATATTTTGATATAAAGCATTTCTCTTTTCAAGTCTTTCTTTTAATAGCTTTCTTTCCTCTTTAAGATTATAGTAATCTATGGCCTGTCTAATTATATGAGTAAACTCATCCTCCAGCTTCCATGGCTTAGTTATAAATTTGAAAACGTCCACCTGATTTATAGTTGCTAGTATTTGGGGCAGCTGTGCATAACCGGTTAAAACAATCTTTACTGTATCTGGATATTTCTCCTCTACGATTTTTAGAAGTTGTAGTCCATTCATCCCAGGCATTTTCATATCTGTTACTATTACACTAATCCTATGTTCTTCCATAACCTTAAGGGCTTCTTCACTGCTTTTTGCAAAAAAACATTTGTATTCTTCACCTATTAGTCCTCTTCTTAAAGAGTTAAGAACCTTAACTTCATCGTCAACAAATAAAACCTTTCTTTCATTCATAGACTTGCCACATATTAAAGAGCAATATGTAGCTTCCCCCCTTCCCTAATCAAATCTTTTCTGTAGTTATTTATTGATTCATCACAGAGTTTCTTTTCTACACCTAGAAATTCAAAAACGTTAGAATCTAAGTTTTTGGTTCTAGGGTAACCCAAGAGCTCCCATGAATAATAATTGGCAATATGTACTACACATACAATTTCTTTGTTGATTATTTTATCGTCCAAAGGATTATGGTGATATAGTGCCGATTCTACTATAGGATATGGAATCTCCCACCAGTTTAACAAACAACCTCCCAACTTTTCATGGGGTACATTTATAGCATTTTCTATGTCTTCTAGAGACTTTATGCTATCACTATTGGGAAAAACTTTTTTACAGTTTACAAAATAATTAAGAAGAGCTATTTTTCCTATATCATGTAAAAGTCCTGCAGCGCCATATGTATGGGGTAACTTTTTGCATATAACCTTTTCATACAAGAAGTTAGTAATCTTATTTGTCAAATTAGCATGTTGCCAATACATCTCCTTATTAATAGTTGACTTTATTGCAGATTGGGATGCTTCGAAAATGCTGGTTGTAAACACAATATTCTTTATATTTGCCAATCCCAAATAAACTATAGCCTTTTGAACAGACCCTGTCTGAACACCATAAAAGGCTGAGTTGGCAACATGCAATACCCTGGCTGCTATAGACTGGTCCATTTCTATAATCTCTGCAATCTCTTTTATATCCCTGTCATTTTTGATATATGATTGTAATTTATTGTATATTTTCAGTATTGTTGGAAGTCCCTCCATTTTATTTAATACCGCCAACAAATCCTTATGATTCAATATATCTTCTAACTCAAAAATCCTTTCAATAGTCTCAAGTAATTTCTCATTATCCCATGGCTTCGTCAAATACATCTTTGCCAATCCATTTTGTATTGCCTTTAGAACAAGATTTTCTTCTACGTAACCGCTAAGAATAAGCCTTAGGGTAGCAGGATATTTTTCTTTAACTCTTTTTAAAAGCTCAAATCCATCCATCTTAGGCATTCTTACATCGCTTATTATCAGATGAATATCTTCATTTTCCAATATTTTTAGTGCTTCTTCTCCACTATCTGCCAAAAATACATCAAAGTCTTTCTGGATAAAAAATCTTTTAACAGCTCTTAATATTTGTTTTTCATCGTCAACAAATAAAATATTTTTCTTCACTCCTATTCCCCCCTCGTTTTTCCTATTGTAATTTACTGAAAAGAATTGTCATCTAATAACCTCATTAATGCTTTATAACTTGCATGTCATCATCTACTAAAAGAATCGAATATTTATTTTCCATATTACTTTTCCCCTTTAAAATCTGCTGCCTTCATAATTATCAAATCATATTTCTTCTTCAAATTCTTGTTTTATTGGAAGTTTGATTGTGAACTTCGTCCCTACATTTTGAGTACTAGAAACTAATATATCACCATTATGCTTATTCTTTATAATGTCATAGGAAATACTGAGTCCTAATCCGGTACCCTGCCCAACTGGTTTAGTTGTGAAAAAAGGATTAAAAATCCGACTTATATTTTTCTCAGGAATTCCTATACCATTATCTTCTATTTCACAGTAAACAAACTCCGAATCACTATATGTTCGAATACTTATCATCCCCATAATCCCACTATTATTCTCATTTTTCTTTCTAATGGCTTGAGCAGCATTCACTATTATGTTGAGTAAAACCTGATTTATTTGATCTGTTAGAGCATCAATTACAGGAATAGGCGTAAGTTCTTTTTTGACTTCTGCATAGTATTTAATCTCATTGTTAGCTATAAGCAGTGTATTTTCTATTCCTTCATTAAGATCATATTCTTCAAAATTTTCTTGCCGCTCTATTCTTGAAAATGTCCTAAGTCCATTTACTATTTTACTTATTCTACTCAGTCCGTCCATGGTATCCACAAACAAACCATCGATGTCCTCATCTATAAAATCAATTGAATTTTCTTCTCTATAATCTACAATCTCTTTTAACATTAAATCAAGTTCATTTTTATCTATATCACAAACCTTTAAGCTTTTTGCATAGTCATTATATTTATCTATTAATCCTCTATATTTTTCTAAATACTTTTTTAAGATTTCAAAGTTACTAGTTACATATCCTAAAGGATTATTTATCTCATGGGCAACTCCCGCTGCCAGTTGTCCTATTCCAGCCATTTTTTCCTGATGGATCAACTGCTGTTGCATAGATTTTAGCCTATCTAACGTATCATTTAATTCCTTATTACGTTTTTTGAGTTCTATCTCCATTTTTTTACGTTCTGTAATATCTTCTTCAATTGCAATATAATGAGTAATCTGACCGTATTCATTTAGAATAGGAGAAATCGACGTAAGTACCCAATAAGTTTCTCCGCTTTTTTTTGTGTTCTCCAGTTCCCCCCTCCATTCTTTTCCAGAACGAATATTTGCTACCATTGACTCATAAAATTTCAGGGGTTTTTTTCCTGCCTTTAAAATAGAAGGGGTTTTTCCTATTACTTCTTCAAAAGTATAACCTGTCATTTCTGTAAACTTAGTATTAACATATTGGATTTTACCATTGTAATCGGTTATTATTACTAAAATAGAACTTTGATCTATAGCTCTATGGAGTATTTTTATTTCTTCCTCTGCCTTTTTACGCTGACTTATATCTTTAGCTATTGACATCAACATTTCTTCACCATCAATTGCGCATATATGACTATTAACTTCAACAGGTATAGTTTTACCCTCTTTATTTACAAATGTTGTTTCAAAAGTGAGATGTCCTTTTCGAACAATATCCTTAATTAAAAGTTTTATCTCGTTGATTTGGCTCTTACCAACAGTATCCTCAGGTTTCATTCCAAGTAGTTCTTCTCTTTCATATCCTAAAAGCTTACATGCAAAATCATTTACCATGATAAATCTACCGGATGCACCATTTCCCTCTATCCTATGTAGAAATATAGCAACATTAACACTTTCAAATAATTCCCTAAATCTCTTTTCACTTTCTAAAAGCGCCTCTTCCGTTTCTTTTCTTTCAAATACACTACTAAATAATTTACCGGCAAGCTGCAATAGTTGACTGACAAAGCTATTCCATTTTATGGTATTATAAACGTTATCTACTCCCAGGTATCCTATCAACTCATCTTTTCTTTTTATTGGAACCACTAATAATGATTTGATTCCCTGGCTTTCAAGGATTTCTTTTTCTGCACCTGCCTCCTCAGGCATTTTTGATATATCTGTTACATGGATAATTTTATCTTCGTAAAGTTGTTTCATCCACCAAGGAAACATTTTTGTAGGAAGATCTCTAAGATTATATTTTTTAGGAGTAACCCCTTCAGCACACCATTCATAGATATTTTCCATTTTTTCTCCATTTTCATAAATACGGAAAATATATACCCTACTAGCGTCAGATATCCTACCTATATCGGCTAAAGCATTATTAATTGCACTATCCAAATCAAAGTTCCCAACAAAGTAAGAAGTTATATTATATATGGTTTTAGTGACTTCAAAGCTTCTGCTTATATATTTTTCTGCCAAATATTGGTCAGTTACATCATTTAGATTTACAATAGTGCCTATTTTTTCATTTCGACCGTTAAAGAGCTTTTTTAAACTGATTTCTAAATACCTCTTTTTTCCCTTGTTGTCTACAAGCAATTCATAATGTTTTTCATTCTCAAGGTTGCATAATCCCTCTTGTAGCCATCCGTGTATTTTTTCCCTACATTTTCTCCCTCCACAGGATAGGCTACAGTCGGTAAATGTTATCAAAAGTCTTACAGCAGCATTATTTATATATTCGACCTCATCAGTATTATTAAGTACTATAGTCGGTATTTTAATATTTTGAAAAACACTATAAAACTTATTGTCCTCCAATAATTTATCTGCTCCATTTTTGTTATTTATAAAACCGCATAAACATTTCATCTGTCACCACTCCTCCCTAAATAGAGACTGATCTTTTATATACTTATTTCTGCACATATTTACA
>JACCKY010000035.1 GCA_014236755.1 Candidatus Petromonas tenebris | reverse complement strand
AGTCAATATCCGGTAGCAATAGCGAAGGGGATACACCTGTTCCCATATCGAACACAGAAGTTAAGCCCTTCAGCGCCGATGGTACTTGGCGAGCAGTCGCCTGGGAGAGTAGGTCGCTGTCGGTTTAATTAAAACTCCTGAAGAAAAATTCTTCAGGAGTTTTTGTTTGGTGTGCCGGGCATGCGTAACAACTAGATGGTGAAAGTCCATTGTAGGGGCCCGCCGTGCCAACTACTAGCCAATGGCAAGGGAGTATTGTCTATAGCAATTTGTATACTCATATATAGAATATAAAAGAATATCTGATATTTAGAAAAATTTACTAAACAACTCGACAGCTTAACTGATAAGTAATTTTCCTAGGTAGGATAAAGGGTACAAGAAATAAATAAATCTACTAAAAATATAGAATAATAAAAAGATTGTAATATTAATTTAATATAGGAAAATAAAGTTAGATAGTAGGCGAAAATTAGCTATAAGACACAGTTGAAAAAGCAAAAGAAATATTTTTAGAAAATTCAAACATTGACAAAGAATAAATTATAATATACAATATTCGTGAAAAAAGGGCTGCTAAGAGATAATTAGGAGCCTTAATATTCTGGAGGCAAATATGGAGAATATATTTAAAGGAAAAAAAGAAAACAAATCTTTAACATCGATAATATTTGAAAAAATAAGAGAAGATATTTTAATGGGTAAATACGCCAGAGGAGAAAAAATAGTTGAGGCAAAACTAGCAGAGGAGCTTGGAGTCAGTAGAACTCCTGTGAGGGAGGCGTTAAAGCAACTGGAACTGGATGGTCTTGTAGATAACATTCCTAATAGGGGAGTAATAGTAAAGGGAATATCAAAACAAGATATTCAAGATATCTTTACTATTAGAATGGCTATTGAAGGAATAGCAGTAAGATGGGCAATAGAAAGAATGAGTGAAAATGATTTAGAAGCCCTTAAGGAAATTTTTGAACTTATGGAGTTTTATACTTTTAAGAAAGATTTAGAGAAAATTGCAGAGCTCAATACAAAGTTTCATGAGACTATTTATAATGCAACAAAGAGCAGATATCTTGAACACGTACTAAAGGATTTTCAATATTTTATGAAAACTACTAGATACAAATCTTTAAGATCTCCGGGAAGAATGGAAAGTGCCTTGGAAGAGCATAGAGAAGTCCTGAATGCCTTTATGAAAAAGGATGCTGATGCTGCAGCAGTACAGGCAATATTAAAACATGTAAACAATTCAAAAGAAAATGCAGAAAAATGTTAAAAGACTACCTAGTATACTAGGTAGTCTTTGCTAGTGTGACAGGCATGCATAACAACTAGGTAGTGAAAGTACACTGTAGTGGCCTGTCGTGCCAACCACTAGCCCAAGACAAGGGTGTCCATCGTGAGATGGAATTTGAAGGAAAAATACCGGTCCGAGGTACACGAACGATATGAAAGGGAAACTAAGAGAAATTGAGCTTAACCTAATGAACTGCCATATACCAAACGGTATGTATGCTGGTATGAGAGTACGGTAGATGAGTTAATAATCTACCTCCTACTCGATTATAATATTGATAAATAGAAATAAAAAGAAAAAAGAAAGAAGGTGAAACTTTGACAGAAAGAAGAAGGAAAAATATTATGGACCTTTTAAAAGATTGTGATGAGCCAATAACAGGGTCAGATCTTGCCAAAAAGTTTAATGTAAGTCGGCAGGTGATTGTTCAAGATATAGCTGTATTAAGGGCTAAAGGAATCAATATCATGGCCACATCTAATGGTTATTATATACCTAAACCTAGTGAAAATCATAAAAATATTGAAACAATAATGTGCAAGCACAAGGGATATGAGTCTATAGAAGAAGAGCTAAAGACTGTAGTTGATATGGGTGGAAAGGTACTGGATGTCATAGTTATGCATCCTGTATATGGAGAGATAAGATGCCCTTTAATGATTAACAGTAGATATGATTTGAATAGGTTCATCGAAAAGGTAAAGAAGGAAAAGGCTGAGCCTCTGGCATCCTTAACTGGTGGAGAGCATATTCATACCATAGAGGTTCCAAACAAAAAAGTTTATGAAATTATACTAAAAAAGTTAAAAGAAAAGGGATATTTAATAGAGGATTGATAGGCATAGTTTTTTTATATATAATAATGACAAGACAGGTGTAAACACATTGTTTAGAGAGTAAGTAAAAACATAAAACTTAAGAATATGTTAACACTACTAATAAAACAAGACTTTGGAGAGGAGATTAAGATGTGAAGATGAAAGAGATGATAAATGAAGTAAATAGACTTAGAAAGGAAAAGAATGCTGTTATTTTAGCTCACAATTATCAGATACCGGAAGTACAGGACATAGCCGATTATGTTGGTGATTCTTTAGGACTCAGTAAAAAGGCTTCACAGACCAACGCGGATATTATAATATTTTGCGGAGTTCATTTTATGGCTGAAAGTGCTAAAATTCTTTCACCTAATAAAAAGGTACTCCTTCCCGTTTTAGACGCAGGGTGTCCAATGGCTGATATGATAGATGCAGAGCAGCTTAGATTTTTTAAGAAGGAACATCCTGATATTCCTGTAGTATGCTATGTAAATTCTTCTGCTGAAGTTAAGGCAGAGAGTGACATATGTTGTACATCATCAAATGCAGTTAAAATAGTAAAATCCTTGGAAAGTGATAAGGTACTATTTGTACCAGATCAAAATCTTGGAAACTATATATCGAAACAGCTTCCTGAAAAGGACATAATATGTTGGGAAGGTTTTTGCATAACTCATCATAGGGTTAGGCATGAAGAGGTTGATATGATAAGAAAACATCGCGGCACAGCTAAAATACTAATTCATCCTGAAGCTAATTCCCAGGTAGTAGAGAAGGCGGACTTTGTAGGGAGTACGTCGCAAATAATTGATTATGTAAATAATTCAGAAGAAAAGGAGTTTGTAATAGGTACTGAGATGGGAATACTTCATACACTCAGAAAGCAAAATCCCCATAAAAAATTTTATTTGCTTTCCCCTGGACTAGTGTGTTATAATATGAAGAAAACTGGATTAGAAGATATTTATAGGGCATTAAGGGATGAAAAACATGAAATCGAAGTAGATGTAGAGATTATGAATCTAGCTCGTAGATCCCTTGAAAGAATGCTGAATATTTCTTAAAGGAGTTAAATTATGTATAGAAGATATCTTACGAAATTTGATCTAGATAAAGTAAGAAAAGAATATTGTAATGTGCTTATTATAGGTACTGGAATTGCAGGACTTTATACAGCTGTGAATATAGATGAAAAATATAAAGTTTTAATGCTGGCCAAAAATAGCATAAAAGAGAACAATAGCAACCTTGCCCAAGGTGGAATAGCTGCCTGTATAAGCAAAGATAATGATAAAAAGTTTCATTACATGGATACTTTGAAGGCCGGAAGTTTTTATAACAATGAAGGAGCAGTAAAAATACTTGTAGAGGAAGCTGCTGAAAATATTGAAAAACTAATTGAGTTTGGAACAAATTTTGATAGAGATGAAAAAAACTTCTTAAGAGCTACAAAGGAAGGGGGGCATTCAAGACGAAGAGTGCTCCATTCTAAAGATGAGACAGGCAAAGAGATAATAAGAGCTTTGACTGTAAAAGTAAAAAAGAGAAAAAATATAATAATCCTTGAGGATACCTTTGCTATTGATATATTAACCTCTAAAGGAAGATGCATTGGAGCCATTGTAAAGAGTGGAAAAGAAATATACTGCATAATATCTCAGGTTGTAGTTTTAGCTACAGGAGGAATAGGACAGGTTTACCAAAATACAACCAATTCAAAAATTGCTACGGGAGATGGCATAGCTATGGCCTTTAGAGCAGGTGCAGAAATTGTAGATATGGAGTTTGTCCAGTTTCACCCTACTGCTTTATATGATGAAAATAATAAAAAACGATTTCTAATTTCTGAGGCTGTAAGGGGAGAAGGAGCAATTTTAAGAAATAGTATGGGGGAAGCCTTTATGAAAAAATATCATAAGCTAAAGGATCTTGCCCCAAGAGATATAGTTTCGAGAGCTATATTCAATGAAATGAATAAGGAGAATAAGCCTTGTGTGTTTTTGGATATAACCCATAAAGATAAAGATTTTATAAAAAATAGATTTCCAAATATATATAATCAATGCCTGCTAAGGGGAATTGATATAACTAAAGATTATATTCCAGTGTGTCCTGTAGAACATTACATTATGGGTGGCATTAAAACCAATTATAATGGTAGAACCAACATAGTGGGCCTTTACGCATGTGGAGAAGCTGCATGTACAGGAGTACACGGAGCAAATAGATTAGCAAGTAATTCGCTTTTAGAGGGGGTTGTATTTGGAAATAGAGTGGCAAAGGATATAAATAGCTATATTAGAAATGGAAATTATTATATTTATAATATCAAAAGTGATGGTGATCAAGAACTCGTGGAAAAGGATAGAATTGAAGAGCTAAGAAAAAATGCAAGGAAAATAATGGAAAAACATGCATTTATATTAAGGTCCAAAAAAGGTCTTGAAGAGGCCTTAATAAGAATTAAGGAAATATTAGAGGAGCTAAATATATATAAAAGAGATGATGAAAGTTTTTATGAATGTGTAAACATCATGACCGTAGCCTATCTGATTGTCAGTGATGCATTAAAAAGGGAAACAAGCCTTGGAAGTCATGCTTTAGTTGAAAATTAGGAGGTATTTTATGGAACTTAATTGGATATTGGTTGATGAAATAATTAGAAATGGGCTCAAAGAAGATATTAACAATATAGATTTAACTACTGATAACTTGGTAGATGATGAAGAGATGTGCAGAGCATATATGATTGCTAAAGAGGATGGAGTTATAGCGGGACTTCATGTTGTTAAAAGAGTTTTTGAAACACTAGATGATAACATTAAGGTTAACTTTAAGGTAAAAGATGGGGATAAAGTTAAAGAAGGAAGTAAGGTAGCTGAGATTGAGGGTAAAACTAGAGCTATACTTAAAGGAGAAAGATTAGCCCTTAACCTGATTCAAAGAATGTCAGGGATAGCTACCACTGCCAATAGATATAGTGAACTTGTAAAGGATTATCCTGTAAAGATAGTTGATACGCGCAAAACTACTCCAGGGCTCAGAATACTTGAAAAATATGCTGTAAGGATAGGAGGATGCTGTAATCATCGCTATAATCTATCTGAAGCTGTTATGCTTAAGGATAATCATATTAAAGTAGCGGGAGGCATCAGAGAAGCAATACTTAAGATAAAGAAAAGAATTCCTTTTACAGTTAAAGTTGAAGTTGAAGTTGAGAGTATTGAAGAACTTAAAGAGGCCATAGAGGTTGGTGTAGATATAGTTATGCTGGATAATATGAATCTTAAAGAGATGAAGGAGGCAGTCAAGATAGGTAAAGGTAAGGTTATACTTGAAGCCTCAGGAGGAATAACTGAAGAATCCCTAGTTGAAGTAGCTAAAACGGGGGTTGATATTATATCAATGGGTGCTTTAACCCATTCAGTTAATGCTATGGATATTAGTTTGAGTATAATATAACTTATTGTGCTAGGTTCTAATAATAGCAACCTATAACTAGAATAAAGAGGTGAAAGGATTGAAAAAGCATGGTTTTAGAGAATATATCACTAAGGCCCTTAACGGGATGGCATTAGGGCTTTTTGCATCACTTATTATTGGACTTATACTTAAACAGATAGGAGATTATGTAGGAATAGGTCAGTTAGTAACCTTTGGAAGAACAGCTCAGTTTATGATGGGACCGGCCATAGGGGCTGCAGTAGCCTATAGCGTAGGAGCCCCTCCCCTCGGAGTATTTGCTTCCATAGTGGCGGGAACTATAGGAGCAGGAACTATAGCCCCTGGTGAAGGAGGCGCCTTTATAGTTAAGATTGGGGAACCTGTAGGTTCATTTGTGGCTGCCCTTGTTGCAGCTGAGTTTTCAAAGCTGATTTCAGGAAGGACAAAAGTGGATATAGTATTGGTTCCGGCAGCAACTATAATAGTTGGCGGAATAGTAGGCATCTTTATAAGTCCTGTTATGGTTCAATTTATGAAGGGCTTGGGTGCTCTTATCAATAGAGCTACAGAATTACAACCCATACCTATGGGAATCATAGTAGCCACATTGATGGGAATGATATTAACTCTTCCAATAAGTAGTGCTGCCTTAGCTATATCATTAGGACTTAGTGGTTTAGCAGCAGGTGCTTCTACAGTAGGATGTGCTACTCAAATGATAGGCTTTGCAATAGCAAGTTATAGAGAAAACGGAATAGGAGGATTTATAGCTCAGGGTCTTGGAACTTCTATGCTTCAAGTTCCAAATATAATAAAGAATCCCCTTATTTGGGTTCCTCCTACGTTGGCTAGTGCCATACTGGGACCATTGGCCACCTATGTATTTAGTATGGAAAATAATAGTATAGGTGCAGGTATGGGTACAAGTGGTTTAGTAGGCCAGTTTGGAACAATAGCAGCTATGGCGGATAAGGTACCTATGGGTAGGATACTAATAAATATAGGTTTACTTCACTTTATATTGCCGGCACTATTAACATTAGTTATTTCAGAGTTTATGAGAAAAAAAGGTTATATAAAGTATGGTGACATGAAAATAAATCAGTAAATCAAGTGGCTTAGGCCACTTTTGTTATTGCATAGGAACTCAAACATTTTTTGAAAAAAATTGCAGGTATAAAACAAAGTAAATTCAAGGTATGCAAGAAATTACAAACTTCCACCAGTAATATTTTGGAAATAATGTCTTGTATCAAAAAAGGGTGACAGGTAACAGAAAGATTAAAAATAATATATTTATCTGACACTTTTTTAGGGTAATAAAATATTGTATAGATAACAAAGTTCAAGGTTAAATTTATTAGGATTTTGAGAATCCTTCTGGCTCATGTGAAGATTTGTTGCTTTATATAAACTTGTCTTGCTAGTTCCTTATAGATATCGTAGAAGAGCTGTTTTAATAGAAAAAGATTTAGAGGTAAAAACAGCTCTTCAAAGTCGCTTCAGAGGAAACATTGAAGGATATTTAAAGCTATACTGTTAGAGTAACTAGCACAAGAGGTTAAATTAAGATAAAGGCAGCAACAAAAAAATAAAAAAATTTTGGAAAATCTATTGACAAAAATAAAATATATATTTAAAATATAAAATATAATCATTACAAATTTAAAATAAATACAAAAATTGATAGTATAATAAAAATAAAATATACTGAAGGGGGATGAGATAAATGGAAAACAGAGAATTAGTTTTAAAGGCATTTGAGGAGGCGAAAAAACCTTTAAAAACAGGGGAGATAGCTGAAATATCAGGAATAGATAAAAAAGAAGTAAGCAAACTTATCAAAAAGTTAAAAGATGAGGAAATAATATATTCCCCTAAACGTTGTTACTATGACATTAAAAAATAAAAATAAGTGGAAGGAGATGAAGGAGAACCTTTCCAGATAAAATGACAATTATTAATGCCGGTGATTATTTAAAAAAACATGGTATCAAACCATCTCTACAGCGTATAAGGATATTTGAATACTTGATAAAAAATAAAAATCATCCTACCGTAGATACAATTTTTAGAGAACTGGCAAAGGAAATACCAACACTTTCAAAAACTACAGTATATAACACTCTAAACCTATTTATGGAAAAAAATATAGTTAAGGTTATTACCATAGAAGAAAACGAAACAAGATATGATGCAGATACTTCCTTACATGGACATTTTAAGTGTACAGAATGCAGTAGAGTTTACGATTTCGATCTGGATGTTCCTAAGTTTAAGGAAGAAATACTAAAGGGTTTTGAAATACAAGAAAGACATGTATATTTTAAAGGCATATGTAAAGATTGCTTATTAAATTAATTTTTGAAGCTATATATAATAAAGTACAAAGCTTAAGTTATTAGGATTTTGAGAATCCTTTTGGCTCATGTGAAGATTAGCCTTTTTATTTAAGTTAAAGATAGAAGTAGCGACAAATACTTCAAAATCCCTCAGAAGGAAACCTCAAAATCCCTAAAGTAATATAAATTAAATTTCAAAGTTGGATATCTATAATAATACTATAAATTTGTGTCTTTGAAATTTTTGTATAGATATATGAGAATACTTCTAGTTTTTTTAAATGTGATTTAAATTTAAGGACGCATGCTTATAGTAAAAATTAATTATAAAGGGGAGATAATTTTTATGAAGAATTTAGCAGGTACTAAAACAGAACAAAATTTACTTAAGGCTTTTGCAGGGGAATCACAGGCAAGAAATAGATATACCTTCTTTGCAGAGAAGGCTAGGGAAGAAGGTTATGAGCAGATAGCAGAGCTATTCTTAGAAACTGCTTTAAACGAAAAAGCTCATGCACAGAAATTCTTTAGCTTTTTAGAAGGTAGACCTCTAGAAATTACTGCTACATATCCAGCAGGAAAGGTAGGAACTACAGCTGAAAATCTAAAGGCAGCAGCTATGGGAGAAAACGAAGAGTACGCAGAGATCTATCCAGAGTTTGCTAAAATAGCAAAGGAAGAAGGATTTATGGAGATAGCAGCTGCATTTAATATGGTTGCAAAGGCAGAGGTAGAGCATGAAGAAAGATACTTAAAGCTACTTAAGAATTTAGAAGAAGATAAGGTCTTTAAAAAAGATGAGACTGTAAGATGGAAATGTAGATACTGCGGATATGTTCATGAGGCAGAAGGAGCACCGGCTAAATGTCCATTATGCGGATACGATAGAGCATATTTTGAATTAAAAGAAACTAATTATTAAAAAACTAAAAATAGAAAACAGAATAAATATTAATCTCTATTTAACCTCTATTCAAATAGGAATAGAGGTTTTTTTTATAAAATATAGAAATAATAATATATAATATAAATACGAACCAGATTTGCTTCAAATTTTGTTGAAAATTAAACTCTGCTAATTTTCTTAAAGGAGAGAGTGTTTGGTGAGCAATATAAAAAAAGCTATTCAAAGTATGAAACTTAAGGTTTTAAAAATAGATGGAGTTCCTGAATCCTTTAGTTCAGAGGTGTGTAAATTAATACTAGAAAATGGTGAAAAGGTCATATTAAAGATACCTTATAATAAAAATAAATTACTTAAGGAATATAAAATGCTTCAGCTTTTAAGTGGAAAACTGCCAGTAGCTAGGGTACTTGATCTCTGGGAAGGAGATGATACGATTCCCGGGGCACTGCTTTTGTCATATATAGAAGGAAAACCAGCAATAGATGGGATAGATAAAAGACTTGCTTTTGAAATGGGGGAGTTTTTGGCCAAACTTCATGAAATTAAAGTAGATAAAAGCCAATTGGGAGATCTGGATGAACTTATGTATACAGAAAAAGAAGATTGGTGGAATACTATCAGATGTTGGTTTGAAAACTGTATAGATGATTGCAAAGAAGCATTGGAGCCATATATGTTAACCAAAGCTATAAAATTATTTGATGATTGCTATAAAAAATTACCTGAACCCGACTATCCCAGTATAGTTCATATGGATTACAGACCGGGAAATATATTAGTTAAGGATTATAAAATTATGGGGGTTGTAGATTTTGAAAGTGCGAGAATAGGTTCAGCTGATATTGATTTTATAAAGATGAAGCTATATGTATGGGACAGATATAAAAATACTAAGGATGCTTTTTTACAGGGATATAGAGGAATAAGGTCATTACCTGATATTCAAAAAACTTTGCGCTTTTATTTATTATTTAATGCTTTTGCAGGAATCAGTTGGTGTGTAAAAAGAAAAAAGACTAATGATAGTTTTTGTAATGAGAACATAGCTCAATTAAAAGAAATAATTAATAATAAATCCAAATAAAAATGTAAAAGAATATTAATTTCACTTTTTGGTATAAATAAAAATAATAATAATTGAAAGGGTGAAAATATGAAAAGTGCACGAAAAATATTAATTAGTGTAGCAGTATTATTGGTTATAATGATACTTACGTCCTTTAACACAGTAATAAATTTTATAACAGATTATAAATGGTTTAAAGAATTAGGCTTTGAAAAGGTGTTTTTAACAAAGCTGATGACACAACTTAAAATAGGTATACCTGCATTTATTATAATGACTTTTATTATTTATTTTTATTTGCAGTCGATAAAAAAAGATTATTATAAGAAAGTAAACGTGGTTTATAAAGGAATACCAGAAAAGAGGGTAAATCAGATAGCCCTTGGAGGAGCATTTTTTGTAGCTTTTATATCAAGTACAAGTATTGCAGGGAATCTTTGGTTTGATATTTTAAGGTATTTAAATGCGACAAATTTTAAAATAACGGAACCTATATTTGTAAAAGATATATCTTTTTACATATTTAAATATCCTCTTTTAGGAAAAGTGTATGTTATGCTGATAAGCTTTTTGGTTTTACTTTTAGCTTTAACTGTTATATTTTATCTAGTTATGATGACTTTAAGAAGGCCGACTCTTTTAGAGACTACTCCAGAAGATGATCTTGGAAGGAAACAGTTTAATCTGAATAATGGAAGAAAACTCTTAGATATAGCAGTAAGACAACTTACAGTAGTTGGGATAATATTTTTTATAATACTAGGATTAGGATATTTTTTAAAATCTTATGATCTTCTTTATTCTCCTAGGGGAGTAGTTTATGGTGCAAGCTATACGGATATTAAGGTTACTTTACTAAAGCACAGGCTAATCATGATAGTTTCTTTTATATCAGCAGTACTTTTAGTTGTAGGTATAAAGACAAAGAAACTGAGGATTGTCCTTTCAGGACCAGCTTTAATGATAGTTATTAGTATATTGGGAAATATAGTAGCAGCTCTTGTACAGAGCTATGTTGTATCACCTGATGAAATATCAAAGGAAAAGAAATATATAGAATATAATATAAAATATACACAAAAAGCCTATAGTCTTGAAGACGTTGAGGAAAAAATGTTTCCTGCAGAGACAAACTTAACTATTGAAGATATAAGGAAAAATGATGAAACCATAAGCAATATAAGGATAAATGATTACAGACCAACTAAAATGGTTTACAATCAAAAGCAAGGTATAAGATATTACTATGATTTTTATGATGTGGATGTAGATAGATATTATATAGATGGTAAATATAGACAGGTATTTTTATCACCGAGGGAAATTGATCATGGAAGAATAAGCGAAGAAACACTTACTTTTATAAATAAACATTTAAAGTACACCCATGGATATGGTATAGTAATGTCTCCGGTAAATAGAGTTACTAGTGAAGGACTTCCATATCTTCTTATACAAGATATTCCTCCTGTAACAGATGTTCCAGGATTTAGTGTTGAAAGACCAGAAATATATTTTGGAGAATTAACTGATGACTATATTATAGTCAATGCAAAGGAAAAGGAGTTTGATTATCCACAGGGAGATACTAATAAAGAAACTGTTTATGAAGGAAAAGCCGGCATAAAATTAAATGGATTAAACAAGCTTCTCTATGCATATAAGCAGGGAAGTCTAAAACTACTTCTATCAGGAAACATAACAGCGGAAAGTAAAATAATACTTTACAGAAATATAAATGAAAGAGTTAGAAAAATAGCTCCCTTTATCCAGTATGACTCAGACCCTTATATAGTTTTAAGCGAAGGTAAGCTTTATTGGATTATAGACGGCTATACTGTAAGTAGTAATTATCCTTACTCGGAACCTATTGCAGATTCAAATATAAACTATATCAGGAATTCCGTTAAGGTAGTTATAGATGCCTATAATGGTGAGACTACCTATTATATAGCTGATGAAAATGACCCGATAGTAAAAACCTATGCAAAAATATTTCCACAACTTTTTACAAATATGGATGAAATGCCGGAGGATTTAAAAGCCCACATAAGATATCCCAGAACACTATTCGATATACAGGCGGATGTTTATAGAAAATATCACATGGAAAACCCCAAGGTTTTCTATAATAGAGAAGATGAATGGAATATAGCCCATGAACTCTATGCCACTGCAGAGCAGCCTATAGAATCTAATTACTTTATTATGAGATTACCCGATGAAGAAGAAGAGGAGTTCATACTGTCCATCCCTTATACGCCTAGGGAAAAGAAAAATATGACGGCATTATTTGTAGCAAGAAATGATAAAGAAAACTACGGAAAGTTGGTAATATATAAGTTTCCTAAAGGAAAAAATATATATGGTCCTATGCAGATAGAAAACAAGATAGATTCTGATGAATATATATCTAAGGAATTCAGCTTATGGAATCAGCAGGGTTCAGATGTCATTAGAGGAAATCTTCTTACAATACCAATTGAAGACTCGCTTCTTTATATAGAGCCTATATATCTAAAGGCAAGTACGGAAAACAGTCTTCCTGAGGTAAAAAGGGTCATAGTTGGATACGATGATAAAATAGTAATGGAACCTACACTGGAAGAATCGTTGAATAAAATATTTGGAGGCAAAACTGAAGTTCCTGAGATTCCAATAAAGCCAGAGCTTGATGTGCCTTTAGAAGAAGGGACTATCGTATCTTTAATAGCAAGAGCTAATGATGTATTTAAAAGAGCACAGAAAGCACAAAGAGAAGGGGACTGGGCCGAATATGGAAGGCTTATTGATGAACTTGATAGCATACTAAAAAGACTTAATGAGATAAATAATAAAGCTGTACAGAAAAAACCAGCTGAATAGATTATGTAGTATAAGAAATTTTAAAACCTATGGAAATCCCTGATATTTAAAGGGTAAATTCCATAGGTTTTAAAAATATATGATATAATAAATAAAAATTGAATAAAATTGTGAATAAAGTAGTAAGACTACTACTATTAGTGATTAGTACAATTTAACGGTGGTGTTAAAAATATGAAGGATGAAAGAAAACTTGCTATAGGTATTTTTGATTCCGGTATGGGTGGTATTAGTGTTTTAGCTGAAACTATAAAATTCATGCCAGAGGAAAGATATATATATTATGGAGATTCCGGAAATGCTCCATATGGAGTGAAAGCTCCTGAGGAAGTAAATAATTTATCAAAAAATATATGTGAATTTTTAATAGACCGAGGGGTGAAGGCAATAGTTGTAGCCTGTAATACTGCCACTAGTGCTGCAATCAAAGATTTAAGAAATACCTATGATATACCTATTATAGGTATGGAACCTGCATTGAAACCGGCTGTAGAAAAAAAACCTGAAGGGAAAATAGTGGTTATGGCTACTTCAATGACCTTAAAGGAAAAAAAATTCAGTAGACTTATGGACAAATATGGTCAGGAAGCCGATATAGTGAAGTTACCTTGTCCAAAGCTCGTAGAACTTGTGGAGGAAGGGATTCTGGAAGGTGAAAGAATGGAAGAGACTATCAGAGAGTGTTTTAAAGATATAGATAAGGATGAAATTTCATCTGTAGTCTTAGGCTGTACTCATTATATATTTTTAAAGGATTCTATAAGAAATGTATTAGGAGACAAAATTGACATTATAGATGGAAATCAGGGAACAGCAAGGCATTTAAAGAACATATTAGAGAAAAAAGGGTTATTGAATAAAGAAAAGGGAGAAGGGGTCGATCTTGAACTATATAATTCAAAGAGAAATCCGGAGATAATAGATCTTTCAAGGAAACTTTTGGAATTTTGCCTGAATAAACTAAATTTTTAAATTTTCTTGTTAAAACAGGGTAAATATAATACAATAATATTTGTCGCATTATATTTCAATCATTATTTTTGTTTCATTAGGACATATATAAAAACATATTGATTACAAAGTTGTTTAACTATAGAAAGGTGAAAGTTATGAAAAAAATATTTGCAATAATAAAAACCCTGTTTAGCAAAAGGACAAAAAAAGAAAGAGACTTATCTTCATATTTGATTCATTCTCACATCATGAAAACTACTTCTAAAAGATATAGGTAATAAAATTCAAATTTACTGAATTTATGATATATTTAAATTAACTTCCTTATAGATATCTTTTAATAATCATCTTCAGGTTCCGTAGAAGAGCTGTTTTAATAGAAAAGATTTAGAGGTAAAAACAGCTCTTCAAAGTCGCTTCAGAGGAAACATTGAAGGATATTTAAAGCTATATTGTTAGAGTAACTAGCACAAGAGGTTAACTTATAATAGACTACTTAAACCTTATGATAAATAAAAAGGGGTGAGTTTATGGCTAGAATAAGACCTTTAGGACTCGATGAGGTTGATAGTGAAGCTAAAAAAATATTTGATGATTTTTTAAAGGAACGGGGTAATATACCAAATATGTTCAGAACCTTAGCCCACAGACCACTTTTATTAAAAACAGCCTTTGACCATTTTAGGACGATTTTAAAGACTGGTACTGTAGATTTTAAGTTAAAGGAAATGGTTGCAGTCAGAGTTTCTCAGATGAATGAATGTGCCTACTGACTGTCTTCTCATACTGCCATTGCTAAAGGGGCAGGGGTATCGGATGATGCCATAAAGGAACTGGAAAACAAACTTAAAAATCCCGAAATGTTCACTGAAAAGGAGCTAGTAGCCCTTGAATTTGCAGAAGCTATGACAAGGGATTCAAATAACGTTTCTGATGAACTTTATGAAGACATGAAGAAACATTTTGATGATGGAGAGATAATAGAAATAGCTTGTGTCGTAGGAATATTCAATTATTTTAATAAGTTTAATAATGTACTAAAGACGGATATTACAAAGTAAGTTAAGAGGGAAGATATATGGAAAGTATAACTCCAGAAGCATTAGAGTTTATTAGAGAGAAAATAGATGAGATAATAAAAAACAGCTCTGATATAGATGAAAGGGAAGAAAGAATAATAAGATTAAGATTTGGTTTAGAAGATAAGGGACCGGTTAAAATAAGGGATTTAGCTAAAATATTTAAAGTCCCTCCAAGAAAAATGAAGGAAGAAGTGGATTTAGTAGAAAAGAAGATTTTTAACAAATTAAAAAAGAATATATAAACTAAAAAGCTCTTGCATGGGCTTTTTAGTTTTTGTATTAAAAATGGTTAATATATAAGTTTGCAGTAAATAAACATATGTATATAGTTGGAATAGAAGGTGTTTGGCCTGAAAATAGATTTGCTAATATTCTATCTATTTATAGCCCGTAATGTTTTTATTTCTTCCATTGTCATATTATCCAGTAAAGAGGCCTTCCTTGCAAATTCCTGTCTCGTTATTATTTCCTTTTCAATTAAAAGCTCGATTATAGTAGCTATAGCAAGAGTATTTCTATAGTCAACTTCTTTCATATCTGCAATTTTTGCATAAATATCGATTTGATCTAATCTTTTAATAGTATCACCCCTTTATTATTTTATTTATTATAAGTATGACCAAAATGAAAAAAAGGTATACTAAAAAAATTGCTAAATAAACCTTGAAAAAAAGCATTAATCATGCTATAATACGGAAAAATAATAGAAAGACTATGAAGGGAAATAGTAAATAGAGTAGTTGTTTCAGAGAGTCGGCGGCAGGTGAAAGTCGATATAACTATCTATTGAATCCGTCCCGGAGTTGTCAGGCTGAAGTTTTAGTAGGTCTGAACGGTTAGCAGCCGTTAAGATGCTTAAAGAGGACTATATTTAGTCAATAAGGGTGGCAACGCGGGAAAGAGCCTCTCGTCCCTATATATATGGGACGGGAGGCTTTTATATTAGCATAAGAACTCAGACATTTTTTGCAAAAAATTGCAGGCATAAACGAAATAAATTCAAGCGATGAAAGAAATTACAAACTTTTACCAGTTAAATATTAAAAAGGCTAACAGCTAACTGCTGACCGCTCATGGCAAAAAGGTGACAGGTGACGGGCTACAGGAAAGACCCTAAAGAACGCCCAGGATTTGCCAAGAGCCAAGAGCTAATAACTAATTAGGGCTACCAACTACGAACTACTAACTACGAACCAACAAATGCGTCGAAGCGCAGTTGTTCTTTAATCTAAGGTTTGTATAAAAAGACAAGAAGGAGGTTATGTATAGTATGTTAGATATTAAAAGAATAAGAAATGACTTTGATGGAGTAAAAAAACTTATTGAAAAGAGAGGCAAGGGTGACTTTGGACTAGCTGAGGTTGTAAAGTTAGATGAAAAGAGAAGAGAACTTATTGGTGAAGTTGAACATATGAAAAACAGACAGAATACTGTATCTAAGGAGATACCAAAACTGAAAAAAGAAGGTAAGGATGTCTCAGAAATACTTGAAGAGATGAGGGAACTTTCTAATACAATAAAGGATATGGACACTAAAGTAAAAGAAGTAGAAGATGCTATAAGGGAAAAGCTCCTCAACATACCAAATACCCCTCATCCTGACACTCCAGAGGGAGATAGTGATGAAGACAATGTAGAAATCAAAAAATGGGGAAAACCTACAAAGTTTAACTTTGAAAGCAAGGCTCACTGGGACATAGGAATAGAGCTTGGTATTTTAGACTTTGATAGGGCATCAAAGATAACTGGCTCAAGATTTGCAGTCTACAAGGGATTAGGAGCTAAGCTTGAGAGAGCTTTAATCAACTTTATGCTGGACCTTCATACTAAGGAGCATAAATATAATGAAGTAATACCTCCATTTATGGTAAACAAGGACAGCATGATAGGAACAGGACAGCTTCCTAAGTTTGAAGAAGATATGTTCCATATACCGAGCAAGGATTATTACTTGATTCCCACAGCAGAAGTTCCTCTTACGAATCTTTATATGAATGAGATATTGGAAGGAGAGCAGCTCCCTATTTATCATACTGCATATACTCCATGTTTTAGAAAAGAAGCAGGATCTGCCGGAAGGGATACAAGAGGGCTTATAAGACTTCATCAATTTAACAAAGTAGAGCTCGTTAAATTTGCAAGGCCGGAAGAATCATATGAGGAGCTTAAAAGTCTTTTAGCAGCTGCTGAAGAGGTTTTAAAGAGACTTGAGCTACCCTATAGAGTTGTAAGACTTTGTGGAGGAGATTTAGGTTTTAGTGCAGCCATGACCTATGATATAGAAGTATGGATGCCTAGCTATGGTAGATATCTTGAAATATCTTCCTGTAGTAATTTTGAAGATTATCAGGCTAGAAGAGCAAACATAAGATTTAGACCGGAACCTAAGGGTAAGGTTGAATATGTACACACTCTAAATGGTTCAGGACTTGCAGTTGGAAGGACATTTTCAGCTATTCTTGAAAATTATCAACAGGAGGATGGATCAGTTATAATACCTGAAGTTCTTAGACCTTATATGGGTGGGATAGAAAAGATAACTAAGTAACATAATAAGGACCGGATAGCTATCCGGTCTTTATTATATACTTTTTTTATGTTAATATTTATTTAATAAAATATAAATGAGATATCTAACATTAATGATTAATTCTGGAGTTGCCTATATGAGAATAGAGCAGAGGGACTGATTAAGGTGAACAAAAAATTAAAACCGGCTTTACTTATAATCATGGCATTTTTATTAATATTGACTTCCTGTGGCATAAAGGACAAAAGGAACGAAAAATCCCTAGAAAAAAGTGAGAATAGACAGGAGTATAGGATCCAAGGAAATTTAAATCAATATAATATTAACGTAGAATTTAATCTTGAAGACAAAATTCTAAAGGGGAATCAGGAAACGGTATATGTAAATAATGAAAAAATTTCTATCGACAAGATATATTTTCACCTTTATCCCAATGCTTTTAAAGATAGGGAGACAGTTCCATTTCTCTTTAATGATTTTAGAAGGGCATATTGGAAGGGTTTTGAAGAAGGTTATATAGACATAGAAAACTTGTATGTAGATGGAGAAAAGGTAGTATATAGCATAGGTGGACGAGGCGATACTATATTGGAAGTGATGCTTCCTAAGGCAGTAGAGCCTGGAGAGCAGGTAACTATAAATATGGAGTATAAGATAAAACTACCTCCGGTGGCTGAGAGATTTGGCTATGGCAAGGATACCTATAACTTTGGAAATTGGTATCCTGTAGTTTCGGTTTATGATGAAGATAGATGGAATCTTGACCCTTACTATGCCATAGGGGATCCTTTTTACAGCGATGTAAGCAATTATAAAGTAGCTATAAGAGCTCCAAAGGATGTAGTAATTGCTTCATCGGGAAAAATTATATCCAATAAAGTTATCGGTGACGTTAGAGAATGGGAGATAGAAGCTGAAAATATGAGGGACTTTGCCTGGGTAGCCAGCAAAGATTTTCAAAAGGTGGAAAAGTTTGTTGATGGAGTTCTTTTGAAAATGTATTTTATTAAGGGAAAAGCAGATAAAGACATAATTAAAGAGGCACTAGATTTTTCAGAAAAATCTTTTAAGACCTTTAATAAAGTATTCGGTAAATATCCATATAAGGAATATTCAGTAGTGCAAACTAGTTTTCCAAGTGGGATGGAGTATCCCGGCATAGTATTTATAGGTAAAGAGTACTATAATAAAAATTATAAAAGTTTTTTAGAAACCCTAATTGTACATGAAACGGCTCACCAGTGGTGGTATGCAGTAGTTGGCAATGATCAGATAGATGAATCTTGGCTTGATGAAAGCTTTGCATCATATTCAGAAGTAATATACTACAGGGAAAACTATGGGGAACAAACTGCACAGGAATATCATAAATTTGAAAATGAAGAGAGATATTATGAATTAGTAGATTCTTTAAAAGATAAAAGAGTTTTGAAAACCTTAAAAGAATTTAAAGACTGGGATGATTATAGTTTATTGGTCTATAATAAAGGAGCAATATTTCTGGATAAGCTTAGAGAAAGATACGGAATAGACCTTTTTTATGATATGTTAAGTACCTATTATGATAGATATAAATTCAAAATAGCTACTACTAAAGACTTTTTAAAGGTATGCGAGGAAGTAACTGGAGAAGAACTTGATGATTACTTCAAAGAGTGGCTAAGATAATAATAAATTATAAGAGACGAGGAGGTAATGTTTTGGAAATAAAAATAGATAAAAAGGTAAAGAAATACTTGGAAAAGAAAGGCAAGGACGTTTTAAGGATTGATGTAAGCGAGGCAGGATGTTGAGTTAAGATGTCTACTCCATACGTGTCTATGGAATATCCTAAAAATCCTGATGCTTACAAAGAGTTTAATATTGATGGAATAAAGGTATTTATGGATAAGCATGCAAGGGTCAAGAATAAATATGTTACAATTACATTATCGAATTTTATATTATTTAAAACCATAGAAGTAAATGGATTACAGATTACATCTTAACAGGTCACAGTTGACGGGTTATAGGAGTTAAAAATTAAGAGTTGAGAATTGATCATATGGCTTATGGCTAATAACTGACAGCTAACAGCTTACGATAAAAAAATGACACCTAAACCCAGTACTTAGTAAACAGCAACTAAATTTTACAAAATATTACCATATGTAGAATAATTTTATATTTGCATTTAAGTTAATTTTGTGTTAATATATAATTTGCTAGCAGTTCTAGAAGTCTTTATATCAAGTGCACCTGTAGCTCAGCAGGATAGAGCAGCGGTTTCCTAAACCGCGTGTCGGAGGTTCGAGTCCTCTCAGGTGCACCAACTTATTCTAAAAGGTGTAAGATAATGGAAAAAATTATGAGGGAGGCCCTGCTGGAAGCAAGGAAGGCCTTTGAGCTTGGAGAGATACCTATAGGAGCAGTTATTGTCAAAGATGGCGAAATTATTGCCAGAGGACATAATCTCAGAGAAACCTCTAAGGATCCCACTGCCCATGCTGAAATATTGGCTATTAGAAGGGCAGCAGAGGTTTTAGGAGGATGGAGGTTGACAGACTGTGATTTATATGTTACAATAGAACCCTGTGCTATGTGTGCAGGAGCTATAGTAATGGCTAGAATCAGAAAACTCATCATTGGCTCGATGGATTCGAAGGGAGGAGCAGCAGGGTCATTATATAATATTGTAGATGACAAGCGGCTCAATCATAGGGTAGAAGTTGAGTATGATGTGCTAAGAAATGAATGTTCAGGTATTATTAAGGAATTTTTTAAAAAACTTAGAAAGAGAAACAAATAATATGGAGAGATGTCCGAGTTGGCTAAGGGGCACGCCTGGAAAGCGTGTAAGGCCGAAAGGCCCCGCGGGTTCGAGTCCCGCTCTCTCCGCCAGTAAAAAGTTTATAAAGTTTGTCGTGCTAGACGGGGAGGTAGCGGTGCCCTGTAACCTGCAATCCGCTATAGCAGGGTCGAATTCCTATTTGAGGCATTTTGTTTTAGGGTCAGCCCTAAATAAGTGGTGAGGATAATTGGGTCCTACGCAACGGGAACTTATGAACCCCGCCAGGTCCGGAAGGAAGCAACGGTAAGTAAGCCCTCTCGTGTGCCGTAGGGGTGCCTGGTTTGAGCTAACTGTTTAGGTAACGCCTGGGTCGAAATGTCGAGGATAGGTGCACGACTATACATAAAAGATATAAAAACATGTGGATTTGTCCACATGTTTTATTTTTGTCTAGGAGTTCAAACATTAAAAAAAATGTAGGTATAAAAAAAAGTAAATTCAAGGGATGCAAGAAATTACAAACTTTTACCAGTTAAATATTAAAAAGGCTAACAGCTAAATGCTGACCGCTCATGGCAAAAAGGTGACAGGTGACGGGTTACAGGAAAGACCCTAAAGAACGACCTTCATATGCTACCAACTACGAACTACTAACTACGAACTAACAAATGCGTCGCTAGACGCTTTTGTTCTGTTAAATTTATTTGCATAAATAAAAAATCATATATTAAATGCAGGAAAAACTTGGATTCTATCGAATATTTCAATATATAAAATAAAAGTGTCTTTCTTTTAACCCCTACCTTTTGGAGGCCTATCTATGTTCTTTAAAAAAAGCTTTAGAAATCAACTGATTACTATATTTTTATCAGCAGTATTTATACCATTAATTATTTTAGGTGCCTTGGTTTACAATGATATCTATCGATACTTGTTAGTTCGACACAATGAAAACACCTTAGAGAGTGTTTTGAACGATACGAGCTTAGTCAATTCCTGGTTTGAAGCCAGAGTAAAACTTTTAAAATCTATAGGGGATGCATTTGACTATGGGATAATTAACTTAGATGATAGTGACGCCATCAATGGATATTTAAAAGAGCAAAAAAACAATAACGGAAAAGAGTTTATCAATATTTACATATGTAAAATCAATGGCGTAACCTACGATGCAAATTCTTGGGCTAAAGATCATGGCAGTGTGGATTTTAGATCGAGACCTTGGTACATCGGTGCCTATAAAAATGATGGTCTTTATCTAACAGAACCATATAAGGATTTAGTTACCGGAAAAGATGTTATAACATTATCGATTCCAGTAAAAAATAAAAAAGGAGAATTTCTTGGAGTTTTGGGAGTGGATTATTATTTTGACAAATTGATAAACGAAATAAGAAGTATAAATATGGGTGAAGAAACCTTTCATATGATTCTAAGTAATAAAGGTAATACAGTATACAATGACAGTGAGATTAGAGATATTGACTATAAAGCCTTTAAAAAGCAACAGGGAAGATTAGTAGAAGTAAAGCATAGAAACAAGAGGCTCATAGGAGCATATACAGAGCTAAGCAGCATAAACTTTGGAATTATTACCTTTGAAGAGATAAACACCTATTACGCACAGATAAATAGATTTATCACATCTTTTGTTTTAATATCCCTAGTAGCGGCTGTCTTAGTTTTTTTTGGAATTGTATACATATCAAACAAAGTTACTCATCCCGTTATAGATCTAAAAAATGGAGTAAGTAGAATATTAGATGGAGACCTTGACGTTCAATTACCTGCAGCTAATAACGATGATTTTAGGGAGCTTACGTTATCCTTTAATTTAATGGCAAGAAATTTAAAGGATAACTATGAAAACTTGACAAAGCAATCAAAGGACCTATTTGAGCAAAATGAACTGTTGCAGGAGTTAAATACAGAGCTTGAGGCCTCCTTTAATCAACTGGAGGCAACAACTCAGCAACTAAATTATTCTGAAAGCAAATACAGAAATCTTATAAAAAATATTTCTGATCTAATATGGGTTATAGATACAGAGGGCAAGATTACATATATAAATGATTCGATAAAAGACATATTGGGCTATGAAAAAGAAGAGGTTCTAGGAAAACATATTTCTGAAATTATGTGTCCGCTACACCACTATGTAGATGGCGGTAATATAGTAGAGGAATTCAACAAATTTGACTTTAAAGATCGTGATTTATGGTTTTTAAAGGCAGACGGTATTAATAGAGTAATCATTGACGCAAATATAAACAGGATATTTAGTGACGGAAAACTAGTATCCGTTCAGGGAATAGGTAGGGATATTACAGAAAAGAGAATGCTCGAAGAAACTATTATGAGAACAAATAAAAAACTTTCAATATTGAATGAAATAAGCTATTTTTTGACTGATAAAATAAAAATGGACGAACTACTTAAGACGATAGTGAACAAGATACATGAACTTTTAAGGATAGAGATTTGTAGTGTAAGATTACTAAAGGGTGAAAAATTAGAACTCAAGGCAATTTCTGGAGAATTGAAAGAATATATGAAAAAAGATCCTATAAATATACACAAGGATCTTATAGGTAAAGCTGTTAAAAGCAAAGAGATGATTGTTCTGAGAGATGTTAAGGAAACTGGTGAGTATACGAGGGAGTCGAGATTATATAGGAAAATTAAAACATTGAAAACTTTAATATTTATTCCTCTTATACTTAACGACAGAGTTACAGGGGTTTTAACGGTAGGGTCTATAAAGAAAATCAATGAAGATGATATAAGTATATTAAAGTCTCTTTCAAACTATGCTTCCGTTGCCCTGGAAAAGGCAAGGCTTTATGAAAACCTTAAGGAATCATATTTCAAGACTATAAAGGCATTGGCGACTGCCGTAGAGGCAAAGGATGCGTATACAGAGGGACATTCTGTAAGAGTTGCAAAATACTCTACTCTCATAGCCTATCATATGGGATTGGGAGAAGATAAAATTGAAGAAATAAATATTGCAGGTATACTCCATGATATAGGTAAGATAGGAATAAATGATGTAATACTTAGTAAACCTGGAAGATTGACTAAAGAAGAATATTCTGTGGTAACAAATCATCCTACAATAGGAAAACGAATACTAAACCATATAGGATTATCTAAGAGTATTTTAGACGGAGTTTTCCTCCATCATAAGAGATTTGATTTAACGGGATATCCCGAGGATATATCTGTTGACGGCCTACCTTTGGAGGCAAGAATAATCGGCGTTGCAGATGCCTTTGATGCCATGACAACCAACAGATCCTATAGCAGTGCCAAGAACATAGATGAAGCTATGGAGGAGCTTATATGGTTTAAGGGAAGTCAGTTCTGTCCTGAAATAGTTGACATAATGGAATATATATATATAAATCATAGAAATGAATTAGAAGACATATTAAACTCATCAGAGACTCAGGTTATTGGATGGGAAGGAAGACAGCTATCTTAAACTGTCTTCTTTTTTATGATATAATTAAATGATATAAAAAAAAAGGTGATGAAACAGATGGCATATACTGCATTATATAGAAAATGGCGGCCAAAAGTTTTTGAAGAGGTAGTGGGACAAAGACATATTACAATGACACTTAAAAACCAAATTAAAAGTGATAATATTGCCCACGCATATCTTTTTTGCGGGACAAGGGGTACAGGGAAGACCTCAACTGCTAAAATTTTTGCAAGGGCAATAAATTGTCTTGCCCCACAGGATTATAATCCATGCAATCAGTGTGAAGTATGTGAAGGAATAATTAATGAAAGCATAATGGATGTAGTTGAAATAGATGCTGCATCCAACAATGGCGTAGATAATATAAGGGAACTTAGGGAAAATGTTAAATATCCTCCTTCAAAGTCTAGGTACAAGGTATATATCATAGATGAGGTCCATATGTTATCTCAAGGCGCTTTTAATGCACTTTTAAAGACACTTGAGGAACCACCCGATTATGTGATTTTTATACTTGCTACTACGGAGCCCCATAAAATACCATCAACTATCCATTCAAGATGTCAAAGATTTGATTTTAAGAGAGTAGGATATGATGATATTTTTATCAGACTCAAATATATCTGTAAGGAGATGGAGATAGAAGTAGAAGATAGTGCATTAAGGCTTATAATTAGAAACTCCGACGGTGCAGTAAGGGATGCCTTGAGTATACTAGATCAGTGCATATCCTTTTCAGATGGCAGACTGACATATGATAAGGCAGTAGAAACCCTTGGACTGGTTACTGATGAATTTTTATTTAGCCTTACTGATGCAATCTATAAAGAGGATTCAAAAACTGCTATGAAGCTGATTGATGAGCTTATAAGCAGTGGAAAGGATATAAATCAATTTGTGAAGGATTTTATTAATCATTTCAGAAATTTGATGATGACCAAAATGGCTCAGAATCTTGAAGATATAATAGATACATCTATAGAAAACATAAAGAGACTAAAAAAACAGGGAGAGAATTTTGAAATAAACACTATAATTAGAGCTATAAATATATTATCCCAGACTGAAAGTGAGATAAAATGGTCAAGTCAGCCCAGGGTTTTACTGGAACTGGCAATTGTTAAAATGATTAGACCAAGGCTTGATGATTCCTATGAGGGACTTTTAGACAGAATAGGAAAACTGGAAAAAAAGCTTGAAAATTTAAAACATGAAGATTTTAAAACAAATACTCCTGTTCAAAGGGAAAAAACAAAATTTGAGGAAAAAAAATTAGAGCAAACCAAAACAGAAGAAACAAATGAGTTAATTAAAGAGGATAGAAATGACAGCATAGAAAAAAGGCCAGCAAAGACCGAAGCAAAATATCAAAGCAATTTAGATTTTAACCAAATAAAAAACAAATGGAACCAAATTTTAAATGAAGTAAAGAAAAGAAAGGTGGCAGCTCATGCGGTTCTGATGGAAGGACAGCCTGTGACTATAGAAGAAAACAGACTTATAATTTCCTTTGGGGATAGATTTTGGTTCCATAAAGATGCTACAAGCAAAAAAAATAATAGTGAACTTATTGAACAGACAATATATGAGATTACGGGGCAAAAAGTTAGACTAAGATGTGTAATGGAAGATGAAATAGAAGACTTTGATAGAGATGAGGATAAAATGGCTGCTTCTTCTCAAATAGAAGAAGAGATTAAGGCAGTCAAGGAGTTCTTTTCCGATTTTGAAGATAAATTAGAGATACTGGAATAAAAATGTTATAATAAAAAAGAATAAATGTAATGAAATGAATGGAGGTATTATTGTGGGAAGAAGAAAGATGCCCGGCATGCCCGGAAATATGAATAATATGTTAAAGCAAGTACAAAAGATGCAAAAACAAATGGAAAAGGTTCAGGCAGAAATAGAAGAAAAGGAAGTAGAAGCAACTGCTGGAGGAGGAGCCATTACCGTTAAGGTTAACGGTAAAAGAGAGCTATTAGATATAGAAATTAAGCCTGAAGTAGTAGACCCAGACGATGTGGAAATGCTTCAAGATCTCATAGTAGCTGCAGTTAATGAGGCTATGAGAAAGGCTGAGGAAATGGCTTCTAAAGAAATGGGCAAGATTACCGGAGGAATGAATATACCAGGATTATTTTAACAATTGGCGAGTCTTATGACTCGCCTTAAATAGTAATAGGAGGTGTAAAAATGGCTAATTTCGTAGCACCTGTAGCAAAACTAATAGAAGAGCTTTCTAAGCTTCCCGGAATAGGCAGAAAAACCGCCCAAAGATTGGCTTTTCATATATTAAATACTAGAGAGGACGAGGCATTAAATTTGGCTGAAGCCATAATTCAAGCTAAAAGGAAAATCAAATATTGTTCTATATGTGCTAATATTACAGATATAGATCCGTGCAGCATCTGTAGCAGTCCCAAGAAGGATAGAAGTGTCATTTGTGTGGTAGAAGACCCTAGAGATGTTGCTGCTATGGAAAGAACCAGAGAATATAATGGACTGTATCACGTTCTTCATGGTGCGATTTCGCCCATGGAAGGAATAGGACCTGAGGATATAAAAATAAAGGAACTTCTAGCAAGACTTCAGGACGATGAGATAAAGGAAATAATTTTAGCTACTAATCCCAATATTGAAGGAGAAGCGACATCGATGTATATTTCAAAGCTGGTAAAGCCTATGGGAATAAAGGTAACGAGAATAGCCCATGGCATACCTGTAGGAGGAGATTTAGAGTATGCAGACGAAGTAACTCTTTCAAAGGCTTTAGAAGGAAGACGGGAGCTGTAATAAACTTAACAAGTTGTCTACATCAAATAAACTTCTTTCATTTTGCAAATGCCTGAAGTGAAGTAAATAAAGTAGTGTTAGGAAACATGGTTTATTAGGGAGAAGAAAAGCCCAGTAGGCCATGTTTTTTGTTTAGAAGATTGATAGAAATAAGGAACAAGGAATAAGGCTTAAACTCAGTAATATCAACGGATTAGAAGATTAAATGGAAAAGAAAATGGAATGAAAAATGGACAAAATCCCCCCTTAATCCTTCCCCCTTAACCCTTTTCTCGAAATAGGAATTAAATGGGAAATTGGAAGGGAATAACAAGCAAGTAGTATCAAGGGTTTGAGGGGGATTTGTGAAAGGAGTTTATTTGAAAAAGGAAAGGAGTTTGTTTGGATTACATATAGTTAGGATTAAGGAAAAAGGGGTAAGGAAAATAGGAAAAAAATTTGAGGGAATTTAGGCGGTAATTAGTTGTTGTAAAAGTAAAATAAAGTAGTTTTATAAAAAGGGATTAGGAATAAGGGGAAGTATTGGGAGTGCTGGTTTTAAGACACTTTTTAAGGCTTAGGCTAAAGGGAAATAAAGGAAATTTATGAAAGGACATTATTTACTTTTACTATATAACATAGGGCTTTTTTTCTGTTTTCAAAAATGATATGGCGAAAAATTATAGAAACAGAAAAGTACTTTCACGACAGGAAAGTAGTTACAAAAAGAAAATAAAGTCCTTAGATTAAGGTTTTACCCACATTTCTTGATACAAGAATGAGGATATAGTATATAGAATACAAGGAAAATGGGGATAAAAGGGAAAACAAATTAGGACATTATTTGTTTTTTGTAAGAACATAGCATGTTTTTTCTGTTTCCAAAAATAATATGGCAGAAATAATTTAGAAACAGAAAAGTTCTTTCATAAATAGTAAAGTTCTATTAAAATGATAATAAAGTTATACTAATTTTACCCAAATATAATCGGCTATTTTAAAATTATCTATGTATTATGAAACAAAGATAATTTATAATTAGTGGAGGTGAAATATGCGTATAAAAACAATTAGGATTAATTGGTCTTATCCAGTATTATATGCAAATATTTTTTCTTCTAATAAAATAAATGAGAAAGGAATATATTATTTATCAAGAAAATTTGGAGGTAAAGAAACCTTATTATATATTGGAAAAACAAATAACAGTTTTTATAATCGCTTATATTCCCATAAAGATTGGCTAAATGAATATAGAGGAAAAGTATTTGTTAGGCTTGGTATAATTGTTTCGCCAAAAACTTATGATGACAGTATAATAACAGATGTGGAAAGTGCGTTGATATATGAAATGAAACCATTTGAAAATACCGATAAAGTTAATGGCTATCACTATCTTACTGAGTGCAAAATTGTAAACACAGGATATAAAGGGTTATTGCCACCCGTTATTTCTATGCGGTATCAAATCTAAATTAATTAATGAGAGGGAAAAATTAACACAATTTAGAGTTATGAGTAGTCATGTTTTTTATATATTGCGAAGGTTATTTTATTAGTATTGGGGAGGATACAAATATGAAAGTTTTAATAATTTATTCGTCTATACATCATGGTAATACTGAAAAAGTAGCAAGAATAATGGCTACATCTATTAATGCTGATATAATAGAAACAAAAAATTTAAAAATAGATATATTAGACGAATATGATTTAATAGGTTTTGGTTCGGGGATATACCATGGTAAGTTTCATAAAAATATACTTAACTTAATTGATAAATTACCTAGATTAAATAATAAAAAAGCCTTTATTTTTTCTACAAGTGGATTGGGAAAAACAAAATATAATGTTCCAATTGTAAAAGAGTTAAAGAAACACAATTTTGAAATTATAGGGAGTTTTGCATGTAAGGGGTATGATACCTTTGGATTTTGGGGATTATTTGGGGGAATTGCTAAAGGCAGACCAAATGATAAGGATTTTCAGAATGCAAAAAATTTTGCTGAAAGACTTGTATCTTCGTAATATTTATATGTTACGTATCAGTAGAAAGATGCGAACATTAGGTTATTAATATAATAGGAGGTTACTATGTGGGAATACAAAACTGAGATAGTTAATACACTTTTTGACACTAAACGTTCTCTAAAAGAGAAATGCGATGCTATTCTTAACAAATACGCCAATGAGGGTTGGGAATTTGTTAATATTCAATGTACGGATATAGGTGGTTGTATGAAGATATTTGTATTTAAAAGAGAAAAGAAGTAAGTATAAATTATAAGCATAATATGAAAAACATTAATTCATCATTTTCTTATTATGTGCACTAATTGGAGGATTATCATGTTCGAATATATAAAATTGCAAAGAACAATGTGTTTTGGGACTTGTCCTGTTTATAGTGTAACAGCAGATAACGATGGCAATGTAAATTATTATGGAGAAATGTTTGTGTATAAGAGCGGGGAGCATTACTGGAAAATATCAAAGAAAAAAGTAAAACAGTTAAATGCTTTAATTGAAGACTTTGGTTTCAAGTCTTTTATATATGAGCCAGGGGATGAGTTCATTACCGACCAGCCTTCTTGCATTACCACAGTGAAACATTCTGATGGTAAAACTAAAGAAATTGACCACTATTACGGACATATTTTTATAGATAATAGTCTGACAGCATTTGAAAAGAAGATAGAGAGAATAATAGGCACTAAAAAATTTGTAAATCCAAAACTGTACATATATCAGGTGGAAGAGAAATTTCCAGAGTCGCCAATTAAGTACATAGTTGTTTCTGCTTCAGAAAAAGAAGCAATAGATTTAGTAGAAAAAGAGTATATAAAATGTGAACCAATAGAATGGCAGGTACAGAAGATAGGGATTGCTGCAGATGTTTATTATGAACCTGTATTCATTATGAAAAATATTAAGGAGTCATAGTATGCCAACAAAACCTAAAATAAGGATAAAAGATAATAGCGAGTTAAGAGAGCAAATTGATGAATATATGAAAGGGTAGGCCATAGGTCTAATAAGTTCAAACTACATATATACCATAACGTTTGAACGGGAATGGCAACTTAATGAGTTGAAGAAATTTTTGTAGGGTGATTTATTTGATGAAAAAGTACTTTGTACATTTTGAGATATCAGTATATTTAATGGATTAGGTATTGACTATCACCTTGGGGGTTAGCCTATGATAATTACGAGGTGATAAGAATGTTTATTAAAGATGTTTGTAAAGAATGTAAATTGACTAAGAAAGCGGTTGAATATTATGAGCAGCAGGGATTGATTTCTCCAGCGGTTGAGGATAATGGTTATAGAAATTATAGCAATGAAGATATTTTTGTGTTAAAAGAAATTGGAGTTTTAAGAAAATTAGGTATTAGCATTGCTGATATCAGGAATATTCTTGAAAGCACCAATAAAGCCGCTGCTCTGGCGAAGTGCAAATATAAGATGGATTTAGAAGTTGAAAAAGCAATGGCTAAGAAAGAATGTCTAGAACAGTTGATGGATGATTATAATATTGACCAAGCAGTTACCTATATTGAAGAAAACATTGAGAAGCATTTCACAATTAAAGAGAAACTGCTGCAAGCATTTCCAGGAGATTATGGGATGTATCTATGCATACATTTTGGACAGTTTCTTAATGGGAAAGTTGATACTGAGAAAAAAGAAGAGTCATATAATAAAATTGTTAATTACTTGGATACGGTTTCAAAAATAGAATTTCCGAAAGAACTAGAAGAATATTTACTGCAAGGTCTTGGACAGTTGGAACAGGTAGATATGCAGAGAATAAATTCATCTATAATAGATGCAGTAAATAATATAGATATATATTTAAAAGAAAATAAAGAAGATATTGAGAAATATTTGGAATATAGAAATTCAGATAAATTCAAAAAATCACCAACATATAAAATGCAGCAATTATTATTGCGGTTTCAGCAAGAGAGCGGCTATTATGAAACATTTATTGAGAATTTAAAAATATTGAGTGACTCATATAGAGATTATTTTGGAAAACTCCAGGTTACAAATAAAACATTTATAGATAAATATCCTCAGGTTAACAATATTTATAATTTGTTATAAATAAGAAATAATTGCAGGTAAAGGTACTGAAAAGTATTAGTTTTAAATGCTGTTAGAGGAATGAGGAATGATATCGTGTCAAATATCAAGCAAAATACAATCCGAATTATATTATTTTTTGTTTTAGGAATCTTTTCTGGATTTCTGGCAAAATACGTTGATACCATACCCTCTAATGATGCGATTGGGATTTTTATTAATATAATTGGTAATATAACTTCCAGAATCGGAATATGGGTTTTTGCGGCTACTATTATTGCTGCTTGGAGCAGAACGCCCAGAGCAGGGGCAATGCATGTTTTTGCTTTTTTTGCTGCAATGCTGCTCACTTACTATATCTATTCTATGAAATTGTTTGGTTTTTTTCCACTACACTATTTTGTTCGTTGGGGATTAATTGCCTTAGCATCTCCACTGGCTGCCTATGTTGTCTGGTTTAGCAGGGGAAGTGGATGGGTTGCAGCACTGTGTGCTGCTCTTCCTGTTGGGTTGTTGGCTTCTAAAGGATACAACTTTCTTTATACGTTTTCTCCAGTTTCAGGATTTGATTTGATTGCTGCTATCATACTGTTTTGCATTTTACCCAAAAATAAATATCAATATTTAAAGGTATTGATATTTACAATATTAACATCAGTATTACTCAGTAAATTTGATGTGTTGTCCTATATAATTGGCGGATTATAAAAGAAGAATGCAATGTATAAAAATTAATAAAAACAAAGGAACTTGAAAGGAATAAATATTATGATGAAGACCGTTTGTTTGCAAGACTGGGTACTTAAAATAGATGTTGAAAAAACAAAAGAATACTATGACAGTATAACATTTGAAGAAGGCTGTGACTGTGATTACTGTAGAAATTATATAAAGAATTGTAAAACTTTTTCGCAAGAAGTGCTGGACTTTTATACAATGTTAGGAATTGACCCTCAAAAAGAAGGGGAATTTAGGGAGTTTGAAACGGATACTGATGAGCATTTATATATGGGATTCTATCATTTGGTAGGAGAAATCATTAAAAAGCCTAGTAAGAAAGCAAAAAAATGGGATGATTTAAATATTATAAGAGTTGATAATATGAAGTTTACATTCACTGATGAATTAGACCTTGTACCAGAAGATTTTCCAAAGCCAGTCATTCAACTGGAATTTGAAGTTGTGCTGCCGTGGCTGCTGGAATAAAAATGCATATATAAAAATCAATATATATGAAGTATATTTTAAGATTGAACTTATTATATACTGATGACACAAATTAAAGTTTTTATATAAAAATATGAAATTAAAAATTAGTGCTTTATAAAGGGAGCGTATTGGATTGAAAAGACTTAAAAAATCGGGGATAATGCTTGTTATTATTTTAGTTTTATCAAGTGTGTGCATAATTATTTCAATGAGTAAATTTAACACACCGAATTTTATTAAGAGTGGAATGGGAATTGCTAAAATAATGTTAACTGATGCAGAAATTGTACAAATTCAACAGTATCCACAAGTTTATTTGGCTAAACCAGATAATGCACAGCAGACATTGATTAATTTTATGGAGCAGAGAGGATATAAATATTTAGAGGATGAACGAATGGCTTCTATATTAGTATTTGGAAATGAAACATCTAAAAATTATATTGAGTTTTCTGTTAATGGTTATTACTCAAAATGGGTATTTAGGGAGTGGTAAAAAATATAAGTACTAACAGAAATTTTATTGAAATAAATTAGATATTCATTACAAATAAAGTTCATAATGTGATGATATTACTTATAGTCGTAGCATTAATTTGTTATACTACATCATTGATTTATTGTATAAAAATGGATTTAAGTAGAGGTGATACCGTGGCAAAACATGAGTTTGGAATAATAGATTTTTTTGAAGAAAACAAATGGTATAGTGATTATGAACCTGAAAAATATAATTGTATTTCTGTCAACGATGATTTAATAGAAGAATTAATTATAAAGTATAATGAAGAATTAATGGCAATAAAAACATATTTTCAGGTTACAACCCAGGCAGGAAATGGTCTGGATTATTCTGGGATAACGATTATCCCACCAGAATCCCTCAAACAATTTAGAGATGTTATTGTAAAGGCAAATAATCGCTTCAAGGCAAAAGAATTTCAACTTCTCACCGAGAAAATAACTGAGGCTATAAGAAAAAACAAGTATTTAATTCACTACGGAATATAGCAATAATATCCCAAGTGACGATTAGGAATGACTAATTGATTAATGAGAGTTGACATATATTAAAAAAGACATTAGTCATTAGGAACTAAAACATCAATTGAAAGGCGTTTAATTGTTGATAATAACAGATTAAAGGGAACTCAATACGGGTTCTCTGTTTATTGCTCAGGGTTTGCGAATAATATCAAAATCACAGATAGTAATAGAATGGGCGTTA
>JACCKY010000099.1 GCA_014236755.1 Candidatus Petromonas tenebris | reverse complement strand
CCAATAATTTATCTGCTCCATTTTTGTTATTTATAAAACCGCATAAACATTTCATCTGTCACCACTCCTCCCTAAATAGAGACTGATCTTTTATATACTTATTTCTGCACATATTTACACTATCCTTTATAAAAGTTAAATAATTTAGTATTATGAGGTTATTTTATCTGATTTTTTGTCTAAAAAAAAAGCAGCAAAGCTGCTTTCGCTAGGGAACCCTATGGCTTTCTTCGACGGCTGATAAGCAGCCTGAGCACCTTCCTTAAGGCGGGCAATGGGAATCCCCTGCATCCTCATTTTTTATATTCTAAATTACTTGCTTCTATATAACTTTCTCAACTGAAACAATATTTCTTTTCTTTTCATATATCTCTTCTATTTTACCAAGAACAAACATTAATAAAGTTGAAATCAACATAATTAAACCCATATATCTCCATCCCACCTCTATGGAGATGTTTTCTAATACCTTACCCATTATTACAGGGCCTAGTGTATGACCGAGTCCCATAATCAAAGGTAAAACAGAACTCATCCTTCCTCTATGGGAAGCTGGAGTATGGTTTGTTATAAAGGGCATAACACTTATAACTACTACAATTTCACCTATTGTAAAGATTAATACTGATAGAAAAAAAGCAGACTTAGTGCTTATAAAGCCAAGCATTCCAAATCCCACCATGTAAAGAATTCCTCCATAGACCATCTTCATTATATTCCTTTTCTTAGATAACAAACTGGTTACCATAGGAGTACAAACTATTACAATAAGCCCATTGAAGCTTGCCATCTTACCATAAAGCTTTGCTCCTTCATCTACAAAATTGTATTCAACATGTATAGGCATCAAAAATCCCCATTGTGAATATACGAAATTATATCCAAAGGCTATAATCGCAAAGTATATAAGTATTGGTCTTGACATAAGCACCCTAAATATAGATCCATCCACTCTTTTTTCCAGCTTTCTGTCTTCACCTAATTCTTCCTTTGTTTTTCCAATAGTCTCTTCAATAAATATGAGCACCAGCGCCACAGCAATTAGAGCAGTAATGGCATCTCCTAAAAACATTAACTTTAAGTGATTTTCAAATAACAATCCTCCTACGGTAGGTGCCACAGCAATCCCTACATTAAAGCCCATATATGACATTGAATATGCCGCATCTCTATTTTCAGGGGTAGTAAGGTCAGCTATCATTGCATTATGTGCAGGATCCCCTATTCCCATAAATACACTCCCCAACATTATAAGATAAACCATTAACATCGATGGACCTACAAAGGCACAAAGTATATAAGAAAAGGCCGCAAGGCTGTTAAATATAATAATAATTTTCTTTCTTCCAATGGTATTTGTCAATTAAAATTTTACAATTAGCTATAACAAAGCATTGCCAAATGGATTTGCTCCTATTGCTTAAGCATATTTATAACATCCTCAGTCATATTTGTTATCTCTTCAATTTTATTCTTTAGTCCTGAAAATTTTTCAGATATTTTTTCATCTTTATCCCTTCCATTATTATTTGAGTTTAATAACAACTCAATACTGTTAATGTCATTGACATTATTGAAATTATTTTTTCTTATTTTTTCAATTTGCTTCAATATTTCCTGTTTTGTTCTATTATCTTTCATAACATTCATCCCTTTCTTTAGTTAGTTATATCCTTATTATTAACTTTCTGTTAATTTATATTCTTTTACTTTAAAACTTGATTTTTGTTCCAAGTCCCAGGTTCTTAATAATAAAAACACCCTGCTTTTCACCAAAATGCAGGGTGTTACTCCAATATCTCGATTTAACTTATTCCCATTCAATAGTTGAAGGAGGTTTACTGGTTATGTCATAAACTATTCTGTTTACTCCATCTACTTCATTTACTATTCTGTTTGAAATCTTTTCAAGTACATCATAGGGTATTC
>JACCKY010000034.1 GCA_014236755.1 Candidatus Petromonas tenebris | reverse complement strand
AGGTTGTCGGGCACTTCGGGACATCTCAAATCCCTACAGACCTCATATACATATAATGAATAAGTATTTAGATTTTTATTTTTTACCTATTCACTATTCATTTTTCATTATTCATTACGTAGTACGTTCGTCTTAGTCGTTGAACCTTCTCCAACCTTTCGGTACAGGAGCTTGGCTGCTGATTATCCATTGTAACATCTCTACTGCTTTTTAACCTGTCACGCCTATCCTTTCGGATTACGTTGTAGGGAGCAGAGCTTTAGGAAGTTCCAGCAATTCACCCGATTTGCACTTAAAGGTTACCCTTTAAGGGACCCTTATAGCATTACCTAAGAAGTTGTAATACTCCACTAGGTTGTTGCTGTGCTTGAGCCAACATAGCTTGTGCTGCTTGTTGTAAGATGTTATTCTTAGTGAATTCCATCATTTCCTTAGCCATGTCTACGTCTCTGATTCTAGATTCAGCAGCTTGTAAGTTTTCAGCTGAAGTATCTAAGTTTCTAATTGAGTGTTCTAATCTGTTTTGAACAGCACCTAGTTTACTTCTCTCAGAAGAAACTTTTTCTAATGCTTTATCAATCGTTGTAATAGCTGAATTAGCTGATGTAGAAGTAGATACATCTATTCCAGCTGCAGCTACTGCATCTGCCACTTTCTCATTGTTTGAGAATGAAGCACTTCTAGCTGTAGTTGTTCCTATTGTAATTGTTGCAGCTGTAGATGCACTTAAAGATCCATCTAGTGTTAAATTTATGCCTTTAAATTTTGCAGCATCTTTAAAACTCACACTTGTAGCTGTATTATCAACAACGATAGTCTCTGTAGTTGCTCCAGCCGTTAATGTCAATTCTACCTCTCCACTACCTATACCACCTGTAAAAGTACCTGAGGTTCCACCAGTAGCTGCGCTACCTGTACCTGCTCCAGATACTTGAGCTGTAAATCCATTAGCGGTTAAAACAGCATTCAATGCTGTAGCAACATCAGTACCAGATGTAAAACTACCAGTAGTATCTGTGTTGTTAAAGTCACCTGTGATAGTAAATGTCTTATTTGCTGCGTCAAAAGCTACTGAAGCAGCCGCACCGTCTCCTCCATCGGCATAAGTGATAGTATATCCGTTAAGTTCTGACGTATTTCCTGTTGTAGTTAGAGTGATACCGCCAACAGCACCTGTAGTTGCTGTTGCCGCAGTAGCATTTGCGCTTAACGTAATCGTGGTTCCGTTAGTTATAGCAGAGCCAAGAGTAGCATCTAAATCTACTGCCGTAACATCTGTATTACCACTTAAAGTGGCAGTTGTCTTATCTCTAGCTACACCAAGTGATTGAGCATCCATAGCAGAAATTGAAAGATTTAAGCTTTGATCTGAGTTTGCTCCTATATGGAAAGAAACTTCACCTATATTATTTGAATTTATACCTCCATTTAAAAGCTTCTGATTATTAAATTCAGTATTATTAGCTATTCTAGTTATTTCTTGAGCTAATTGGTCAACTTCGTTTTGAATAGATTGGCGGTCAATATTGACATTAGTGTCATTTGAAGATTGAACGGCAAGCTCTCTCATTCTTTGAAGTATAGCTTGAGTTTCTTGAAGTGCACCTTCAGCAGTTTGAACCATAGAAATACCATCTTGAGCGTTTCTAGAAGCTTGGTTAAGACCTCTAATCTGTGCTCTCATTTTTTCAGAGATTGCTAGACCAGCAGCATCGTCTCCAGCTCTGTTGATTCTTAAGCCTGATGATAATTTTTCCATAGATTTTGATGCCATTGCGTTACCAATTCCCAATTGACGATGGGTGTTCAGTGCCATTAAGTTGTGATTGATTCTCATGAAATCATCCTCCTTGAAACGATTTGTTTTTGGCATCCTTGCCATAAAAAAGTTTTAGGTTGTAGGTTAACCATTCAACCTAAATAACTTAAATCACCAAGTCTCTTCGTCGGCCGCCAAAGAATTACTGATGATTTTCTTTTCATTATTATTATCGGAGGTGATGTTTATAGACTTTAATAAAATTTGCAAAAAAAATTAAAAAAGTAGTGAAAAATTTATTAAATCTTAAACTTTTAACTATAAATTACCGAAATAATAAATAGAATAATTTACGATTGGAGGATTTAGAATGAAAATTGATACTTCTATTAATATAAGTAATACTACAATGAGCAGTACGGGTAATGTAGAAAGTAAGGCAATAGAAATATCAAAGGAACTCAGTAAGGAAATATCTAATCGAGATGTTAAGAATGAAAATGGATTTAGTGAGGGATTAATTGATAAATCAATTGAGCAAGCTAACAAAGTATTAGAAAAAGTAAATAGAAAAATAGAAAGACATGTTCATGAAAAAACAAAGGCTATTATTTTTAGAATAATGGATACTGAGACAAATAAAGTTATAAAGGAATTTCCACCAGAAAAAATTCAGGATATGATAGCCAAGATGTGGGAGCTTGCGGGACTTTTTGTGGATGAAAGAGCGTAGATAAAGGAAATGGGGTGTTTTTATGGCAGGTATGCGTGTGTTTGGACTTGGCTCGGGTATAGACATAGATCAAATGGTAGCAGATATGATGAAGGTAGAAAGGGATAGAAGAGTAACTAATCTTGAAAAAGATAAACAAATAAATCTATGGAAGCAAGAGGCCTATCAAGAAATAAATAAGGAAATGGCCAATTTTATATTAGATGTTAAAGAAGATTTAGGGTTAAGTGGTTCTACAGCCTATGGAACATTATACAATAAATCTTCCGATAGTTTTACATGGGTAAAATCTGCATCAAGCTCTGATGAAACAAAGGCAACTGCTAGGGCAACAGCTAATGCTTTAAATGGAACTTATAGCTTAAATATAACTCAGCTTGCAGAAGGTGTTTCAAAAACGAGTACAGGAAGTATATCTGTTGCTGGAAAAACTAGTACCGATAAACTTTATGAACAATTTGCTAGTTTATCATCTGGAGAAACAATAACCTTTAAAATTAAAACTCATGTAACAGAAAGTGATAGTACAAATTATCCTGATGGATATGCTATTTTTTCCTTTGATACATCTGTAGATACACTAGATGATGTGATTGCTGAAATAAATAATGCAAATATTGGAATACAAGCTGCATATGATAGTGATTTAGATAGATTCTTTTTAAATACTACTTCTACAGGATCGAGTAGTTATTTTCAGGTCATTGATGATTCTCATGGTTTTCTTTCAACAGACGAAGATGTAGCAATAGGTAGTGAAACGGGAAATAATATTCTAAAATTAAAAATTGCAAACGATAAAGGAGGAAGTCAGTTACCTGATACTGATACCTATAAATATTCTGGGAAAGACTTACAATTTGATTTTGGAGATGCAACAGGACTTACTAAATCATCTAATACTTTTAGCATAAATGGTATAAATATTACTGCTAAGAGTACAGGAACCACTAATATTGCAGTGGAAACCGATGTGGATGCAATATATGAAAAAATAAGTAACTTTGTTGAAAAATATAATGAAGTTATTGGTAAAATAAATGAAAAATTAAGTGAAAAGGTATACAGAGATTATGAACCCCTTACTGATGAAGAAAAGGAAGCATTATCTGAAGAACAAATAAAAAAATGGGAAAATATGGCTAAGAGCGGACTTTTAAAAAACGACAGCATTCTTTCAAGTATGATGTCAAATATTAGACTTGGTATGTATGAAACTGTTTCAGGACTAAGTAGTACAATGAACCAATTAACTGAGATAGGTATAGAAACCGGTGAGTACTCAGAAAAGGGTAAACTTGTTATCGATGAGACTGAGCTAAAGGAAGCTATAATTAATAATGCTAGTGGTGTAATAGACCTGTTATTTAAAGAACCAACTGAATATACTGATGATGAAGATAAATATAATAAAAGTGGGTTAGTTATAAGGTTGTTTGACACGATGGTAGAAGGCATGAAGGATGTTATTGACAAAGCCGGTCCGGGCAATGATTCTGAACTTCTTAGAGATGTTAGATCAAATATTTTAACAGATTTTGTAACAGGTACAAACCTTAAAAATGGTAGTATAAGTATAATAGAGGAAGAACTACTTAAATTAGAAGAACAAATAGAAAGGCAAGAAGATATGTTAGCAAGAATAGAAGATAGATACTATAGTCAATTTTCTGCAATGGAAACTGCATTAAATGAGATGAACCAGCAGTCGTCATGGTTAATGTCTCAATTAGGAATGTAATAAAGCACAATTGACAATGGGTTATTAAAGAATAAAAGAAATAAAAAATACTTTTGTAATTGTGGGAGTGATAATATAATGGCAATAAAAAACCCATATAACTATTCAATACCAAATTCAGCTTTAAAATTTAGAACAAGTTTAAATAATAAACCATCAATAAGTACTAATAGTAGTACAGCTTCGACAAATAAAAACAAATTTGACCATTATAAAGAGCAGGCTATTTTAACAGCTAGATCTGAGGAGCTTACTTTGATGCTTTATAATGGCATTATAAAGTTTTTAAATCAAGCAAAAATATTTATAGATCAAAAAAACATAGAAAAATCTCATAATGCTATAGTAAAGGCACAAGATATAATCACAGAATTAAACGTAACTTTAAATATGGATTATGAAATAAGTAAAGGTTTAAGAAGTTTATATGATTTTATGAATAGAAGGCTTATGGAAGCAAATATTGAAAAGGATAAAGTTATTATAGATGAAGTTATTGAATTGGCAGAAGAAATGAGAGATACATGGAAAGAAGCGATAAGTTTAGTTGTATCCAGTCAAGAGGAAACAACAAAAGAAAATAGTATGAATGGATGATATTATGGAAAATGTTAAACTTATACAAGAATTGATTTTGATAAGTATAAAAAAGAAAGAACTAATGAAGAATATATTGGATATTACAAAAAGGCAGCAAAAATTTATAGAGCTCAATAAAATAGAAACTGTAATAAAGCAAATTAATTTAAAGGATACTTATATAAAAGAAATCGACGAACTTGATTTAAATTTTTACGCTAAATTTGATAAACTTAAGTCGAATCTTAAAATAGACTCTATCGACAAAATAAATGTAGAAATGTATCCTCAAGTAAAAAATCTTAAAAAAATTGTTGGCGAAATTATGGAGCTGACTAAAGAGATAAAGGTAATAGATGACCAAAATATAAGTAAACTAAGCAAGGATAAAAATGATTTGGGTCAAAGGCTTAAAGGCGTAAGACAAGGAAAAAAAGTAACGGGTGCCTACGGTGCCTATAAAAAACAAGTAAAATCTATGTTTTTTGATAAAAAAAAATAAGAACAAAGGCATCAAAAAATCTCAGCCTAAGGCTGGGATTTTTTTCGACAAAATTTTGCATATTTGTTATCAAAAAAATTTTTGTGAAGCTTACAAAAAATTGTTATTAACATCGAATACACATAAAGTTAACATCTTATTAACAATCTAAAGCCCTGTAAAAACAGTTATCAACAGACTTATACACATTATCCACAAAAAAGGAGAAGTTTATACACATTATTAACAAAATCATAAAATGCTTATAAATTTGTAAAAACAGAGCATAAAAACTTGTTTTCACTATATTTTTAAAAAACATAATAAAACAAAAAGTCAGAAAACTGTGGATAAAATCTAATAAAGCTTATAAGTTATTAACAAAATTTGTAAAAAAGAAATATTTGTGCAATGTTTTAGAAGGTTTTATATGGGTAAAATATAATTATATAGACAAGCATAAAAAAACTTAACAAAAAATTTGCAAATCAACATAATAAGATATATTAGCCTGTGAAGATGAATAAGATAATATAAATTAACCTCTTATGCTAGTTACTCTAACAGTATAGCTTCAAATATTCTTCAATATTTCTTCTGAAGCGACTTTGAAGAGCTGCTTTTATCTCTAAATCTTTTCTATTAAAACAGCTCTTCTACGGAGCCTGAAGAGGATTATTGAAGGATATCTATAAGAAACTAGCGTGGCAAGTTAATTTAAATTTTGAGTTAGTTTCTATCTAACTCATTTAAGCATATATCTAGGGAGGAGCTGAAGCTTATGAGAGTTATTGTAAGTGGAAAAAATATGGAGGTAACAGATGCATTAAAAGATGCAGTAACAGGAAAGCTAGAAAGGTTTAGCAAATATTTTAAGGATGACATTGAAGCTCAGGCCACCTTAAGTGTTGAAAAGCATAGACAAATCGTGGAGGTTACAATACCGCTTAATGGTACGATTTTAAGGGCAGAGGAAGAAAATGATGACATGTATTCAGCAATAGACAGAGCAATAGATAAGTTGCACAAGCAGATGGAAAAACATAAGACTAAGCTTGAAAAGAGATATCAGGGACATGAAACAATAAGATTTGAACATATGCCTGTTTCAGAGCGAAATAAAGAAGAATCTAAAATCGTTAAAACAAAGAAATTTGCTATAAAACCAATGGACCCTCAGGAAGCAGTAATGCAGATGGATTTATTAGGACACAACTTCTTTGTATTTACCAATGCAGAGACAGATGAGGTAAATGTAGTATATAAGAGAAAAGATGGAAATTACGGTTTAATTGAGCCATATTTCTAAAAAATTTAATATAACATCTTATACTGGTTTCTGAAAGTAGCAACCTATAAGGCAGCGATTTCGCTGCCTTAAAATTTTACCTAAATTTAAAAGGATTTTTCTTTACATATATAGAATTAATTTTAATAAGGAAAGTTTTAATTAAAAGGAGGTTAGCCATGTTCCTAGAAGCTGCAATTTTAGGTCTCTTGATCGGTATAATTAGAAAGGGAAGATTTTCAAATCTGGCAGAAATCAAAATCAACGGATGGATACTTATTTTTATTGCAGTATTACTACAGTTATTGCCACTGCTTGCACCAGCCTTTCCATTTGTCGAAAAATATCAAAGATACTTCTACATTGCTTCGACAATACTGATATTATTTGTTGTCACAATAAATTTAAATAAAAAGGGCTTTCGGATTATTTCAATAGGGGTTCTTTTAAATTTGTTTGTGATGTTGATGAATGGATTTAAGATGCCTATATATCTTGAAGGTTTGAAGTTTGCAGGACTTGAGAGTATTGTAAAAGGCATAGAAACCGGGGATATCCTAAACTATATGCCACTTGAGAAGGTGATGGACTGGACAAAATACTTTGGAAAGTTTATAGTAGTGCCAAAGCCTTATCCGCTAGCTAAGGTTATCAGCGTTGGTGATATATTTATGTCCTTAGGTATTGTATTATTTATACAGGGGGAAATGACAAAGTCCTATTTAACTATGAAAAGCAGGATGATTAGGATGGGGTATAAATCAAGATGGTAAGGTAGGAAAGTATAATCCTGCCTTCTTTTAGTTACGAGAGTAAGTAACGTTGTATCGGGTAATATTAAATGATATAATATATTGTTAGAATCTATGTTTTTATCCAATTTTGAGGGGATGAGTATAATGTGGTTATTGGAAAAAATATTTGGAAGTTTTAACGAAAAAGAAGTCAAAAGGTTGTTTAAAATCGTTGATAAGATAGAAGAATTTGAGCCTCAGATGCAGGCTCTATCCAATGAACAACTAAAGGGAAAGACACAGTATTTTAAAGATAAGCTCAAAAATGGGGCAACACTAGACGACATATTACCGGAGGCCTTTGCAGTAGTCAGGGAAGCTGCTGTTAGGACTTTAGGAATGAGACATTACAGAGTTCAGCTCCTTGGAGGTATAGTTCTGCATCAGGGACGTATAGCAGAGATGAAAACCGGAGAAGGTAAGACGTTGGTTGCCACATTACCCGTATATTTAAATGCCCTAGAAGGAAAGGGCGTACATGTTGTAACAGTAAATGATTACCTGGCAAGCCGTGATAAGGAATGGATGGGTAAAATATATGAGTTTTTGGGACTTACAGTGGACTGTATAGTTCACGGCCTCTCAAAGGAAGAGAGAAAAAGAGCCTATAATGCAGATATAACCTATGGTACTAATAATGAGTTTGGTTTTGACTACCTTAGGGATAACATGGTTATATATAAAGAGGAAATGGTTCAAAGAGATCTAAACTATGCAATAATAGACGAGGTAGACAGTATACTTATAGATGAAGCAAGGACTCCCCTTATTATATCAGGGGCAGGAGATAAATCCACAGATCTTTATCATAGAGCCGACACCTTTATAAGGACTCTTAGAGGTGAAGAAGATTATACAATAGATGAAAAGGCAAATTCAGTAGTTCTTACCGATGAGGGTGGTATTCCAAAAGCAGAGAAGTTTTTCGGTCTGGAAAATCTTGCAGATCCTACGAATATGGAAATATCTCACCATATAAATCAGGCCCTTAAGGCCCATACTCTAATGAAAAAGGATAAGGACTATGTTATAAAGGATGGAGAAATAGTTATAGTAGATGAGTTTACGGGAAGACTAATGTTTGGTAGAAGATATTCCGACGGCCTCCATCAAGCCATAGAAGCTAAAGAAGGTCTTGAGGTCAGGAGGGAGTCCCAGACATTAGCTACCATAACTCTGCAAAACTATTTCAGGATGTACAACAAACTGGCGGGTATGACTGGTACTGCTAAAACTGAAGAAGATGAATTCAAGCATATATATGGCATGGATGTTGTAGTTGTACCTACAAATAAGCCGGTTATAAGGAATGACATGCCGGATTCCGTATATAAAACTCTTGAAGGGAAGTTTAAGTCGGTAGTTAGAGAAATAGAAGAAAGACATAAAAAAGGTCAACCTATACTTGTGGGGACTATCTCCATCGAGACTTCAGAGTTTCTCAGTAAGCTTCTTAAGAGAAAGGGTATAAAGCATGAGGTACTGAATGCCAAGCATCATGAAAGGGAGGCTGAGATAGTTGCCCAGGCAGGACGCTTTGGAGCCGTGACCATCGCCACAAATATGGCAGGTAGAGGTACTGACATAGTCTTAGGTGGTAATGCGGAATTCATAGCTAAAAATGAGCTCAAGAAAAAAGGCTATGACGATAAGGTTATCTCTATGGTTACCAGCCTTATGGAAACCGATGATGAAGAGGTCAAGGAAGCAAGAAAACTTTATAATGAGATATATAGTGAAATCAAAAAGACCACCGATGAAGAGGCCGAGAAGGTTAAGGAGGTTGGAGGTCTTCATATATTAGGTACTGAAAGGCATGAATCTCGAAGAATAGACAATCAGCTTAGAGGACGTTCAGGCCGTCAGGGAGATCCTGGTTCTTCTCAGTTCTTTATTTCACTGGAGGATGACCTCATGAGACTGTTTGGAAGTGACAGAATCCAGGGAATAGTGGATAAACTGGGAATGGAAGATGACGAGCCTATAGAAGCTAAGCTCCTTTCAAAATCTATAGAGACTGCCCAAAAAAGGGTTGAAGGAAGAAACTTCAGCATAAGAAAGCATGTACTTCAGTATGATGATGTCATGAACAAGCAAAGAGAGATTATTTACAGAGAGAGAAGAAAGGTTCTGGAAGGAGAAAATCTAAAGGATCATATCTTAGGTATGTTGGAGCAGATTGTAGATGACTCCATAGCCCTATACACTGCAGAGGCCAACTATCCTGAAGAATGGGATTTAAAGGGACTGGAAGACCACCTGCATACTATATTCTTGCCAAAGAACAGTCTGAAATTTGAAGATATAGAAAGTCTTACTAAGGAAAAACTAAAAGAAACAATTCTGGATATAGCAACAGATATTTATGACAGGAAAGAAAAAGAGATAACTGAAGAAAGAATGCGGGAACTTGAAAGAGTTATCCTCCTAAGGGTCGTTGATACCAAATGGATTGACCATATAGATGCTATGGATCAGCTGAGACAAGGCATAACTCTAAGAGCTATAGGTAATGAAGATCCTGTAAGGGCATATCAAATAGAAGGCTTCGATATGTTCAATGCTCTGACAAAGAGCATCCAAGAGGATACCGTAAGATATATATTCAATGTAACAGTAGAAACGGAAACAAAGCGGGAGCAGGTTGCAAGGATAACCGACGAGACTGGTGGTGACGGAGTAGCAAATAGAAGAAACGTAAAAGTAAGTGGTAAAACCTTCGTGAGACAAGGGGAAAAAGTAGGAAGAAACGACCCTTGTCCATGTGGTAGCGGTAAGAAATATAAGAAGTGTTGTGGAAAGTAAAATCAGGTGACGGGTATCGGGTAATAGATAACAGAGAAAAGATATTAACCAAAGCTGTCACCTGTAACCGGATACCGGTCACCTAAATAAGATATAAGAGGTGATGTAATGATACTACTAGAGCAATGTTTGTCTGAATTAAAGGAAATTGAAATATCACTGAATGAACTGAGGGTTTCTCTTTGACATAGACAGTGTAAAAAAGGAGATAAAAGATTTAGAGGGGATAATGACAAAACCAGATTTTTGGGATGACCATGAAGAGGCTCAAAAAATCTTGCAGACTTCAAAGAGATTAAAGGACAAAGTTGAAAGTTTTGAAGAACTCTATTCCAAGTGGGAGGAACTGCTTTTACTTACGGAGATGGGTATAGTAGAGAAGGATGCTTCAATAGAAAAAGAGGTTATAAAGGAAATAGAAGGATTGAAGCTGAGAATAGAAAAGTTAAAAATAGAAACACTTCTAAGTGGAAAGTATGATAAAAACAATGCCATACTTTCAATACACTCGGGAGCCGGAGGACTGGATGCCCAGGACTGGGCTGAAATGCTCCTCAGAATGTATACGAGATGGGCAGAGACAAGGGGATATGGCGTAAAGACACTAGATATACTTCCTGATACAGAAGCAGGAATAAAAAGTGTTACGCTCCTCATAGAAGGAGAAAATGCCTACGGCTATCTGAAGTCGGAAAAGGGAGTCCATAGAATAGTGAGGATTTCTCCATTTGACCCTTCCGGCAAGAGACATACCTCCTTTGCCTCCGTAGATGTAGTGCCTGACCTTAATGATGATATAGAGATAGAAATAAATCCGGCTGATCTTAGAATAGATACCTATAGGGCTTCGGGAGCAGGAGGGCAGCATGTAAATAAAACTGAATCTGCAGTCAGAATAACCCATATACCTACCGGTATAGTAGTGCAGTGCCAAAATGAGAGGTCTCAGCATAGCAATAGAAAGACTGCAATGAAAATGCTGACAGCTAAACTACTGGAGCTAAAGGAAATGGAGCAAAAGGAAGAAATAGAGGATTTAAAAGGAGATTACAGCCAGATAGCCTGGGGAAGCCAGATACGTTCCTATGTGTTCCACCCTTATAATCTGGTAAAGGATCATAGAACAAATACGGAGGTTGGAAACGTTCAGGCGGTAATGGATGGTGACATAGATATATTTATAGATGAATACCTAAAGCAAAGGTCTAGATAAAAAGTCTAGGCCTTTATTTCATTATAGGCAATCAACTTGTAAGTTATTCTATTTTCTTTTTATTTCTATACTTACTAAACATTACAATTTCAGGTTCAGTAGAAAGCTGTTTTATTATAGATAACAAAGTTCAAGGTTAAATTTATTAGGATTTTGAGAATCCTTCTCAACAAATACTTCAAAATCGCTCAGAAGGAAACCTCAAAATTCCTAGAGTAATATAAATTCAATCTTAAAGTTGTTCATCTATAGATTAACTGGCACAAGAAGTTAATTTAACCTCTTGTGCTAGTTACTCTAACAGTATAACTTTAAATATCCTTCAATGTTTCCTCTGAAGCGACTTTGAAGAGCTGTTTTTACCTCTAAATTTTTTCTATTAAAACAGATCTTCTACGGAGTCTGAAGAGGATTATTGAAGGATATCTATAAGGAACTAGCGAGCGAGGCAAGTTAGTTTATGTAAATTAAAAAATAAGAGGATTCTTAGAAGAAATGTTGAAATAAATCAATTAGTATGATTCAGAAAACAAAAAGTATAGTGGAGGGGATTGAATGAATAAAGAAAAAAAGTCTAAAGACAAGGACCCCTGCAAAAAAGTTGGTTCCCAAAAAGCAGGAAATGGAAAAGTTAAAAAGAAGCCTAAGGGTAAGACTAAAATTAATGAAAATAAGTCAAAGGTAAAATTCCACAAAAAACTTGCGGTTCAGATTTCTTTTGTTACTGTTACCATATTACTTATTACTATCTTTACAATAGGAAGTGTGAATTTTTACCTGCAAAATCAAAAGGCTATAAAACAGGCAAAAAAGGATAACCAAACTTTAGCCAGTTCTATAGTAAATCAGGTGAGTTTATATATTGATGGATCTATTAATACCGTGAAAACTGCTGTTAATTCAATAGATATGTCTAATATGGATGGGTTTTCCCAAAATATCCTTTTAGGAAAAATTGTAAAAAATAATAGACAGTTTATCTCATTAAATATAATAGACCTAGAAGGAAATGTGCTGGCTACTACAGATGGTAAAAAGGGAATGGATAAGAACTTCAGCGGTGAGAAATGGTTTAAGCAGGCGGCTGAGGGAAATATATATATAACGGATTCTTTTATTGATTCTTCTACAAAATTGCCCACGGTGATAATTGCCCAGCCCATTGAAAGTGCTATATCAGGAAGAACTGGTGTTGTATGGGGAAAACTGAGACTAGATAAGTTCTTTTATTTAATAAAGGATATAAAAATAGGGAATACAGGAAATGCATACATAGTAGATAATAAAGGAAAATTGATTTCCCATAGAGACTTTACAGGCAAGGTGTTAAGAGGCTATAATGCTCTGGAAAAAAATATAATGGCAGTTAAAAATGTATTAAATGAAAAGAATGGAAGTGGAGCCACTGTATATCCTAGCATGGAAAATATAAAGGTAATAGGAGGTTATGCTAGAGTTCCCGGTATAAATTGGGGAGTTGTTGTAGAGCAGGAGTATGAAGATGTGATAGCAAGATCTTTAAGCTCTTTTAAGACAACTTTGTTAACGCTGGGAGCATGCATACTATTCGGAATCATATTAAGTATTGTCTTTGCCCGTAGAGTTACAAAACCGGTTTTAAGTATGATAGATACGGCCAATAAAATTAAAGAAGGAGACTTGACTCACAATGTAAAAGTCAACTCTTCAAGTGAAATAGGGATACTTCAGGCAACACTTAATGAAATGGTAGCTTCTCTAAAACTTCTTATAAACAATATAAATAAAACCTCTAGTAAGTTAAGCACCTCTTCTAAAAATTTAGAGGAAAGTGCAACTCAGTCTTCCGAAGCATCTTCTCACATATCAAGTATTATAGAAGAAGTGGCTGGTAATACTCACAAACAGATAGAAAGTGTAGGGGAAACCGATGAAATCATTCTGCAGATGGCAGGAAGTATAAAAAATGTAACTGATAACTCAATGAAAATATTAAAATCCTCTACCCATGCATCAGACCTTGCAGAAAAAGGTGCTCAAAATATAAATGATATCATAGCAACCATGGAAAATATCAATAAGAGAGTGGCAGATTCGAGTTTGCTTATAAAGGAGCTTAGTAAACACATAGGAGATATAGGCAATATAGTTGAATATATTAAAGAAATTTCTGAACAGACAAATCTACTGGCACTTAATGCCTCAATAGAGGCTGCTAGGGCAGGAGAACACGGTAGAGGTTTTACTGTAGTTGCAAATGAAGTAAAGAAGCTAGCTGACCAGTCTGCGGTTGCTTCTACGGAAATTGTAGACCTTATAAACAAGATTCAAAAGGAAAGCAATAAAGCAGTTAATTTCATGGAGAAAAGTATTGAAGAGGTACAGGGTGGTACTGAAGTTATAAATGGAACAACCAAGTCCTTTAGAGATATAATAGAAGAAACCCATAAGGTAGCTGGAGAGATGGAAGAATTTACAGCAGCCATGGAGCAGCTGTCAGCCGGAATGGATTCCGTGCAAGGAGCTATTCAGGAGGTAGTCAATATATCTCAAATTACTGCTTCGGGCACTCAAAGTGTGCTGGCAAGTGTTGAAGAACAGGAGGCTGCTAGCCATCACATAACTGAATCTATACAAATATTGAGTCAGATGTCAGCAAAGCTCCAAGAGCTTGTGAAAAAGTTCAAAGTATAAAGTATCCCAAGTGACAGAAATAATTAATAGATGATAAGACTATAAGGGCACAATATATTGTGCCCTTACGTTATGCAACAATAAAGTAATAATCCTTACAAAATAAAAAAAGGAGTGTAAGGGTCAGGGGTCAGGCTTGAATTATTTGTAAGGGTCAGGGGTCAGGCTTGAATTATTTACTTATCTTTTCCCACCTATTTATAACATCTCCAACATAAGTTGTACCTTTGCTATTTCCTGATTTTATCTTTGATATCATTGATGAGGATAAATTAAGTTTCTGAGCTAATATTTTATTACTGACATTGCAGTACTTTTCGCTAAGAAGAACTATTGCTTTACGTATGTCTGATATCTTTTGTATTCTTGTTCTTTTAGTAATGTCGTTAACTGTGACATTTTCATTAATACATATATCTTTTATTATTTTATCTATATTTGTTTTCTTTATTGCTTCTCTCTCATCTTGTTTTACTGATAATTTTGATTTAAGACATTCATTTATGTCCATATACATGATTTCTTCACTATCCAGGTTCATAAACTGTAAATATTGATTTATAGCTTTACTTTTGTTTTCAGAAAATATGCTTAGAACATATGAAATATCAACTATATCGCTATTCTTTTTCCCAATATAATAAATATGACTACTCCATTTATATTCTATTCCACATTCTAGCTTTGCCTTTACCGGATTATTATGTATATATTTTATTAATTGAAGTAAGTATCTTTCTTTGTCACATAGTAAAGCTTTATATCTCTGTTGGAAAACATGACCTGTTCTACTGTACTTACGATTAAACCATTGTGTATAAACCTGTTGAATTCGTTGCATAATCTGAGAAAGTCTAGCTTCATTTACTTCGATGAGTAAATGGGCATGGTTATCCATAATACAATAGGCATATATTATGAAATCTAATCTTTCTTTATATAAAGCCACTATGTCCAAATATTTGCTTTTTTGTATTTCTTCACTAAACACTTTTTCTCCATTATTTCCTCTAACCATTACATGGTATAATGCTCCTGAATAATGGATCCGTGGTCTTCTCACCATATTAATCACCAGAATCATCATATCATCAATAAGTAAATAATTCAAGCCTGACCCCGACCTGTACATATATACATGCTTTCATTTAATCTTGTAACTTTAGCTTTATTACATCTTTTTTATCGTTCATAAAAATTATTATTTCAATAGTATCAGTTTTTTTAAAGAAAGCACCTTTGTATTGTTCCGATTGATGAAATGAATTATTTTCATCAAGCTCTATTATGCCATCAGTTCCATTATGAACAAATTCATATCTAATGTTGTTCGATACAGATTTATTCTCAAAATCACCAATATATTTAAACTTCAAAGTTTTGGTGTGTTGTAAGTTATGGTCATATTCAGTTGTCTTTTGAACAGCAGTGTCATTGGAAGTTATAGTCTTTTGGGGTATGAAAGCAGAAGTTCCTTCGATGGAATATTCAACCCTCCAACTGTTACTCTCTCCTAAATAAGTATAGCTGTACCTTGATATTTCTTTAGTTTTATTTATGTTTGCACAACTTACAGAAATTAATAGTAGGGAAAACAAAGAAAATATACAAACAATCTTTTTAAAATTCATAAGTAAGTTCACCTGCTTGACAAATTATTTATTTAATAATATCATATAAAAAGACTAAATAATAGGAATAAATTTCAAGAAAAAATAGTTTGTAACAATTTTCTTAAAAATTGTTACAATATAAAAATCCGCGAGAAAAAATAATATAAGAAAGGAGCTTTCTGAAATGAAAGGAAACAAAAAGAATATTGTATCAACGACACTTGCTTTAGTTTTAATCTTTTTATTGTTTATCCCTGCATATGCAGGACAAAGTCAAAAAACAGGAGAAGAAGTAATTTTTAGAGCAAAGCATATAAAAAATGTAAAAGAATTAAAAGATGATATTAAGTCAGGTATTACAGACGATAAAAACTTTAAAATTGAGAAAGAAGACATATTAATTAAAAAGACTAAAGGAAATAAAGCTGATAAAGAAAAGTTAGATATTTTGGCTATAGGAAGTACATCTCAAAAAATTAAAGCGGTAAAATTACCTATAAGCTATAATTTGATTAGGATGTTTAAGAGTAAATAAAAAAACTGGTGGGTTATTTGACCCCAAAAACTTATCGTACATTTTATTTGTAACAATTAATTTAATTGTGTTTTGATTCCTTTAATGCTAAATATTTCATGACATTATTTTATATTATCATAAACCTAGAAGAACCAATTTTTTCAAATAAGGACTGATGAGCATTTCTACTATATGAGATGCTCTTTTTTTGATATATTTGACAAAATAAGGTATTATATATGCAGTTAGATTTTCTAAATATCGAAAACCAAAAAACGATTTATTTGAATTTACTAAGAACTAAGAACTAAATATTCTTATGGTATAATATAGCAAGAGAGAGGAGAGAAGTGATATATGGATCTAATTGTAAAACAGTTAATATCGGAATTTAATCTAAAGAAGTTTCAGGTAGTGAACATTGGGATACCTTAGAAGTCTTCAAAATAGGAAGGAAGAGGTTATTACATCAATAGCCGACCAGGAAAAACTGACTGACGAACTAAAGGAGAAAATAGAATCTGCCACAACTCTTACAGAGGTTGAAGACCTTTACAGACCCTATAGACCTAAGAGAAGGACAAGGGCTACAATAGCTACGGAGAAGGGACTTGAGCCCTTGGCAGAAATAATTCTAGCCCAAAACATATATGATGGAGATATTGAAGAGATTGCTAAAGATTATATAAATGAAGAAAAAGAAGTAAATTCTGTAGAAGATGCTCTACAGGGTGCTATGGACATTATAGCCGAGATGGTATCCGACGATGCGGAAAACAGAAAAATGATAAGAGAAAGGAGTCCTTACTTCCAGTGTAGTCGAGGAAAATGCAGAATCCGTATATGAGATGTACTATGATTATAGGGAGGCAGTAAGGAAAATCCCTTCCCATAGAGTTTTGGCAGTAAATAGAGGTGAAAAAGAAAAGATACTTAGAGTCAAGATAGAAGCTCCCGATGAAGAAATAATAGAAAAGCTAAAGAAAAAGGTTATATTGAAAAAAGAAAGTATAACGTCCAAATATGTAGATATGGCTGTGGAAGACAGCTACAAAAGGCTTATTGCACCATCGATTGAAAGAGAAATAAGAAATATTTTAACTGAAAAGGCAGAGGAGCAAGCAATAAAAGTATTCGGCCTAAACCTTAAAAATCTTCTGATGCAGTCACCCATTAAAGGGAAGGTAGTCATGGGATTTGACCCTGCCTATAGGACGGGCTGTAAAATTGCAGTAGTAGATGATACAGGAAAGCTTTTGGATACAAATACCGTATACCCAACGCCTCCCCAGAATGAAAAAGAGGGAGCAAAGAAAACTCTAAAGGAAATGATAAAGAAATACAATGTAGACATAATAGCTATAGGAAATGGAACGGCCTCAAGGGAGTCAGAAGTTTTTGTAGCTGATATGCTAAAGGAACTGGACAAGGAGGTTTACTATACTATAATCAGCGAAGCCGGAGCCTCTGTTTATTCGGCCTCTAAGCTTGCCGCTGAAGAATATCCCGATATTAATGTATCCTTAAGGGGAGCCATATCTATAGCCAGAAGACTTCAGGATCCTCTAGCAGAGCTGGTAAAAATCGATCCTAAACATGTGGGCGTAGGTCAATATCAGCATGATGTTAATCAAAAGCGTCTGGATGAGGTACTCGCTGGAGTAGTTGAAGATGCAGTAAACAGTGTAGGCGTGGATCTTAATACCGCTTCGTCTTCGTTGTTAAGCTATACTTCAGGTATATCAAAATCCGTTGCTAAAAATATAGTGAAGTATAGAGAGAAAAACGGCAAATTTACAAACAGAAATCAGCTACTTGAGGTAAGCAGATTGGGTCCTGCTACCTTTCAGCAGGCAGCGGGCTTCCTTAGAATAACCGGCGGAGATAATGTACTGGACAGCACTGCTGTACATCCCGAATCCTATGGAGAAACGGAAAAATTACTAGAAAAATTAGGTTATAGTCTAGAAGATATTCGAAACAACAATCTTGAAGGTTTTAAAGAAAAGGTAGAAGAATACGGAATAGATAAGCTGAGCAAGGAGCTCGATATAGGAAAACTGACTTTGAAGGATATAGTTAAAGAACTTTTAAAGCCTGGAAGAGATATTAGAGAAGAGATGCCAAAGCCGATATTTAGAAGTGATGTGTTAAAGATAGAGGATCTTAAGCCTGATATGATTCTGACCGGAACAGTTGGTAACGTAACAGACTTTGGAGCTTTTGTGGATATAGGAATCAAAAATGATGGATTGGTTCATATCTCAGAAATGAGCGAAGGGTATGTAAAAAATCCTATGGACGTAGTTTCCGTTGGAGATGTTATAAAGGTAAGAGTTTTGAGTGTCGATGTCAAGAGAGGCAGGGTTTCTTTAAGCATGAAGGGTGTCTAAAATTTACAAATATTTTGCAACTATTATTAAAAAAATGTAGAAATATACAAAAAAATATTATAAAATTTATATAAGGACTTGAAAAAACTATATAGGGTTTTAACTTTCTTCTTTTTTTCTTCTATTTATAGATGACAAAGTTCGAGGTTAAATTTATTAGGATTTTGAGAATCCTTCTGGCTCATGTGAAGATTTGTTGCTTTATATAAATTAAGATAAAGGTAGCAACTAGATCTTTTCTATTAAAACAGCTCTTCTACGGAGCCTGAAGAGGATTATTGAAGAATATCTGTAAGGAACTAGCGAGGCGAGTTAAGTTAGATACCCACAGAAAGGAGAATTTAAATGTCTCAGCTGGACAATAGGAAGGTTAAGAAGCTGATGTCTTATCGATGGGTTGTATGGGGTATACTAGCTCTGGCGTATATAATTGTGTTTTTCCACAGATTAGCCGTTGGGGTAGTAAAGGACGATCTTGTAAATGCTTTTGGTATATCAAGTACTACCTTTGCAAATCTTGGATCAACGTACTTTTATGTCTATATGCTTATGCAGATTCCTTCGGGAATGCTTGCCGATTCTCTAGGGGCCCGTAAAACCGTTACTGCAGGAACGTTGGTGGCGGGGATAGGCTCAATAGTTTTCGGTTATGCACCTACAATAGGATGGGCTTTTTTTGGAAGATTATTAGTGGGATTAGGAGTTTCCGTTGTATTTATCTCTATACTGAAAATTCAGTCTGAATGGTTTATGGAAAGAGAATTCGGAACTATGTCGGGTATAACCTCATTTGTAGGAAACATGGGAGGAATACTTGCTCAGACTCCACTAGCTATAATGGTTGGATATTTAACTTGGAGAACATCCTTTGCTCTTATAGGATTTGTTTCTATAGCAATTGCAGTTTTATGTTATATGGTTGCAAGAAATACTCCTGAGGAAATAGGCCTTCCTTCAATAGCTGAGATAGAAGGAAGGCAAGTCAATAGATCAGATGGTAAGAAGCCCCAGCTTATAAAAGGCGTCATAAAGGTTATGTCAAATCCCAGAACTTGGCCAGGTTTTGTAGTATTTGCAGGATTTTTTGGAGCTTTTGTATCCCTTACAGGAACTTGGGGACGTTCCTATATAGTTGATGTCTACGGTATTCCTAAAGTGGCAGCTGCTAATTATATGGTAGCAGCAGTATTGGGACTAGCAATTGGAAGTATAGTTATAGGTAAATTTTCTGACAGTATAAAAAAGAGAAAACTTCCTATGATTATCTTTGGAGCAGTTTATGTAGCTTGTTGGTGGGTACTGGTATTTGCAGGTGGAGGAAAGCCACCTGTGGCGATATTGATGCCTCTACTGTTTACATTAGGTTTTACATGTTCTGTCTTTGTACTGGGATGGGGATGTTCTAAAGAAATAAATCCACCTGAAATAGCAGGTATATCCACATCGGTAGTAAATATAGGAGGATTTTTTGGAGCAGCCATATTGCCTCCACTTTTAGGAAAAGTATTTGATAAGTTCGGAGGATCATTGCCTCCAGTAGAACTTTATCAGAAGGCCTTTATGTACGCATTTATTTCGGCTATAATAGGATTTATATTTACCTTCCTTGTAAAGGAGACGAATTGTAGAAATATATACAAGGACATAGGAGGCAGGGGTTAAGAGTTAAAAGATTAAGAAACAGGTGACGGGTAACCGGTGACCAGAAAAATCCAAAAGATTGATCTAAACCCAGCAACCAGTGCCTAGCACCCTAAAGCCTAACCCTAATCGAGTAGCGAGTGGAGAATAACGAAGAATTATGACCCTAAAGAATGACCAGGATTTGCCAAGGTCCAAGAGCTAAGGGCTAAGAACTAATTAGAAAGACCCTAAAGAATGACTTTTACATGCTATCAACTACGAACTACTAACTACGAACTAAAAAAGCGTCGTCAGACGCTTTTTTCGTATACAAAGAAGGATAATATAGACTTATTGTTGAATAAATTATTATTGTAGATTTCAAATTACTTAGCATCGGACTCTAAAATTATGATCCAGAAGAGGAGGAACTAAAATGATTTTAATAAAAAATGGAAAAGTTTTTACAATGGAAGGAAAAATCTACGAGAGAGCAAGTATATTGATAGAAGATGGTAAGATCAAAGAAATAGGTGAAAACTTAGTAGCGCCCCTTGATGCAGAAATTATAGATGTAGAGGGGAAAATTATAATGCCCGGTTTTATAGATGCTCATTGCCACCTGGGTATGTGGGAGGATGCCATTGGATTTGAAGGAGCCGATGGAAATGAAATGACAGATCCTGTTACACCTCATCTGAGAGCGATAGATGGTATAAATCCCATGGATAGAACCTTTAAGGAAGCACTTGAGGGCGGGGTAACCTGTGTTGCTACCGGACCGGGAAGTGCGAATGTTATAGGAGGACAGTTTGCAGCAATAAAGACCTATGGTGATAGAATAGATAATATGATTTTAAAGGAACCTTTGGCCATGAAATGTGCCTTCGGTGAAAACCCTAAGAGAGTTTACATGGAGAAAAAGAGGTCTCCTATGACTAGGATGGCAACGGCTGCTATTCTAAGGGAAAATCTTATGAAGGCCAAAGAGTATGCAATGAAAGTGAAGGAAGCTAAGGAAGATAGCACAAAGAAGCCTGCCTTTGACATAAAAATGGAATCAATGCAAAAAGTTATAAATAAAGAAATACCCATTAAAGCCCATGCCCACAGAGCTGATGATATATTGACCGCAATCAGAATAGCTAAGGAGTTTGATGTAAGGATTACATTGGAGCACTGTACTGAAGGACATTTAATAGCTCATCATATAAGGGATGAGAAAATTGCAGCCATAGTAGGTCCAAGCTTTGGATATCGATCAAAGTTTGAACTTAAAAATCTTACCTTTGATACCCCCGGCATATTAAGTAAAGCCGGTGTTAAGGTAGCTATCATGACAGATCACCCCGTTATACCTATTCAGCATTTAAACCTTTGTGCATCGCTAGCTGTTAAAGCCGGCATGGATGAAGAGGAAGCATTAAAGGCGATTACGATAAATGCTGCTGAAATTATGGAGATTCAGGACAGAGTAGGTAGTATCAAAGAGGGTAAGGATGCTGATATAGTTATTTGGAGTGCGCATCCCTTTGACATAAAGGCTGAGGCCTTGTATACAATAATTAACGGAGAGGTTGTGTATAAAAAATAATTATCTCACTTGTAGAAGAGAGAGTGTTAGAGCAGTCAGTCATTGGATAAAAAATTCCTGCTAAATTGCTCAACCTTTATATGGAAATTAATGTAAAGATGATTATGTGTAAAAATTTTTGGTATATAATATATAAAAGTTACTGTTTATATAAACGAGTTATAAATGATTTATGGCTAATAGTTGATAGCTAACAGGTCACAGGAAAGACCCTAAAGAATGACCTTCATATGCTACCAACTACGAACTAACAAAGCGTCGAAGACGCCTTTGCACAACTATGGGATCATTGGGAGGATGGGATTATATATGGCAGGTTATAAAGATAGCAAAGAACTACTAAAAAGGATTAACCTGCTTAGGCGAAAGCTTGAAGAACACCTAAGCATGACTGATAAGCCGACTGAAGAAGAAGTAGTAAAGATAAGTCAGAAGTTAGATGAATTGATAGTAGCCTATTACAATCTAATGGGAAATTTGAGTGATAAGTAAAACTGTCCATATAGGACAGTTTTTTCACAAAATAGCTAAATTCGTTTATTACAAGTTGCTTGTCTACATAAGTAATTATATATATAATAAAGAGATGAGAATAGGATAATATATATTTAGAAAGTAGGATAGATGGCTTTGAATAGAGGTGGAATATTGAAAAAGATAGTAAGTAAAAGTGTAGACGAAACAGAAAAAATTGGATTCAGATTGGGAAGACTATTGGAAAAGGGAGATGTTGTATGTCTTACAGGAGATTTGGGAGCAGGAAAAACTACTCTCAGTAAATCAATAGCAAGGGGCCTTGAAGTCCATGAAGATGTTACAAGTCCTACTTTTACCATTATAAATGAATACCAAGGCAGACTGCCTGTATATCATTTTGATGTATACAGAATTATGGATATAGAAGAAATGTACGAGATTGGGTATGAAGAATATTTTTACGGTGGCGGGATCTGCATAGTGGAGTGGGCTTCAAAGATAGAAGAACTTATTCCCGATGCTCATCTCTGGATAGAGATAAAACTGGGTGAGGAAGGGAACATACGTGAGTTTTACTTTAAGGGAACCACGGAGCATTTTGAAAAAATAGTAGAGGAGCTGGATAAAGAATGAATATATTGGCTATAGATACATCTTCGCTGGTAGCTACGGTGGCCGTGATAAACGAAGAAAAACTCCTTGGTGAATATTCTATAAATCACCCAAGAACCCACTCCCAGAAGCTTATGCCTATTATTGATGAATTATTTAAAACACTGGATATAACTATGGAGGATATTGATCTCATAGCAGTATCGAGGGGACCCGGTTCCTTTACGGGAGTAAGAATTGGAATAGCTACAGTCAAAGGGCTTGCCCATCCCCACAATATTCCCGTGCTGGGAATATCGAGTCTTGAGGGACTTGCCAATAACATATCATACTCTAAGGAACTTATATGTCCTATAATGGATGCCAGGAGAAATCAGGTATATACAGGAGTATATAAATGGCAGGACTATAGGCTTAAAAATGTAATTTCTGACAGACCCCTCACTATAAAAGAATTAATGGATCTACTTATTGATAGAGATGAAAAGATTATTTTCCTTGGGGACGGATTGATCAGATATAAAGATGAAATATCTAATACATTGGGAGATAAGGCGATATTTGCTCCTCAGTATGTAAACATGCAAAGGGCATCTTCCATTGCACAGCTTGCCCTTGATAAAATAAAGAATAAAGAGGCAAAACCCCAGAGTTATTTGGATATAGCTCCTACATACCTTAGAAAGTCAGAAGCAGAAAGGCAGTATGAAGAAAAGATGAAAAGGTGTGTTGTGCATGAGTGAACTTAAAGTAAGAAAGATGACTTTAGATGATATAGATGATGTTTTGGAAATTGAAAATAAAAGTTTCCTTACTCCCTGGACCAGACAGTCCTTTGAAAGGGAGATAAGGGAGAATATGCTTGCAGTATATCTTGTGGTAGAGCTGGAAAATAATATTGTAGGCTATGGCGGTATGTGGATGATTATAGATGAGGCCCATATTACAAATATAGCTGTACATCCGAATTTTAGAAATAGAGATATTGGCAGCTATCTTTTAAAATCAATGATAGAATATGCAGAAAAGCTTGGAATATATAGGATGACCCTTGAGGTTCGGAAAAGCAATATACCTGCCCAAAGACTTTATAAAAAGTTTGGCTTTGAGTCTTGTGGTATAAGACCGAAATATTATATGGACACTAATGAGGACGCCATAATAATGTGGAAAGGATAGAAATATAACAAAGCGCTTAAGGCGCTTTTTTGTTGTTAATGAGCTCAAACATTTTTTGAAAAAAATTGTAGGTATAAAACAAAGTAAATTCAAGGGATGCAAGAAATTACAAACTTTTACCAGTTAAATATTAAAAAGGCTAACAGCTAATTGCTGGTCGCTCATGTCAAATAGGAACAGGGAATGGGTGACGGGTAACGGGTGACGGGTAACCAGTGACTGGAAAAACTTAAAAGATTGTCCCTAACCGAATAGCGAAAAGCGATTGATCTGAATTTGCCAAGAGCTAAGAACTAATGACTAATGGCTAATTAGAAAGACCCTAAAGAATAAAACTTTGGATTTGTTCACGGAAGGGCATCAGAAAGTTTGATATAAAGATATATAGTAAAACTGGATTATAGATAACAAAGTTCAAGGTTAAAATTTGTTGCTTTGTTTAAATAAAAGATAGAAGCAGCAACAAATACTTCAAAATCGCTCAGAAGGAAACCTCAAAATTCCTAGAGTAATATAAATTCAATCTTAAAGTTGTTCATCTATAATACAAACTGGTTAAATGGATAATTGTAGGATATAATAGTAGTTAGTAAAAAATACATATGAAAAGGTGGTAAAATGAAGGAGAATTTGATTACCTTAGGTATAGAATCGAGCTGTGATGAAACTTCAGTAGCAGTTATGAAAAATGGTAGGGAGATTCTCTCTAATATAATATCTTCCCAGGTAGACCAACATAAGAAATTTGGCGGAGTAGTTCCTGAGGTGGCATCAAGAAAACATGTGGAAAACATAAGCTATGTCATAAATGAAGCTTTGGAAATAGCAGGTGTTACCTTTAAGGATATAGATATGATAGGCGTGACTTATGGTCCCGGGTTAGTAGGTGCTTTACTTGTAGGTTTGTCTACAGCTAAGGCTCTGGCATATTCTCTAAATGTACCCCTTGTAGGAGTTAACCATATCGAGGGTCATATATATGCAAATTTTGTTGAATATAAGGATTTGGAGCCTCCCTTTGTTTGCCTAATAGTATCGGGAGGACATACTCATCTTGTGCATATGAAGGATTATGGAGTGTATGAGGTGCTAGGAAAGACAAGGGATGATGCTGCCGGAGAGGCCTTTGATAAAGTTGCCAGAGCCATAGGACTTGGATATCCTGGCGGACCTCTGATAGATAATTTGGCTAAAAAGGGAAACAAGGATGCTATAAATTTTCCAAGGACCTATTTAGAGGACGGGAGTCTCGACTTTAGCTTTAGCGGGTTAAAATCTGCAGTTTTGAATTATCTAAATAACTCAAGACAAAAGGGAATAGAGATAGTTAAAGAGGATGTGGCAGCATGCTTTCAACAGGCTGTTATCGATGTGCTGGTAGATAAGACCATATCTGCTGCTGAAAAAAAGGGATTGATACTTAAATATCCATCTTTAAAGCTATGTACTGATAATGCTGCCATGATAGGCTGTGTAGCATATTATGATTACATAAAGGGACATGGAGCCGATATGTATCTTAATGTTGTACCAAATTTGAAACTTGGGGAAAAGTTATAGGTAACGGGTGATGGGTGACCAGTGACCGGAAAAACCTAAAAGATTGTCCCTAACCGAATAGCGAAAAGCGATTAATCTGAATTTGCCAAGAGCTAAGGGCTAAGAACTAATTAGAAAGACCCTAAAGAATGACTTTTACATGCTACCAACTACGAACTACTAACTACGAACTAACAAAGCGTCGTCAGACGCTTTAAAAAAGTGTAAACAAAAAAATACTAATAAGCATTTATGTAAACTCATAAACAAAATCTTATACTTTATCCACAATTAACATGAAAATGTGGATAAAAATGTGGATAATGTGGGAAAGTTCAGGAAAGCAGTTGTTTTCACAAATGTCTGTGGATAATTCTGTGTATTATGTGGGAAAGTTGTGGATATGAATGTGCATAAAATTCCTCAATTAATTTATATGCAGCTTAATAAAAAAATATGACAAAAAAATTGGTATACATAATATCATTTAAAAAGAAGAATACTGTCGAATTATATTGTATTTTTAAAATAAATAGGGAAATTTCCCGGGAAATGTAATAAAGTGCCGTAGGCACTTTATTAGTTAGTGGGTCGTAGTTCGTAGCTTTTTAGCCCCTAAATAATTTGGACAAAACTAACTAAAGAAATATAATTTAGAGATGAGCATAATTAATAAAATTAAAAAAGAAAAATAAACAACAGAATAGTTAGCACTATTACCTCCAAATCTTTTCTATTAAAGCAGCTCTTCCACGGAGCCTGAAGAGGATTATTGAAGGATATCTATAAGGAACTAGCGAGGCAAGTTAAATTAAAGATTTTGTATTTGCTAAAAAAGAAAAGAACAAAAAAAGTCTGGAAATTACTCCAGACTACAGACTATATTCTGTCTTCTACATATTTTACTATGTCACCGATGTTTTTGAAATCTTCGGCATCTTCATCAGGAATTTCGATGTCAAATTCATCTTCAATTGCCATGATAACTTCCACAGCATCTAAAGAATCAGCTTCTAGGTCATTCATTAATGAAGTTTCCATAGTAATTTCTACATCTTCATCTAATCCTAGTTGCTCAATAATAATTTCTTTAACCTTATCTAATACCATTAGTATTCCTCCCTTATTTTTTAATCCTATGACTGACTGCTCTAACATTTCCACTTGTATAAGTGAAAAATAAAGAGCAGATATAGTCCCTAGATTAGTTCAACCAAAGCTTAGATGAAGTTACAAACTCCATCTACATCTAAACTAAGTTTCACTTAATCTAATATGGTATTCCCTAAAATTATCATATTGATAATCAATTACTATTATACTTAAATTTTCCTAAAAGTCTAGGGAAAAATAAATTTTTATATTATTTCCTCCCATTTTTCATATAAATTTTCAAGTTGGGTCTTAATAGATTCATGTTTCTCATGGATCTCCCTGCTCTTGTCTGGATTGCTGTATATGTCTTCGTCGCACATCATAAGCTCAAGATGCGCTATTTGATCTTCCAAAGCGGCAATTTTAGCTTCCAGTTCCTTAAGCATAAGTCTTTGTTTTTTTCTTTTGGCTTTTTTAAGTTTTTCTTTTCTTCTTTCTTCCTTTAGTTGAGTTTTAGTTTTGATGTTATCAGATGATTCTTCCTCAGGAGATTCCAGGAGTCTCTTTTTTTCTACATAATAATCATAGTTACCTAGATATTCAACAATCCCCTCCTTAGACATCTCCAAAATTTTAGTTGCTACCTTATTCAAGAAATACCTATCATGGGATATGGTTAAGATGGTTCCATTGTAACCTGTAAGAGCTTCCTCCAGTACTTCTTTAGATGGAAGGTCCAAATGATTAGTGGGTTCGTCCAGTAGCAGAAAATTAGCCTTAGAGAGCATAAGCTTCAAAATAGAAAGTCTGCTTTTTTCACCTCCACTTAAATCCCCAACCTTTTTAAACACCTCATCGCCAGTAAACAAAAAGGATGCAAGTAGATTTCGAGCTTCGGGTATAGAAATTTTAGGATTTTCATTACAAACTTCATCTATTAGGTTATTATCTTCATTTAAATTACTTTGTTCTTGGTCAAAGTATCCTAAAAATACATTATGACCAATATTGATATTTCCCCCATTATAGTCAAGCTTGCCTAATAAAATTTTGAAAAGAGTGGTTTTGCCGATTCCATTTGGACCGATAAGGCCTACCCTTTCACCCCTATAGATATCGAAGTTTACGTTTGAAAATAAAGGACTATCTTCAAAGGATTTAGATAGATTTTGGACCTTCAGAACCTCACGACCACTTTTTATGTCTGTGTCAAACTTAATTCTAGTTCTATAATTATTTAACGTAGGTTTTTCTACTATATCTATCTTTTCAAGGGCTTTTTCACGGCTTTTAGCCCTTTTTGCAAGCTTTTCAGTTCCATGCTGCTTAAATCTTCTTATCATTTCTTCTTGACGTTCTATTTCTTTTTGCTGCTGCTGATATTTTTTTAGCTGATTTTCATATAAATCTTTTTTATATTCTACAAATTTTGTATAGTTTCCCTCATAGCCTATTATGCTATGATTTTCAATTTCGAATATTTTACCCACTACCTGATCGAGAAAATATCTATCATGGGAAATTATCATGAGTGTACCGGAATAATTTTTAAGAAAGTTTTCTAACCAACCTATGGCATCAATATCTAAATGATTAGTAGGTTCATCCAGTAGCAGTATATCGGGCTTTTTCAGTAAAAGTTTAGCTATATTCAGTCTGGATTTTTGTCCGCCGCTAAGTTGGTAGATGGGTTTATTAAAATCTTCATCTTTAAAGCTTAGTCCCTTAAGAACTCCACGAATTTCACTTTTATAGCCATAGCCATTGTTTTTATTAAACTCTTCCAATAAATTTGAATAGGAATTTATTAATTTTTTAAACTCAGGGCTGTCATGGTTTTCATATTTAGATATTTCTAATTCAAGATCTCTTAGATTTTTTTCCATATCTATGATATTTTTAAATATAGGGATACATTCTTCATAAATGGTTTTATTTTCATCAAAATCGGGGTCCTGTTTGAGATAACCTATATTCATGTTCTTAGCCATAAATATGTCTCCCGAATCATAGGGAATCTGACCCGATAGTATTTTAAAGAGAGTAGATTTACCTGTACCGTTTTTACCTATTAGTCCTATCTTATCACCTATATTAACTGTAAAAGAAATGTCCTTTAAAATTACATCTATTCCAAAGGATTTATTTATATTATTGCATGATATTGCTATCATTTTCTATCCTCCTCAAATAGCTTTGCATTCTTAAATTATTTTATCATATATAAGGGTTTATTTAAAAAAAAGTGTGATATAATAGATAGAAAGATGATAATTATTTGACAGAAAACCTCTAAAATGCTATAATTTTTTTAGTTTTAATAAAAATTAATAAAGTAGGAGTTTGTTGGTTATGGATAGAAAGAATAGGATATCGATGGCAGTTATTAGAAGGTTGCCAAAATACCACAGATATTTAAAGGACTTACTAGAAAGAGATATTAAAAGAATATCATCAAAGGAACTTAGTGACATAATAGGTTTTACTGCATCTCAGATAAGACAGGATTTAAATAACTTTGGAGGTTTTGGGCAGCAGGGCTATGGATATAATGTTGAAGAACTTTACAAAGAGATTGGAAAAATCCTTGGACTAGACAAAAACTACAAAATTATAATAATTGGTGCGGGGAATTTAGGTCAAGCCCTTGCAAATTATACTAACTTCCAAAAAGAAGGATTCCACGTTGATGCAATGTTCGATATTAATCCAAGGCTTATAGGTCTTAAAATCCGTGACGTAGAGATTATGGATATGGATAATATAGAGGAATATGTAATAAAGAATAATGTAGATATGGCAATCATATGTACTAACAAAGATAGCGCTCAAGACGTAGCAAATAAGTTAGTTGAATGTGGAATTAAAGCGATTTGGAATTTTGCCCCTACTGATTTGAAGGTTCCCGATGATGTAATTGTAGAAAATGTACATTTAGTAGAAAGCTTGTTGACTTTTACTTATCTTTATAAAACTTCAAAAGAATAGGAAATAGGGAACAGGTGATGGGTAACCGGTGACCGGAAAGACCCAAAAGATTGTCCCTAACCGAATAGAGAGTAGCGAAAAGCGATTAATCTGAGTTTGCCAAGAGCTAAGAACTAATGACTAATTAGAAAGACCCTAAAGAATGACTTCCATATGCTACCAACTACTAACTACGAACTAACAAAGCGTCGTCAGGCGCCTTTGTTCTAATGGAGGACAATATGAATAAAAACTATAGTGACGAAACTGTATATTTTATTTCATATGCAAAGTTACCTAATAGTATTTCAGCGGCAAAACTTTTGGAAGTAGTAGGTGTAGGGCTAGTAATAAATGTAAAAACGGGAGTAATAGAAGATACAAGCTGTACTTTAATTACGGACGAAGCTAAAAAATTTTTAAAGGATATAATAATTGGACATAATTTGCATGAAGAAGGTGTAGATAAGCTGATAGATAACATACAGAGAAGGTTTCATGGGCTGTCTCAGAAAGCTATTTGTGTAGCTGTAAAAGGGGCAATTGACAGATATGAATCTTGGAAAAATGAAGAAAAGTAATAAAAACTACCTTGAATTCAAGGTAGTTTTTATTTTAGGATTTACTTTTTTTAGTTTTATTTTCTTTATTTACTTTGTTCTTTTGAAGCATATACATACCAAGTAGCAGTATAAATCCTATTGCACTGGTTTTAATATCGCAAGAAATAGTATGATTCTCTCCCAAGCTTTAGAGAAGGTTATAAAGTAACCGCTGACACCTCCGGCTATACCGAACATTCCTATTAATGCAGTACCGAGGGCTAGGGAAACTCTAGGTATGTTGGCATTAACTAAAACAAGTACCGGAGAGGTTGCAAAGATATATGGAACTAAATAAGCAGCGATAGCTATTTTTGAAGCCTCTACACCAGTCTTAAACGGATTAGCCCCTGCAATACCCGAGCCTGCAAAGGCTGCTAACGCAACAGGTGGGGTAATGTCTGCAACTATACCGAAGTAGAATACAAAAAGGTGTGCAGCTATTACAGGAACTCCAATTTTAATAAGGGCAGGAGCAGCTATAGTAGCTTGAACAATATAGTTTGCAGTAGTAGGCATACCCATACCCAAAATTATTGAAGCTATCATAGTAAGGAACATTGTAAGATATAGATTTCCTCCTGAAAGCAAAACAATTCCGTGGGAAAGTTTTATTCCAAGTCCTGTCAATGTAACGACACCAACTATTATACCAGCACTAGCACATGCCATTACAACAGGAAGTGCACTTTTTGCCCCCTCTTCTAATCCTTGGATTAATTCTTTAAAGCCAAAGGTTTGCTCTTTATCTACGAAGGAGTTTATAAAACCTATTAATATTGTTGAGATGATACCAAATAGTGCGGCGTACATAGGAGTATATCCTTTTACTAAAAGGCCGACTATAACAAATATCGGAATACTTAAGAACCATTTTTCCTTTAGAAGTTTTTTAGCCTTTGGCAGCTTTGCCTTTGGTATTCCTTCAAGACCGTTTTTCTTAGCTTCGAGGTGAACCATTATAAATATTCCTGTGAAGTATAAAATCGCTGGAATGGCTGCGGCTAGCGCTATAGTAACGTAGGGAAGATCAGTAAATTCAGTCATAATGAAGGCTGCGGCACCCATTACAGGAGGCATCAGCTGTCCACCGGTTGAAGCTGCAGCTTCAACTGCACCTGCAAATTCAGATCTGTATCCTATACTTTTCATGAGAGGTATGGTTACGGAACCGGTACCAACTGTATTGGCAACAGAACTACCTGAAATAGTACCTTGAGATGCACTGGCAACGATTGCTGCTTTGGCAGGTCCACCTGTAGTATGGCCAGCTAGAGCTAAAGCTAAATCAGTTAGCCAATCCCCAATACCTGTCATTTTTAAATAAGTTGCAAATAATAAGAATAGGAATATGAAAGTTGCTGATACCATTATAGGTATTCCAAGTATAGATTCGGTACTTATCCATGCATAAGTGGTTATTCTTTGAAGACTATAGCCAGCATGGGAGAAATACCCTGGAACATAGTTACCGAAAAAAGCATAAAGCAAAAATGCTCCTGAAACGGTTACAAGTACGGGACCAGCTACTCTACGTGTTGCATCAATTACAAGTATAACTGCTATAATAGAAATAATCATGTCTGTTTGAGTGTAGGCCCCGGCTCTAAACAATAAATCCTCGAAATTAACCACATGATATCCTACAACTAAAATAGATGCACCAATCATTAAATAGTCATACCATTTTACTTTGTTTGATTTGTCATTTTTTCTAAAGGGATAGAGTAAGAATATAAGTACTAAGGCAAATCCTACATGAACTCCTCTTTGAATAGTAGGAGGTTTAAGACCGAATCCTGCAGTATAAATCTGCCAAAGACTCCATGCGATTGCTATTATGAAAGCTAATTTTCCTAAAACACCTGATAATTTCCTATAGGAAAATTCCCTATCATATTTAGCCATGAGTTCCTGCTGTTTTTCTTCATCCAATGTTGGCTTAAGGTTTAGTTCACTCATTAATTAAATGCCTCCTTAATAAGATAATTTAGCAATATGTCTTTTACTACTCTGATTTTTACATATCCGCCAGGTTTATATACATCCTTAAGATGGATAACTTTATCTCTGAAGTATAGTGTATGGTCTGCTACCACTTTACCTATAACTACAGGAACGGCATCAAACAGAACATCATAGTTATAAACTCGAATATAGTCTTTGTGATATTCCCATTTAGTATTATAATCTGGACTAGCAGGAAGATTAGCACTGAACGTATCAAACTTCATTTCAAATATTGAAATGCGTAAATCTTTTTCAATTTTATAAGTTTCTATAACGGGTCTACGACTGACAGAATGTATCCATCTAACATCAAATTTTTCTCCTGTCTTCGCCGGAAGTTGAATCAAAATTTTGTTAAAATTTGGACCCTTATCGGCTATATACACCTGAAGCAGAGTAATGGTATAAAGGGCGGTTATAGTAAGTGATAGTATCAGAATTAGGCCAATTATAATTAGTTTAAATCTTTTCATAGTATTTTAAAAGACCGAGATAGGAAAACTATCCCGGCCTATCCAACTATTTACTTGATTCCCTTTTCTTCAAAATATTTTAATGCTCCAGGATGAACAGGAGTAGTTACACCTTTAAGTGCATTTTCAAGTTTGATTTGTTTACCTCTTGCATGGCCTTCTGCTATAGCGTCAGTGTTTTCATACATTACTTTAGCTAAATTGTATACTAGATCTTCTGGTAAATCTTCTCTTACATACATAACCGCCTGCAGTGAAACGGTAGTAACGTCTTCATCTTGACCGTTATATTCTCCGCCTGTGATAGTAAACTTAGATACAAATGGAACTTTTTCCTTTAACTTATCAAATGGCTCACCATCGATTTCAAGAATTTTAACTGGATTAGTAGTAGCGATTTCCTTAACTGCTGAAGCAGGGAATGAAACTACTGCAAATGCAGCGTCGATTGTACCGTCTTTTAATCCAGCAACTGCATCGGAGAAGCTACCTGGCTTTGGAGTAAAGTCCTTAGGTCCAATACCAAAAGCTTCTAATATAGGTAACGCAGTAACGTAAGTACCACTTCCTGGAGGTCCAGGATTGATTGACTTACCCTTTAAGTCAGTTATAGATTTAATTCCAGAAGCCTGAGTAGTTACAACGTGCATAACTTCAGGGTAAACAACTCCAACTGCTTTAAAGTTCTTAAGAGGCTTAGGGAAACTCTTGCCATTTCCATTGTAAGCGTCATCTGCAACGTTGTTCATGGCTAAAACGATATCAACCTCTCCGGCTGCAACTCTGTTGATATTTTCAACTGAAGCCCCTGCAGGTTGAATTGTTACGTTTATACCTTCAATTTTCTTGTTCCAAACATTAGCTATTGCACCACCAAGTGGGTAATATGTACCTGAGGTACCACCTGTTGCGAAAGCTAATTCCATAGTTTTGCCGCCTGCATTTTCGGCGCTCTCATTGTTTTGTTTTTCTTCCTGTTTAGGTGCTTCAGCCGGTTGCTGTGTACAGCCAGCAAAGGCAAATGAAGCAACTAATACCATTACAAGTAGTAATGCAATGCTTTTCTTCATTACAATATTCCCCCTCTTAATTTTTATATATTTTAAAAGCCCTGAATTCTTGTCCTTCTTCAAATTTAAAAAATGTAGAATGTAGAAAATTGACAAATATTAAGGGCTTTTAAAAGCACCAAAAACAATAAATACCCAGATAAATTAATCCACTTTAATTCAATGCATATACGCATAGTAGTAGTGTATTATTATACTGGGTTCCATTAATTAAGCTATTATGGGATACACAATAGCCATTAATAGAGCTGCATAAATATGATATTGAATTTTATCTAAATTATAATGTATTTTAGCAGACCAGTCAAGCGATAAAGCAGAAGATTCGGAAAATAATACACGAATGCATACATACCATATTTGTTGAAATGGTAATTATTACATTTAATATATTTTAATAACTACTATATACTACATAAAACTACCGAAAACTACAAAAATAATTTTGAAAATTGTAAAAGTTAAAACAAATTTAAGATTTTGCTGTATGGGCTTTTTTATGATATAATTTAGTGAAAATAATTATCAGTAGGTGGTTTTATGGCCAATTATTATAAAGAAATAAATAAAATGTTTGAAAAGGTAATTCATAGAGTTTTGTTATTAGATAAAAAGGGTTTTGAGCTGGATACAAAAAGTGAGAATTTTTCCTTTTTAGATATATATATTATAAAAAAAATCGGAAAAGATAAAGAGAAGTCAATATATAGCTTAATAAAAGAAACTGAAATAGATAGAGGGCTTATGACCTCTATTATCAATAGGATGGTATCAACAGGGTATTTGGAAAAAGAGAGATCTGAGAAGGATAAAAGGGTTTATATGCTTAGATTGACTGAAAGAGGACAAGATATATTTAATGATATAGTACAGAAACAGAAAAAACTGTTGGATTTTATTTTGAATGATATAACACTTAATGAAGAAAAAGCTATCCTTAAGTTCCTTAGTAAGGTTGCTCTTGGCTCTTGGCAAATCCTAGTCGTTCTTTAGGGTCTTTCTTGCGGCCTGTCACCTTTTTGCCATGAGCGGTCAGCAGTTAGCTGTTAGCCTTTTTAATATTTAACTGGTAAAAAATTGTAATTTCTTGCATCCCTTGAATTTACTTTGCTTTATACCTGCAATTTTTTTTTAAAATGTTTGAGTTCCTATGCAATAAAAAAGATTAAGCTATGAGCTTAATCTTTTTAGAAATCTTATATACTTTTTTATACTTTTATGTATTGCTTGATTACTCAGGTTGAGGAGCGTCTACAGGACAAACATTAGCACATGCTCCGCAGTCGATACATCCAGCAGCATCGATTACGTACTTGTCATCTCCAGCACTAATTACTTCAACTGGACATTCAGGTTCGCAAGCTCCGCAGTTAATACAAGCATCAGTAATTACATAAGCCATTGTTGAGTCCTCCTTTGTCAATAAATTCTTCCTTTTGAATTATACAGTAAAATCCAGCTTTAAAACAACAATCTTATTGTAAAAAAAGTAAAAAAAGACTAATTTATAATGATTATCATTGTATTTAGATTGTATTTGAATTTCTAGACTATAAAGAAATAACAGGAAAAGAGGTATAAATGATGAAAATTATAGCCCTTGTAGGGAAAAGCGGCACGGGTAAAAGTTATAGAGCAGTGACTCTTGCCTATGAGATGGATATCGAATACATAATAGATGACGGTCTTTTAATAAAGGGAAATAAAGTAATTGCAGGGAGTTCCGCTAAAAGAGAGAAAACAAAAATAGCTGCAGTTAAGAGGGCATTGTTTCTAGATAAGGAACATAGGGAAAAGACATTAAATGCAATAGAAGATTATAACCCCGATGGAATATTGATAATTGGAACTTCGGAGAAAATGGTGAATCTAATAGCAGAAAATTTGAAAATTGCACCAATAGATCAAATCGTATATATAGAAGACATCGCTACAAAAGAGGAGATAGCTACAGCACAAAAATATAGAAAGCATGAAGGCAAGCATGTAATTCCAGTTCCTACATTTGAAATAAAAAAGCATTTTTCCGGGTATTTTATAGATCCTTTAAAGATATTCAGAAGGAGAAAGGATAATACAATGCAGCTTACAGAAAAATCGGTAGTTAGACCCACCTTTAGCTATTTGGGTAAGTATACCATCTCAGACAAGGCTATTACACAAATAATTAAATTTGCCGGTGAGCATATTGACGGTCTTTATAAAATAACAAGAGTTAACCTTATAAATTATCCAAATGGAGTGGTAATAAAGCTGGATATTGTTGTTAGATACGGGTATATACTTACAGAGATTATAGAGTCTCTTCAAAAGAGGATTAAAAGGGAAATTGAAAACATGACTGCTTTAAATATTTTGTCTATTGATGTGTTTGTAAAGAGTTTATTAGTAGACAGGAGATAGGTAAAGGATAAGGGGAGTTAAGAGTTGAGAGTTAAAATATTTAAAAGCGGGTGACAGGTGACAGGGGACAGGGAACGGGGAAAAAAGAGTTAAGAGATTCAAGAACGGGTTACGGGTTACCGGAAAGACTTAAAAGATTACCCCAAAGATCAATATCTAGAGTACCCAAAAGCACGACCCTAACCGAATAGCAAAGAGCGAAAAGCCATTGCCTTAAATTAGAGCCAAGGACTAAGAACTAGTGACTAATTAAGTAACGAAAAGCCACTAAAAATTATTTAATAATCAAGATTAAAAAATAGATAAGTTGTTTACAAAAAAAACTCCATATGTTATAATGTATTTGGAAGAAAGAAAAATTTCAAAACAACAAAGGAAGCGCCTGAAATATTGCAATTGAAAGAATATTTTGAATTTTCCAAAAATAAACAATGGTATTTATTTTGACAAAGAACGAGAGCAATTTTTCAAAACAAATTTAGTATTTCATGTTATAAGGTAGTATTTTACAATGAACAGTCTTAACAATTTAGCGAATATGACTTCGTAGATATATTATGGCATGCAGGAAAACGTTTTTTTAATGCATTTTGTTGAAAATTTAGTTTATTAAAGAAAGTATGAAAAGTTAACCTCTTAACAATTATGAATTTTGAATTGCATTTCTATGAAGCGATTTTATAAAGAACTAATAAAAAATAATAATAGAAGTAAATTCTATAACCATAGAACATAAATTTTTTTAATAACATATATTTAAGAGGAGGTCAAACCTAATGGCTGAAAAAACTTTAAATCCATTTGAAATTGCTCAAAGGCAAATTAAAACTGCATGTGACAAGCTTGGTGCAGAACCGGCAGTATACGAGATCCTGAAGAATCCTCTAAGAGTATTAGAAGTATCTATTCCAGTAAAAATGGATGATGGAAGCATCAAAACTTTTAAAGGCTTTAGATCACAGCACAATGATGCCCCTGGTCCAACTAAGGTGGTATAAGATTCCATCCTGACGTTTCAAGAGATGAAGTTAAGGCTTTATCTACTTGGATGACTTTCAAGTGTGGAGTTATAGGACTTCCATACGGTGGAGGTAAAGGCGGTATAATAGTTGATCCGAATGAATTATCTCAAGGTGAGTTGGAAAGATTATCAAGGGGATATGCAAGAGCTGTAGCATTCTTTGTAGGAGACAAGAAGGACATTCCGGCTCCAGATGTGAACACTAATGGGCAAATTATGTCATGGATGGTTGATGAAATCAGTAAGATTAGAGGATACAATGAACCAGGAGTTATGACTGGTAAACCTGTTGAGTTTGGTGGATCCTTAGCAAGAACTGAAGCAACTGGATATGGTGTTGCAATTATGGCTAAGCAAGCTGCTGATAAAATAGGCTTGGATGTAAAAGGAGCTACAGTCGCAATTCAAGGTTTTGGTAATGTTGGAAGCTATGCAGGTTTATACATTGAAGAAATGGGAGCTAAAGTTATTGCGGTGTCTGACTCTTCATGCTGTATAATCAACGAAGACGGATTAGATATTAAAGATTTAGTTGAGTACACTAAAGAAAACAAACATGTAAAAGGATTCCCAGGAGCAACTAAGGAAGTAGATAGAGACGAAGTATTAGTTATGGACGTTGATATGTTATTCCCATGTGCACTGGAAAATCAAATAACTTCTAAAAATGTAGACGACGTGAAAGCTAAGATTGTTTGTGAAGGTGCCAATGGGCCTACAACTCCGGAAGCTGATAAAGTATTATTCGAGAAAGGTATTGTTTTAGTTCCTGATATATTAGCAAATGCTGGTGGAGTTACTGTTTCATACTTCGAGTGGGTACAAAACCTAATGAACTACTACTGGACATTTGAAGAAGTACAAGAAAAGCAAAAAGCATTAATGCACAAATCTTTTGAAGAAATCTGGCAATTGAAAGAAGAACATGAAGTTGATATGAGAACTGCAGCTTACATGATGTCTATTAAGAGAATAGCAACTGCTATGAAGCTAAGAGGATGGTATTAAGAACAAAAGCGTCTAGCGACGCTTTAAGGTCATTCTTTTAGGGCGAAAAGCTAAAATTCAATATTCGACTGGAAATAATTTAAAACTTATTAATTTTCAGCAGGAATTTTCAAATCTATGTAGAATAGAGTTTTTTAGAAAAATTAAATAGTCTATGAATTTTAGGTGCCCTAATTTTATGTATTTGGGATAGTACAAAAATTAGGGAGAATAGGGAATGAAGTGAGAATCTTCAGCGGACCCGCCACTGTAAAGGTGAGCCTTTAAACATATGCCACTGATATTGCTTAATAACTAGAATCGGGAAGGCGTTTAAAGGCAGTGAGCCTGAGCCAGGAGACCTGCCTAAAGTTTTTAGATAATCATGAATGAAGGTAAAGTTCATGGTTTGTTTGTAGTATGCAAGCAAGCTATGGACTTTTTTATTTTATTGATAATTTTATTTCAAGGAGGATTATTATGAACTTATTAAAACAAACTATTAAGGAAATCGGTAATCTGGACAAAGAGGCAATGGAAAAAGCCAGAAAAAGGGTCGATAATCTCATCAAGCCCCCGGGAAGTCTTGGGAGATTAGAAGAAATAGTAGTACAACTTGCAGGCATAACTGGAAAACTATTCCCGAAGGTTGATAAAAAATCAGTTATAGTTATGGCTGCTGACCATGGAGTATACGAAGAGGGAGTGGCTGTTTTTCCTCAGACTGTTACTGCTATTCAAACTCGAAATTTTGCAAAAGGGGTTACAGGAGTATGTGCATTGGCAAAGCAAGCGGGTGCAAATGTTGTGCCTGTTGATGTAGGAGTATTAGAAGATATAGATGACCCTAATGTCATTAATAGAAAAATTAAATATGGAACTGACAATATGGCAAAGGGTCCTGCTATGACTACCGAGGAAGCTATAAAAGCTTTAGAGGTTGGAATTGAGATAGCAAGCAGTGAGATAAATAAAGGTGTTAATCTGTTGGCTACGGGAGAAATGGGAATATGCAATACTACTCCAAGTGCTGCCATAGTTTCTGTTATTGGAGGCTATGACCCCTTGGAGGTAACCGGTATAGGGGCTAATTATCCTGTGGAGAAGCTTGAATATAAGGCAGGGGTAATTAAAAGGGCTATTGACGTAAACAAACCAAACCCGGAGGATGGCATAGACGTATTGGCTAAGGTTGGAGGTCTTGAAATAGGAGGAATGGCAGGGGTTATGCTTGCAGGAGCAGCAAATAGAGTCCCTATAGTGGTAGATGGTTTTATATCTACGGCTGCTGCTCTTATAGCATGTGCTATACAGCCTAAAACGAAAAACTTTTTGATTCCTTCCCATGCTTCTATTGAAAAAGGTGCAATCAAAGCATCTGAGATTTTAGGATTAAAGCCGATGCTAAATATGGATATGAGACTAGGAGAGGGAAGTGGAGCTGTGTTGGCCTTCAACATAATAGAGTCTGCAGTGTATATGAATAATGAAATGATTACCTTCGCAGAGGCGGGTATACCAGTATAAGTACTTTATCATAAAGAAGAAACGTTACAATTTATAGGGGAAATAATTTATATCCTATAAATTGTAACTTTTTTTTCTAAGGAACTCAAACATTTTTGCAAAAAATTGTGGATATAAAACGAAGCAAATTCAAGCGATGAAAGAAATCACAAACTTTTTCTGACCGCTTATGGCAAAAAGGTGACGGGCCGCAAGAAAGACCCTAAAGAACGACTAGGATTTGCCAAGAGCCAAGAGCTAAGAACTAAGAGCTAATCAGGGCTACCAACTACGAACTAACAAAGCGTCGAGACGTCTTTGTTCTTTTAAAAATAGTTTTAATAACCTCGCTAGATTGTTATAATATATAGAGTATATGAAATAGATTGAGGTGTTAAATATGAAGGTAAGGGAAATAGAAAATGGAGTAGTTTTAGAGGGAGTAAAGGATTTTGAGCTGCCCCACATATTTGAGTGCGGTCAATGCTTTAGATGGAATAAAGAAGAGGATGGGAGTTATACAGGCGTTGCATTTAAAAGATTAATCAACTTAAAGAAAGAAGAGGATAAAGTATTTATTAATAATACCACCTATGAAGATTATAAAAATATATGGCACCATTACTTTGACATGGATAGAGATTATGGAAATATAAAGAAAACCCTTTCGGGTCTAGATGAGACTATGGAGACTGCAGTAAACTTTGGTCACGGTATAAGGATACTCAAGCAGGATGAATGGGAGACTTTAGTCTCTTTTATTACATCAGCCAATAATAGGATATCTATGATTAAAAAAGCTATTGAGGCTTTAAGTAAAAATTATGGAGAATATATAGGAGAATATAGGGGAAGGAAATACTACAGCTTTCCCACACCTGAAAGCTTGAATGGCTTGGAGGTAGAGGATATACAGTTTAAGGGTATAGGATTTAGAGGCAAATACATACTAAATGCAGCTAAATTTGTTACTGAAAAAACTGTAGATATCTATAAACTAAGGGATTTAAATACATCTGAGGTTAGGGAGCAGCTGATGTTGTTTCCCGGTGTAGGCCCTAAGGTTTCCGACTGTATAATGTTATTCTCAATGGACAAGGACGATGCATTCCCCATAGATGTATGGGTAAAAAGAGTTATGGAATACTTTTATCTTCCAGAGGGGACAGGCCTTAAGAAAATACAGAAATTTGCCCAAGAGAAATTTGGAAATCTGGCAGGTTTTGCTCAGCAATATCTTTTTTATTATGCAAGGGAGCTAAAAATTAAAAAGAAGTAAGTGAAAAAAAGGGGGAGCTAAATGTGTTAGGAACTATAGTAAATGCTTTGGCAATTTTAGTGGGAAGTGGTTTGGTACTTATAACCGGATTAAGAATGCCAGAAAAATATAATGAGACAGTTATAAAGTCCATAAGTCTGGCAGTTGTACTAATAGGTATAATGAATGCCTTAGAGGTTAATGACTTGATGTTGGTGATTTTTAGCTTGGCTATAGGGAGCTTTATTGGAGAGTTTTTAGATATTGAAGAAAGGCTGGAAAATCTGGGGCAAATGGTGGAGAAAAGATTTTCTAATATGGGCGATGGAATTGCTAAGGGCTTTGTTACAGCGAGCCTATTATACTGTGTTGGTTCTATGGCTATAGTAGGTTCTCTTGAAAGCGGACTTACAAATAATCATGAAACCCTCTTTGCCAAATCCGTGTTGGATGGTATATCATCTATTATATTTACATCATCCTTTGGAATAGGTGTGTTATTTTCTGCAATTCCAGTATTTCTTTATCAGGGCTTAATAACTCTTACTGCTTCTTTTATGAAACAGTTTTTAATAGATTCGGTAGTGGCTGATATGACGGCGGTAGGAGGATTGTTGATTATAGCAATAGGCCTCAATATACTTGAAGTTAAAAAAATAAAGGTAGGAAATATGCTGCCGGCAATTTTTATACCCCTTGCGTATTTTATCATTAGAAGTGCATTTGGATTATAATTACTTAGGTTGCAGGTAACGGGTGACGGAAAAGAATGAAATCCAAAGCTCAGTGCCTAGTGCATAGCCTCGAAAGAATTGCCCGAAGGACTGACTCTAACCGAGTAGCGGGTGGCGTAAACCGAAAAGTGAATAGTGATAAACCTGAATTTGTTAAAAGCTAAGAGCTAGGAACTAAGAACTAACAAATGAGTCGCTAACAAATACGTCGTTAGAAGCATTTGTTCTTGTCTAGGAGTTCAAACATTTTTTGAAAAACTGACCGCTCATGGCAAAAAGGTGACAGGCCGCAAGAAAGACCCTAAAGAACGACTAGGATTTGCCAAGAGCCAAGAGCTAAGAACTAAGAGCTAATCAGGGCTACCAACTACGAACTAACAAAGCGTCGCCAGACGCCTTTGTTCAGAAAAAGTTTGTATAAACTATATAAAAAATGATATAATCAATTTATTTAGTACACTAAGTATATATAACTTGGAGGAGTCATGGAATATAGACTAAATAGATTTATAGGAGAAGAAAGATTTACTATTTTAAAGAAAATTCTTATTTTAGCTGTACCTTCGATGATTGAAATGTTGCTTACGACTTTAGTAAGCATTGCTGATACTATTATGATAGGAAAATATTTAGAATCGGCAGGTATATCCGCCATGGCAATGGCAAACCAAATAGTTTTTCCAGTAGTATTTATCTTTTCTGCTCTTAATGCAGGGACAACGGCAATAGTAGCTCGGCATATAGGAGCAAAGGAATATGAAAAGGCCAATGAAGGAGCTGGTCAATCACTGCTGCTCAATCTTTCAATTGGTCTAATTCTTGTTTTAACAATGGTAATCTTTCATGAAAAATTTATAAGACTGTTTCCGGCAAAGGAAAATATTATAGACTTAAGTCTTGAATATTTGAGAATAGTTATTTACAGTCAATTTTTCATGTTGATTACTTTTTCTGTTTCTAGTTCATTGAGGGGGGCAGGAGATACAAAAACCCCCATGCTCGTTAATGGAGCTGTAAATATTCTTAATATAGTAGGGAATGCCTTTTTGATATATGGATTATGGATATTTCCTGAAATGGGAATGGGAGGGGCTGCCCTATCCACAACAATATCAAGGGCCTTAGGAGCTATATTTTTAATAGCGTTAACCTTTGTGGGAAATAAAAAGATAAAACTTACTTTAGAAAATTTAAAACTTAAAATAAAAATGATCAAAAGAATAGTAAAAATAGGTTGGTCTGCTGCCATAGAGCAGTGCTTCATGCAGACTTCATTTATAGTCATAAACTTTATGATTATTGCTTTGGGAGAAGTAAGCCATGCCATATTTAATATGGTTATAAGGATAGAATCGATATCCTTTATGCCTGCCTTCGGAATATCAATAGCTGCCACTACTTTAGTAGGACAATATTTAGGAGCTGAGAAGAAAGAGATGGCAGTAAAAAGCGGAAATGTAGCTGCTGCTCTGGGAGCTATTATGGGTCTGTTTTTAGGAATGATGTTTTTTATGTTTCCTAAGGCACTGATAAGTATATTTGTAAGTGATATATTGACTATAAATGCAGCTATAGTACCTGTAAGGATTGCTGCTTTTCAGGAATGGGCCATAGCTGTTATGCTCATATATGCTGGGGCACTCAGGGGTGCCGGAGATACTAAGAGGGTAATGCTTGTAACGATTCTCAGGGTATGGGGGATATTTGTACCCCTTACTTATCTTTTCATCAATCTGACGAACATGGGAATAAAGGGAGTATTTTTTGCTACAAACATAGAATTTTTAGTGCCTGCAGCTCTATTTTATTTAAGGTTTAATTCTGGTAAGTGGCTTGATATTGAGGTTTAAGCTTTGGCTAATCAAACCTTCAAAGTCGCCTCAGCAGAAATCTTATAGGCAGCTTAGATAGATTAGCTTGCTTTAGTAAGAAGATCTAGTAAAGAGGTTAACTTGGGATTGAAAGTTAAATAATGGTAATCATATAATATAGATAACAAATTATCCAAAGGATGTGATTAGATGAAATATGAAATTCAAGGAGGTAATCTGCCTGTAGCAGTTATGGAGCTTGACAAGGGTGAAAGTATTTTTACTGAATCCGGTGGTATGGGCTGGATGTCAGACGGTATCAGAATGAGTACAAATATGGAGGGCGGGCTTTTTGGAAGTATCGCAAGAAAGTTGTCTGGAGAATCATTGTTTATGGTAACCTACACAGCTGAAAAGAATGGAAGTACCATAGCCTTTCCTTCATCTATGCCAGGTAAGATTATTCCGGTACAGCTTTCAGCAGGACAATCGCTAATATGCCAAAAGAAGACATTTATGTGTGCAGAAAGATCGGTAAAGCTAAAAATGCACTTTAGAAAGAGACTAGGAGCTGGACTATTTGGTGGAGAGGGATTTATATTTCAAAAAGTTACTGGTCCGGGAATTGTCTTTATGGAAGTAGATGGAGAGGTAGTAGAATATGACCTTGCTCCTGGTGAAGTTTTAAAGGTAGATACAGGACATGTTGCTATGTTTGAACCTACTGTAGATTTCGATATCGAAATGGTTAAGGGGGTTAAAAATATATTTTTCGGCGGAGAAGGTCTATTTCTGACTAGACTTAAAGGACCGGGTAAGGTTTGGCTTCAAACTATGCCTATAATTAATTTAGCTAGAGAAATTATACCGTTTATTCCAACAAAGAGTGGAGATTAGAGGAAGAGTTTAGGTCCTTTCTTTATTTTTAAAAAAATTATAAAAGGGGTACCCAAATTAATTAGGAAGTTCGTATACTATAATAAATCATTTTATAAAAAAATAAAGGAGGATATTACATATGATTAAGAAAGTTTTATTGGTAACGCTAATTTTGATGCTTGTTTTATCCAGCTTTACTTTTGCATTTGCAGACGGTAAAGAAAGAGGAGAAGAGAAAAGAAATAAAATTGAGGTTTCAACTAAAAACGAAGAAAAGATTGAGAATGAAGAAAATGGTGTTGAAATTGAAGAAGAACTCGAAATAGAAGTTGAGCAGGAATTAGAAGATGAAGATATTGAAGACCAAGAAGAATTGGAAAAAGAGGAAACGTTAGAAGATGAGGTTCAGAATGAGGATGATAATGATGAGAATAATGATAATGATGTGAACAATGAGAATAATGTAGATTCAATATCAGGTGCTACAAAAAAGGGAAAAGGCAAAGGTCTTAACAAAGAATGGGAAAAGATAAAAGAAGAATTAGAAATCAAAAAGGATGAAGTAGAAGCTCAAAAAGATGAGATTGAAGACCAGAAGGATGAATTGGAGAAGCAGTATGAAGAAGCAGTGGAAAATGGAGATGCAGAATTGGCAAATACCTTAAAAGTACAGATTGAAGAATTAAAAGGGCAAATGGATACATTAAAACAGGAAATGAAGAGAATCAAGCTTCAAAGAAAAGAAGTAGTAAGAAATAAGTATACTGAAGAAGAGCTAGAAAGACTGCAAGAGGCTGAAAAAGAAATATTGGCAAAAAATAAAAATGTAAAGGTGCTAGAGGTTGACAGCATATTATCTAATAAGGCAGAAATGAAATTTGATACTCCTCCAGTTATAAAGGGAGGCAGAACTTTGGTTCCGGTAAGGGCTATAGTAGAAGGTTTTGGGGCACAGGTAGATTGGAACGGTGAAACAAGGGAAGTAACTATAATTAAAGGAGATATCGAAATACTTCTTCCGATAGACAACAGTGAAGTATATGTAAATGGAGAGAAGGTTGTCCTTGATACAAAATCAGAGATAATGAGTTCAAGAACCTACGTACCCCTAAGATTTATAGCAGAAACTTTGGGGCTTGCAGTTAACTGGGATGGAGAAACAGAGACTATTGAGTTAGAGGAAGAGATAACAGATGGAGAAAATACTTCTGAAAATTTGACAACTGAGTAAGGCAAGGATTGAACCTGCAGATTTCAAAAATCTGCAGGTTTTTTGCTGAGAAAACAAAAAAATAACAAAGCAGGACAAAACAAAAAATAAAAAACAAAGAAATAAAGAATAATTATAAGAAAAAAGTAGATAATAGAAGTATTGATAAGAAAAAATATATAAATGATGAATATTTATAGTTAATTACAAAAAATAGCTATAAATGAAATTTGCGTTAATAATATATATATTATACATTAATATTGTGATTAGCACTCGGCAGAAGTGAGTGCTAATAAAATTGTCAATTAAAATTCTATATAAGAAAATAAAAAAAGATTAAGGAGGTTTTACAATGAACATTAAGCCATTAGGTGACAGAGTCGTTATCAAGAAATTAGAGGCAGAGGAAAAGACTAAAAGCGGTATAGTGCTGCCAAGCCAGGCTAAAGAACAGCCTCAAATTGCTGAAGTAGTAGCAGTTGGTCCAGGAGGATTGGTTGACGGTAAGGAAGTAAAGATGGAAGTTAAGCCAGGAGATAAAGTAATATTTTCAAAATATGCAGGAACTGAAGTTAAGTATGATGGCGAAGAATATACTATCTTAAGACAAAGTGATATATTAGCTATTGTTGAGCAATAAAAAGAAAAAGGAGAAAAGAGAAAGGAGAAAGGTTAAAAGAGTAATACATAAACCCAGTACCTTCTCTCCTGTATCGTATCTTCTATCTAATTAAGCTTCTTAAATTTCATAAAACCATGTATTATCGTTTTTAAAATAGTCGAATGTAATAATAAAAATAGGAGGTTTGAGAAAAATGGCAAAGGAAATCAAATTTAATGAAGATGCTCGTCGCAAATTAGAAGCGGGTGTTAATAAGCTTGCAAATACTGTAAAAGTAACTTTAGGACCAAAGGGTAGAAATGTTATTTTAGATAAAAAGTTTGGTTCACCAACTATAACTAACGATGGTGTAACTATAGCTCGTGAAATTGAATTAGAAGATGTATATGAAAATATGGGTGCTCAGTTAGTTAAGGAAGTTGCAACAAAAACTAATGATGTTGCTGGTGACGGTACAACTACAGCTACATTACTAGCACAGGCTATAATTAGAGAAGGTTTAAAGAATGTTGCAGCTGGTGCTAACCCAATGATTCTTAAAAAGGGTATAGAAAAATCTGTAGAAGTAGCAGTTGAAGAAATCAAGAAAAACTCAGTTCAAATAGAAGGGAAAGATGCTATTGCCAATGTTGCATCCATCTCAGCAGCAGATGAAGAAATAGGTTCTCTTATAGCTGAAGCTATGGAAAAGGTAGGAAAAGATGGAGTTATTACTGTAGAAGAATCAAAAACTATGGGAACTACTTTAGAAGTAGTTGAAGGTATGCAGTTTGATAGAGGATATGTTTCTCCATATATGGTAACTGATACTGAAAAAATGGAAGCAGCTTTAGATGAGCCATACATCTTAATTACTGACAAGAAAATTTCAAATATACAAGAAATCCTTCCATTGCTTGAAAAAATTGTTCAAGAAGGAAAGAAACTGTTAATCATAGCTGAAGACATTGAAGGCGAAGCTCTTGCTACATTAGTTGTTAACAAGCTAAGAGGAACATTTGAGTGTGTTGCTGTTAAAGCTCCAGGATTTGGTGACAGAAGAAAGGCAATGCTTCAAGATATAGCTATAGTAACTGGAGGTCAAGTGATCTCTGAAGAGTTAGGTCTTGATCTTAAGTCTGTTACAGTAGATATGCTTGGTAGAGCAAAGTCTGTTAAGATAGATAAAGAAAATACTACTATCATCGATGGTGCTGGTGAAACATCAGCAATAGAAGATAGAATCAAGCAAATAAGAACTCAAATTGAAGAAACTACTTCAGACTTTGATAAAGAAAAGTTACAGGAAAGACTTGCTAAGCTTTCTGGTGGAGTTGCAGTTATCCAAGTAGGTGCTGCTACTGAAACTGAAATGAAGGAAAGAAAACTAAGAATTGAAGACGCATTAAATGCAACTAGAGCAGCCGTTGAAGAAGGTATCGTTGCTGGTGGTGGTACAGCACTTATCAACGCTATCCCAGCGGTAGATAAATTAATTGAAACTCTTGATGGAGATGAAAAAACTGGTGCATTAATCATAAGAAGAGCTCTTGAAGAACCAGTAAGACAAATAGCATTCAACGCTGGAGTTGAAGGTTCTATAGTAGTTGAAAAAGTTAAGAACAGCGAAGTTGGCGTAGGCTTCGATGCACTAAATGGTAAATATGTAAAGATGCTTGATGCTGGTATAGTTGACCCAACTAAGGTAACTCGTTCAGCTTTACAAAATGCTTCATCAATCTCAGCTCTATTCTTAACTACTGAAGCTGCAGTTGCTGAAGTTCCAGAAGAAAAGAATGACATGCCTCCAATGGGAGGAATGGGCGGCGGAATGCCGGGAATGATGTAATCAAACAATTTTAGCTAATAAATATAGATAACAAAGCCGAAGGTTTAATTTATTAGGATTTTGAGAATCTTTCTGGTTCATGTGAAGATTTGCCCTCTTTAAAAAAAATAGCAGTAGCAACAAATGCTTCAAAATCACTCAGAAGGAAACCTCAAAATCCCTAAAGTAATATAAATTTAATCTTAGAATTGTATATCTATATTAAAAGAGGAGTGGGATTTTCCCACTCTTTTATTTTTGCATAAGAACTCAAATATTTAAAAAAATTGTAGGTGTAAAACAAAGTAAATTCAAGTGATGCAAGAAATTACAAACTTTTACCAGTTAAATATTAAAAAGACTAATAGCTAACTGCTGACCGCTCATGGCAAAAAGGTGACGGGCCGCAAGAAAGACCCTAAAGAACGACTAGGATTTGCCAAGAGCCAAGAGCTAAGGACTAAGAGCTAATCAGGGCTACCAACTACGAACTACTAACTAAGAACTAACAAATGCGTCATCAGACGCATTTGTTTTTAATATACTTTGATTTTAACAGGATCATATTCTTTTATAGTGTTTAGAACAATACCCTTAGTATCATCATCTACATCCTTGATTATTAGAGTCATTTCACCGCTGAAATTTGTTTCGTCATATTTTCTGATTATATTGCTTATTAAAAGTCCTATTATGGAACCAACTGCTGCTCCATAAAAAACGATTGCCCCTCCTCCAATAATTGTTAGGGTTGATATGTGTAGCAAATTAATGTTAAATAATAATGCCCCTAGTGAAGATAATCCCCCGATAATAGCTCCAAAAATTATTCCCTTCAAGGTGTCATCTAGTTTCAATTTTGATATTTCCCTTGAGCGATTGATGAGAACGCTTGATATATATGTTTCATTTTCCTCGATATCTGTAGATTTATTCACAACCAGCATATGCCCCTTGATCTTTGGGTTTTTTCTTAAGATTTTAATAAGCTTCTTAAGATTGATTATATCGTTAAAAGTAGCTATTACGTTAAACATATGTCATCCCTCCTTTGTATAATATTTACCCTAGCCCATTACAAGTTAAACTTAGAAAATTCTGACTATTTGCCGTATGTTATATTGGTCAGCTTGTTTTAAAATACATGGGATTAGTATATAATTAATTAAATAAGGAGGAGACGGATGTGTTTAAAGATAGAGAATATATAACGAAGTTTACCGATGTAGTGTCGGAGGGATTAATTTTCATAGATGGTGATGGCAAAATCCAAATATACAACAAAAAAGCAAAAGAAATTTTTGGAGTCATATATAACCAGGGAAAAGGGCACGAAGCAGGTAAAATTGTAAAGGGCGATATAGTTATTATAGCTGACAATTACCTAGGTGGAGACGATGGAGGGCTACAGTCTGAAGATTTAAAACTGATAGGGATTGAAGATGAGGAAATAGACTTAGGAGATTCTATAATTGCTGTAGGTATATATGGTGAAAAAAATGTAAAGCCATACTATCGTTTTCAGAGAAACAGTGAAGAAGGGCTTCGGCTTGAGACCAACTTTTTAGACACGAAAATAATGGCATATATAGATCCTATAAATAAAACCATAAATATATCTATAGATGATGAAAGTTTTGAAATAGAATATATAAGTACTCTTGGACACATGGTAGTACTTGATGGTAAGACAAGGAAGATAAAGTTCTATCAGGCCAGAGGATATACCATTCGTAAGGAAAGTATCCGTGATCTTTTATGCGGTAAAAAATATATGGCAAAGGGAAAGGATACGGAGGCAGTAAATGTGATCGGAAGGAACATTTTTGATGTACATGGATTTATGCCTGATATTAAGGAGTTCTATGAGGCTGCTAAAGGTAAAAATTTGAGTTACAAAGATAAATTTATAGAAATAAATGGACGGCCTACTCTTTGTACTCTAATACCTGTAGATAAAGATAATATGAGAGTAGGGGCCATATTAAAGGTTAAAGATATAACAGAGCTGAGAAAAGTCAGTGAAGAAAGGGACCAGGCTCTGGTAAAACTGGAAGAGATGGAGAGACAATTGAGGCAGGAGGAGAAGATATCCGGACTGTTTTTGAAAGTGGTAGGGGAAAGCCCTCAAATAAAAAATGTTAAAAATCTTCTTTACAAGGCATCAAAATCTAATTCTACAGTGTTAATTTTAGGAGAAAGCGGTACGGGAAAGGGACTTATTGCAAAAGAAATTCATAATGCGAGTAAGGGAAAAGACAAACCTTTTATACATGTAAACTGTGGATCTATACCGGAAACCTTGATTGAAAGTGAGTTCTTTGGTTATGAATCTGGAGCCTTTACCGGGGCAAGGGCTCGGGGAAAGATTGGATTTTTTGAAATGGCAGACGGAGGAACGATTTTTCTGGATGAGATAGCAGAAATTCCCACTCTCATGCAGGTAAAACTGCTTAAGGTGCTGCAGAGTAGAAGCTTTTTTAGAGTGGGTGGGACAAAGGAAATTAGCGTAGATTTTCGAATCATTGCTGCTACAAACAAAAACCTGGAAAATGAGGTTTTAGAAGGAAGATTCAGAGAGGATTTGTTTTACAGGATAAACGTATTTCCTATTTGGATACCTCCCCTCAGGGAAAGAAAGCAGGACATATATCCCCTTGTCTACTCAATATTACCTGGAATATGCAGAAAAGTAGGTACTGAAAGTAAGCACATATCAGGTGAGGCCTTGAAGAAGCTAAATGAATATAACTGGCCCGGCAATGTGAGGGAGCTTGAAAACATACTGGAAAGGGCAGTTAATCTATGTGAAGGAAGTACTATACTGTCAAAACATTTGCAGATAGAAACAAAGAATGAGGATAATAAAGACAATAAAAAGAATCTAAAGAGATTAAAGGATGTAGTAAAGGAAGCTGAAAAAGAAGCAATAATTAATGCATTAAAGAGTTTTAATGGAAATAAAAAGTTGGCAATGGAAGCTTTAGACATAGGTAGAACCAGTTTTTATGATAAATTAAAAAAGTACAATATAAAGAGTCCGTAAATCCGGAAATTAGTACGTTTTTTCGGACTGACTTTGAATATTTGGGTTTTGTACAAACTATAGTTAAAGTACAAGATTTATTCAATGAGAAAAAAAGCAGGTTGTTCGCAAAAACGGAAAAAGCGTTGTTTTATTAAATTTTGATCTATAGATAACAAAGTTCAAGGTTAAACTTATTAGGATTTTGAGAACCCTTCTGGCTCATGTGAAGATTTGTTGCTTTATATAAATTAACTTGCCTCGCTAGTTCCTTATAGATATCCTTCAATAATCCTCTTCAGGCTCCGTAGAAGAGCTGTTTTAATAGAAAAGATATTTAGAGGTAAAAACAACTCTTCAAAGTCGCTTCAGAGGAAACATTGAAGGATATTTAAAGCTATACTGTTAGAGTAACTAGCACAAGAGGTTAATTTAAAATTATTTCACTTTGGCACAATAATTGCGAAGAATATAAATGATTGATTTTAATAAATAGAAGTGAAAAGAACGTTTATTTCGACAAATATTTAAAGAGAATTAAAAGCTTATAAATAAATATACTAATTGAGGAAGGTGATTGTTGTGCCGAATTTAAATATTAAAAATGGTAATTTGATATTTGGTGGCTGTGATACGACTTGGCTTGCAAAGGAATTTGGAACTCCATTGTATGTTATATCAGAGGAGATAGTGAAGGATAGATGCAGGGAAATCAGAGATGAATTTTTGTTTAAATATCAAAATACGAGGGCGGCATATGCCAGTAAAGCCTTTTTAAATCTTGCCATGTGCAAAATTGTTGAAAGAGAAGGCCTTGATCTGGATGTAGTTTCGGGTGGAGAAATATACACTGCAATAAAGGCGAATTTTCCCATGGAAAGGGTGTTTTTTCACGGCAATAATAAGGCGATAGAAGAACTTGAACTTGCTATAAATAACGATGTTGGAAGAATAGTAGTTGACAATATTTGGGAGATTGAACTTATAAACAAAATAGCTAAAGAACATGGTAAGAAGGTAAAGGTGCTTTTTAGAATTACTCCAGGGGTGGAAATAGATACCCATAAATACATTTCTACAGGACAAAAGGATTCAAAGTTTGGAATCCCTCTTACAGAGAATGTCATATTTGAAGCAGTAAAAAAAGGAATAAAATATGAAAACATAGAATTAATGGGCTTTCACTTCCACGTAGGGTCTCAGCTATTTAGCAATGAATCCCATATTGGAGCAGTAGAAAGGGTTATGGTTCTGATAAAGGAGATTAAGGACAGATTTGGATTTGTAACAAGGGAGCTAAATACTGGTGGGGGATATGGAATATATTATACCCATGGAGATGATCCTAAGCCTCTAAGTTATTTTACTGATGCCATAATGGAAAAAATATATAAAAAATGCGATGAACTTATCTTAGATATACCCACCGTGATTATAGAACCTGGAAGATGGGTTATAGGGGAAGCAGGAATAACCCTTTATACAATAGGTTCAATAAAGGAGATACCGGATATTAGGACTTATGTATCGGTAGATGGAGGTATACCCGATAATCCTAGACCTGCTCTATATGGAGCAAAATATGATGCGGTAATAGCTAATAAAGCTGATGAAGAGAAAAATAAGGTTGTAACCATATCTGGAAAATGCTGCGAAACTGGCGATATATTGATATGGAATCTTAAAGTGCCTGAAGTTGAATCAGGAGATATATTGGCTGTATTTAGTACAGGAGCATACAACTATTCTATGTCTAATAACTATAATAGGATTCCAAGACCGGCAGTTGTGCTTGTAAATGAAGGTAATGCGGAGATAATAGTAGAAAGAGAGACATATGATGACTTAATAAGGAAAGATAGGGTTCCGGAGTATTTGAGGTAAAAGGGTAAAAAGTGACAGGTGACGGGATATAGAGAAAGGAAATAGTAGATAGGATAAAAGAAATAATGAATAAGAAGACAGAAGTAGCAACAAATGCTTCAAAATCCCTAAATTAATATAAATTGAATCTTAGATAAATAGTAAATGCCTAAATTTACTAAGATCTAATTAAGAGCTACCAACTACTAACTACGAACTAACAAAGCGTCATAAGACGCTTTTGTGCATTTATTAGAATATTATGGGTTAAGCTAGTGTCTATAAGTTCCATATATTGGGAGGGGTTTAGATTGATAAAGCCGAAACGATTAAAGCGTGGGGATACTATCGGAGTTATAGCTCCTTCCAGTCCCTCCTACGAAGAAGAAAAGATAGAGAAGGGGAAAAAAGTTCTGGAGGAGATGGGTTTTAAGGTAAAGATGGGAGAAAGTTGTTATAAAAGATATGGGTATCTAGCTGGAGAAGATGACCTCAGGGCAAGAGATATAAATGCCATGTTTGCTGACAAGGAAGTAGACGGCATCATTTGTCTGAGGGGAGGATATGGAACTCCCAGGATATTAGATAAAATTGACTACAATATTGTAAAAAATAATCCAAAGGTCTACGTAGGATATAGTGATATAACTACTACTCATGTAGTTTTCAATCAGATTTGCAAGCTGGTGACGTTTCATGGCCCTATGGTGACCTCTGAGATAGCAGATGGTATGGATGATTTCACTGAAATATCTCTTATGAATTTAATTACCGGGCAAGAAGTAATTAAAGTATATAATCCTAAGGATGAGGAAATAAAATGTCTTTATGAAGGAAAGGCTGAGGGTCAGATAGTGGGGGGCAATCTGGCAATGATATGTTCCTGTCTCGGTACTCCCTATGAAATAGATACCAAGGGCAAACTACTTTTTCTAGAAGATATAGGGGAGGAGGTATATAGGATAGACAGACTCCTTACTCAGCTTTATCATGGGGGAAAGCTTCAAGAGGCAAAGGGTATAATACTAGGAGATTGGAATGACTGCACTCCTGAGAAACCCGAAAGAAGCCTTACGTTAATGGAGGTATTTAAAGATATAATTTTACCCTTAAAAAAGCCTACTATCTATAATGTTAAGGCAGGCCACTGCAGTCCTATGATGACATTGCCTCTGGGAGTAAATGCTCTTATGGATGCTAATAAGAAAAAACTCGTATTGAAGGAGAGTGCTGTTTTATAATGGATAAAAAAGTACATATATTAACTCTGGCAGAAGAAATAAAGGAATGGGTAATAGGAGTAAGGAGAGATTTTCATAAAAATCCTGAACTCGGTATGGAGGAATTTAGAACAGGTGAAAAAATAACTGAGTACTTGGAAAAAATGGGGATAGAATACAAGAAAGGGATAGCAAAGACTGGCATACTGGGAATCATACGAGGGAAGGAAGAAGGAAAGACAGTAGCCCTGAGGGCTGATATGGATGCCCTTCCCATAGAAGATAAAAAAGAAGTCGAATATAGGTCTACTAAAGAAGGTAAGATGCATGCCTGCGGGCACGATGCCCATATGGCTATACTTTTAGGGACTGCAAAGGTTTTAAGTGGTATGAGGGATAATCTAAAGGGTAACGTAAAGCTTATATTTCAGCCGGCGGAGGAATCCGTGGGAGGCGCTAAACCAATGATCGAAGAAGGGATAATGGAAAATCCAGTGGTAGATGCAGTGTTTGGACTTCATGTTGCCCCTGAAATCCCAGTGGGAGAAATTGGGGTCAAATTCGGCAAGATGAATGCATCTGCCGACGGCATAAAGATAGTAATACATGGGGAAAGCACCCATGGAGCCTATCCGCATTCAGGTGTTGATGCACTACTTATAGCAAGTCATGTGGTAGTAGCACTACAGTCTATTGTAAGCAGGAACATTGATCCTAGAGATTCTGCTGTGGTGACCCTTGGAAGAATCCATGGAGGACAAAGAGGTAATATAATTGCAAATAAAATAGAAATAATAGGTACAGTTAGAACCCTTACTCCTGAGACGAGGGATAGGGTTTTAGAGAAGATTAAAAGAATAGTATACAATGTAAGTGAATCCATGGGTGGGAAGGGAGAAGTATTTATAGAGCAAGGCTATACCTCTCTTATAAATGACGACAACATGGTAGAATTGGTAAAGAGAAACGGCGAGGAAATTTTAGGCAAAGATAAGGTGAGAATAATTAAGGAGGCCAGTTTAGGAGCCGAAGATTTTGCATATTTTTTGGAAAAGGCTCCTGGTGCCTATTTTAGACTAGGGTGTGGAAACGTTGAAAAGGGAATTATCCATGATGGACACCATTGTCTGTTCGATATAGATGAGGATTGTTTGGCTATAGGGGTTGCACTTCAGGTTCAAAATGTACTTAGCATTCTCCAGGAAAATCTTTTATAGGAATACGCATATGTGATTTAAGCTATGATAATCCTTCTTGCTCCTCTGAAGTCCTGTTTCTATATTCAAATGAGAGAAAGACTAAGCCACGATGTAGGTATAGTTTTGGAAAGGAGTGGTTAAATAATGAAGATTAAAGATATTAGAATCGGAAAGATATCGGTATCCTTGAAAAAGCCTTTTAAGACTGCTTTAAGGACGGTAAGTAGTGTTGAAAACATTATAGTAGAGGTTTTGACTGATACCGGAAATATAGGCTATGGATCAGCAGCCCCGACAGAAGTCATAACAGGAGATACGACGGGAGCAATTGTTGGAGGAATAGAGTATATAAAGAAAAATATAGTTTCACTTGATATAGAAAACTTTGAAGAAGTTATGGTAAAACTAAACAACTGCTTGGTCAAAAACACCAGTGCAAAGGCAGCCGTAGACATTGCGTTATATGATTTATACGGTCAGCTTTATAACGCTCCAGTATATAAATTGCTAGGTGGATATAGAAAAAGTTTAGTATCCGATATTACCATAAGCGTAAATGAACCCGATGAAATGGTTAAGGACAGCTTGGAGGCGGTAGAAGCAGGATATAAGACTCTAAAGATTAAGGTAGGTAAAGATTCTAAAAAGGATTTGCAGAGAATTAAGGCCGTTAGTAAGTCAGTTGGAAGGGATATCGCTTTAAGATTGGATGTCAACCAGGGATGGAAGCCTAAGGAGGCTGTAAGCATAATAAGAAAGTTAGAAGATTTAGATATAAATATTGAGTTAGTCGAGCAGCCAGTCAAGGCCCATGATTTTGAGGGACTGAAATTTGTGACTGATAATGTATATCTGCCTATTCTAGCCGATGAGAGTGTATTTTCTCCTAAAGATGCTATGGAAATAATCAATATGAGGGCTGCTGATCTTTTAAATCTGAAGCTTATGAAGACTGGAGGAATATATAACGCCCTAAAGATTGCAGCAATGGCGGAAACAGCTGGTATAGAGTGTATGATTGGTAGTATGATGGAGAGTAGCATAGGGGCTACGGCTGCTGCCCACTTGGCGGCTGCCAAAGCCATCATTACGAAGGTGGATTTAGATGTTCCTATACTTTGCAAAGAAGATTTAGTCCGTGGAGGAGCAGATTTTGATAAATATGAAATTACTTTATCGGATAAGCCTGGATTTGGATTTGAAGAGGTCAAAGGTATTGAGTACCTAAATGTAAGTTTTTAAGATATATAATAAGGACTCCGTACATATGGAGTCCTAAAAAATCTCTGAGCTATTTCATCTGTCTGCCCATTGTACCTTGTTGTCCAGTCATACCTTGAGAAAGCTGTGATTTAACCTGTTGTCTGTCCTGGGGAGTTACATTTTGTGCTGTTGTATAATATCCTTTTTGAGTAGCTATTTGAGCTAACTGATTTTGGAATTGTTCAGCTTCTCCTCTAAGCTGAGTAAGAGCATTTCTTAAGCTTGTATTGCTACATTCTCCAATGGCTTTAGTATAATCTGACATACTGGCCTTAGTCATAGAAAGAACATCATTTACCATATCTCTTTCTTGCATACCCATATTATATACCTCCATTATATTATTATTATTATTATTTGTGGAACCTATAATTTATTAGTTAACTGTTGTGCAGTAGTTTGAGCTGACTGTGCAGCCTGTTGGAACATTTGTTTAATTTGACTGTCCTGACATCTTGCAGCATAATCATTAAGTTTGGCAGCCATAGTTTTGTGACTATCAATAATATGTCTTAGGTTTTGTAGCTCCATCTGATTAATATTGCTTAAATTAATTTGGTTTAAGTTAGCCATGAAGGTTTTCTCCTTTCTCATTTTGTTTTGTTGTGGTTTAACACATATTTATTGTGTGTTAATGAAAAGATAAATATACAAAGTGAAATAGATTATATTATTCCAAAAACAAGACTTGATTTAAATATATCCTAAATACAAACATATAACCAGCAAAGGCTGGTTATATATTAATATAACTGATTTAAAATTTTTGAGTATTTGGTTTGGGCATTTTGGATATCCTTAAAGTTTGCTTCTTTAACCTGATACCATCCTCGCTGTTTCGTTGCACTAAAAACATTGTATTGACACTTTTGGGCATTATCGAGACACATGGTTAAGGTTTTCCTCAGGTTAGGACAGGTTGATTCAATTATACCTGTACTATATGCTGAAGCAATCTGTTTTTCTGACATTAAAAGGTCATTCATTATTTCCCTTTCTGAAAATACTGTCCGATTGGGCATGAGATTTGCCATATGTCTTGCCTCCTTAGCACTTTTATGAATTAATTCTCAAAATTTAGAAATACTATTGATATTGATAAGAGTTTAAAATGCTGAGTAAAGCTTTATAATTTTCCTTATGCTTTTTTGCTGCTTCACAGCATAGATTTTTTAGCTGGGCATCTTTGCATAAACCTGCATACTGATTATACTTTTTATTCATCATAGACTCGTAGGACAACTGTTCTTCTAGTATCTTTAGATTGGGGGCATCAAATCTTGTTGAATTCATAAGAGCGGTTTCGACCTCCTTTGTTTTACGAACTATTAACTATATAGATTATTATTTGACATGTTGGACTTAATATAGCTTGTAAATTCATGAAGAGTATAAAATTAAATGGGTAAACAGGAAAGACCCTAAAGAATGACCTGGATTTACCAAGAGCTAAGAGCTGAGAGCTAACAAATGCGTCGAAGACGCTTTGGTTTAGGAGAGGAGGTGTACTAATGGGATTTTTGGATAATTTATTTGAGATGTTTAGAGGTAATAGAAATGGAAAAGCTAAAAGGAATAATACGGCTAGCTATAGCCCTCTGACTAGTATGCAGGATCCCCATGTCTCTATGGGAGAAGACCCTGGCGCTCTTGCTTCCCAGGAAGATAAAGAAGAATAGAATAGTGAAAGATTTTAAACTGATGATAGTCTTGTTTTGGTTTTATAATATAATTACAACAGGACTATCTTATTTTTTGAAAATATTAACTTTTATTAATTGTATTGACAACAGTCTTTAAATTTGATAGTTTATATAAAAATAAAAAAAGTTTAAGCACTCATATAAATCCAGTAATAAGGTCTGGATGTCTCTACCAGGTGACCGTAAATTACCTGACTATGGGTGAAGTTATTATAGACTTTAAATCTGCATTTGTGACTTTAAAATTATATTTGTCGGGCTACAGGGCTCCCCTAGCCTATTTTAAGTCACATATTTTATAGATTTAAATATCATACTCTTTTTTTGAAGGGATAAAGGTCTGTATAATAATTTCACTCAGTTGGAATTACTATGCAGACCTTTAGCTATTGTTAAGGAATTCCAATATTTTTGCAAGAAATTATAAACTTTTACCAGTGAAATATTAAAAAGGCTAACAGCTAACGGCTGACCGCTCATGACAAATAGGTGACAGGTGACGAGCTACAGGAAAGACCCTAAAGAATGACCTGGATTTGCCAAGAGCTAAGGGCTAAGAACTAAGAACTAACAAAGTGCCTAAGACGTCTTTGTTCTTGAAATATAATTGAAAGGGTGGAGAATTAAAATGGAGAACAAATTTGTTAAAGAAGGATTAACCTTTGATGACGTTTTACTTATACCTCAAAAATCAAATGTCTTACCGAAAGAAGTAGATGTGAAAACTAGACTTACTAAAAAGATAAAATTAAATATACCTATTATGAGTGCAAGTATGGATACCGTTACAGAATCTAGACTTGCCATTGCGATTGCAAGGGAAGGCGGCATAGGTATAATCCATAAAAACATGTCTATAGAGAGACAAGCTATGGAAGTTGACAAGGTAAAGAGAAGTGAACATGGAGTCATTGTAGATCCTTTTCATCTGATGCCGCACAACATGGTTTCAGATGCACTAGAGCTTATGGAAAGGTACCATATATCGGGAGTACCTATAACTGATGAAAATAAAAAGTTGGTAGGTATATTAACCAATAGGGATATAAGGTTTGAAAGTGATTTTAACAAAAAGATATCTGATGTAATGACTAAGGATAATCTGGTAACGGCTAGAGAGGGTATAACCTTGGAGGAAGCTGAGAAGATACTAAGAAAGTGGAAAATAGAAAAGCTTCCTATAGTTGATGATGAAGGAATTTTAAAGGGACTTATAACTATAAAAGATATTGAAAAAGCAATAAAATATCCGAACAGAGCAACCGACGAAAGCAAAAGACTTTTAGTAGGAGCTGCCGTAGGTATAACAGGAGATATGATGGAAAGAGTCAGTGCCCTTGTAAAAGCTGGAGTAGACGTTATAACTATAGATACGGCTCATGGTCATTCTGAAGGAGTTCTTAAGGCAGTTGAAAAAGTAAAATCCGAATATCCTGACCTTCAAGTAATAGCTGGAAATGTTGCAACTGCTGAAGCAACAGAGGATCTAATTAAAGCAGGAGCAGATGCCGTTAAAGTTGGTATAGGACCTGGGTCAATTTGTACTACTAGGGTTGTTGCAGGTATTGGAGTACCTCAAATAACTGCTGTATATGACTGTGCAGAAGCGGCTAAGAAATATGATATACCTATAATAGCTGACGGTGGAATCAAGTTTTCCGGCGATATTCCAAAGGCTATTGCTGCAGGAGCCGATGTGGTTATGATAGGATCATTGTTTGCAGGAACCGAAGAAAGTCCTGGAGAAACAGTTATATATAAAGGAAGAAGTTTTAAGGTTTATAGAGGTATGGGGTCATTAGGAGCTATGGCAGCTGGAAGTAAGGACAGATACTTCCAGGAAGACAGTAAGAAGTTTGTGCCAGAAGGCGTAGAGGGAAGAGTTCCTTATAGAGGTCCTCTAAGAGAAACTATATATCAGATGGTAGGCGGACTTAAAGCAGGTATGGGCTATTGTGGAACCCCTACTATTGAAGACCTAAAGAGAAATGGTAAATTTATTAAAATTACAAGTGCAGGACTTAAGGAAAGTCATCCCCATGATATTTATATAACTAAAGAATCCCCAAATTATAGTACTTCAAGAGACTAAAAAACTAAAGGTCAAAAACAGAAAGAGGAGGTCGACATGGAGGCGAAGGAATTAGTACTGATAGTAGATTTCGGAGGACAATATAACCAACTGATTGCCAGGAGAGTCAGAGAAGCAAATGTATACTGTGAAATAGTGCCTTATAGATATCCAGTAGAGAAAATCAAGGAGAAGAATCCAAAGGGTATCATATTTACCGGAGGTCCGGCTAGTGTATATGCAGAAGATGCACCCACTATATCAAAGGAAATATTTGAACTTGACATACCGATTTTAGGTATATGTTATGGTGGGCAATTAATGGCTAAGATGTTTGATGGAAAGGTTAATAGGGCGCCTTCAAGGGAGTATGGAAAGGTAAAGCTTAACATAGAAAGCGGTAAAGACATCTTTAAAGACATAAAGAATCAGTCTGTGTGTTGGATGAGTCATACGGATTTTATAGAAGAAGCGCCAGAAGGATTCAATGTAACTGCTTCCACCGACAACTGTCCCGTAGCAGCTATGGAAAATATTGGAAAGAAGTTGTATGCAGTACAGTTTCATCCCGAGGTAGAGCATACCCCCTTTGGAAGGCAGTTTATACAGAACTTTCTTTATGAGATATGCGGATGTTCAGGAAACTGGACTATGCATAACTTTGTAGAAAAAACAGTAGCAGAAATAAAGGAAAAGGTTGGAGATAAAAAAGTTCTTTGCGGTCTGTCCGGTGGAGTAGACTCTTCAGTTGCTTCCGTTCTGGTTCATAGAGCTATCGGAGACCAGCTCACCTGTATATTTGTTGATCATGGTCTTTTAAGAAAGGACGAGGGTGACCAGGTAGAGAAATTTTTTAGTGAAAAGTTCAATATGAACCTTATTAGAGTAAATGCCGGAGAAAGATTTCTGAGCAGATTAAAGGGAGTAACGGACCCGGAAGAAAAGAGAAAAATAATAGGAGAAGAATTTATAAGAGTATTTGAAGAAGAGGCCAAAAAGCTAGGTAAAGTGGACTATCTATTGCAGGGAACCATTTATCCTGACGTTATAGAAAGTGGTACTGATGAAGCTGCAGTAATAAAGAGTCATCATAATGTTGGAGGATTACCAGAAGATATGGAGTTTGACCTTATAGAACCTCTAAGACAGCTTTTTAAGGATGAAGTCAGAAAAGTTGGAGAAGAGCTAGGTATGCCGGAGGAAGTAGTTTGGAGACAACCTTTCCCGGGACCAGGACTGGCCATTAGAGTTCTTGGCGAAATAACAGAAGAGAAACTTAGGATAGTAAGAGAGTCCGATGCTATTTTACGAGAAGAGATTAGAAGGGCAGGACTAGACCGCGATATATGGCAATATTTTACAGTATTACCTAACATCAGAAGCGTAGGAGTTATGGGAGACGAGAGGACCTATGCCCATACAGTAGGAATAAGAGCAGTTACAAGTACCGACGGTATGACCTCCGATTGGGCTAGAATACCCTATGATGTACTTGAAAAGATTTCAAACAGAATAGTAAATGAAGTAGATGGAGTAAACAGAATAGTTTATGACATAACCAGTAAACCTCCTTCAACTATTGAATGGGAATA
>JACCKY010000098.1 GCA_014236755.1 Candidatus Petromonas tenebris | reverse complement strand
GTAGTTGGTAGCATATGAAAGTCATTCTTAATTAGTCCTTAGTTCTTAGTCCTTAGCCCTTGGCATCAAATTCAAATCAATCTTTGGAGTATTGAACATTAGGAGCTAGGCACTGTGTGCTGGGCATCGGGTATTAGTTTATACCGTAGGGGAACAATATATTGTGCCCTTACAAACTTAAAGCTGTGACCTAAAAGATGAGAAGGAGTGAAACTAATGCTAAAACATAACAGAATCACAAAACTATCCATTGTATTTGTTCTTGTGCTATCTATACTTGCAACAGGCTACTCCTATGCAGGAGAAGTCAAAGAAAATATAGAAGAACTTGACAAAAAACTAGAAAACCTAAAGGTGATAATAAAAACAATAGAAGAATATTATAAAGGTGATGTAACGGAAGAAGAACTTATGGAGGGTGCATATGACGGTATTTTTGATGTCTTAGATCCCCATAGTACTTACTTCACCCCTGAAGAATATAAAGAATTCAGCCTGGATATGGCGGGAAGCTTTGGAGGAATAGGTATACAAGTTGGAGTGAGAAACAGTAACATAACAATCATAGCTCCTATTGAAGGAACTCCGGGAGATAAAGCGGGACTTAGACCTGGTGACATCATTAAGTACGTCGATGATACCGCAGTATCCGGAGATAACCTAACCAAGGCAGTTAAGCTTATGAGAGGAGAGCCTGGAACAAAGGTTAGGCTAGGTATAATAAGGCCAAATAACCCTGAGATTCAATACTTCGATATTGTTAGAGATGTTATAAAAATAAATCCTGTCAAATATGAAATAATAAAAAACAATATAGGATATATTAAAATAATAAACTTTAATCAAAACACAAATGAAAATGTAAAAAAAGCGTTAGAAGAATTCAAGGAAAAAGATGTAAAAGGAATAATCCTTGACCTCAGAAATAATCCCGGCGGAATACTAGGCGAAGTAGTAAAGATTTCAGATTACTTCCTGCCTGAAGGTTCACCTATAGTTCACATAGATTATAAAGGAGATGAGAGATTAACCCATAAGGCGGAATTGCCACAGTTTACAGATAAACCTTTAGCAGTACTTGTTAATGGAGGTAGTGCCAGTGCATCAGAAATATTTGCAGGGGCCATGCAGGATACCAAAAGAGGTATAATAATAGGAACAAAAACTTACGGTAAAGGCACAGTTCAAACCAGCGGTGCCCTTCCGGATGGTGGTGGAATAAAGCTTACCATTGCAGAATACCTAACACCAAATGAAAGAAAAATTGATGGAATAGGATTGACTCCTGATATAGTGATAAAAAACCCACAAAATGAAAACAAAGAAGAAATAAAGGACTTTGCACCGATGATAGAAGAAGAAAAACCCCACAAGGGAGACAAGGGGCTGAACGTATATGGCGCTCAGCAGAGACTGGCATACATTGGATATGATGTAGATGTCACAGGAATAATGGATCAAAAAACAGTTGACGCAATAATGAAGTTCCAGGAAAGCGAAGGTCTATATCCTTACGGAGTATTGGACTGGACTACAAGAGACAGACTAAAAGAGAAGGCTATAGAAGTTTACTATAGTGGTACAGAAGATTTACAACTGGAGAAGGCAGTGGAGGAATTAATAAGCAATAGGAGGTAATTTTTCTAAAAAATAATACAAAAATTTTCTTTGAGTTACTTTACTGCCCCTTCCCTTTCATGGGAGGTTATAATCAATTATAGCATATAATAAATTGTGATAAATTTCTTCTTGACTAAAACCCTGCAAAAAATATATACTAATGTAGTTGTTGAATAGTTATTGAAATCGAAAAATGAGCGCAAACGAGCACCCTACTTGGGTGCCCTGCCCAAAATATATTTAGCGGAAAGTATATATTCGTCACTGGTGGAGTAGTATCGTCATTAGGCAAAGGAATAACTGCAGCATCATTAGGGCAGCTTTTAAAGGCTAGGGGACTTAAGGTAACCATACAAAAATTTGACCCCTACATAAACGTAGACCCTGGTACAATGAGTCCGTACCAGCATGGGGAAGTATTCGTTACCGACGACGGAGCGGAAACAGACCTGGATCTTGGACATTATGAAAGATTCATAGACATCAACCTCAATAAATACAGTAACGTAACCACAGGGAAGATATACTGGTCAGTAATAACAAAGGAAAGAAAGGGAGAATACTTAGGAGGAACAGTACAGGTAATTCCCCATATAACCAACGAAATAAAGGAAAGAGTATTTAGGGTAAGTAGGGACAGCAATCCTGACGTAGTTATTACAGAAATAGGTGGTACAGTAGGAGACATTGAAAGCCAGCCCTTCCTTGAAGCTATAAGACAGATAAAGCACGATGTAGGCAAAGAGAACGTTATGTATATACATGTTACACTGATTCCATACCTTGGTAAAGCAGGAGAGCTGAAGACAAAGCCTACACAGCACAGCGTAAAGCAGCTTAGAGAAATAGGTATACAGCCAGACGTGATAGTATGTAGAACAGAAAGACCCATATCTAAGGAAATAAAAGAAAAAATAGGACTATTCTGCAACCTTGATCCAAACAATGTAGTTCAAAATATGGACTGCAACTCTCTTTACGAAGTTCCATTATTATTGGAAAATGAAGGACTACCTCAAATAGTTTGCAATAGATTAAAACTGGACTGCGAAAATCCCGACCTAACAGAATGGAAAAAAATCGTTGAAATAGAGAGAAATCCGAAAAACAAAGTAAAGATAGCCCTTGTAGGTAAATATGTAGAGCTAAAAGACGCTTACCTATCCGTTGCCGAATCCTTAAAACATGCAGGAATAGCAAACGAAGCCAATGTTGAAATAGACTGGGTACACTCAGAGGACGTAAATGATGAAAATGCTAAGGAGCTGCTGAGAGACGCAGATGGTATACTTGTTCCCGGCGGATTCGGAGACAGAGGCGTAGAAGGCAAAATAGCTGCTACAAGGTATGCTAGAGAAAACAAAATACCTTACCTAGGAATATGCCTCGGTATGCAGCTAGCAGTAGTAGAGTTTGCCAGAAATGTATTAGGACTAAAGGATGCCCACAGCTCAGAGCTAAATCCCGAAACAAAGCATCCCGTTATAGACCTTATGCCTGAACAAAAAGACATAGAAGACATGGGCGGAACCATGAGACTAGGCATATATCCATGTAAGATATACGAAGGCACAAAGGCTCACGAAGCCTACGGTGACGATTTGATATACGAAAGACACAGACATAGATATGAGTTCAATAATCACTATAGAGAAATGTTGACAGAAGCGGGACTAGTTATCAGCGGAATATCTCCCGATGAAAGACTGGTAGAAATAATAGAGCTAAAAGACCACCCTTGGTTTGTAGCAGGCCAGTTCCATCCGGAATTTAAATCAAGACCAACAAAGGCTCATCCACTGTTTAGGGAGTTTGTGAAGGCGGCGTTAGAAACGGATGACAGATAATGGGGAACGGGTTAAGTAAATTCAAGGGATGCAAGAAATTACAAACTTTTACCAGTTAAATATTAAAAAGGCTAACAGCTAACTGCTGACCGCTCATGGCAAAAAGGTGACAGGCCGCAAGAAAGACCCTAAAAAACGACTAGGATTTGCCAAGAGCCAAGAGCTAAGAACTAAGAGCTAATCAGGGCTACCAACTACGAACTACTAACTACGAACTAACAAATGCGTCGAAGACGCCTTTGTTCTGCAGGAATTTTTCATATAACATAGAATATAATAATCTAGAGATTAGTAATATATAAAACGGAAAATATAAAAAAGTTACAAAAATTATGATAAAATTATAAAGGAAAACCATGGGGACGGTTAAACCAGAAGAACCGTCCCTGTGGTTTAGAAGAACCGTCCCTGTGGTTTCGAAAGGAAGATATAAATGTCTATATCAAAAAAGACGCTAATAACTCTCAACAAAATTTTCCCTTTGCCTGTACATCCCTTTAACTTACAAAATGAAGGCAAAAAAAACTATGCAGAGTGGCAATTTGAAAAAGGCATAGACACAATTAAATTTTATTTACCGTATACAACCATAGAAGAAATGTTCAAAGACAAAGTTGTGCTAGATGTCGGATGTGGTGCTGCTGGCAAATCATTATATTATGCAAAACAGGGAGCAAAGATCGTTTACGGAATAGATCCTGTTAAAGGATACAAAGAGGAAGCAGAGACTTTAGCAAAAGAAAAGAATTTAGGGGATAAATTTAAATTTATTGTGGGAGATGCAGGTGATTTACCATTTAAAGATAATTTCTTTGATACAATAATTCTAAATGACGCCATGGAACATGTGAACAATCCAAAGAAGGTATTGGAAGAATGTTATAGAACATTAAAAGAAGGTGGAAGGATTTATATAAACTTTCCTCCTTATAATCACCCCTTTGGTGCCCACTTATCAGATGCTATAGGAATACCATGGGTGCATTTATTCTTTTCAGACAGAACTTTAATCGAGACATACAAAGACTTAGTGAAGGGTTTACCCGATGGAGAAAAGAGAATCGATTTCAGAATAAGTAAAGATGCAAAAGGGCAAGAATATTTTTCATATATAAATAAAATGACTGTAAAAAGATTTAATAAACTAGTCAGTAGCTCAAACTTTCAACGTAAATATTATAAAGAAGTTCCTTTAAGAAAAGTATTATCAGCAGTAGCTAAATTACCAGCACTAAAAGAGTGTTTTATCAAAATGGTAGTATTTATAGGTGAAAAGTAGTCTTATTAACGATTTTTTTCTTTTTTATGCAGGAATTTTTAACAATTTATAGAATATATATTTTTTGTAGGACATGTTATAAGCGTGTTACATGTTCCATGTTGAATGTTGCAAGTTAAATAGGAACGGGTTTAACCCCTAATCCAAGAAACTAGTAGCTAACGGCGAGTAACATGTCACTTCATTGTAAACAAATGTAATATTACTGTAATGGTAATTTAGAAACATATAAAGTATAATTAATATGTACTAAAGAAAGTCGTGGTGGCCGCCATTAGACACTATATTATCAATATTACAGTTTTATTACATTAGGCACCATTTCATTGACTACATAAATTGTCAATGTTATAATCAAGTCTAGAATGTGAAGTTTATGTCTTATAAATTCAAGATGCACTTCACTTCTGTAGAAATCATGTCTTTCACCTTATGAAAGGGTGGGTGAATAGGCATATCATATTAAACCCTTTCAAAATAAAACTAAAAAAATAAAAGGAGGATACTATCACATGAGAAAGTTACTTTCATTAGTATTAGTACTTACATTAGTACTAGGAAGCATGAGCTTCGCTTTCGCTGCAGTGAAAAGATTAAATGCTTTTGGTATTGTTGATGGTTATGATGATGGTTCATACAAACCAGAAAAATCAATAACAAGAGCAGAATTTGCAAAATTATTAGTAGTAGCATTAGGATTAGGAAATGCAGCAGAAGCCGCAAAAGGTTCAAGTCAATTTGTTGACGTAAATGGAGACGAATGGTTTGCTGGATACGTTAACGTAGCAGCGGGTCAAGGTATCTTAAAAGGTTATCCAGATGGAACATTTGGATCAAATAACAAAGTTAAGTATTCAGAAGCTGTTACAATGCTTGTAAGAGCTTTAGGCTACAAAGATGAATTCTTACCAGGAAGCTGGCCAGGAAACTATGTAGCTAAGGCTGCAGATTTAGATATTACTGACGATGTTAAGTTCGTACCAGATGGTTTTGCTAACAGAGGTGCAGTTGCTGTAATGTTAGACAATACCTTAGATGCTAAAGTTGTTAAACAAGATACTTATGGTGATGATAATAACTGGAAAGAACAAAATGAAACATTATTAGAAGACAAACTTGAAATTGTTAAAATTGAAGATGCAGCAGTTACTGCTGTTCCAAAAGTTGATTCTTCAATCGATGAGGATCAAATAGAAATCAATGGTACAGCTTATGATGTAGTATCTGAAGATGTACTTGCTCAACTTGATATGTTATTAGGAAACTCAGTAAATGTTTACTTAAATGATGATGATGAAGTAGTATATGTAGAAGAAAGTGATGAAAGCTATAAAGTAATTTACGGAACTATAGATGTAGATTCTGATGCTATAGAAAAAGAAGACGATGAGGAAGATTTAACAATCATATTCCCAGACAATGACGATAAGGACTACAAATTTGCAGATAACTACACAATCTATGCTGACAATGAAGAAGTTACATTCAGTGAATTTGTAAATTTAGTTAAAAAGAATGATTTATTCGCTAAAATTGTGTTAAACGACAATGGTAACATTGAAACAATGGATCTTAACAAGTGGGATGAAGGCGGCTCACTTATAGTTGTAGATGCCAATGAAGACGAAATCAAGTATATAATAAATGATTCTGACGATGATGATGTAATCAAGGCTAAGGATTACGACAAAGTTGTAATATTTGATGTAGAAGGTAATCTTTTATCAATGGATGACATTAAAAAAGATGATATAATCTACTTAAACGAAAAAGACCTTAACAATGATGATCTAGAAGAAGCTGCTTCTCAAGATGAAGTTGCTTACATCTTGGTAGTAAGAAATTCTATGGATGGAGAAGCTGAATTATACAAAGACGATGAAATCAAAATTGATGGCGAAGCCTATGATGTAGCTGCTAATGCTACTGTAAGTTCAAATAACGATCAGGATATTTATGACTATGACAGTACAGACGGCACAGATAAACTTGATGACATTACTGGCGATAATGCAGAAGTTACAGTTTTATTCGATATGAAAGGAGAAGTAAGACACGTAAGAGCAGATATCGATGCTTCTTCAGCTGACAAATATGCTGTTGTAACAGGCACTGACAATGCATGTGGTGATTATACCGTTAAATTGCTAGCTCAAGATGGCGAAGAATACAAATACGATTTGGATTTCGATGCAGCTGAATTCATCGGATATGATGAAGAAACAGAGATAAAAGAAGGAGACGTTGTTAAGTATACACTAAATAGCGATGGCGAAGTTGACTCAATGGTTAAAGTTGCACATCTTAAAAATAGTACAGTTAAAGTTTATGCAGGTGAACATGAAGATGATTTCATAGTTAAAGAAGGACAATTAACTGATGACTTTATGAATGAAAGCGTAGAAATAGCTGATAATGATTATGTAGTTGATGATGATGTTGTAGTATTCGACTATACAGAAGCTTATGACGAAAATGATAAAGTTGACGATGTATCAGATGTAGAAGTTGTAGATTATAGCAAATTGCCTGACAAAGGTGAAAATGATAACATAATCTACGTACTTGACGATAGAGATGCTGTTAAACTTATAG
>JACCKY010000033.1 GCA_014236755.1 Candidatus Petromonas tenebris | reverse complement strand
TCATTCATCTATAGGCTATATGGCTCCTATGGAGTTTTATAGAGAAAATTTAAGCAATACTAAGAAAAAGCTAGTTGTTAAAGTTTAATTGTCCAATTATAAGGGGTTAAGCCGGTAGCATATGAAGGTCTTTCTTTAGGGTCTTTCTTGCGGCCCGTCACCTTTTTGCCATGAGCGGTCAGCAGTTAGCTGTTAGCCTTTTTAATATTTAACTGGTAAAATTTTGTAATTTCTTGCATCCCTTGAATTTACTTTGTTTTATACCTACATTTTTTTTCAAAAAATGTTTGAACTCCTAGACAAAAATAAAACACTGGATTTTTTCCAGTGCTTTATTTAAACTACCACAATAAGTTAAATTCAAAACTCTTTTAATCTTCAATTATCAATCTATAAGCTTTTATTTCTATTACCTTATCATCGTCTAACTTCAAACGAAGATTATCATTTATTTCTAACTTAGATAATGAGGTTCTCTCATTATTTAGATATACCTTTGCATCATCATCTAGCTTATATATCTTGTACTCTGTACCATTTTTAACTACAATCTGTTCACTGTCTTCATATATATCGGCAAGCTCTCCTGAAATCACATCAGAATCTATATCTCTTTCTGCAATAATTTCTTTTACTTCATTATCCTCATCAACTATTACTTTAACTTTATCTCCAATCCTTAAATCCTCAACTTCGCCCTCTTCGTCATTAAAGCTTACTTCAAAGTCTGAATAAACTTCAAATGTAACTGTTGTCTTTGACATATTAATTGTTAGGATGTCATCGTCAATATCCGCTACTGTACCCTCGTATGTTCTCTGCTCAAGTTCTCTATCTACTTTTATATATTCAACCTCGTCATCGTTAATTATTATCTCCACCTCATCGTCTATTTCTATATCATCTAGACTTCCTTCTTCGTCATCTTCAAAAACTACTTCTGTATCTTCAGATACTTCAAAAGTTATCTTAACATGATTCATCTTAACTGTGATATTGTCATCCTCTATGTCTACAACTTCTCCTTCATAATTATAAACAATCTTATCGTCTTTACTTTCTTTAATCTCTATGAATATGACGGTTCCATCCTCATTAAGCTGTAATTCTACCTTCATTCCAGCATCAAGTTCATCGATTGATACATATTCTCCTTCATCATTATATACCGGAACATTTTCAAGTACATCATATCTTTTAATTTCGTTACCTATTTTTATAGTTAATCGGTCTTCGCTAACTCCCACTACTTCTGCATATTCTTCTCTTTCATCTATATCGCTGTCTACCTTATCGTCAAGTCTTGCTATTAAAACTGCCATTTCCGCCCTTGTAACTGGTCTGTTTGGTCTGAAGGTATCATCAGGGTATCCTTGTATGATTCCCTTCTTGTCAGAAAGATAAACATAACCTACAGAACCCAAAGGTATAGCTTCCGCATCAATAAATCTAAGCTCTTCCTTCATGTGCTCCTGAGCCTCTTCCTCATATCCTAATGCTCTTATAATATACTTTGCTACTTCATGTCTTTTTGCAGGCTCTGTTAATTTAAAGTCTAAAAGTTCATACTCATCCAGTAGCCCCTTTTCCAAAGCTACTGAAATATACCCGTATGCCCATTCTTGAATACGCTCCTTATACTTTAGTTCTTTTTTTCCCTTTTTTACCTTTTCATAGCTTAGTCTTGCTTCATCCTCATAACCCATAACCCTTAGGGCCATTATAATAGATTCCAGTTTAGTTACAGGATTTTTTGGTGCAAACCTACCTTCTCCATAACCCTTTATCACGCCTTTGATTGCCATTTTCTCTATTGCTCTTTCTGCCCAATCATAACCGTCGATATCTTTAAATTTTTTAGCAATTCCAGGAGGCAAAAATCCCTTTTGGGCAAGTCCTGACGGCATCCATTTCTTATTCATTGCATATGTATCCATGGAAGCTGCTGATGAGATTAACATCAATACTAATATAAAACTTACTACTTTTTTCACTTTTTTTATCCTCCTTATTATTTTTCTGTTATAGAATACGGAGGATTTTATAATTTTAGGTGTCTAAAAAATAAAAAAAACCGAAAAAAATAGAATTCATAATCATGATTTTCAACAAAAAGTAAAACCCCCAATGGGTTTCCTATTGGGAGTTTTACTAATATTCTGTATTTGTTTTTGCTCTATATTAACTTAGTGTATCATCTATTTACTCAGTAGCAGCTTCAAGTCCTAATATTTCATTCATATCAGCTTCTACATTTGAGATAGGCTTAATGTTAAAGTTGTCTACTAGAACCTGTAATACATTTGGTGATACAAATGCAGGTAGTGAAGGTCCAAGATGGATATTCTTAATATTAAGTGAAAGTAATGTAAGTAATATACATACCGCCTTTTGCTCATACCATGACAATATCAGTGAAAGAGGAAGCTCATTCACATCACAATCAAAGGCTTCAGCTAAGGCCACTGCAATCTTGATTGCTGAGTAGGCATCGTTACATTGTCCTACGTCTAGAAGTCTTGGAAGATCTCCTATAGTACCAAACTCTTTCTTATTAAATCTGTATTTACCACAGGCAAGAGTCAGTATTACTGTGTCCTCCGGAGCCTTTTCAGCAAACTCAGTATAGTAGTTTCTTCCTGGTTTAGCACCATCACATCCTCCTATCAAGAAGAAGTGTTTGATAGCACCACTCTTAACTGCATCTATAACCTTATCAGCAACTCCAAGTACTGTATTATGTCCAAATCCTACCAATATTTTCTTTTCTTCCTCGTCTTCTTGCCATCCACCTAGCTCTAGGGCCTTTTCTATAACAGGAGTAAAGTCTTTTTTCCCATCTACCTCTTTTATATGAGCTACATCTGGCCAACCCACTATACTTGATGTAAATATTCTATCCTTGTAGCTATCCCTTGGTTTTTGAAGACAGTTAGTTGTCATGAGGATTGCACCGGGTATACCGTCAAATTCCTTTTGTTGGTCTTGCCATGCTCCACCATAGTTACCTACTAAATGAGGATATTTCTTAAGCTCCGGATAAGCATGAGTAGGAAGCATTTCGCCATGGGTATAGATATTTATTCCCTTACCTTCAGTTTGTTCAAGCAGCTGTTTTAAATCCTTTAAATCATGACCTGATACTACGATAAATGGTCCTTTTTTCTTAGTAATAAGCACTTCAGTTGGCTCTGGATGTCCATAGGCTCCTGTATTAGCACTGTCAAGAAGCTCCATACACTTGAAGTTAACCTTACCAAGCTCCATGTTCATATTTACCATATCTTCTACAGTCAAGCTATCATCTATAGTTGCAGCTAAACCTTTGTAGAAGAAGTTGTTTACTGTATCATCCATTTTTCCTAAAACATAGGCATGGTGTCCATAAGCTCCCATTCCCTTTAAACCGTATATTAATAGTTCTCTGAGAGATCTTATATCTTCATTTAAGTCTTTAGCGGCCATGATTCCTACTTCTTTAGCATCTTGAAGCATTTCTTCCTTAGAAGCAGGTGGTCTATACTTTGCAGCATCTGGAATATTTCCGTCTGTTTCTCCTACAAGCTCTTTAAGATTTTCTTTAATCTCATCTGCTTTTTTGATATATTCTACAAATCTTTCGGGGTCAAAGTTCACATTGGTAAGTGTTGAAAAAATTGCATCCATTACAAACTTATGAGTATCTTCATCTATTTTTTTATTATTTTCTAAAGCTTTTTGCCCATAAAAACCGATTCCCTTTAGTATATGTATTAACAAATCCTGTAGTCCTGCAACCTCCGGGCTCTTTCCACAAACCCCAAATTTAACACAGCCTTTTCCTCCTAAAGTCTGTTCACATTGAAAACAAAACATTTGATTATCCATATCCAATATTTCCTCCTTTATATTTTTATAATTAAATATACCCTAGTTTTATATATCTAAGCTGTGATTTTTGTCACATATTGCTAAACTTTTCAAAACCGCAAAAGGCTGGAAAAGAAAATTTATCTCTTTTCCAGCCTTTTCACTTAAAATAGCTTTTATTCTCTATACTAGAGAGACTTTATATACCTCAGCCGCCACATGGATTTCCTGTTAGAGCACTGACTCCTGAGCCAGCATTCCCACATGCAAAGGAAGAAAATACCTTTTCTACTTTTCCACTTCCACATTTAGGGCACTTTATATCTGTGTTATCTACATTTCTAACTAGCTTTTCAAATTTGTTTTTACATTCTTTACATACGTATTCAAAAATAGGCATTATATCACCTCCTATCAACATTATATACCCCATAAAGGTATATTGCAATAACAATTCTTGCCTCGAGTCTACTTTGTACTTGTTTAGCCTCGCGTAGCGTTCTGCAATGCACTATCGCATCATCGACATACCTCTCAAAAGGACAATCCGGAAAGTGTCTTTGCATCTATACATCAAATGCATAATGCATGAAGAGATTTACCAGCACCGGACTTATGACCCCACCTTGCGGTGTCCCAGCATTTCTTTCAATAATCTCTCCGTCCATCGTCTCAAAAGGTGCAACTAGCCATCTTTCAATGTATAGCTTTACCCATTTCTCCTTTACATACTTTTTTACCGCCTTCATGAGGAGTTTATGATCGATATTATCGAAAAGATCCTTTATATCCAGTTCTAGGACATAATCATATTTCCAAGTCCTCTCTCTAGCTTTACCCATTGCATCAATTGTGATTTTCCTAGGCCTATACCCGTAGGAATCCTCATGAAATATTGGTTCTACAATTCGTTCCACGTACATTCTTGCTATCATCTGTGCAATTCTGTCTGCTATTGTTGGTATTCCAAGCCGTCGTGTTCCGCCGGTTTTCTTCCGTATTTCTACCGCTAGCACCGGGGATGGAAAGTAACTGCCAGAGCTCATTCTGTTCCAGATCTTGTATAGGTTCCCTTTCAGATCTTCCTCAAAGTCTTCAAAATCGATTCCGTCTCCTGCACTCCCTTTGTTTTTCCTGATGCGCCTGTAAGCTTCAAATACTTTCTGTCTTGTCTTTCCAGAGACTTTATGCTATCGATACTTCCTCAATGGTTCACTTTCGTTCACCTTCCTATATCGCACATGACTGTTTTGTACAGCCTTTTCCTTAACCGCTCACTACCATAGCTCTTAACTGCAGCAGCATTAAGGTTGTTTGACAGGTCTGCCTGCTCAGTCCCTATCGAGGAGTCTCCCCTCATCGCTTATATGCTTTGCATGGCACACCACCACCATGCATACCGTTCGGTACACGGCGGTTCATTAAGATAAGTTCAGTTTACTATACTGCATAGGAAATGTTTTAAGACCTTGATTAATCCAATACTGATTAGTCAAGGTCTTACTAAGTATTGGACTTTTAGATATACGCCAATAACCCTTTCGGGTATTAGCATATTGCCAAGCTTTGTATTCTGGAATGCCAATTTATATAGCCTCAAATGTGATTCGTGTACCTCGGACCAGGATTTTGCCTCCGGCTTCCTTCATATTCCACCTCACGATGGACACCCTTGCCTTTGGCTAGTGGTTGGCACGGCGGGCCCCCACAGTGGGCTTTCACCACCTAGTCGCTACGCATGCCCGGCACACATCTCAAAAATCCCGGCAGTTATTAACTGCCGGGATTTTTACTCTTTAATATTAATATTTCATTTCTGCCATACGTTTATATGTTTCATATCTTTCCTTAGCATCTTTTTCTGCTTTTTCGAATAATTCTTCAGCAATTTCTGGGAATGAGTTCATAAGTGAAGTGTATCTTACTTCGCCCATTAGGAACTCTTTAAAGTCAGCTGTAGGTTCTTTAGAATCTAATATAAATGGATTCTTACCTTCTTCTTTAAGTGTTGGGTTATATCTCCACAGATGCCAGTATCCAGCTTCAACAGCTCTCTTAGTCTGTTCTTGAGTTTTACCCATACCTTGCTTAATACCATGGTTGATACATGGAGCGTAAGCTATGATTATAGAAGGTCCATCATAAGCTTCGGCTTCCTGAAGTGCCTTCATGAATTGATTCTTGTTAGCACCCATACCTACTTGAGCTACATATACGTAACCATAAGTAGTAGCTATCATACCAAGGTCTTTCTTTTTAACCTTCTTACCGGAAGCTGCAAACTTAGCAACAGCTGATGTTGGAGTAGCCTTAGATGACTGTCCACCAGTATTTGAGTAAACCTCAGTATCAAACACCAATACATTTACGTTTTCGCCAGATGCAAGTACGTGGTCAAGTCCACCATAACCGATATCGTAAGCCCATCCGTCTCCACCTACGATCCATACTGACTTCTTGATCAGATAATCTTTCTTATCTTCGATTTCTTTAAGGATAGTCTTAGCTCTTTCGTCTTCTACATTATTGTTATTTAATACTCTAAGTATCTCTAATGTAGCAGACTTAGAACCTTTAGCATCTTCCTTGTTTTCAATCCATGCTTGGAAAGGAGCCTTAACTTCTTCATCTATGTTAAGCTCTACTAATTCTTTCATTAAGTCTTCTAATCTGTTTCTTATATGCTTAATTGCTAATGCCATACCATATCCGTATTCGGCATTATCTTCGAATAATGAGTTAGCCCAAGCAGGTCCTTTACCTTCCTTGTTCACACAGTAAGGAGTTGAAGGAGCACTTCCGCCCCAGATTGAAGAACAACCTGTTGCATTAGCTATAACCATTCTATCTCCAAAAAGCTGTGTTACTGCTTTCATGTATGGAGTTTCTCCACATCCTGCACAAGCACCTGAGAACTCAATTAGAGGTTGAGCAAACTGACTTCCCTTAACAGTTGTAAGTGGCATTAAGTCATCTTTATAAGATACATTGTTTGCTGCATAATCCCAATTTGGAACTTCTCTATCAACTTGAGATTCAAGAGGCTTCATTTCTAATGCTTTGTTTTTAGCTGGACAAATGTCAGCACAGTTTCCACATCCTGTACAGTCAAGGGTACTTACTTGGATACGATACTCAAAACCTTCTAATCCTTTACCAATGGCCTTCTTAGTTTCGAATGTTTCAGGAGCATTAGCCTTCTCTTCTTCATTTAAAAGGAAAGGTCTAATTGCTGCATGTGGACATACAAAAGCACATTGATTACACTGGATACAATTGTCTTTAATCCACTCTGGAACGTTTACAGCTATACCGCGCTTCTCATATGCTGCAGTTCCCTGTGGGAATGTCCCATCTTCTCTTCCTACAAACGTACTTACTGGAAGTGAATCTCCCTCTTGCTTGTTCATTGGTATTAATACCTTTTCAATAAATTCTGGTACTTCTTTAGCTGCTGCAGCTTCTTCCTGAGCAGTAGCTGACTTCCAGCTTTCAGGTATGTCAACTTTAACTAAGCTATTTACGCCTTTATCAACGGCTTCGTGATTCATCTTAACTATCTTTTCACCTTTCTTACCATAAGTTTTAACAATGGCTTCCTTCAGGTACTGAATAGCATCATTAACAGGAATAACCTTTGCAAGCTTAAAGAATGCAGCCTGCATTATCATGTTGATTCTGTTGCCAAGACCGATTTCAGCAGCTATGTCAGTAGCGTTTATAATATAGAAATCAATATTATTGTCTGCTAGGTACTTTTTCATTGTTCCTGGAAGCTTTTCATCTAATTCTTCAGGTGACCATTGACAGTTAAGTACAAATGTACCTCCTGGCTTCAGTCCCTTAAGCAGATCATATTGATTTACGTATGATTGATTATGACATGCAACGTAGTCAGCCTCATCAATCAAGTAAGTAGATCTAATAGGCTTTTTACCAAATCTTAAGTGAGAAACTGTAACTCCACCAGATTTCTTAGAGTCATAGGAGAAGTATCCCTGAGCGTAAAGATCCGTGTTGTCACCGATTATCTTGATAGCATTTTTGTTAGCACCAACAGTTCCGTCTGAACCAAGTCCCCAGAACTTACATCTTACAGTTCCTTCGCTCTCAGTTATGATATGGTCTTTAATTTCAAGTGAAGTATTAGTTACATCATCTACTATACCTATAGTAAATCCATTCTTAGGATTATCTGACTTTAAGTTATCAAATACAGCTTTAATTTGTGAAGGAGTTGTATCTTTTGAACCTAATCCGTAACGTCCGCCTACTACTAAAGGAGCGTTTTCCTTACCATAGAACAATGTACGTACGTCTTGATATAAAGGCTCTCCTAATGAACCAGGTTCTTTAGTTCTATCAAGTACTGCGATTTTCTTAACAGTTTCTGGAAGCACATCAAAGAAATATTTTTCAGAGAATGGTCTATATAGACGAACCTTAATTAAACCAACCTTTTCTCCCTTAGATAACAGATATTCCACTGTTTCTTCAGCAGTTTCTATAACTGAACCCATCGCAACGATTACATATTCAGCATCCTCTGCACCGTAATAGTTAAATGGTTTATAGTCTCTACCTGTAATCTTACTTATTTCAGCCATGTAATCAGCTACTACATCCGGTATTGCTTGATAAAATTTATTTGAAGATTCTCTTGCTTGGAAGAATATGTCAGGATTCTGAGCAGTACCTCTAGTTACAGGGTGCTCTGGGTTAAGTGAGTTCTTTCTAAATGCACTAACTGCTTCAAAATCAACAAGCTTTGCAAAATCTTCATAGTCTATCAATTCAACTTTTTGAATTTCATGGGATGTTCTAAATCCGTCAAAGAAATGCAAGAATGGAACTCTTGTCTTGATAGAGCTTAAGTGTGCTATACCACCTAAATCGATAACTTCCTGTACACTACCAGATGCAAGCATTGCAAATCCAGTCTGTCTTGTAGCCATTACGTCTGAATGGTCTCCAAAAATTGATAATGCATGACTTGCAACTGCACGAGCACTTACATGGAATACTCCAGGTAATAATTCACCTGCTATTTTGTACATATTTGGTATCATTAAAAGTAATCCCTGTGAAGCAGTAAAAGTAGTAGTTAATGCTCCACCTTGAAGTGAACCGTGAACAGCACCAGCTGCTCCAGCTTCTGATTGTAACTCTGTTACATGAACAGGTTGTCCAAAAATGTTTTTCTTGCCATGCGCCGCCCATTCATCAACATACTCTGCCATTGGTGATGAGGGCGTTATTGGATAGATAGCTGCAACATCAGTAAATGCATACGCTACATATGCAGCAGCAGTATTTCCATCCATGGTTTTCATAATCTTATTAGACATTATCTTACCTCCTCGTTATGTAAAAATTTTATTGTTTAAGATAAACAAAATATTAAATATACATCTTAAGTATAGTATACAATATACATATAGTCAATGTACATATTTACTGTAAATTTTTTCACAATTAAATTATTGTAATTTTTTCTTGTAATTTTTCTCCCATGGCTTCTTCTATATAGGGCTGAACGTTCCAGAATTCTTTAAACTTTATATACTGTTTAACTATATCTTTGCTTACATTATCTTTTTTAAATGCCCTAATCAATATGTTTTTAGGAGTATGCTCCATATCTATAAATTCCAGCATCTGAACAGAATAACCCATTATTTCAAGAATATTTGCCCTAATACTATCAGTTACAAGGCTAGAAAGCTTTTCCTTTACTATACCGTGCTTTGTCATAGGCTCCATGACTGGATTTTCTATTTTCTCCAGAAGCTCATGTTGACAGCAGGGTACCGATAGTATAACATCAGCTCCCCAATTTACAGCTTTGACTAGAGCATCGTCAGTTGCAGTATCACAAGCATGGAGGGTTACAACCATGTCTACTCTTTCAAGGTCTTTAAAGCCCTTAATATCTCCATGAATAAATTTTAATCTGTCATATCCTAGACTTTCAGCAATATCATTGCAAAACTTTATTACATCCTGTTTTAAATCGAGTCCAACAATATTAACATCTAATTTTAGTTTTTCCACAAGATAATAATAAAGGGCAAAGGTAAGATAGGATTTTCCACAGCCAAAATCTATTATATTTAGGATTCTTTCTTTGTTTAAATAGGGAATACAGTCCGAAACCATTTCCAAAAATCTATTAAGCTGTTTAAACTTATCATATTTCTTAGCTAAAACTTTTCCCTCTTTATTCATCACTCCCAGTTTAATCAAAAAAGGATTTGGCTTGTCCTCTTTAAGAATATAATTCTTCTTTCTATTATGACTTAAATCTGCTACTTTTCTTGTGGGAGATTTTTGGATTATTTTTACTTTTCCTTTTTTACTGACTAGTATTTGATAATCTGCTTCCGTTGTATATAAGACTGCCTGCCTAAAATAGTTGTGGATAAGTTTGATAAGTTCTTTTATGGTATCTACAGAGTTTAAATTGTTATGTATAACCTTCTTTTCATAATGATATGTAAACTGTACCAGTCTCTCACCTTTTATCCGAACCGGCTTTATAGAGAGCTTACTAAAGGTCTTTTCGCTCTTCTTACCAACTTTACTTAATACTCCATATATAAGCTTTTTTTCTTCTACTATTTCTCTTATTAACTCTTTTACATTTTCCATAATATCTCTCCTAATTCACTGATTTTCTTTATGAATATTTTACCCTCAATATACTTTCCAATATAAAACAAAATGAAAATGAGAAACAAAAAAGGCATAGTTCCTATTGAACTGTGCCTGCCTTTATAATTTAATTATAGTTTATCTGCTATATACTTTCCAGTTATAGGGTATGAATACTCACTGCCGTTTAAGACTTTTATAGTAGCTACAAATGGGAATATTATTCCAGATAATGCAGTAATTATCAAAAAAGGAATGCCTATTAGAATAAATGATAACGCTCCGAAGATCATTCCTGCAACTATTACTCCCAATTGGAAGGAAAGTGCTTCCTTAGACTGCTCCTTTACAAAGGCATCCTTGGATAGTAGCATAATAACTATTGGAATGAGTACCGGAAACCCTATAAGCCATCCTAGATGGGAAGCTACTGCTAAGAGTTTTTGTTCTGTAGTTAACATGTTCTCAACTCCATATTTTTTAATTCTTCATATATATTATCATTATATATTTTTTGAAATAGATATACAACTTTAAGATTCAATGGATTTTGAGGTTTCCTTCTGAGTGATTTTGAAGTATTTGTTGCTACTTCTATCTTAAGTTTAAATAGAGCAACAAATCTTCACATGAACCAGAAGGATTCTCAAAATCCTAATAAATTTAACCTTGAACTTTGTTATTTATAGATATTCTTAAAATTAACTTACCCAGCTAGTTCCTTATAGATATCCTTCAATAATCCTCTTCAGGCTCCGTTCACTTTTATACCCACTCACTGCTTGTAATAAACTTCCTCTAAAAATCATTATTACATAAAATTTTATTTTTTTACTTGACAAGGTGTAATTATGCATTATAATAATTATTATGTGTTATGCATATAAAATTTAATAATACTCTTATCAAGAGTGGCGGAGGGACTGGCCCTGTGAAGCCCGGCAACCGGCACATTATGTGCATCGGTGCTAATTCCAGCGATACAAGTGTATCGACAGATGAGAGACTGGTGGATCCAATCCTCTTTCGCTGTCGAAAGAGGTTTTTTATTTTATTCGTAACTTTATTACTATGAATCATTAAAGGAGTGAAGTCATGATAAATATTATAAATCTATCAAAAACTTATCAAAAAGAAAATAATACCGTTGAAGCTTTAAAAAATATAAATATGAAAATAAACAAAGGAAGTATACATGGGATAATCGGTTTCAGCGGTGCAGGTAAATCTTCCCTTATACGCTGCATAAATAGACTGGAAGAACCTACAAATGGGGAAATATGGATCGATGGAATAAATCTAATGGAGCTTAATAGGGATCAGCTTAGAAAGATGCGAAAACGTATAGGTATGATATTTCAAAGCTTTAATCTTTTAAGCAGTAAAACAGTATTTGACAACATCGCTTTTCCACTAAGGCTATCGAAAGTACCTGAATCTACTGTAAAAGAAAAAGTTCATTCTTTATTAGAACTTGTAGGCTTAAAAGATAAGGAAAAAGCCTATCCATCTATGTTAAGTGGAGGACAAAAACAAAGGGTAGGTATAGCACGTGCCCTAGCAAATGATCCTGATGTACTCCTCTGTGATGAAGCTACCTCAGCTCTTGATCCTAAAACTACTAAACAAATTCTACACTTACTAAAGGACATCAATAATTCTCTAGGAATAACAATAGTTGTTGTAACTCATGAAATGGAGGTTATAAAAGAAATTTGTGATTATGTAACAATACTTGAAGATGGTGAAATTATCGAAGAAGGGAGTACCACCCGTATTTTTTCAGACCCTAGAAATGAAACTACAATGCACTTTGTAGGTAGTAATCATGAGCTCCCCAAAGAATTTAAAAAAGGAAAAGTATTATATCTCTCCTTTATCGGTGACAGTGCAGGAAAACCTATCATTTCAAAGCTTATAAAGGAATTTGATATAGAAGTAAATATTTTATCAGGAAATATAGAGTATATAGGAGGAAAGCCTATTGGTAAGTTGACTGTGGAAGTAGATACAGACTGTTCTAAAATACCTGAGGTTATTTCATATCTAGAAAATAATAATGTAAAGGTTGAGGTGATAAAATGAGTGAATTAATAAGTTTACTTATGCCATCTTTATTTGAAACTCTTTATATGGTACTAGTATCTATGATATTTACCATACTTCTTGGACTTCCTTTAGGAATAACTTTAGTAGTGACTGATAAAAATCATATACTTCCTAATTCTGTGCTTAACATAGTACTTTCCTACATTATCAACATAACGAGGTCTCTGCCCTTTATAATACTTATGCTTGCAATAATTCCCTTTACCAGGTTGGTTGTCGGCACAACCATAGGGACTACAGCTGCTATAGTTCCCCTAGTTGTAGCTGCAACACCTTTTTTCGCAAGAATAGTTGAGACTTCGTTAAAGGAAGTAGACTACGGAGTAATAGAAGCTTCCATAGCTATGGGGGCCTCTCCATTTCAAATCATAGCCAAAGTATTGTTGCCCGAGGCAATGCCATCACTAGTCCTCGGAATCACAATAACTTTAATCAGTATTTTAGGATATTCTGCAATGGCAGGAGTTGTGGGAGGAGGTGGTCTTGGAGATTTGGCAGTTAGATACGGATATCACCGTTTTCAAACTGATGTAATGGTTGCAACAGTAGTTGTCCTTATAATCATAGTTCAAATCACTCAATCTATTGGAAACAAACTTTCAAAAATACTTAGTAAAAAATAGGAGGTTAAGATAATGAAAAGAAATGTTATATTTGTTATTGTAGGTTTACTGGTATTATCTTTAGCACTAGGAGGTTGTACTTCAAAATCTGCTCCAGATAAGACTTCAGATAGAGAAACTGTTTTAAAGGTAGGAGCTACTCCCGTACCTCATGCTGAAATATTAAACTTTATTAAGCCTAAGCTTGAAAAAGAAGGAATTAAACTGGAAGTAATTGAGTTTACTGATTATGTAAAACCTAATCTTGCTTTAAATGAAAAGGAAATAGACGCAAATTTCTTTCAGCACGTTCCTTATATGGAGTCATTCGCTAGAGAACGTGGTATTGATATGATCAGTGTAGGAAAAGTTCATGTTGAACCCCTCGGGCTATATTCTAAAAAGTTAGAATCTATTGATGATCTTGGCGATGGTGCTGTAATCGCTATTCCAAATGACCCAACTAACGAGGGTAGAGCTTTAATCCTTCTTGAAGCTAATGGAATAATTAAGCTCAGTGAAGAAGCTGGTCTTGAAGCTACCGAAAAAGATATAGTAGAAAATCCTAAAAACATTGTATTCAAACCTATTGATGCTGCTCAGCTTCCAAGAACTTTAGAAGATGTAGATGCTTCAATAATCAATACCAATTATGCCCTTGAAGCAAAACTGAACCCCACAAAGGATGCTCTTATCGTAGAGGGCTCTGAATCTCCTTATGCAAATGTAGTTACTGTTAGACCTGAAGATAAAGATAATAAAAACATTAAAAAGCTGGTTGAAGCTCTGCAATCAGAAGATGTTAAAAAGTTCATAGAAGAAAAATACAAAGGTGCTATCGTACCTGCGTTTTAAATAAAAAATATAGTCCATGCGACTGAGTCGTATGGACTATATTTTTTATTTCTTATATTCTCTCACGTTCTTCATAATGAGTATGAAGTAATTCGTGAGCCTTTTCTCCGAAGGGTTCACCAAGGTATTCTTCGTAAAGCTTTAATATCTCTGGATTTTCATGGGACTTTCTTATTTTCTTTCTTCTGTCCTCCCTATATATGGCTTCTTGTCTCTTCTTAACAATTTCATCATTTCCATGATGGTAAGGCTGTCCTCCACCTCCGATACAGCCGCCGGGACAGGCCATAATCTCAATGGCATCATATCTCGATTTATTTTCTCTAATTTGCTCAAGCAATATCCGTGCATTTCCAAGGCCGTTGGCGATACCTATTCTTAGCTTTCTATCTCCTATGTCTACAGTTGCTTCACGGAGGCCATCTATTCCTCTAAGCTCTGAAAACTCAACCTCCTTAAGCTCCTCTCCCGTTATCCATTCATAGACCGTACGAACTGCTGCTTCAATTACTCCACCGGTAGTACCAAATATAACGGAAGCACCAGTAGTTTCTCCTAGGGGCCTATCGTATTCACTATCGGGAAGGTTTTCAAACTCTATTCCGGCTTCCTTAATCATATCTCCAAGTTCACGGGTTGTTACAACTATATCGACATTATTATGTTCATCTTTAGTCAACTCCGGACGTTTAGCCTCCGCTTTTTTAGCTATACAGGGCATTACTGAAACTACAACAACATTGTTAGGATCAATACCGTTTTTTTCGGCATAATAGGTCTTAGCTATGGTTCCAAACATTATATGAGGTGACTTACAGGTAGATGGCACCTCTAAAAGCTCTGGAAATTGATGCTCTATAAATTTAACCCACGCGGGACAACAACTTGTAAGCATAGGAAGGGTTTTACCATTTTCCATACGATATATCAGCTCTTTTGCCTCTTCCATTATTGTAAGGTCAGCACCAAAATCCGTATCAAATACTCCATCAAATCCCATACGTTTTAATGCCGTTACAAGTTTACCTGTTACTATGGTTCCCGGCTCCATTCCAAAAATTTCTCCTATAGCAACACGAATAGCCGGAGCCGTTTGTACCACCACGTGCTTATCTGGGTCATGGATGGCCTCCCAAACCTTAGCTGTATGATTAACCTCTGTAAGGGCTGCAGTAGGACATACAGCGACGCATTGTCCACAATATGTACAAGAAGACTCCACCATAGGTATATTAAAGGCTGGTCCTACAAATGCTTCAAAGCCTCGCCCAATTCCCGACAATATGCCACAGGTCTGCACTTCATTACACATAGTTTCACATCGTCTGCAGTAGATACACTTGTTAGCATCCTTTACTATTGCATTGCTGGATAAATCCTTGGGATAATTCATCCTCTCGCCTTCCCATTTAATTTCCCTTACCCCAAGTTCAGCTGCTAAAGATTGAAGTTCACACTCTAAATTTTTGGGACAGGTAAAACATTCATTTGGATGATTTGATAGTAAAAGCTCTACTGCCATTCTCCTGGCTTTGATTGCACGTACCGAATCTGTACGAATCTCCATCCCTTCGGTTACCTTTGTTACACAGGCAGGTACTAAAGTATTTCTTCCCAGTGTCTCTACCATACATACCCTGCATGAAGCAGTTTGATTTACCATTTTAAGATCATGAAGATCAAGATGACATAAAGTTGGAATTCTAACTCCTGCCTCTTGAGCCGCCTCTAGAATTGTTATGCTCTCTGGTACAGTCAATTCCTGATCATTAATCTTTATTTTTACCATTTCTTTATTTTCTGACATATTTTCACCTCACTCTTTTAAGATTTTAGAAATGCGTCATCTTTATTCTTTGCAGTGTATTTCCCTTTACCCGCTGGATGGTCTACATCCTTTATGTAGTCCATATATTCGTCCCAAAAATATTTCATCGTACTGATAACCGGATTCGGAGCCGTTTGTCCCAGTCCACATAGTGAACTATCTTTTATCATATATGCCAGCTGTTTTAATGCATCAATATCTGCCATTGTACCTTTGCCGCTAGTTATTTTATTCAGTATTTCATACATTCTCCTAGTTCCTATTCTACATGGTGTACATCTTCCACAGGATTCATCCTGAGTAAATTCTAGATAAAACTTCGCAATATCAACCATATTATCAGTCTCATCCATAACAATCATCCCACCAGACCCCATCATGGAACCAATTGAAGTAAGACTGTCATAATCTATAGGTGTGTCAAGATGCTGTTCTGTAATAACGCCGCCAGAAGGACCACCTGTCTGTACCGCCTTAAACTTACGGCCTCCCTGTATTCCACCCCCCACATCATATATAATCTCCCGTAAAGTTGTACCCATCGGCACCTCTACTAGTCCTACGTTGTTGACCTTACCCGCAAGGGCAAAAACCTTTGTTCCTTTGCTTTTTTCAGTTCCAATTGAAGCAAACCAATCTGCTCCCCTCTTAATAATTGGAGGAATATTAGCAAAGGTTTCAACATTGTTTACACATGTAGGATGTCCCCAATATCCTTCTTGGGCTGGATATGGAGGCTTATAATTGGGCTCTCCTCTTTTTCCTTCACAGGAATTGATAAGAGCAGTTTCTTCCCCGCACACGAAGGCTCCTGCTCCATATTTTATATCAATATCAAAGCTGAAATCCGTATCGAATATATTTTTTCCAAGAAGCCCCATATCACGGGCTTGCTGTAATGCCACGTTAAGTCTTTTTATTGCAAGGGGATATTCTGCACGGATATATATTATCCCCTTATCGGCTCCAATGGCATATCCACCTATTGCCATAGCCTCTAAAACACTATGGGGATCTCCTTCTAATATACTTCTGTCCATAAATGCCCCTGGGTCTCCTTCATCAGCATTACAAATAATAAACTTGACATCACTTTCCTGTTTACTGGTAATTTCCCACTTTAATCCCGTAGGAAATCCTCCACCCCCACGACCGCGAAGCCCTGATCTTTTTACAGTATCTATCACTTCACTAGGAGTCATTGAAGTAAGTACCTTACCTAGGGCCTCATAACCTCCAAGGGCTATATATTCATAGATATCCTCCGGATTTATGAGACCGCAGTTTCTTAAAGCAATACGAAGCTGTTTTTTGTAAAAGGGTATATTTTCATGTTTATCTATCTTTTCTTTTTTCTCAGGTTCTTCGTATAGAAGTCTTTCAACCTTTCTACCCTTTACGATATGTTCATCTACTATTTCTTTAGCATCTTTGGGTGCTACTCTAACATAAAATACATTATCCGGTTCGATTTTTACAATCGGACCTTGTTCACAAAACCCAAAACATCCAGTTTTTATAACTTCTACTTCTTTATCGTAACCACGGGCCTTTAAAATAAGATTAAGGTTTCGCACTACCTTCTCACTATCACTTGCAAGACAAGCAGTACCACCGCAAACCATAATATTTGTACGTTTCCTAGTCATAGTTCCCCTCCTTTTCTATACTCTTTCAAAGTCAACATGCAGGACTAGGCTTTCTACTATTTTTCCGCCCTTTATATGCTTTTCTACGATTTCACGAACTCGATTTTTCTTTACATTTCCGTAAAAAACAGGTTTTTTACCTGGCACATTAATCTGTACTGTAGGCTCAGAATGACAGTATCCGATACATCCCACCGGAATCACCTTTACGTTATCTATCTTTTCCTTTGCTATTTCATCTACAAATTCGTTTAATGTCTCTCTGGCTCCTGAAGATATTCCACAGGTGGCCATACCTACTAAAATTTCTATCTCTTTACCAGCAGTCTCCCCATGTTCTCTTAGATTTACTTTGTCAAGAGACTCTTCTCTGATTTTCCTAAGTTCTTCCAATGACTTGATTTTCATAGTGTCACCTCCTGATTTTTGTAGGTATTTATTATTTCATCTAACTCTTCTTCTTTAACACGCCCATACACTTTATCACCTACCATAACCACCGGTGCAAGACCGCAGGCTCCTATGCATCGAACATCCTTTAAGGTAAAAAGGCCATCTTCGGTGATTTCGTTAGATTCGATTCCAAGCTTTTCTTTAAGTTTTTCAATAATCTTATCTGCACCTCTTACAAAGCATGCTGTTCCCATACAAACGCTTATGGTATGTTTCCCTCTAGGCTTTGTAGTAAAGTAGGAGTAAAAACTCACTACTCCAAAAACTTCAGCACCAGGAATCCCTAGTTTTCTTGCTATGTAAAGCTGTACATCCCTTGGAAGATAGCCAAATATATCTTGAGCCTTATGCAATATCTCAATCAAAACTCCCTTTGTGGTTTCCATACTATCAATAAATTTTTCCAACTCGTCAAATTTCTCTCTAGGCAACTCCTCTGATACTGGTTTTGTTACGCTTATAGTTCCTGGCTTTGTCAAAAAACTCACCATCCTTTTTTTATGAATATTCTAAAAACAACTTTTGTTATACTATTCCCAATTTAATATGTTTGGAACAATAGTATGCTATGGTTTTACGATTTTTAGTATTTACAAAATAAACATTTTTATTTTGGTCAACAGAAATTATTTATAGATATTTTCTAAAAAGCTGGTTCTAGTGAATAAATATTTCATTAAGCAATATATTTTTATTAACTCAAAATATTTATATGGGAGTTGAATGTCTTTGAAAAGAAATAGTGACCAAACTTCTTTACTTCCAGCTGAACCTGGACCTACACTGCCACAGCCTTGTAATCCCACAACCCAGGAAAGACACGCCTTATTAAAATATGCTTTACGAGAGGCTAACAGATTAGAAGATTTCTGTAATATTGTTAAAACATTGAGTCCTCCACCAAATATTACTGATATAGCACCTCCCGGACAGTTTAAAGGTGTAAAGGTGGGAATAATCGGCGGAGGTCTTGCCGGACTATCGTCGGCCTTTGAACTTAGAAAGCTGGGATTCGATATCACTGTATTCGATGCACTGGAGGATAGAATCGGAGGAAGGGTTTATACATATTACTTTAACAAAGAAAAAACTCTATATGGCGAACTGGGGCCAATGCGCATTCCAGTAGCCCATGAAACCATCTGGCACTATATCAATCTTTTTGGTCTCGATACACGTCCATTTATTCAGTCCAATGAAAATGCATTCATCTATGTAAGAGATATAAGAGTTCGAAACGATCCTGAAGGAAAGAATGTAATGGAAAAAATCTATCCTCAATTCAATTTAAGACCCTGGGAAAGAAACACTCCTTGGACAGAGCTTTTAAGCTACGGATTGGGCACACCTATATCTATGATGCACCCGGCCGTAAGAAAGGAAATACTTCAGACTAAACCCTTTTATCATCCCCAACTTCTATATTGGACTGGTTTAAGTATTCGTAAAGTAATGGAGACAATGGGACTAAGTCAAGGTGCAATCAATCTCATAGCTAGCCTGTCTCCATTATCTGGAGCCTTTTACTATAATAGCTACTACGAAATACTACAGGAAGACTACCCGGTTGACTTTTCATTCCTATATGAAATTGTAGGTGGCCTTGCAAAATTGCCATATGCATTTTATAGTTCTTTAATGTCCGAAACGCCTAAAGAGTATGGCTCTATCCCTATAGATTCTTTAGGTAGAGTTACATGGAAAGGTGGTACTATAGTAACAGGTATCCATCAAGACAATGATAAAGATAAGGTGATTCTGAAATATGAAAATAAATATTTAGATGAGCCCTTATATGAATCCTTCGACTACATTGTATGTGCCATACCCTATTCAACCCTTCGCAATGTAACTCTAGATCCCCTATTTAGTCCTAGAAAAATGCAGGCTATAAGGGAAGTAAATTACGCTACTTCACAGAAAACCCTTTTCCTATGCAGTAAACGCTTCTGGGAGGAGGGAGGTCCCAATGAAAGAATTGTGGGGGGAGGTTCTTACACCGATCTTTCCATATCCAGCATATGGTACCCTTCTGACCACGGAAAATGCAATATTAAGCATAGTGATAGATACAAAAGGGGTTTTAGCGAATCACCAATAAATAGCTGGGACTTACGTTCTGACTGTTCCCCTAATGATCCTGGTGTGCTTTTAGCCTCCTATAATTTTAGTCAAGACTCCATACGTTTAGGAAATCTGCCACCCCAAAGGCGTTTTGAAGAAATGAAAAGACAAGTTGAAGCAGTCCATGGTCTACCTAAAGGATATCTTAATACAATTGCAAAATCCCACAAAACAGTTCATTGGAATACTCAGAAAAACTTCAGGGGAGCCTTCTGTTATTTTATGCCGGAACAAAAACGGCTCTTTTCCTATGTAATGATATTGCCTGAGTACAATAATAGAGTGTTTTTTGCTGGAGAACATACTTCTCCAACTCATGCCTGGCAACAAGGTGCATTAAATTCAGGCATGAGGGCAGCAAACCAATTGGCTTTTTGGTGTAGAACAAAAGCGTCTAACGACGCCTTTGTTAGTTCGTAGTTGGTAGCATATGAAACTCATTCTTTAGGGTCTTTTCTGTGACCTGTTACCTGTCAACTTTTTTGCTACAAGATATTGTTTCCAAAATATTACTGGTGAAAGAATGTATAAAAAAATTAGAAAATTACTGGAAATAGTGATATATTAATCTTAAGGACTATATATGGTTCCGACTTTAAAATTAAAGTAACTTGCCTCACTACTTCCTTATAGATATCCTTCAATAATCCTCTTCA
>JACCKY010000032.1 GCA_014236755.1 Candidatus Petromonas tenebris | reverse complement strand
CTAAGTTAACCTCTTGTGCTAGTTATTCTAACAGTATAGCTTTAAATATCCTTCAATGTTTCCTCTGAAGCGACTTTGAAGAGCTGTTTTTCAGGTTAATGTTTTAATTATGAAAAAACAGTCCTGTATTGGACTCCGAGGCGGATTCTTATAGGCTGCTATTATTAGAACAAAGGTGTCTTCGATACTTTGTTAGTTCGTAGTTAGTAGTTCGTAGTTGGTAACATATGAAATTCATTCTTTAGAGTCTTTCCTGTTACCTGTAACCCGTCACCTATTTGTCAGATATTATATCTGCTTATTAATTAAATTTACATCTTTAATAGTAACTGAATTTCTGTCATAATCTATTAAACCTTCCCTTTTCATCTTGGAAAGTTCCCGAGAAAGGGAAGGTCTATGGACTCCAAGCTTTTCTGACCATTCTTTTTTAGACATGTTTAATATAATCCTAAGACTGTTCTGTTTGTGATACTGGTAAGTGAGATAGTCGATTATTTGTTGTCTTATGGTTTTCATAGTTATGGTTTTAAGTTTATTTCCCAGTATAAAAGATCTATTAGATATAGACTTTATAAATTCAATTAAAAAATTTTTATCCTTCTGACAGAGATCTAAAACTAAATCTTGTTTCAGCTTTAATAGAGTCGTATAGTTTTTAGAAATAACACTCATAGGATAAGTATTGTTGTCCGATAGAATGAGATTTCCTCCTAAACTCTCTCCTATTCCAAAGGATGTTACGGATAGAATATTACCATTTTCATCTATATTTTGAATTAAAACGTTTCCAGCAAGGATTATATCAAAGTTCCATAGCTCACAATTGAATAATTGTCTTCATTGAATAAATTAAAAAAATCATCTTCACTAAAGTTTTTAAAAAGACTTAAATCCCTTAATAAGGGTATGTAGGTTTTTAGTTTCAAAAAAATTCCTCCTTTTTTAAGAAACGTAACATATGTTACCGAACTCTTCCCTTATAGAAATTATAATGGTAAACAAGATAATATTAAAGGAAAAATTTAAATTCTCTATAGAGGGGGCAGGAGAGAGATGAAAATAACTAGAGATACTTTAGTATGTGAAGCATTGAAGATTAACAAAAAAAGTGTACGAATTCTTGAAGAAAATAAGATGGGATTTTTACTGTGTCCTACATCTCAACTTGATACGCTGGAAGAAGCTGCTAAAAAACATGGTGCAAATATAGATGAAATACTAGACATATTTAACCAAAAAAGTTATAGGTAACAAGGTTAAATGTTTAATTTATTAGGATTTTGAGAATCCTTCTGGCTCATATGAAGATTTGTTGCTTTATATAAATTAAGATAGAGATAGCAACAAATACTTCAAAATCGCTCAGAAGGAAACCTCAAAATCCCTAGAGTAATACAAAATTAATTTTAAAATTGTTACTATAAGTAAGTTTGAGATTAAATGAGAGGGAGAAAGTAAATGATTAAAAAATCAAGATATATAGTTCAAATTGTATTTTTACTTACCTTTATGTGGTTGATAGCAAATAAGATGATAAATGGATGGATGATTATTTTCGCTGTAAGCATGATTGCTGCACTAATGTTGGGAAGGATATTTTGCGGGTGGATATGTCCCATGAATACATTAATGATACCAACTGAATGGTTAGCAAAAAAATTAGGTATTCAAACTAAAAAGATTCCCAAAATACTACAAACACAAAAATGGGCTTATATCTTTTTATTACTTTTGATACCGATAGTTATCATCAGTAAAAGAAAGGGAATACAAATGCCCTTCTTATTATATTTTCTAGCTTTATCAGTCCTATTTACACTACGTTATAAGTCGGAAGTGTGGCATAAATATCTTTGTCCCTTTGGAATATTACAAAGTTTACCTGGAAGATTTTCTAGATGGACAGAGAAAGTAAAAGTAGATAATTGTATTGGATGCAGATTATGTGAAAGTGCGTGTCCAGCTGGTGCAGTAAGTATATCTTATGAAAAGAAAAAAGCTAAGATTCATAGCACACTATGTCATCAATGTTTTAACTGCCAGGAGAAATGTCCGGCAGATGCAATTTTTTATAGTAAATCAAAGGATAATAAAGAGCTGGCTTAAATAAGCTTGAAAGAAAGAGGGCTGCTAATATGAAAAAAAGCATAACTAAGACAAAAATACTATTTATATTACTAATATTGATAATAGGGATTATAGGTTATAAAAATATTCCTGTTCAGTCTAATGAAATCACACCGGTAAATGATGAAAAACCACAAAAAAATTTAGGAATACCCACTGAAATAGTAAAGGTAACAAAGGAGAACTTAGTTGAAAAAATAAGTTATATAGGTACAATTCAATCTAAAGAGACAGTATTAGTATCTCCTAAGATCCCTGCAGAAATAGTAGAGCTTAATATTGCAGAGGGAGACTATGTAAAAAAAGGAGAAATACTAGCTAGGTTGGATGATAGCAATATACGGGCTAAGCTTAAAACAATTGAAACTAAAATAGAAAAGACAAAGATTAACCTTGAATATCTATCAGGGGAGGAAGAAAAATATAAAATACTGCGTGATGAAGGTGCCATCGCAAAGTCTGTTTATGACAAAATAAAACATGAGAAGGATATGGCAGAGGCACAGATTAAAGAGCTGTATGCAACAAAGGATGAACTGATTATAAGTCTAGAAGATACCTTAATAAGATCTCCCATAAATGGAGTAGTTAGGACGTTAAATTATAGTGTCCATGAGTTAGCTATGGTTGGAAAACCCCTTACAATAATAGATGATGTCTCTAACCTTCTAGTCAAGGTAAAGGTATCTGAATCCGACTTAAAAAAAATAAATAAAGAAACATCAGTATTACTTACAATCTCAGGGACTCAACAAAAAGTTAGATCTAGAGTTTCTAAAATAATGCCAAGTATGAATCCAAAAACGAGGATCGGAGAGGTGGAAATAGCGGATTTAGAGTTAGAGGATACAAATAATATTGTATTGGGGTCAAGTGTACAGGCTGAGTTTGTAATTAATGAGGAGAATAATACACTTGCCATACCTATGGATTCTATAAAACAATTAATAGAATTTGATATAGCCCAGGATGATTCTGTATTTACACTTCAGATGGTTAATAATATGACCTCCAGTGTGCTTATATCAATATTACTTACCATACTAATTATTATGCTTTTTATTTCTGCAGTCAATCAATCTCTAGTTGTATCAATTTCTATGCCTCTGGTATTTTTAACGACCCTGGGATTAATGAAGCTTTTTGGAATGAAGATGGACTTAGTTACTCTTTCAGCTTTAATACTCAGTATAGGTTTTGTAGTAGATGCGTCTGTTATAGTAGTTGAAAATATAATGACCCATTACAATGATCTCAATAAAGATATTGTATCAGCAGCCATAGATGGAACTAGAGAAATTGCAGTTCCCAGTATATCGGGAGCCTTAACGACACTAGTTGTGTTAGTACCTCTTTTATTCATAAAGGGATTTGTTGGAGCAATGTTTAGACCCCTATCACTAACCCTTATATTTGCAATTTCATCTTCCATAGTAATAGCCTTAGTGATAATACCTTTATTTACAGTATTGCTTAATAAGTTTAAACTTACAAAGACTGAAAAAGTTATAGAGATATTTAGTAAACCCTTTAATAGAATGATGAACAGCCTTTTAAATGGATATGTAAAGCTTTTAAAGCTAGCAATAAATAATAAAGGGAAAACTTATATTACCATACTCATATTACTAGTACTTAGTGGAAGGTTTTTAATATCAAATGGAATAGAGAGGCATTAATTGCAGCTGTGAAGGCTAGATTTAGACCTATTATGATGACTGCTCTTTCCGATGTAGCAGGTATGCTGCCTCTGGCACTACAATTAGCTCTAGGAGCAGAGAGGTTTTCTCCCCTAGCTATAACGGTAATTGGCGGGATTTTAGCTGCTACCTTTCTTACAATGATTGTAATACCTGTAATATATGCTACATTTGATGGAATAAAACAAAAAATAATAAATGGTTTTGAAGCAGTATGATGATACAGATCAAGGGGGCACTCCGGTGCCCCCTCTATTTATTTCTTTGGCGGAGTAATCTTTTCTGTTCTAATATTATATAAACTAAGGGCATTATTATAGCTATTTTCACTATAAACTGATAAATTATTGATATTATGGCTGATTTGGGATCTAAGAGAATATTGAAAAAAGCTATATCCAGTCCAGTGGTTAAAATAATAAAAAATAATGTAATTACAATAAGTTGTAAGGATAAGCCCTTCTTAGAAATCATCCAGTATATTTTATGTTTAAATTTAATTGTAATCATCCCCTCAAAATCTCATCTTATAATATATACTATGTGGGTAATTATATGAATGGTTAATAAACGTAAAACGATATAAATATATAGATTTTGATACAAATCACAGAATTATATGCAAAATAAAGGGTATCATAGACTTAAGATAAGAATTTGGGAGGGAATTTGTTATGGATAGGAAAAAATTACAGGAAGAATTTAAAGAGGAAATAGGATTTGTACCACCAGGAGTAATGGTGGCCCAAGCTTTTGGAGAAAATTTTCAGGACATAATTTCAGAGTATCATCATGAAATATGGAGAGGCGGCGTTATTCCATTAAAATACAGATATTTAATAGCTTTGGCAACAGCTATATTCGATAAAAATGAAACTAGAGCAAAGCTGGAGATGAACAAGGCTATAAAGTATGGAGCTACGAGGGAAGAAATAATAGAGGTATTGAAGCAGCAGGTTTGGATGAAGGGAGCCCCCACATTAGTTCAAATAGCTCCACTGGTGAAATATATGGAAAGTAAATTTAAGGACAAATAATATAATATAACAGTAGACAATATAGATAACAAAGTTCAAGGTTAAATTTATTAGAATTTTGAGAATTCTTCTGGCTCAAGTGAAGATTGGTTGCTTTATTTTTATTTAAATTAACCTCTTGTGCTAGTTATTCTAACAGTATAGCTTTAAATATCCTTCAATGTTTCCTCGTTGACGAATTTATAAAAGAAAGTAACCATGTATTAGGTGCTCTAGTTAAAAGAATAGAGAAAGAAAATAATCAGCTATATCCAATGTTTAAAGAGAAATAAATTAAAGGTGGCATTAGCCACCTTTAATTATTTATACACTATTGAAGCCCTAGTTTTTGTCTCTTACTGATTATATGATTTTCAATATCCTTGGCAGCTTGAACGGGATCGTCGCCTAAAGCAATTTTACCTCCTGTTAAGCCTTCCACGTCCTCTGTAAGTAGCTTAACAAGCCTTGGAGCTCCTGTTACGAATGGAGTTGGGGATAGATGTGTATATGCTCCATAGGCCACAGCAAAGACACCATCTATAGTAGCTTTTTGTTCCATCCATTCCGGTGCAGTAACAGCTATTGGAAGATCAGGGATATCAACATTCAGATGGTCAGCCAAGGCCGTTACCAGCATAGACATTCTTCCCGTATCAGTACATGTACCAAAACTTAGTACTGGAGGAATGCCTAAGGCTTTGCCAACTTCTTTAAGACCATCTCCAGCCATTTCTAAAGCATCCAGATTACAAAGACCTGCAACTTCAAGTCCATGATTTCCACATCCACCGGATACTACTAAAATATCTTTCTTGATAAGCTCCTTAGTAATATTTACAGTATTCCAGTCCTGAGGGCCGTTTCTTAAAGTAGAACAGTTTGCAAGAGCTACAACGCCTTTAATTTTGCCTTGGGAAATTACATCTACCAGTGGATCAAGTTTATTTCCAATAGCATTCAAAACAGCTTCAGTTGAGAATCCGGCTATAGCTTTTTGTTTGATTTGTGGAACCATAGGCTTTATCTTTCCGTGTCTTTTTTTAAAGTTGTCTATAGCAATATTTATTAAATTATCAGCCATCTCATCTGCCTTTTCGGGATAATAGGGCATTTCATGATCAAGGCCCGGTACTCCAATTATTGTGCTTACGCTTACTAAAGCTACCTGATATTTCTCAGCGTATTGGTCTATAGCTGGAGGGGAGCAGTTTTCTTCCATAGCTATAGCATCGACTGTACCTGTAGCAAGCAGCGGCTCTATAGCTAACCAGTTACCCATTAATCCTACAAATACGTCATCTACTTCAAATCTTTGGAGAAGTTCTTGACCTGTTTCTATAGAACCAACAATTCTAAGTCCCTTAGCTCCAGCTGTTTTTGCTTTTTCTTGGTACTCCTGCATTTTAGCCTTTTGCATTGTGGCTACACCTATCCATGGTTGGTGGCCATTAAATACTATGTTTACATAGTCAGGATCCATAATGCCCAGATCTACATCAACTTCGTGGGGCATTGGAGTTCCAAATAAGATATCTTGAACCATTTCAAGACCGATTTGTGCCGTATATATAGTAGATAAGCCTAAACGGAGAGCTTTTTTAGCAAGGGATACATAATCTCCGTCGACGTTGGTCAAACAGCTTGCAATGGCATTTTCTACTTCATGTTGAACGCCAGAAGGATAAATGTTTAAGTTTTTCCATATAGGTTTTCTCTTCTTAGGTGCGAAAGCTTCAGTCATAATACTGGTATTATCAGGTCCTATTTTCATTTCCTTATCGAGCAGTTCTGCCAGCTGAACCGCCATTTTATTGATATCTTGATTCGTATCTACTCCTACCTTTTCACACAGCCACTTTAATTTATTTGCATCTGTAATTTTAAATGGGGTTTTTCCTTCTCCAGTTGCCTTAAGTGTTCTAAAGGCTTCAAAAGCATGATGGCCATAAGTTGCAGCTCCCATTATATTTCTCATAAGCAAATTTCTCATTGCCATAGCATCGGGGCCTATACCGCAAACACCTTTTTCAGCACCCACTTTTTCACTGATTCTACAAGGGCCTTGGGTACAAAGCTGACAGCTAAGTCCCTGGAGACAAAATTTACATCGGATTTTTTCCTGGGGGTCCCATCTGGAAAATACGCTGGAAAGTCCGTCTTTTTTGATTCTTTTAAGCATCTCTTCAACTGAATCATGATAACTTAAACGACCTTCAGTTTTTTCATGAATAGTTTCACTCATTTTTCTCTCCTTTCGTAGTTTTTGTTAATATAGGTTTTCCTATAACAGTAGTTAGTATGCATCATTTTTTAAACTTTTAATCCATAACAAGTATCTTAACTACATTATTTGATTTTGTGATAAAAATCATTATTACTTGTGATATAAATCACAGTTTCCCAATAGGAATTATTATATATTTATTATAGAAAATATACTTAGAAAAAAAGAAGGGAGAAATGAATAATGTTTGGACTATTCAAAAATAAACAAGAGGAAGTAAAAACTAATGAACCAAATCCAATGTTTTGTTATCAATGTGAACAAACACCAGCAGGAGGATGTACAAAATTTGGGGTATGTGGTAAGAACCCTGATATAGCAAGTTTGCAGGATATTACGATTTTTGGATTAAAGGGTATAGCAGCCTACGCTACTCACGCTAGAGAACTTGGAGTAGATCCTAAAGAATTGGCAAATGTAGATAAAATAACTCATGAAGCCCTATATACTACATTGACAAACTCAAACTTCAATCTACAAGAACATATAGATATGGCCATGAAGGTTGGTAGTGCTACAGTTGAGATAATGGATATATTAGACAGAGCCCATACATCACATCTTGGAGTACCAACACCGGTAACAGTAAGTCAGGATAAAGTAGAAGGTCATGCTATACTAGTTACAGGACATAACCTTCATGCACTACTAGAACTACTTAAGCAAACAGAAGGAAAGGGAGTAAATGTATACACTCACTCAGAAATGCTTCCGGCCCATGGATATCCTGAACTAAAGAAATTTAAACATCTAAAGGGTAACGTTGGTAAAGCATGGTATGATCAGAGAAAATTATTTGAAGAATTCCCAGGAGCAATTTTAGGAACAACAAACTGTTTGATGCCAATTAAGGGAAGCTACTCTGACAGAATGTGGACCTATGGAACTGCAGGACTTGAAGGAGTTGACAAGATTGAAAATGATGACTTTACTCCTATTATTGAAAAGGCATTGTCCTTACCAAAAGCAAACATTCAATCAGATAAGACAGTTACAACTGGGTTCCACCACAATACTATACTCGATATAGCTCCTGAAATCATCGATGCAATCAAAGCAGGAAAAATAAAGAGATTCTTTGTAATCGCTGGTTGTGACGCTCCAACTAGAGGTAGAGATTACTACAGAGAACTAGCAAACTCATTACCAAAAGAAGCTGTGATTTTAACAACTTCATGTGGTAAATTCAGATTTAACGATATAGATTTTGGAACAGTACCAGGAACAGACATACCAAGATATATTGATTTAGGTCAATGTAATAATTCAGGTTCTGCAGCTAAAATAGCTTTAGCTTTAGCTGATGCCTTCGAATGTACGGTAAATGATTTACCACTTACAATAGTATTATCATGGTTTGAACAAAAAGCTGTTGCGATACTTTTAGGATTATTCAGTCTTGGAGTTAAAAACATGTATATTGGACCAAGTGCACCTAAATTCATAACACCAGGAGTTCTAAAGGTACTTCAGGATGTATTTAATCTACAGCTAATCAGTGGAGATGCCAAAGAGGACCTACCAAAAATGTTAGGTGAAGCTTCTGCAAATGCATAATATATAGATTAAAGCGGCCCTAGGGCCGCTTTTTACATGTTTTTGCTTAATCTGTGATTTTTGTCACAGACATATTTTTATAGCATTGCTAAAATGTTAACAAAGAAATAAGTTTATTTTTATATTAGGAAAGGGTGAATGACATGATAAAGGAAACTGTTTCCCAATTATCTATGGCTGCCAAAACTAAGGCAGACCTAGCTAAGAACAACATGGCAAAATACTTTATACTTGCTGTAATGGCAGGAATTTATGTTGGATTTGGAATTATACTTATATTTTCAATAGGAGCTCCCCTAAAGGCCGTGGGAGCACCGGGGCTTAAAGCATTGATGGGAGCAACCTTTGCAGTAGCATTAACTTTGGTTATTTTTGCAGGTTCTGAACTATTTACAGGAAATAACATGATAATGACCATAGGGAGTCTGACAAAAAATGTATCTTGGATGGATACAATTAGAGTCTGGGTTGTAAGTTATTCAGGAAATTTAGCAGGGTCGCTGCTGCTTGCATTTATTCTTTTGCAAACTGGTTTGATAACAAAGGAACCTGTAAAAAGCTTTATACTTGGAGCAGCTGCAGTGAAGATGAATGCGCCAATGGTTCAGCTCTTTTTTAGAGGTATTCTTTGCAACATGCTGGTTTGTCTTGCCATATGGATGTCTACAAGGGCTAAGGAAGATACAGCAAAACTTTTATTAATTTTCTGGTGCCTTTTTGCATTTATTGGAGCTGGGTTTGAACACAGTATTGCAAATATGACACTGTTGGGAATGGCGTTATTTTTACCTCATGACCCTAGTGTAATATCCTGGGCAGGATTTGCAAATAATTTAATTCCTGTGACTTTAGGGAATATAGTTGGTGGAGCTATTATGATTGGTGCAATGTATTGGTATGTATCTGATGATAAAAAGACAAGGAGGGCAAAAAATGGGATATCAGCTATTAAATAAAGATTTTAATGACATATTAAATCAGCTAAAATCAGAGTACAAAATTTATGGTCCAAAAAGATTTGAAAACAAAGGACGTTTTTCGGATACCGATGTAATCGGATATGGGGAAATTGATAAACTGGAAGATATTGTTTTGGATGAAAAAACATATTTTTCTCCAAAGGAAATCATTTATCCCATCAGGCAAACGCTATTTTACTTTACTGAAGATGAAGTAAAGGTACCTGATGCACCTGAAGATAAAGTTATAGTCTTTTTAAGACCCTGCGACATAAACGGCATAAAAAGACTCGATACTATATTCCTAGAAAATGGTCCTTACAAGGATGTATACTATGAAAGGCTTAGAGAAAAGGTAAAGTTCTTTATGATTGAATGTACAGAGGGTTTTGATTCATGTTTCTGTGTTTCAATGAATTCAAACAAAACCCATGACTATGCAGTTGCAATAAGATTTAATGAAGAAAATGTTTTAATAGATTTGAAAGATAGGGACTTATTAGAGTATTTTGAGAACTATGGTAAGGCTGAAGAATTTACACCAGAATATATTAAAGAAAATAAGGCTAAGGTATCTATACCGTACCCTGAAAAGGTAACCAATGAGATGTTTGAGCATGAAGTATGGCAGGAGTATACCAGAAGATGTATAGGATGTGGAAGATGTAATACATCATGCATCACTTGCAGCTGCTTTACAATGCAGGATGTATACTATGATGCTAATAAAAAAGTGGGAGAGAGAAGAAGGGTTTGGGCAAGCTGTCAGATAGATGTCTTTACTAATATGGCTGGAGGACACGGCTTCAGAGAAAAACAGGGACAAAGAATGAGATTTAAAACTATGCACAAAATTAATGACTTTTACAAAAGATTTGGCTTCCACATGTGTGTTGGCTGTGGAAGATGTGATGATGTCTGTCCTGAATATATTTCATTCTCAAAATGTATTAACAAACTATACTCCATAGTTGAGGAGGGAAATAATGATGAAAAATAATCCATACTTGCCGGTAAGTGCACCTATTACAAAGATAACTAAGGAAACGGATATAGACTATACATTCCGTTTAGCCTGTGATATAAAACCACAAAATGGACAGTTTTTAGAGGTGTCTATCCCAAGAGTAGGTGAAGCACCTATATCTATAAGTGATTTTGGTGATGGATATATAGATATGACCATAAGACGAGTAGGTAAATTAACTAATGATATACATGAACTTAAAGTTGGTGATAAGTTATTCATTCGAGGCCCTTATGGTAATGGTTTTCCCCTTGAACAATATAAGGGTAAGCATTTGATAATTGCCGCTGGTGGTACGGGACTTGCACCTGTTAAAAGTATAATTAACTATTTTTATAAAAATATTGATGAATTAAAAAGATTTGATTTACTGATTGGATTCAAATCTCCAAAGGATGTACTGTTTGAAGATGAAATAAATAAATGGAAAGAAAAGATAAATGTAACACTTACGGTTGATAAAGGAGATGAGAATTGGGAAGGTAATACAGGTCTGATTACTAAATACGTTCCCGATATAAAAATAGATAATATGAAAGATACTGAAGTAATTATTGTTGGACCTCCAATAATGATGAAGTTTACTAGCATGGAGTTTTTGAAGTTAAATGTACCAGAGAAAAAGATTTGGGTATCCTTTGAAAGGAAAATGAGCTGTGGAATAGGTAAATGTGGTCATTGTAAGATAGATGAAACCTATGTTTGTCTTGAAGGACCGGTATTTAATTACACAAAGGCAAAGGACTTAATTGACTAATAAGGGAGGGATTTAGGATGTCCATTGATGTAAAAAAGGTTAAAAAGAATGCCTTTCGTATAACGAAACAGAGAGGAAAGACGGCACTACGTATAAGAGTTCCCGGTGGACACTTAGAAGTAAAATACTTTGACATAATAAAAGAAATAGCTGAAAAGTACGGAGATGGTACTGTTCATATAACTATTAGACAGGGATTTGAAGTTCCTGGCATAGATTTTGATAAAATGCCGGAAATCAACAGAATGATTAAACCAATAATCGAAGGACTTGAACTGGATATAGGTGTTAATATAGATGACCCTGAAGCAGGTTATCCTGCAGCTGGAACGAGAAACGTATCGGGCTGTATAGGAAACAAGGTATGTCCCTTTGCAAACTACAATACAACCGATCTTACCAGAAAAATAGAAAAGGAAATATTCCCAAATGATTATCATGTTAAAATAGCCGTTACAGGATGTCCAAATGATTGTATAAAGGCCCACATGCAGGATTTTGGTGTGATAGGTATTACAGAGCCCCAATATGATGAGGGCAGATGTATTAGCTGTCAGGCCTGTGTTAAAAACTGTAGGAAAAGAGTTACAGGTGCTTTGAAGTTTGAAAATTATACAGTTGTAAAGGATGAAGACAGATGCATAGGCTGTGGAGAGTGTGTTCTTAAATGCCCTACAGGAGCTATGACCAGAAGCAAAGAAAAATACTACAGACTTGTAATAATGGGAAGAACAGGTAAGAAAAATCCAAGGATTGCAAGGACCTTCCTAAACTGGGTAGACGAGGAAACGGTTATCAAGGTAATAAAGAATTGCTATGATTATATTGATGAGTATATTGATAAAAGCCTAGGTAAAGAGCACGTAGGATATATAGTAGACAGAACGGGATACAATGTATTCAAGGAAGCAGTTCTTAAGGACGTGAAACTTAGGACAAAGGCTAAAATTGCTGATTATATAGATTTTGGCGGTTATATGTATGAAAGGAATAGATTTTTTAGTGAAGTAAGTAGATAAAATAGCTAAAAGCAGGTGCAATTGCACCTGCTTTTAGCTTTACCATAATTCATTTTTGGTCGTAATAATTACTGTAAATCTTTATTTAATTCTTCTAATAGAGGCTCTAGCTCAAGACCGTGGATTTCAGCTGCCTGGGCTAATGATTCCATTTGTGAAGAAGGGCAGCCTAGGCATCCCATGCCATACTTCATTAGGATTTCTGCAGCCTTTGGATTTATTTTTAAAGCCTCACTTATTAAAGTGTCCTTAGTAATTTTCATTATAAACTCCTCCTTAAATTTTTTATAATTTATTTATTTCATGAACAAGAATTTTTTGTCCATTTATATCTTGAATTTTAAAGTTGTAAGTGAACTCCGGGTTAGCATTTTTTATAAAGTTGGAAATCCAGATTTCACGAAGCTCATAGAGAACATTTAGATCACCATTTACATTTTCCCAGTAGCCCTTGTGAAGGCAGTTTGCTACCTGCCATTGCAGCTTGTTTTTTTCATTTATAGTAACATTGTTTACATTGTCACAAGGCATACCATCCAGAATATAATTATTTAATGTTTTATACAATGAAGCTGGAGTTGACACATTGTAATTTACCTTTGCGTCCTTTCCGGATTTAATAGCATGATCTTTATAGGTTTCCTTTATTACATTTTAGCCCTTTTCTCCAAATTTGTCAATTATACTAGTGATAAGTGCTGCCTGTCTTGTTTCAGCTATTGTAATTTTGTTTTGCAGCCAACCGTGTATATTGCTGGTATCAATTAACTCTTCCAATGGTCTGTTCGGAATAGGACTACCAATTTTATTTTCTAAGTTTGATACCATGTTAGATATGTTCGTATCAAGTTCTCTCTGTACATTATCAATTATCTGAGATTCCAGTTCTTCATGTAGCTTGATCTTGTTAAATAGCCAATGATGTATAGGTCCTAGAAATCTACTCATTTTTATCATCTCCTTTAAAATTGTTGATCTTTTCTTTAAATACTTTTAGGACATCATTTCTAAACTTATTAGCTGTAATTCTATCTATAAAATCTCCAAGTTTTTCGCCGGTTTCAGCATTTTTGTTGTAATAATCGTAAATTGCTTCTACCATGTAGAATGCCTCATCTTCAGTTAATTGTTCAGCTATTCTATCCGGAAGTCTTGGATGAAAACCTGCACTTCCACCGGCAGTAACGATATATCCGTCTTCATCGGCGATTACTGCTATATCCTTTGAATATGCACTTGTACAGGAATTTCTACATCCTGCCACTGCGATTTTAGTTCTGTTGGGAGTATTTGCTCCATAAAATCTCTTTTCTAGCTTCATAGCTAGCTTAAGCGAATTTTGTTTCGCTCTTTTACAAAAAGAGGCAGGACACATTTCTATATTTTTAACTGAATATGGTGATAACACTCCAGGCTCCATACCTAGCTCTTCCCAGACCTTTTCAACGGCTTCTGCCTCAAGTCCTAAAATAGCTATTCTTTGACCGGAGGTTATCTTTAAAGTTCCACCATATTTTTCAGCTACTTGAGCAATTTTGATTAATTCTTCTGGTTTAACAAAACCACCGGGTATACGTGGTGTAACGCCGTAGGTCCTCTTTCTATTTCGTACTTTTTGAAGTACTGCATATTTTGGCATTTGCATATATATCACCTCTCTTTTGAATCTAATTACATTTTTCCTATCTATATTATAGGATTTATTTTGCTTGCGAAATATGATTTAAATCACAAAAACATGTAATTTTTGTCAAAAAAATAGGTTTATTTATTTTTTGAAACGTATAAATTTTTTTTGTCATCAATGAGGGCTAAATGAACTTCCACGAAATCCTTTATATTGTATACAGATAAATTTGACCTTAGCCATTTTTCATCTATTCCTATTTTTTTCATATTTTCCCTTAGCAATTTACCATCTTTAATTACAATAATGGGCATAGAATTTGGAGATGCAGTCAAGCTGATATCCTGTGGATAAATGGCTTCTACACTTTTCTTTTTCATGACGCTTATTTGACCACTAGGTTCCAACACTGCGTATTCTATGTCTGCTATATTAAAGACATCTTTTAATCTAAGCTGGGAAAGAAGGAGTTCGGAGTTGATAAAGTGTCTTTCTAAATTTTTTCTTATTATTTTTCCTTTATTTATTATCAATACCGGTCTACCATTAAAGAAATTGGCAGCGTTGCTGTTATATTTTGATAATGTTCCTATTACTGTATGCCAGAAAAAAAGAGTAGCTAAGGGCACTATTGTATATGTAAATGAAATCTTGCCGTCTAGTAGGGGTGCTACGGTTAAAGCACCTAGAATCCATGCAAATACAAAATCATAGGCCGATATTTGTCCGAAGGCCCTTTTAGCAATGAAGCGGGCCACTGTAAACATTATGATCCCTACAATAAAGGTTCTAAAGACATATCCCATCAAGCTAATATTTTTTATTACTCCAAATATTTTTGGCAAAGAAATCACACCTTCTTAAGATACTCTTGATAAGTCAAACCTTGTTATATAGATGAACACCTTCAAAATTCAATTTATATTACTCTAGGGATTTTGAGGTTTTCTTCTGGGTGATTTTGAAGCATTTGTTGCTACTTCTGTCTTCTTTTTTAATAAAGCAACAAATCTTCACATGAACCAGAAGGATTCCCAAAATCCTAATAAATTAAACCTTGGGCTTTGTTATCTATATAAATTTCAATTAATATACAGTGTTTTATCAGATTCTAATATTCCTAAATAAACTTTACTTATATCTTCAATATTATTCTTCATAAGCTCATTATTTAACCAATTGGAATCTAAACCATTCCTTATCATTACATCTTTATCTATTTTGCCTCTATAAATGATTATTTCAGGTATACTCCGAGGAGAATCCTGAATTCCTAAAAGAGATTTTTGTGGAGGTATATAATTCGAATCTATTAATACACTAATTTCACCTGAAGGTTCAAGTAAAGCATAATCTACATTTTTAACGCTAAAGGCATTTTTAAGTCTAAGGGCTGAAAGCAAATTATGTATAGTGAGATTAGATTTAGATAAATTTTGTCTTACAACTTTTCCCTTTTCAACTAATAATGTTGGACTTTGAGATACTAATCGAGGAGCTTTTAAATATAAAAAAGACCAAAGTAGGTTTATTAAAGTATATATAATTATAATTATTATTGCATCTAAAACCCTTGATTCCGGATTTACCATTCTTGCAGCAGCAATATGGCTTATACCTGCTGCCATAATAAAATTATATGGAGTTATTATTGAAGGATGTCTATATCCCATGGTTTTAGCAGAAAGAAATAGAAAAAAATATAGAATAGTAGTTCTTAAAAAAGACTCAAAATAAGAGAGAGTTTTGACTTTGAGAAATATTGCATTTAATAGTTCCATGGACAACACTCCAGATTCAGATTTTAAATATAGTTTATGCAATAAAAAAGATTAGATACAAAAAAGAAGTCTAAAATTGACTTCTTTTTGCATTTTATAATTTCTTGGTAATCTTGTATTTTATTCTGTTTTGAGATTTGTAGCTTCTATCGAATGCTTTAATTCCTCCATAGGATAGTATCATAAGCAGCATCCCCCATAAGAAACTAAAAAGTTCAGATGAGATATTAAGACCCAATCCTCTATGGATATAAGAACCTGAGATAATGCCTATTACTAGCATAAATAGGGGAACTGCATAGGCGAGAAAGGCTGCTTTCATAACAGTGCCGGTTTCAACTTCTATTTTTACAAACTGGCCGGGCTTGGCATTAGCTACATTTTCTGCATCTATATAGATTCCTGTACTACTGCACCCTCCGCTGCAGCTACCACATTTTTCACCGCATGCGCTTGCCCGTCTAATTTCTACCTTGGCCATATCGTTATCAGTAGTGACTACTTGGCCGATTTTTTCCATAATACCGCTCCTTTCTATATTAATTTATTAGCAAAATCTATACCAATTAAACATTATAAATATTTAATTTTATTTTAACATGAAATAGCAAAGTTGGCACAGTTATTGCTTAAATATATAGTAAGTTAAAATAAAAGGGGTATTTGGCATGGATAAGTTAAAAAAAATAATGATATTTTCAATTGTTTGGGTCCTTATTATATCAATAACTATAAGTATTTATAGCTTAAATAAGCTGCTGTAGATAGTAAAAACAACAATAACTACCTAATTAAGATGAAGGGAGAGAGTGAAATGATAACAATTTTTAGGATTTTATATGTGCTTTTAATAGGTTACCTTATATATACCATGGTTAAAAGAGGTGGCTGCTGTGGAGGTCATGGCCACGGACATGGAAACAGTCATGGACAGAGTAGTAGAAGTCATCAGGGTTCATGCTGCGATAGCTCTAATAAATCTAAAAAAATAATAAGTGAAGATGATAAGAAAAATGCAATAGATATTTAACCTTTAAAGATTGATATTGTAAACGTGGCTGGAGGATATCAAACAACAGTTGTGTGAAAAGCCACAAATAAGAAAGGGAAGTAATATGAAGAAAAAAGTTTTAATTATATCAGTGTTAGTACTAACTTTTATAATTATTATAATTTTTTTTAATAGTCAGTACCATCATATATACAGCAGCATATGTGGAAGCGGCATAAACGGTCTTAAGACATTAGGAATGTATTATCTTCTAGTGCTTATAATACTAGCAGCGATAGCATTCATATACAGACAAAAAAAATTAAAGACAAAATGTAAATACTGCAGTTCTCAAATAGAGGAAGGATATAGTACATGTCCCTACTGTGGCAGGGAATTAAGAGGAGATGAGATTATATTATGATGCTAATCCTAATACTTATCTTCATAGTTCTATTATATTTTGTAGTAAATAGCAGTGAAGCCGCATGTAACTGCATTACTCACGGCAATACCTTAAAATGTAGTAAATGTGGAATAAATATTAAAGATGATTACAATTATTGTCCTAACTGTAAAGAACAGCTCAAAAAAAAATGTGACAATTGCGGGAAGATGATTAATGTATCCTGGCGGAGATGTCCCTATTGTGAATAATAATTTTAAATATAAAAATTCAGATTTTAAAGGAGAGGTGCAAGATGAAGAAGTGGTTTCAAAAATTTATTAAAAATTTAGAGGAAGCAAATAAAAAGAATTTTGGTTCAGGAAGACTTGATTGCTGTGAAATAAATCAAAAAAGTAACGGCAGTAACACAAAGAAAAGTAAATAGTGTCTTCAAATTTAAGTGTCAAGTGTAGATACTTGGCACTTTATTTTGATGGGATGTTTATAACTGATATTTCTAGTTAATGATATATATAAATGAGTCCTGAAGTTCGGTTTCTATACAAAAAGAGGAGGAAAAAATATGGTTGAAGTTTTCAAGATAGGGCATTATGCAATATATTTATTTGGTATAACTATTGCTTTAGGAATGCTAGCAGGTATGGTAATAATGATAAAAGAAGCAAAAAGAAAAGGACTGGATTCAGATAAAATGGTTGATCTTGCTATCTATACTATAATAGCTGCCCTGATAGGTGCCAGACTTTACTATGTATTTGCATTCAATGCAGAGTATTACATGAATAATCCTAGGAAGATACTTGCTATAAGAGATGGTGGACTGTCAATACAGGGTTCATTGATTTTTGGAATATTATTTGCTTTATGGTATACAAAGAAGAAAAATATTTCTTTCTGGAAAGCTGCCGATGCCTTTGCTCCTGGGATTATAATGGGCCAGGCAATAGGTAGAATAGGATGTGACGTTTTTGGGGTTCCCATGGAAAAACAATATTTCTGGGGTGTACGAGTGAATTCACAACTTCTGCATCCGGCGCAGATTTACGAGGTATTACTTGATTTAGTACTATTTGCTTATCTATGGAGAAGGAGAAGCAAAATTAAATATGATGGGGAATTATTTATTAAATATATTATTGGTTTTTCAATAATTAGAGCTGTAGTTGAATTTTTCAGATCTAATCCAATAGTATTCGGGCCTTTTACTATTGCTCATGTTACAAGTTTGGTAATAATGACCCTTGCTATTTTTGTAAGTATCATTATAAAGAAGAATAACACTATAAGCTATGAATCTGCATCAGCTGAACCAGCCGTAGTTCCTTTAAGTCATTATATAATCCTTGGATTTTTAGCAATATTTAGCATATGGTTTTATTATTTTGTCCATTAGAAGGGTGTGAAAATGAAAAAAGGAGATATAGTTATAATCTTGATAGTTTTAATAATAGGTATTTCAAATATTGTGTTTATAAATGTTTCTAACAGTCAAACAGATAAAAAATATGTAGTTATAAGGGTAGATAAGGAGGTAGTACAAAAAATCTCTATAGACAGTGGAACAAATAAAATTTATGAATTTAAATTTGGTGATGAAATTGGATACGTGGAGGTGAGAGATGGAAAAGTTCGAATGCAGAAAATGGATAAAAGAATATGTCCACAGCAAATATGTTCTTTAACTGGATGGATAGAAAAGAAGCATGAAACCATAGTATGTCTTCCAAATAAGATATCCATAAATATTGAAGCAATGGGCGATGAAGATGAAAAAATAGATGGAGTTTCATTCTAAAAATAAGGAGGAGAGATAAAAATGCACCATAATACCAACCATAATAGAGAAGAAACGAACAACCAAAATAATAAGGGAATGCTAAAACATGGTTTAATGATGATACTGTGCTGTTTGATACCGATATTAATTTTTGCTGGATTACCCCTTTTCGGTATAAAGGGAGGATTGTTATCCGGTTTGATATTCCTGCTGTGTCCTCTTATGCACATCGGAATGATGTTTATGATGAGAAAAAACGGGCATAATGGTTCTTGCCATGATAATAGTCAAAAAGAAAATATTCAGTTAGAAAATAAAGAGTAAGCTACAGATTTAGGAGGATATGGCAATGGTCCAAACAATAAAAAAAGAAAGGAATATTCTTATATACTTTGCAGTGTTTCTGATAACACTCTCTTTATTTAGCTACGAGGTCTTATTGACTAGACTATTTTCAGTGCTTCTTAGTTTTAACCTAGTGTTCATGGTAGTTTCCTTTTCTATATTAGGTGGTGGGTTAGGAGGAATTTACACCTATAGAAAGATACAACAAAAAGAGCCTGTGGACATACAAAAGATGATAGTACGATATTCACTTTTATTGTCCCTTAGCATTATTGGCACAATATTATTGATATATAAACTGCCCTATATTAAAATATATTCTTTATACGCCTTTGTAGGGATTATACCCTTTATGATCGGCGGAAGTATTATATCTATTATTTTTAAAGAGTTTACAGATAAAAGTAGCAAACTTTATTTTATGGATTTAATTGGGGCAGGTCTTGGGAGTGTAGTTATAATTAAAATAATGAATCTATATGGGTTTATGAACAGCGTCGCAATAGTTACTATGATAGCGCTGCTTGCTTCCATTCTAGTATCAGTTTACTTTAAAAAAACAAAAACTATTATTACAGGAAGTATAATATTCATTATACTTTTGGGGTTTGTAATCGAAGCGTGTACCTTACTTGAAATAGAACAGGGTTTTACTTCCTACTATTCAAGCCCTAACACTCTCATAGATTATTTAAAGGATACCGATGAAAAGCCTACAGGAATATCCTATTCAAAATGGAATGCGGTATCACGAACCGATGTAATTGAGACTACAAATGAAAAGGAGAAAATAGTAGTAACAGATGGGGGAGGGTCTGCTCCCATTGTGAAGTTTGATGGAGATTTAAACAGTGTAAGGTATCTTAAGAAAACTGTGGGATACATTCCCTTTGCTATAGGGGAAAATGATGATACTTTGATAATAGGCTCTGGTGGAGGAAAGGATGTAGTATTAGCTCTGCTGGGTAATAGTAAAAACATTACTGCCGTTGAGATTAATTCATCAACTATTGAGGCAGTAAATGAATTTAAAAGCTTTAGTGGTGATATATATGGAAGGCCAGAAGTTACAGTATACAATCAGGATGGCAGAAACTTTATAGAAAATACTGAAGAAAAATATGATAACATATTTCTTTCAATGGTAATGACAAACGCTATAGAAAATACCATGTATTCTCTATCGGAAAACTATTTATTTACCGAAGAGGCATTTAAGGAATATTTTAGCAAACTAAAAGATAATGGCAAACTCAGCTTTATGGCCCACAGTGCTTTGGATATGACAAGGATAATAAATACGGGAATCAAAGTACTTATTGAAAATGGAGTAGACCGTGAGAAAATAACTGACTATTTTATTGTTGTAAATGGTGCCAGTGAAGAGCATAGAAAGAAACATAAAGATATGATTAGTATGCCTATGGTCATATTTAAAAAGATTCCTTTTACAGACAAGGAAATAATATCTCTTTTAGACGTTATAAATTATCAAAAAAGGCAAATAATTCATTATCCTGGTGGCGAATATGAACTATTTAAAAGATTTGCAAATGGAGAAATGAGCTATGATGAGATGATAGGAATCTATGGGCTTAACATAAGACCCATTAAAGATAGTAGTCCATTTTTCTACAACTATTCTTACCTAGTACCAAAGGAAATTATTTTTATTGGGATCTGGATGCTAGGTATATGGATAGTAGTTAAAAGGCGTTACTTTAAAGAAGAAAGTATAAGTAGAATATCTAAATATTTTATAGCAATTGGAATGGCCTATATGTTAATAGAGATACCAATTGTTCAGAAAGCCAGTCTGTATTTTGGTAATCCTACTATTGCCTTTAGTAGCATATTATTTAGTATCCTTATAAGTAGTGGGATAGGAAGTCTGATGAGTGGCCATAAAAAGGTAAAAAAATATACTCAAGAGTCTCCAATGTATTTATTAGTTACTGCTGTAGGTGTTGTATCGGTTTTACTGGCAATTGACAGGGTGATTTTATTAACAAATGGTTTTGATACAGTGCTTAAACTTATTACAATGTTTTTGATGTTATTACCTATGGGAATACTTATGGGTATTCCTTTTCCTGCAGGTATGAGTAAGATCAAAGAAATAACAGAGAATAAAGATGTTATACCCTTGATGTGGGGAGTTAATGGGATATTCTCTGTTATTGGGTCGATTCTGGCAGTAAGTATTTCTATGTATTAAGTAGGAAATTATAAAATTTCAAAAGCTGTGGAAAACTTGCTAAAATATATGTAGGAGTATTGAAAAAAGAGAGATGAAGAAATGGCTGAAATAACACTAAAAAAAATATTGCAAGATAATTGGCAAAACTTTTTAAAGAAAAAAATTAAAAGAATTCCGAAGGAAATAAGGTCA
>JACCKY010000097.1 GCA_014236755.1 Candidatus Petromonas tenebris | reverse complement strand
AATATATATCTGAGAATTCAACGATTATTGTTTCAACGTAATTATTTCTATTCTTATCAATTACTCGTGTCTTTGCATCATCATTCCCATTCTCTTAACTGTAACAAATTGTACTTTTAAATCTTTGTCAAGCCCGAGCGTAAGCTCTTTCATTTCAGGTTTTACAAGGATTTATGAAGCACAATAGGATTCTAAAAAAGGATGGGTATATCTTAAATTATGTTAGCCATCTTTTATATATCTCTTTACACTACATTTTATATATGAAAAAATTTTTAATATGTAATTTTCAATAAGTAACTTCCTTGAGCCTAAAGATGAATAGTTACATTTTTGTTCCTCTCCTACCAAACCGGCGAATATTGATTTTTGGTTTTATTTCAACAGAAGCCTTACTAAACTCCTCATCCCAATTGTCCTTTACTTTTTCCCATACATCAGGATAGTGTATGCTCAGTTGCTTTCCAAATCCAACTACATCTACCTTGAATTCCTTTTGTATTTTTTCCAGAGCCTGTTGTGTAACAGACCTAACTTCCTCCTCTACCTCCTGTGCTACTCTTTGTATAAAAGCTTCTTCAAAGACATCAACTTGTATCGTCCAATCTTCTGCAAGTCTGCCCTCAGACTCAATATCTACAGTAAATGAAATTTCCTCTCCATTCACTTTAGGCTTAATTTTACTTTTAACGTTATTAATCTCATAGACAATAGTTTCCTTTGTCTTATCATCTACGGCTTCTACAATACCACCCTTTAGCTCTCCTGATAACCAATTGATACCATCGGTTTCTTCTTCTCCCAGCCACCCAAGCAAAGTGTTTGTTTTTCCTTTGATAACGGCGGCTCCTGCCAACTTTATACCCTTTTTACAGGTTACAATACGCTGCATAATAAAACTAGCACCTGACGCCATTTTTTTTGACATATTCCCTAAAGTTAGTGGTGGTGCCATCCTAGACGAGCTAGAAAAATTTTTTCCCATTTCCACCAAACTCGAGGCTGGTATATCTTCTTTTTCTGGCTCCATCTCAAGAACCTTCCTAGCACTTCCCTTAGCAATCATCATTTCTACGTCTCGTCCTATCTCAGGATCTCGAATAAATCCATCCAATAACTTATTCATGTTAACTGAGCTTGCTACTTTATCGCTGATAATTATCACTTTTAAATGTCGATAAAAGGGAGTACGAGCCTTTAAGGCACTAAACTGGCGGGAAGTTTGAAAAATAGTGTCTCCTTCGCTGGAAGTATTGGAGTAAGGATTTTTACCAGTACTTGGAGTCCCAACTTGTCCCCCAATGTTCTTTGGTATAACAAATTGATAGGTCATAGTGAGTCTGTGTTCCTTGCGCTCCCCATAATCTGCCGATTCTTTTCTTTCCTGTTCCTCTCCTCTTGTGGATTTAGGACTATCAATGGCAATTCCCATAACAATACCTAGGTCTTCAATTTCTCTACGATCCCAACACCCCATAGTCGCAATAGAGATTATCACTAAAAGAAAAACTAATATGAACCAAAATCTAATTCTTTTCATCGTTTATCCCCCTAATACTGGCAATACCCAATAGAATAAAAGGCACAAGGCCTCCTGCTACTAGTCCCGTATAACCTATAAGGTCTCCCAATTTAAAAACAGTGTTTATATCAGGGGGAACCATAGCCACTAAATATATAACCAGCAATAGTCCATACATAAATGAATTAATATCTCTTTTAAAAATCTGCCCAAGTCCTAATCCAGATAAATAGTAAGGTACAACAAAAGAAGTATATATAATTAATATCCAAAGTACGATAAAAACCACCTCAAATCGTTCAATAATGCCGCCGGGCAATTCTATTTCTACTGACAGAGTTGCCAAGGGCCATGTGAGCGTCTTAACTTCTTCTACAGTTAATGCTCCAACTGCCACAATTACTATAACTGTATATAGGATCATAGGAATACCAACACCAACTAATATAGTCTTAACTGCTTGGTGTCTCTTTTTCATAAATACTGTCAGTATTAACATACTTTCATATCCCGTATAGGAAAGAGTTGTAGCTTTAATGCCCTTTACAAGAGGTTTTAATCCTTTGGCTAACACCGGACGTAAATTCGATTCCGGCTCCTAAAAAGGTAATGACAATTAATTCAATGGGAGTTTTATGTAATAAGTAAGTACGAACAAGCTCTGCCAGCATTCGAACTTCAAATCCTGCAAATAGAGCAAAATGTATGATTAACAACAAACTGAATATCCGCCCTAAAAATCTTCCTACTATAAGCTCACTATACTGGTAAAAGGTTTTTTCTGGAAATTTTTCGTTGAGCTTTATTAGCACATAACCAGCTGCCATAGCTATCATCCCTCCCAGCAAAACTGCCATCCAAGCGTCAGGTGTCCCCATGGCTTCTGTTACCGTTCTTGGAAGTGTTAAAATACCTACCCCAATAATGGTTGAAGCTACAGTCAATGTAGCTTGAACAGTGCTAATTTTGTCCTTTAAGTCTGTAATCACAAATATCCCCCCTCATCTTTATTCTTCATGGTCTTTTCTATATTTATCCTGAGTTTTAATCATTTGTGGACGCTGCTTCATTGCCATCATTGGCGCCCGGATTA
>JACCKY010000096.1 GCA_014236755.1 Candidatus Petromonas tenebris | reverse complement strand
TTGAGGTGAAAATGCCAATACTTATATGTCCAGAATGTAATGGCGAGTTAGTTTCAAAAAATACAGATGAGTAGCTTTGCTACTCATCTGAGAGTATCACGAAGTGATATTTTGTTCTAAATTTTTAGAAAGTTTTAAATATATTCAACATAAATTTAATTAATAAAAGAAGGATTTCTTTTTTATATGTAGAATATTAGTAACAGGTGAAAATTACAATTTTTAACTCATAAGTACTATAAAATGTCTGTGGGTTAATCTTCTAATTTTAACACTAGTTATTCAAAATTCTAAAAGGGGGCTTAGTTAATGGAAGTATTAAAAGTGTCAGCAAAATCAAATCCAAACTCAGTTGCAGGAGCTTTAGCGGGCGTACTTAGAGAACGCGGAGCTGCCGAAATTCAAGCTATAGGTGCAGGAGCTCTAAATCAGGCAGTAAAAGCAGTTGCTATTGCTAGAGGATTCGTTGCTCCTAGTGGTATGGACTTAATCTGTATACCAGCCTTTACAGACATAGAAATTGACGGTGAAGAAAGAACAGCAATAAAGCTGATTATTCAGCCAAGATAGTATGTCTAAAAACCTGCTTGAAATTAAGCAGGTTTTTATTTCTTTTTTACATTCACTCCGCTTTTTTTACACAAATCTTTAATCTGATTGTTATTTCTATTCCAATATTGTATAATACTATATGATATTATATTTAATTTAACAGAATACATGTAAAAATTTATTGTGAGGAGTGATTTAGTGTCTTCAGTTTATAAAAATCCTTTGGTAACTAGATATGCTAGTAAAGAAATGTTGGAACTTTTTTCTTCTGACACTAAGTTCAGAACATGGAGAAAATTATGGATTGCCTTAGCTGAAGCCCAAAAAGAATTAGGGCTTCCAATTACCGATGAACAAATTGAGGAAATGAAAAAATTTGAAAACAATATAAACTATGAAGTAGCAAAAGAGATAGAAAAGAAGACAAGACATGATGTTATGTCTCATGTGCATGCCTACGGGGAACAGTGCCCAAATGCAAAACCTATTATCCACCTTGGAGCAACAAGTGCTTATGTAGGTGATAATACTGATATTATTGTGATGCACAGCGCACTCATATTAATTCGCAAGAAAGTTATTAACTGTATTGACAGGTTAGCTTCCTTTGCGTATAAATATCGAGAGCTTCCTACATTAGGATTTACTCATTTTCAGCCTGCTCAGCTGACTACAGTGGGGAAAAGAGCTACTCTTTGGCTTATGGACTTATTATTAGACCTGGAAGACATTAACTACACCATATCTAAAATCATGTTAAGAGGTGTAAAGGGAACTACAGGAACTCAAGCAAGCTTTTTAAGTCTCTTTGACGGCGACCATGAAAAGGTAAAAAAGCTAGATGAATTAGTTGCAAAAAAACTTGGATTTAATAATTCTTTCCCTGTTACTGGACAAACCTACTCTAGAAAGTTAGACTATAAAATTATCTCAGTTTTAAGTGGTATTGCTCAAAGTTTACATAAAATGACCAATGACATAAGACTTCTTCAGCACTTAAAAGAAGTAGAAGAACCCTTTGAGAAGAGTCAAATCGGTTCTTCCGCTATGGCCTATAAAAGAAATCCTATGCGTAGTGAAAGAATTGCTTCCTTGGCGAGATACATAATAACAAATGCCCTCAATCCTGCCTTGACGGTATCTACACAATGGTTTGAGAGAACTTTGGATGACTCAGCCAACCGAAGAATTACATTACCAGAGTGTTTCCTTGCCACAGATGCTATATTAGATATAGCCATAAATATTACATCCAAATTAGTTGTCAATGAAAAGGTAATAGAAAAACATATACATCAGGAGTTACCCTTCATGGCAACTGAAAATATCATTATGGAGTCAGTAAAAAAAGGTGGAGACAGACAGGAGTTACATGAAAAAATCAGGGTTCATTCCTTGGAGGCTTCAAAAATGGTTAAGGAAGAAGGTAAAGACAACGATTTATTAGTAAGAATAGCTAACGATAACGGATTCAATTTGTCACAATCTGAAATTAATGACTTGCTTGATCCAAAGCTTTATATTGGAAGAGCGCCACAACAGGTTGAGGAGTTTATTAACAACCACATAAAACCAATTTTAGAATCTAATAAAGAAATCCTTGGCATTCACGTTGAACTAAATGTATAATAGTTTCAATCAGTTTATATAGTTCCATATAGTTACACTCTAATGTATTAAAATAAATCTCAAGATATCTTATATCTTGAGATTTATTTTGCTTTCATTTTAAGAATTTTGTCTGCGTAAATAACGTAAAACCATAATAGCAAGAAATAGGGGTAATCAGTTAAACACAAGATTATTTTTAAAAAACACAACTATTCTTTAAATGTATATTTAGGGAATAGTTGTGTGGAGTTAAATTAGTCCTTATTCTCCATAGCTTCTATTGTTGTCTTTTATTCAAGCATATGTTTTATTTAATTTGTCAAAAAAATTAATATGTTTAAACAGTACATAGTCGTATAAGTTTATGTATGATACTATTTCAATTATCAAAATGTAAGTAATATGAGATCTTTACGATTATTAATTTACA
>JACCKY010000031.1 GCA_014236755.1 Candidatus Petromonas tenebris | reverse complement strand
AGCAGCTGACTTGTAATCAGCAGGTTGCGGGTTCGAGTCCCATCGCCAGCTCCACTAACAATATGGAGGGATGCCCGAGTGGCTAAAGGGGGCGGACTGTAAATCCGTTGGCGAAGCCTACGAAGGTTCGAATCCTTCTCCCTCCACCAAGTATGCGGGTGTAGCTCAGTGGTAGAGCCCCGGCCTTCCAAGCCGGTTGCGAGGGTTCGATCCCCTTCACCCGCTCCAAAATCTGTGCCCATAGCTCAGCTGGATAGAGCAACGGCCTTCTAAGCCGTGTGTCCGGGGTTCGAATCCCTGTGGTGATGCACAGGTTCGAGTCCTGTATCCCCAGCCATATTATTTGACCCATTAGCTCAGTCGGTAGAGCACCTGACTTTTAATCAGGGTGTCCCGCGTTCGAGTCGCGGATGGGTCACCATTAAACTTTATCTGGAGGGGTGTCCGAGTGGTTTAAGGAGCTGGTCTTGAAAACCAGTGACTCCGCAAGGGGCCGTGGGTTCGAATCCCACCCCCTCCGCCAGATGTGGAGAAGTACTCAAGTAGGCTGAAGAGGACGGTTTGCTAAACCGTTAGGCCGGAATGCTCCGGCGCGCGGGTTCGAATCCCGCCTTCTCCGCCATTGGATTGGGGGCCTTTAGCTCAGTTGGTCAGAGCGTCCGGCTCATAACCGGCAGGTCCGGGGTTCGAGTCCCTGAAGGCCCACCATCTAAATATGTTATAATACAGGGGTGTAGTTCAGTTGGTAGAACGACGGTCTCCAAAACCGTATGTCGTGGGTTCGAGTCCTGCCACCCCTGCCAATTATATATGTTTATCGGGGTGTAGCGCAGTTTGGTAGCGCATCTGGTTTGGGACCAGAGGGTCGCGGGTTCAAATCCTGCCACCCCGACCAAGTTTTATTGGGGGCTTATAGCTCAGCTGGTTAGAGCGCACGCCTGATAAGCGTGAGGTCGGTGGTTCAAGTCCACTTAAGCCCACCAAATTCTAGGGCCCTTAGCTCAGTTGGTCAGAGCGTCCGGCTCATAACCGGCAGGTCCGGGGTTCGAGTCCCTGAGGGCCCACCATAGAATTTAAATTTATATTAAAATATTTTGCCCAGATAGCTCAGTCGGTAGAGCAGAGGACTGAAAATCCTCGTGTCGGTGGTTCGATTCCGCCTCTGGGCACCAAAGAAAAAGCTCGATGTTGTATATACAACATCGAGCTTTTCTGTTTAAACATTTTTGTTTAGAATCAGACCTAGTATATGATAAATAAAAGATTTAATAAAGTTATAAATGTTAGTTTCATTAATGTGTTTCCCGGCCTTGATCAAGTACTTATTTCGTTCCTGTTGATTCATTTCAGATAGATTAGTCTTCACAAAATCAAGACCATCTAAATCAATATAGGTATAAGATTTATTCTTATAAAGATTTATATTCAACAAAGGAATTTTAAAACTAAACTCATTATTTTTTTTCATGAGTTTATAGGAGTAGCTCTGATTATAAAATACATAGTCTTGCTTTAATTCTCCAAAAAGTTTACCCCTTACACTTAAAAAATCGTTGTCAATTTTATGGTCTATTATTCTAAATCGATGTTCATTGTCTACTTTAAACTCCTTTGGAATATTAGTAACAATTTCATCTTTATCTATATAGTTTAAGATGTTTAAAGTTGGTAATAGGTGTAGAATGTCTTCAAAATTGTGCAATAGAATTTTTTCTTTCAATTTACTGTTGTTAGTAAGTTCATAATCTTTATATAATTGTACGCTTTTAGCGCCGCTAATAGTATCTTTTCTATAAATATTTAGGAATTTTTCAACTGTTTTAAGTTTGCAATTGTTTAGGCCTAGCTTTTTTTGGTTTTTTCTCACTATTCTACATAAGTCTAAATTAAGATACGGATCAATTTTATAGTCAATATCATTTTTCAAAAAACGTCTGTTGAGAAAAGGAATATCAAAATTCCCTCCATTGTATGTAATGTAAAAGTCAAAATCATTAAACCTATCTTTGAAAGTTTTGAGAAGTTTTTTTTCGTTTTTTGAATTATGACAGAAAAATTGTTCAATAAAGATATCATTATTTTCTACATATAGAATGCCTATTAAAATGACTTTATCATATCTTGGATTTAAGCCTGTAGTTTCGATATCAAACAGTATAAATTTATGATCATCAAAAAATTCTACCAATACATCAGGTATATCAAATATATTTTTACGATTATATTTTATAATTTCCAATTTAATCACCTCAAAAATTTTTACAGAGATTATATTTATAGTACATTTACTTTAACTATTATACAACAATATATAACTATAATTAAACTTAAATTCCCACAATGAATATAATATTAAAAAAAGGGGTTTGTATTTATGGATTTTATGAAGGACTTAATAAATACTGCTTCAACTATTTCAAAAAAGACGGACTACCTAGTTAAGATAGGAGAATGTAAGATGGATATAAAGCATTGTGAAAAAGAGATTGAAAAGAGAAAGTTATTGTTAGGTAGTTATATATTTGAATGGTATAAAGATAGAAATCTAAATATAAGGGCCTTACCCAAACTGTGCAAAGAGATTTTGGAGTATGAAAAAGAAATAGGTAAGCTAAAAAAACAAATAGATAGTTTAAAAAAATTTGCTGAAGAATAATAAAAAATAAGAGGATAAAAGGAATTTTTGTAGAATACAAATTAATAAAATTGTATTTAAAGGTCGAGATATAATCTCGACTTATATTTATTTATTAATGAACTATTTTTAAGAAAAACATACAAAATTGTTAACATGTAAATAGGAGGCAGGAAGATGGTTACAATAGAAACAGTTAAAAGAGGGGCAAAGAACGGGATAAACACTGTACTAGAGCTTGGTAAAGTCATTATACCAGTTTACTTATTTATAACTATATTAAAATATACAGTAATATTGGAGTTAATATCAAAATGGTTTCAGCCGTTAATGAAGATTTTTGGCCTTCCAGGGGAGGCAGCTGTGGTTTTAGTACTGGGAAATTTGTTAAATCTATATGCCGGTATAGGAGCTATTGCTTCATTAACTCTAACAGCAAAACAAATTACAATTATAGCTGTAATGTTGTCCTTTTCTCATTCACTACCGGTGGAAACGGCTGTAAGTAAAAAGGTGGGAGTTAGTGTATTGGCTGTAGTTTCTACAAGGATTGGTTTAGCTGCTGTATCGGGAATAATTTTAAACTTAGTTATATAGTAGATCGGAGGATATAAATCTATGGCATGGATATTAAATATATTAGAAGAAGGTCTTTTAGGGGGTATAAAATCGGTCTTTTATATAGCTTTAATAGTTTTACCCCTTATGATAACAATGGAAATTGGCAGGGAGTTAAATTTACTTGAAAAGATAGCTGAGTTTTGCAAACCATTGACAAGATGGATGGGAACTTCAAAGGAATCTGCATTTCCTTTGGCAGTAGGGTTAGTATTTGGTTTAGCTTATGGAGCAGGAGTAATAATACAGAGTGCAAAAGAAGGAAACTTAGATAAGAAAAGTCTAATTTTAGTTAGCACTTTTCTGGTATGCTGCCATGCAGTGATTGAGGATACATTTATACTTATGGCCATTGGAGCTAATGGGGCACTGCTTCTTACTGTTCGTTTGATAGCTGCACTTATTTTAACGTATATACTTTCTAAATATCTTAAATAAGAATTTATTAGTGGGAGTTAATTAAATGAGAATGATTATAATAGAAAAGAGAGGGAAGTCCTCTCTTATTTAGTGTAAAAATCCTTTTCAAACATTTCTTGAATTTTGTCTTTATTTTTAGTTACAGACAATGCTAACATAAGTTTTATTCTAGCTTTTTGACCATTCAAACTGCTTCCGAATATGACTCCCAGTTCTCTCAACTTTTGTCCTCCACCTTCATATCCATAGGAACCTAATACTCTTCCCATAGGGCATCTAGATACTAAAACTATAATTACTCCTTTATCTATAGCTCTTTTTATACCATCTACCATCATAGGAGGTACGTTGCCTCTGCCCATAGCCTCTATAACTATACCTTTTGCTCCCTTGTTAACACAGTAATTTATTAAACCTGAATCTATTCCAGCATATGTTTTTATTAAATAGACTTCATTTTCGATAGAATCGGTTTCAATATGATGATGTTTCACAATATCTCTATAAAAAAGTACTTCATCATTATCAACTATACCTAAAGGACCAAATTCTAGAGATTTAAATGTATCTAGGCTTAATGTATGGGTTTTTGTAACTTCGCTTGCAGCGTTTACTTCATTATTCATTACTACCAATACACCTTTATTTTTGGCTTGCTCTGAGATAACTGTACAAATAGCAGAAGCTAAATTGCTTGGACCATCATAACCAAGTTCTGAGCCATTTCTCATGGCACCAACGACAACTATTGGCTTTTCTGAAAAAATATTTAAATCCAGCAAAAACGCGGTTTCTTCCAAGGAGTCTGTTCCATGAGTTACAATAACACCGTCTATATCTTCGCGTTTAACTAAGTCTTTGATTAGTCGTGCCAATTCCATCATTTTGTTAGGAGTCATATGAGGACCTGGAATTCGGTCAAAATTTACTATTTCTATATCTGCAAATTTATCGATGTTTGTAACCATTGACATGATTTCTTCACTAGACAGTGCAGGAATTGCAGCAGAGATCCTGGGATCTATTTTCATTGAAATAGTTCCACCTGTAAAAATAACAGCTACCTTTTTATTTTGCATATTATTCCTCCTTAAGGTGATAGTATCATTAATATTATATAATAAAAGCGACGAGGAAAAAATGGTTTGAAAGATTTTTAGCTTTTTTATAACATAGGAACTCAAACTTTCTTTACTATAAAAATGGAGGCAGGGGGATTCTCTCTTCCCCGTATATTTCAGGAGAGTGTTCAGATCGTTTGCGGCCATCGAAGGGAACCAGGTTGACTAGTAAAAGCAGCTTTGCTATTTTTTTAGAAGTGTTTAAGAGATTGAAATGCATAGAGATTGAAATGCATTTTGTTATAAAAAAAGAGCAAAGGATTTGTCGTCTAGACAAATCCTTTGCAAGGGGTATTGGGAATAGAGATTATATGATTGAGGTTTTCCAGGGGGATAACCACTAAACAGATTATAACAAAATACGACAAAATTTGCAATAATAAAATTAATTTTTTTTACAAATTTCATGGAAAAAATTTTATAGCTGTAAAGTTTTATTGTATAATAATATTATTAATTGAAAAGAAGGAGGAGTAATGATGCCAGTTAATAATATTAATGATATAGTCTCTAATTTTCAATCAAACGGAATTAAATGTAGTTATTTTGAAGATGTAGAGACTGCTAAAGAGTATATAATATCATCAGTTAGCAAAGAAAAAAATATAGGTATAGGCGGGTCAAAAACGATATACGATATGGGACTTTATGATGAATTGATTCAAAAAGGTAAAAGTGTATATTGGCACTGGACTGCTCAGACACCAGAACAAAGAAAAGAGGCGTTTATTAAATCAAGAGGAGCAGATGTTTATCTAACAAGCAGCAATGCAATTACAGCTGAGGGTGAAATAGTAAATATAGACGGATTTGGGAATAGGGTTTCCACTATGATATTTGGACCTAAAAAAACATTAATAGTTTGTGGAATAAATAAGCTATGTGATAATTTAGCGGATGCACTAAATAGAATTAGAAAAACAGCTTCTCCACCAAATGCAAAGAGATTAAACTTAAGTACTCCATGTAGCAAAACAGGTGAATGTCATGACTGTAACTCACCAGATAGAATTTGTAATGTAACTACTATTATACATAAGAAGCCTGCTGGTATAGAAATGGAACTAATATTAATAAATGAGAACCTAGGGTTTTAACTATCGGGAAGTGATTACACTTCCTTTTTATTTTCTAATTCTTTTTAGTATATAACTACATTCTTTACAAAAACTATTGATTGGGATACAATATGGAAAGAATAATGTAGGTAGGGGTGTTTAACTATGGAAGTGTATTTAGATAACGCTGCAACTACAAAACCTAGAGATGAAGTAATAGATATTATAAATAAGTCCTTTAATGAATGTTATGGAAATCCATCATCGTTACATCGTAAAGGTGTAGAAATAGAAAAAATGATTAAAAAGGCGAGAAAGCAAGTGGCAAAGGCCTTAGGAGCCAATGATGGAGAGATATATTTTACTTCTGGAGGAACTGAATCAAATAATCTTGCAATATTAGGAGCTTTAGAGGGCAATAAACGGCTTGGAAAACATATAATAACCACTAAGATAGAACATCCTTCTGTATTAAATGTATTTAATGCTTTAAAGGAGAGGGGTTATGATGTAACTTACTTGAAGGTGGATAGCAGCGGATTAATAGATTTACAAGAGTTTAAAAATAGCTTAAGGGATGACACTGCTTTAGTAAGTATCATGTATGTAAATAATGAAGTAGGCACATTACAGCCTATAGAAGATATATGTAAAATATTGAGATCCCTTAAAAACAAACCGATTTTTCATGTGGATGCAATACAGGCCTTTGGCAAAATTGATTTTAGCTTAAAAAGATTGAATGTAGATTTATTGTCTATAAGTGGACATAAAATATGTGGGCCAAAGGGAATTGGAGCACTTTATATAAAAAAAGGAACTAAGATTAAATCAATAATTTTTGGAGGGAATCAAGAATCAGGAATCAGATCGGGGACAGAAAATGTTCATGGTATATTAGGGCTAGGAGTAGCAGCAGATATAGCACAGAAAAATTTAAAGGGTAACATTAAAAAAATGAATATCTTAAAAAATAGATTATTAGAAGGAATCAAAGAACAAATTAATAACATAAAAATAAACGGCTTAGTAGAAAAAAGATCTGCACCTCATATACTTAACGTATCTTTTTTAGATGTAAGAGGTGAAGTTTTACTTCATAGTCTAGAACAGGATGGGATTTACGTTTCAACGGGCTCTGCATGCTCATCAAGAAAGAAGTCCTATAGCCATGTTTTAAAAGCTATGGGGATTACAGAAAAGGAAATGGAAGGTGCTGTAAGGTTTAGCTTTAGTCCCTTTAATTCCCAGGAAGAAATAGATTACGCAATAGAAAGATTAAATTACCACGTTAAGGAATTAAGAAAAGTAATAGGAGGAAAATAACTAAATGGAAAAGGTACTGATAGTAAGATACGGTGAAATAAGTCTCAAGGGATTAAATAGGCCCTATTTTGAAAACAAACTTGTGAAAAATATAAAGAATGTTGTGAGAAAACTAGGGAAGCTTAACGTATATAAGCTTCACGGTAGAATATATATAGATTTGGAAGATTATGATATAGATGAAGTCATTGATACAGTAACTAAAGTTTTTGGTGTAGTATCAGTTAGTGTAGCCTATATTTTTGACGCAGATATTGATAAAATTTGTGATGTAGCTTTAGAGCATATAAAAGAATGTATCGAGGAGGATGGGGTAAAAACCTTTAAGGTGGAAACTAAGCGGGCAAATAAAAATTTCCCTCTTAAATCTCCTGAGGTAAGCAGAAAGGTAGGAGCATATATATTAAAAAATACGGATAACCTTACAGTAGACGTACATAACCCCGATGTAATAGTTAATATAGAGGTTAGAGATAAGGCCTATGTATATTCTAGAAAAATTGAAGGCTTTGGAGGAATGCCCTATGGAACAGGGGGTAAGGCTATGCTTCTGCTTTCAGGTGGTATTGACAGCCCTGTTGCAGGATGGTTAGTTGCCAAAAGGGGAGTAATAATAGAAGCAGTGCACTATCATAGCTATCCATTTACAAGTGATAGAGCCAAGGAGAAGGTGATAGAACTAGCAAGAATTCTAAGCCAATACTGTGGGAAAATAAGGTTACATTCTATAAATATATTAAATATTCAAAAGGCTATAAATGAAAAATGTCCTGCCGATGAGATGACTATACTTTCTAGAAGATTTATGATGGCTATTGCAGAGAAAATTGCTATAAAAAGAAAGTGCAGCGCTTTAATAACTGGAGAAAGTATTGGACAAGTAGCAAGTCAAACTTTAGATAGTCTTCTTGTGACAAATTCTGCTGTAAAGCTACCAGTTTTTAGACCGTTAATTGCTATGGATAAGATAGATATTGTTAGTCTCTCAAAAAAAATAGATACCTACGAAACCTCTATTTTGCCATATGAGGACTGCTGTACCGTTTTTCTGCCTGACAGGCCCGTTACAAAGCCCAAATTGGAAAAAATCATAAAATCGGAGCAGTTGTTAGATGTGGAAGAGTTAATCAATGATGCTATAAGAAATGTAGAAGTGATTGAAGTGGAAATAGAATTTTAGATATATAGATATTCATCTGTTAAATTTTAGTAACGAATATCTATTATATTAATCAGTAAGCAAGATCACAGGGGGTATGTTTGTGAAAAAGTTTATACTTAGATAGATTTCATCGGGAGTATCTATATTTATTATTGCAAGGCTTTTTGAGAATATTTACATTTCCGGGTTTATGACGCCACTATGCTGTGATTTTAGGTATAGCAAATACTATAGTAAAGCCTGTGTTTTTAATTTTGACACTTCCTATTAATATATTGACCTTAGGGCTATTTACACTTGTAATCAACGGTATAATATTAAAGCTAACTGCAGGTATAGTGCCAGGATTTAGAATTGCTGGATTATTTGGAGCTATAATCGAGTCAATTGTTTTAAGTATTATCAATTTAATAATAACCAATATCTTTGGTAAAGATAAAAGTTGAACAATTTAGTTGGAGTTTAATTATTGTGAAACTTTATCTAACTTCCTTGTTTTATCTTCCACTTCCAGAAGTGGGAGTATTATAATCAGGTGAGATAAAAGGTAAAGGTGTGGATCGACATCTTTCCTTTTTTTTTGAGAAAAATAGAACCTATAAGTTACAAAACTAGCCAAATTTCATTGAAGGAAAATAGTATAGATTAAAGAATATACAGTACATAAGAAAAAATATAATAGGAGGGATTTTATTGCAATTAAAATTTGAAGTACTTAATAATACTTTAGTCGTTCTTTTAAATGGCGAATTAGATCATCATTCTGCTGAAGAAGTTAGGGAAGAAATTGATAAAAAAATAGAATCACAAAATATAAAAAATTTAGTTTTTGACCTTACTAATATGAGATTTATGGACAGTTCTGGAATAGGTGTGGTTATTGGCAGATATAAAAAAATAAATAAATTAGGGGGAAAGGTAGGGGTAGCAAACTTAAATCCTCATGTGGACAAGATTTTCCAGATGGCTGGAATATATAAAATAATTTGCAAATTTGATACAAAAGAAGAAGCATTAGCGAATCTTTAAAGGAGTGAATAATATTGAGTTTTGAAAATTATATGAAAATAGAGTTTTTAAGCAAGTCTCAAAATGAATCATTTGCAAGGGTTGTAGTTGCATCCTTTGTGTCTCAGTTGGATCCTACAATAGAGGAGCTTGCAGATATAAAAACTGCTGTTTCAGAGGCAGTTACTAATTCAATAATACATGGGTATGATAAACAAAATGAAAAAGTATATTTAGAATGTAGAATAATTGGGAATACTATAGAAATAACAGTAGAAGATTTTGGAAAAGGAATTGATGATGTTGATTTGGCCAGACAACCGCTATACACCTCAAAACCTGAACTAGAGCGGTCTGGGATGGGATTTACGGTTATGGAAACCTTTATGGATAGGATAATAGTAGAATCTGAAAAAGGAAAAGGTACAAGAATTAAGATGATAAAAAAACTTAAGACAGCTAAGAATAAGGAGTAGATATTATGGGGGCAACTGCTTCGTATGAAGAAAATAGTGATTTTAATACTGAAAGAACTATAAAATTAATAAAAAAAGCACAAAGTGGGGATAAAGAAGCACAGGATATCTTGGTAAATGAAAATCTTGGTTTGGTTAAGAGTCTAATAAGCAGATTTGACAATAGGGGATATGACAGAGATGATATATTTCAATTAGGCTGTATAGGTCTTATAAAAGCCATAGACAAGTTTGATACTACATATGGGGTCAGGTTTTCCACATATGCTGTTCCAATGATTATTGGTGAAATAAAAAGATTTTTAAGAGATGATGGTATTATCAAGGTCAGTAGAAGTTTAAAACAAACTGCTGCCAAGGTGAAAGTTACTAAAGAATCTCTATTCAAACGTTTAGGAAGAGAGCCTACTATACAGGAAATATCTAAAGAGTTGAAGGTATCTAAGGAAGATATAGTTTTTGCATTAGAGTCAAACATTCATCCAGATTATTTGTATGATGTAATACATCAGGATGACGGATCACCAATCCATTTAATAGATAAAATAAGCGAGACAGACAATGACGATAGCGAAAATCTGATTGACAAAATTGCTTTAAAAGAAGCACTAGGAAAGTTAAAACCTAGAGAAAGACAGATAATTATTTTAAGGTATTTTAAGGATAAAACCCAATCTGATATTGCTGAGAGTTTAGGTATATCTCAGGTTCAAGTATCAAGAATAGAGAAAAAGGTTTTGGGTATAATGAGGAATATTTTAGAAAAGACATGATTAAACATGTCTTTATTTTTTGGAATTATAAAAAGCAAATATGGTTAATACTATAATTAAGACTAAGCTTGAGGTGATGTATATGAAATATAAATTAAATATAAGAAAAATTATTATATATATGTTAACAATAATGATTTCAATAACTTCACTTTACTATTTATACAATAAATTTAGCAATCAAAAACCAATAGCTGCCAAACTTGTTATGGATGGTAGTATAGATGCAAGCGGGTGTATTTAATGAATAAATATAAAAGTATTTACATGCAAACGAAAAATCCCATAAATATAGAAAAGAGTGGTAGGGTACTGATAAAAGATTTAGTAAATATTGTTGCAGATAAAGAGATAAAGAATGAAATTGGAAATATAGAGATGGTTAGGATAGATATAAAAGATAAAAAGCATATAGTAATTCCGATAATATCATTAGTTGAAAAAATAAAAAATATATATCCCGGTTTGAACATACATGTAATAGGCGAAGATAAAATACTTTTAAAAATAAATACGATACAAAAAAATAAAAATAAATTTTTAGAATTAATAAAGGTTTTTATAGTATGTAGTATTTTATTTTTAGGAGCAGCATTAGCTATAAATCACTTTCATGCCGATGTTGATATGGGGAAGGCTCATAGCGATATCTATAAGCTTATAACAGGCAAAGAGAACCAAAGGCCCCTACTTTTACAAATCCCTTATTCTATTGGGCTTGGTATAGGAATGACGATATTTTTCTATAAAATTTCACCTAAAAGTACAAGCAATGAACCAAGTCCTTTAGAAATAGAGCTGTATCTATATAATCAAAACATTGAACAATATATGCTCGATAAAGATAAAAACAATTAAAGAGTGGTGTAGAAGAAGATATGGATATAGTAGCAGATAGTTTAATTATTCTAACAGGATTAGCCCAAGGTATGGCAGTAGGAATTGCCTTTGCTTCATTTATTACAATACTGGATGTTGTGTATAGGCTCCTTCAAGTTTCAGACACATCAAATTATTTAAGGATATATGAGAAAAGTCTTATTATATCCTTTTCCTTGTTCGGTTTTTTAGATTTAATAGAATACAGATTGAGACTAGGAAGCTTAACCATAATATTTACAGGTCTTATGATGGGGATATTTATTGGGCTGTTGGCGTCGGCTCTAGCTGAGGTACTTAACGTGATACCTATAATAGTAAATAGATTAAATACACAAAAATATATTCAATATATATTAATATCTATAATAGCAGGGAAAGTTTTTGGATCTCTAATATATTGGTTAAAAATTAATTAACTGGAGGAATTATATTGGAAAAGAATTATTATAAAAATGCAAACGAGAAATTAATGTTTATGGAAAATACTGAGGATAGTAAACAGAGACATGAGTGTGATGTTCTCATGTTCAACAGAGACATTCTGTATGGAAATACTAAATCAAGCATAGAAGGTATTAGAAAAGGATTACACTAAAAAACATGATATAGAGGTGAGATATATGAGAAAGATGGAAAAACAGCTTCACAAAATCAGCAAAGAACAAGAGTATAATGAGTACGTTAAGAAAAAGGTTCCAAAACCAAACTATTTAAAAAATAGTATCTGGGCTTTTTTTGTGGGAGGTATGATTTGTACTATAGCTCAATTTATACTAAATACATTTCAAGACTTTGGCATCAGTAAAACAGATTCAAATACTATCACTGTTATTATCATGGTATTTTTAGGGGCTTTTCTAACGGGACTGGGGATATATGACAAAATAGGGAAAAGAGCAGGTGCCGGATCCATAGTTCCCATTACAGGTTTTGCCAATTCCATAGTTTCACCAGCAATGGAGTTCAAGAGAGAAGGTTACGTGTTTGGAGTAGGATCAAAAATGTTCAGTTTAGCAGGCCCTGTTTTGGTTTACGGATTTGGAAGTTCAGTAGCAATAGGTTTACTATATTTTTTCTTAAGTAAATAAGGAGGACTCAAGGTGGCTGTTAAAAAATTAGGAAAACAGACGGTACAGTTTCAAAATACTCCTATTATAATAGGAACTTCAACTACAGTAGGACCAAAAGAAGGAGAAGGACCTTTAAGTCAGTATTTTGATGTGATACTAAAAGATGATTATTACGGTGAAGATAGCTGGGAATTGGCTGAAAGCAAAATGCTCCGAGAAACAGTTAAAGCAGCTATAAGCAAATCGAATAAAAATATTTCTGATATGGAGTATATGCTTTCAGGAGATTTATTAAACCAATTAATGTCAGCAAGTTTCGCAGCCAGAGATTTAGGCATACCTTTTTTTGGATTATACGGTGCATGTTCCACTATGACAGAGTCTTTAAGTCTCGGAGCAATGCTTATTGATGGAGGTTATGCCGATAATTTAGTGGCAGTTACTTCCAGTCACTTCAGCTCTGCAGAAAGACAATTTAGATTTCCCTTAGAGCTTGGAAGTCAGAGACCCCCTACGGCACAGTGGACAGTTACTGGTGCTGGTGCAGCTATCCTGTCAAACTACGGACATGGGCCGAAAATCACTCATGTTACTACCGGAAAAGTGATAGATTTGGGGATAACCGATGCAAACAACATGGGAGCAGCCATGGCACCAGCTGCAGCAGATACAATAGTTAATCATTTTCAAGATACGGGACTTTCTCCAGATTATTATGACTTGATAGTAACTGGAGATTTAGGTGTTATTGGAAAGGAAATAACAGAAGAAATGGTACTTGATAAAGGATATAATATTACGAAGGTTTATAACGATTGCGGACTTTTAATATTTGACAATGAAGCTCAGGATACCCATGCAGGCGGCAGCGGTTGTGGTTGTTCGGCTTCAGTATTTTGTGGATATATTTATCAAGAAATGCAGAATAGAAGAATCAATAAGGTGCTTCTTATTTCAACAGGTGCTTTATTATCAGTAACAAGTGCACAACAGGGTGAATCTATACCTGGAATTGCCCATGCCGTTGCTATAGTAAATGATGAGAGTTAGGAGGTTAATATGGAATATATTAAAGCTTTCATAGTAGGTGGGATAATTTGCGTTATAGGACAACTGCTGATGGACAGTACCAAATTAACTCCTGCCCATGTATTAGTAACTTTTGTAACTTCCGGTGCCATTTTGACTGCACTTGGAATTTATGAGCCCATAGTTAAATTTGGGGGTACAGGTGCTACAATACCTCTACCAGGGTTTGGATATTCCCTAGCAAAGGGAGCAATAGATTCAGTTAAAAAGGCGGGATTGTTGGGAGCCTTTACAGGAGGTATAGAGTCTACTGCTGGAGGTGTTGCAGCAGCAATAGTATTTGGATATCTAATGGCGGTAATTTTTAATCCTAAGAGTAAAAAATAGATATTAGAAAGGATAGAAAAATGGGTGCTACAAATAAAAGACGGATAATAATAGTTACAGATGGTGATACCTTTGCTAGAAGAGCAGTAGAAAGAGCTACTATAAATATAGGTGGTAGATGCATTTCAAGATCGGCAGGGAATCCTACTCCACTAAATGGACAGGAAATCGTAGAATTAATTAAGCAGGCGAAACATGATCCAGTTGTTGTTATGGTAGATGATAGGGGACATCATCGTATGGGCAAAGGGGAAGAGGCCCTATATAAAATAGTTAATCATCCCGATATAGAGGTAATGGGAATAATAGCCGTTGCTTCAAATACAGATGCAGTTAATGGTATAAAAGTAGATTTTTCAATAACATGTGATGGAAACATAGTAAAAGAGGCAGTAGATAAAGAAGGAATAAATACTCACCAGAAAAAACTCTATGGCGATACAGTAGATGTTTTGAGCAGCTGTAACGTTCCTTTAATAATAGGCATTGGAGATATAGGGAAAATGAATGGTAAGGATGATTGTGAAATAGGTGCTCCTATAATTACTAAAGCATTAGAGGAAATAATAAATAGGAGTGAAATAAATCATGAAATTAACAAAAAAAATTGAGGAAAATATTGAGATACTGGATAAGAAACTTGGCATATCTGAAAGCTTTGACGTGATTAATAGAGAGATAATAATAGGAGGAAGAAAAGCATCATATATTTTTGTAGACGGTTTTGTTAAAGATGATATCATGTTATTTATTGAAAAGCGACTTCAGCAGCTGAGCAGAGAGGATGTTAATCCTAATACAATAAAAAAATTAATAACCCAGAAGATATCGTATGTAGAAACTGAGATTACAGATGACCTCGATAAGATTCAACTTATGGTTTTATCAGGTGCGTTGGCAATATTGATAGATAAAGAAGATAGAGCAATAATCCTTGACGTAAGGACATATCCTGCAAGGGGACCTGAAGAGCCTGAACTAGAAAAAGTAACTAGAGGGTCCAGAGATGGATTTACTGAGACTATAATATTTAATACTGCTTTGGTCAGAAGAAGGCTTCGTGACCCTAACTTAAGATTTGAAATAACCCAGGTTGGAAGGCGTTCCCAAACTGATGTAGTAATAGGGTATATAAAGGATATTGCAAACCCTAAGATTATAAAAGATTTAAAATCTAAACTGAATGCAATTGATACTGATTCACTGGAAATGGCTGAAAAGACCTTGGAAGAATTTGTGATGGGCAGAAGTTGGAATCCGCTACCCCAAGCCAGATATACAGAAAGACCAGATGTGGCGTCGTCTCATTTATTGGAAGGACATATAGTCATTATGGTGGATACTTCACCAAGTATCATGATTGTACCTGTTACGATGTTTCATTTTACTCAGCATGCCCAGGATTACTATCAAAATCCTGCCGTTGGAACTTATTTCAGATGGGTAAGAATGTTAGGCATATGTTTTTCATTGATATTACCTCCGTTATGGTTGTTATTGGTCTACTATAAAGGGAGTTTTCCACAATGGCTTCAATTTTTGGGACCTAAGAAAACCGGTCAGATTACTCTATTCTTACAGTTCTTAATACTAGAAATAGGTGTAGATCTCCTTAGGATAGCATCCGTACATACTCCTAATACTTTGGCCACTTCTTTGGCTATTATAGGAGGTCTAATTTTAAGTGAATTTGCAATAAAAGTTGGTTGGTTTGTACCTGAAACTATACTTTATATGGCTGTAGCAGGTCTAGGGATGTTTGCCACGCCTAGTGTTGAGTTTTCAATGGCAATAAGACTCTTTAGATTAATTTTGCTTATATTGACCGGCTTATTTAAAATCTATGGATTTATTATTGGTATACTATTTATCTTTATAGTTTTTACTACCACAAAATCCTTGGGTGGTACAAGATATACGTGGCCTCTGATTCCTTTTAATGCAAAGGCATTGGGCACAATTCTGATGAGAAAGCCTATTCCTGAAATAAAAAGTAGACCTGAATTTTTAAGAGTAAGAGATATGGATTCTGGACCGCCCGATGAAGAAACACCAGAGTAATAGAATAAAAACCTAGACAATTAATTATTAATTGTCTAGGTTTTTACTAGTTGTCGTTGCTGTCGATGATATTGTTCACATTAATGTTACCTTGGTTATCTGTGTTACTTTCGTTTTCTTCAGAGGAATTGCTATCAGACTGTCTACCAAACTCAGAATTACTATTACTATCGTTATCCAGCTTCTCATTTGGAGACGGATATACTATAGTCCCGTCGGGAAATATTATTGTTCCGTTTGGCAAAATTTTTCTTCCATCAGGCATGATTACCGTTCCATTTGGAAGAGTAATTGATCCCGGCGGTAAGCTATCTATAGGGTTTTGGGGCGATAAATTATAAGTATGAACATCGCAGGATTCTGTCGGAGCTTCATTTACATAGTCCTTAGGGATAAAGCCATCATGCTCTTCAGGATTATAAGGAACAGGCCTGCTTATAAACACTTTCTTTTCAACTTGCTCAGGAGGACAGTACTCAGTAGCAAGTTTTCCTGTTTGAGTATCCACTTCCAACTCTACATGAACATCATCAAACTCAGTAGGTTGTGTACCCTCTATAAAGTATTCATTTCGAACTGTACCTGCTTTGCGGGACAATTCTGTAGGAATTTTCCCTGATTTTGTATCTATAGCCATTGTAATTATGCCTTCAGGCTTTTGAAATTCCTTACGAGGTAAACCCTCATGAATTTCAGACATTATTTTTTTCCAAAGTGCTGCACTTACGCTACTTCCACTTTCTAATTCAATCTGTAGGTCATTACCTATCCATACTCCACCAACATAGTAAGGAGTGTATCCAACAAACCACGCATCATAGTTATCGGATGTTGTACCTGTTTTACCTGCTACAGGCATATTTTCAAGTCTTGCTCTTGTTCCAGTTCCAGCTTCTACTCCACTTTTCATCATATCTGTCATTATGAAAGCCACCTGAGAACTTACTACAAAGTTTTTTAAGGGTTTATGCTCAGCAATGACATTTCCGTTTTTATCTGTTATCTTGGTAAAGGAATGGGGCTTGATATAAATACCTTTATTAGCTAAGCTGCCATAGGCAGATGTTAGCTCAAGGGGTGTCATCCCTCTGGTCATACCGCCCAAGGCCATAGAGGCAAGGTTTAAGTCATTTCTAGGGCCTTCCTCAATCAAGGTAGAGATCCCCATTTTCTTTAGATATTCTATTGAAGTGGAAACACCCAATCTTTCAGCCATCTTTACAGCTGGAACATTCATAGACCATTGGAGTGCTTCTCTAAGTGTGGTAAGCCCCCAATATCCCGTATGTTTAGGATCCCATGACTTTTCGTACCAGTTTCTTGGCCATCTATTCCCATTTTTATCATAGTTTGGAATATCATCGATTATTGAAGCTGCTGTCCAGCCCATATCTATGGCTGGAGTATAAATCGATAAGGGTTTAATGGCAGAGCCAGGCTGTCTAGGATGAATAGCTCTGTTATATAACATTTGACCTTCAATATCTCTACCACCGACTAAAGCTTTGATTTCTCCAGTTTTATAATCTATTATTACCATTGAAGACTGGGGCTGCACACTGCCCTTATTACTAATTGAATAATTTTCGCTAGATATTAGAAGGTTACCATCTGAATCCTTTTTAAAGAAATTTGGATCACTCCTTAAGAAAGAGCTGCTTACAATTAAGTTGTTATATTTATCGAGGGATTTATACTCCGTCGGTATCTTAACAGAACCTCCCTTGAAAATAAGCAATTGTTTGTTTTTATTGAGCGTGTAACTATCTTCTACTTTTACTTTAATATCAACTATTTTTTTCTTTTCATATAAAGGGATAAAATCAAGTCGTTTATTTTTTAAAAGTATTAAATCACCATTTTCAGCATACTTATAGTCGCTGTTTGGAATCTTAAGGTAATTATCTTTAGTTATTAAGTTATCTTGATTATATAGTACTAAAGATCCAGTTTTACTTATGATATTTCCAGCTTTATCCTTTCTTATAACTAAACCTGGAAAGTTTTTATCATTTTTGTAGATCTTTTCAAGTTTAGTTTGCATATTAAGATCTAAAGTGCTATAAATTTTTAAACCCTGTGTGTATAGCATGTTATAGGCGTCTTTTTCTGACAAATTATAGTCCTTCATTAATGTATCGATTACTTCCCTCTTTACTAAATCAGTAAAATATGAAGAAATATTTGTATCATTTAGCTTTCCAGGATTGAGCTTAGTTTTAAGATCAACTTTCATTGCTTTTTGGTATTCTTCTTCAGTAATCTTACCACTTACTTTCATGAAATATAAAACATCATGAAATCTGTCTAAAGAATCTTCGTTAAAAATCACAGTATAAATTTCATTACTGTCATCTAAGATATAGTCATTTTCATCCACATCTTCTTTACGTACTGTTTTTATTGGAGAATGGCGTGCAGGGTTTTGAGTTATACCTGCAATTAAAGCGGCCTCAACTAAATCTAAATCCTTTGCATCCTTAGAAAAATATACTTGAGCCGCAGCTTGAACTCCCTTTGCGCCACTACCAAGATAAATTGTATTCATGTAGGCTTCAAAAATCTGTTCTTTTGTAAGATGTTTTTCAAGTTGTATAGTGTAATATGCCTCTTTTATTTTTCGAGTTAGTGTTTTTTCACTTTTGATTTGAGCTAGATAAAGGTTTCTAGCTAACTGTTGAGTAATTGTACTGGTACCTCTAGGCATGGAACGAGTCTTAATACTCTCTAAAACCGCCCCTGCTAGTCTAATAAAATTAAAGCCATGATGCTCAAAAAACTTTCTGTCTTCTGTTGCTATAAATGCATTCTTTAAATCATTGTCTATTTCTTCATATTTTACTATAGTTCTTAAACCAGAACGCTGGACTTTTTCTATAATATTACCGCTTGCATCGAGTATAACAGAGTTTTCATCAAGAAGCGTATTTATTTTTGAGGGATCGATTGGCTTTACATCCTTTAAGGCTGATGCAACTAATCCTCCAACTATTCCCACTCCAACAAAACTGACTACAATAAATAATAATAATAGGATTTTAAATATTAAAAATAATTTTCTTTTTTGCTTTTTATTTTTCTTCTTCTTTGATCTTCGTTTATTTTTTTCAGTCATTTGTATAAACCTCCCTAAATTGTATAAAAGGGCAATAAATAGTTCAAACTATAGAAAATATTATACCACAACATAAAAACAATGTTAATTTAATAATATTAAGGTAAATATATCAGAGATTTCGCTCTTGATAAGTTTATAGGGTGGTAATCCGTTGATTTGTATGATATAGGTGAAAAAATCAATAGCATAAAAGATAAAAGAATAAAATCTCCAATAAAAATTTCTACAATTTCTTTTATAGTTTTATTTGGATTCATGTTTCAAATAAGAAGTTTTAATAGATTAAATCATTGGCTTAAAAAAGGTAAATTAAAAAAGTAATAACCATATAAAATAAAAGCATGGGATGAAGATAATTTTGAGATGTCTGATTTAGAGGTAGAGGTCAGATTCATAAAGTTCATTGAAGAAGTACATAAAGGAGATAAAGTAGAAATTAAAGAATCATGGATTATAACTACAGATAAATTTACTTCAGTAGAGACTTTATAGAAGATAATGCACAGTAGATGGTATATTGAAAACAATGCGTTTCGTTAGTTAAAAACAGAATGGCATCTAGATCACTGCTTTTTCCACAGCCCTACGGGCGTAGAGACAGTATTAATGTTTATGATAATAGCATTTAATCCTAATGCAATTATATTTTTTTCGATGCATTAGAGGTTTTAGAAAGAAGAGAATGTTACACTAACGGTCTTTATACATCCCATTTATTCAAATAAATTTAAATTAATACATTTTTGGGGAAATGAGAAAATTTTACTGGAATTTTGATGCGAAATCTCTACAAATATATGAAGAATATTGAAAAAAAACAAGAGCTGTGGTAAAATATACAAAATCCACAAAGTTTTAAATGCTTTGTAAAATTAAATACTATAGAATAAAAAATGTATAATGTAAAAGCAATGAAGGGGCTTAGTAGTTTCCTATAGTTACAATCACAGAGAGCTTACCGGTTGCTGAAAGGTTTGCAGTATATGGGAAGACGAAATACACTCTCGAGTTTCGAAGCTAAAAACTTCGACGGTATTCGCCCGTTATAGTGAATTAAGGTATTAATATGTTTTTCATGAGATTACTATGTATTAATACGAATTAAGGTGGTACCGCGGGCCTTCTCGTCCTTAAAATGATGAGAAGGCTTTTATTATTAAATATTAAACAAAAGAATAAAGAATCAATAAATGGCAAGGAGGTTTTAAAAATGGCAAATGTATTTGACACATTAATGGAACGTGGATTCATAGAGCAAACAACTCATGAAGATGAGATTCGTGAACTTTTAGGAAAGGAGTCTGTAACATTTTATATTGGTTTCGATCCTACCGCTGACAGTCTCCATGTTGGGCATTTTCTCCAAATAATGGTGATGGCCCATATGCAAAAGGCAGGCCATAGGCCCATTTTTCTAATCGGTGGAGGAACGTCAATGGTAGGGGATCCTTCAGGTAAAACTGATATGAGAAAGATGCTTACTCAGGAACAAATTGAATATAATGGAGAATGTTTTAAAAAACAGGTATCAAATATGCTTGATTTTTCAGAAGGAAAGGCCATTATGATAAACAATGCTGACTGGCTGATGGATCTTAAATACATTCCTTTCCTTAGAGAGGTAGGACAGCACTTTTCAGTAAATAGAATGCTTACGGCAGAGTGTTATAAGAATCGTATGGAAAAAGGACTATCATTCTTAGAATTTAACTACATGATCATGCAATCCTACGATTTTCTAGAGCTCTACAGAAAATATGACTGCAAGCTTCAGATGGGCGGTAATGACCAGTGGTCAAATATAATTAGCGGTGTCGATCTTATCAGAAGAATTGAAGGTGGTTCTGCATACGGGATGACATTTAAAATTCTCACAACTAGCGAAGGAAAGAAAATGGGTAAAACTGAAAAAGGTGCTGTATGGCTTGATGCTGAAAAAACTTCTCCTTATGACTTCTATCAATATTGGAGAAATGTAAATGATACTGATGTTGAGAAATGTCTATCACTGCTTACATTTTTACCTATGGAAGAGGTAAGAAAACTTGGAGCTTTAGAAGGAGCTAAAATAAATAAAGCCAAAGAAGTTCTTGCATTTGAAGTAACCAAATTAGTACATGGAGAAGAGGAAGCTAAAAAGGCAGAAAAAGCAGCAAAGGCATTATTCGGACAAGGTGCATTAAATGATAATATTCCTTTTACAGAAATTCCACGTGATGAGTTCAAAGATGGTATGGATATTTTAACTCTTTTAGAGAAAATCGATATTATATCTTCTAGAAGTGAAGGTAGACGATTAATTAAACAGAATGGAATCTCTATTGATGACGAAAAGGTTAAAGACTTTAATATGGTAATAAGAGAAGAGGACTTTAAGGATGATAAGCTAATGATTAGAAGAGGTAAAAAGGTCTATCATCAGGTGAGACTAGTTTAAATGTAACGATTACCAATGACAAAAACACCCCCCAAGTTTGTTTTAGTATAAGGGGGGTTTTTACGTTTTAGATTTTTATAAGGGGAGCTAACTGTGTTACAGATATATTTACCAAATCCTAAAATGGACTTGAATTCACTAGTGTTCAATAAATGTAAAAATAAACCATTGACAAAATAAAGATTCAGATTTAAAAGATATAATTAGAGGCGTTAGTTTAGGTTCTCTATCAAATTATAATAATCAAAATTAATAAAACATCAAAGAAATATCGTATTGTAAAAATAGTAGATTCTGAAGATAGAGAATTAATATTTTTAACTAACATATTGTCCTTATCTAGTGAAGAGATAGCAAAATCTAAAAATAAAGCGATTTATAGGTCATAGCTTTAATGCGGTCATGATTCAAATAATTACAGCAATTATTACATTTATTATGTTAAAGCTAGTTAAAGAAAGAGCTAATACAGCCTACGGCTTATTAGATATAAAAAGATTTTTAAAATACAGGATTACTTCATTGATTAACAAAGAAATTTTTCACTTGGGAATTATTGTTTAGTGGGTAAAATAGAAGTACTTTTGTTCTATATAAATCCAAAATTATTCCCCTGCGGAGATTCTTTAACCATATTTATTGGTATAATATTCCATATAGTGTTTTTTTATTATCAATAGATTTAGAACATCTTATAGTTTAAAAGTCAATGGAAATATTTCTTAATTAATGAACACTAGTGACAATAATTAAAATATTCTTTCCCTAACGGGTGTTAAAAATATAATCTAGAAACATGAAAAATAGTGATTATTGGATGATTAAATTCAAGAAAAAAATTGGCAACTAACACTTGATTGAAACTGTAATAAATTACCATTCAACACTCAAAAAAGAGTTGTGGTAAGATTGTACTTGTCGCTAACGCGACGAAAAAAATGAAGAAAAAAAGTATTGACAGATATAACTTAACATGATAGAATTAGTTTTGTCGCTTGAGAGAACATTTAGTCACAAAAAAATAAAATAGCACT
>JACCKY010000095.1 GCA_014236755.1 Candidatus Petromonas tenebris | reverse complement strand
TGCTTTTGTCAATAAGAAAATGTACCACTCTACTAATTAGAATGTGTACCACCATGAGTAAAAATATAAGGAAGTTGCTAGCTCTTTGATATATGAGCCTTACGGCTTCTAAAGCGATAGCTTTCCCCATTAAAAGTAAGTATTTTACTATTATGTATTAGTCTATCAATAATAGCTGCAGTCATAGGTTCATCATGAAAGATGTTTCCCCAATGTCCAAATTCTAAATTAGTATTTACAATTATAGACCCTTTTTCATATCTCTCAGAGAATATCTGAAATATAAGCTGAGTAGTTTTATTCGATAGTGATACATATCCCAGTTCATCAATAATTAATAACTCTACCTTTCTTAGCTTAGCAAGAAATTTACTTAGTGCTAGGGTTTCCTGCATCTCAATAAGCATGTTCCCAAGGCCTGCGGCCGTGAAAAAAAGAACTGACTTGCCACTTTTACAGGCCTCAACCCCTAGAGAAATAGATAAATGGGATTTGCCCGTACCAGGAGCTCCAATAAAAACTAGATTCTGAGTATCATCTATAAAGTCTAAGTTAAAAAGCTCTAGAACTTCTGTCTTTTTCAAAAAGGGAGCTTTTGTAAAATCAAACTGATCTAAAGTCTTTACTATAGGGAACTTCGCCCTTTTCAAAAGACGATTAAATCTATTATTTTGCCTAGTAATAATCTCTTCATCGAGTAATGATTCAAAGAACTCTAAGGGAGTTAATCCGTTGTCTATGGATTCCTTATAGATCCTTTCAAAACTCTTTGCCATTCCAGAGAGTTTACAGTAGGACAGTTTCTCAGCTAAACTATTGTCCAACATCTTCACCTCCTCCCATTAAAGAATCATACTGATTTAATGGGATATGGGAAGAACGAATATGTATAACTCCTAGGGCTTTTAGAGTATTATCACTTAAAGTAATCCTACCAGATGACTCTTCTTGATATCTCAAGGTGCTAATAACTTCTTCGTAACTGTATCTATTTTTAGCATCTAATTTTTTTAATATTTTTGTAACCTTTTCTATACCATAGGGTTTTGTGAGCCTCAGAATATTAATAAACTCTTTAGTCCCTTTATGTTGCGACTGTACATGGGCCTTTAACTGTTTATGATAAATTTCAAATATACTAGGTAATTTCCAATTTTTAATAACTAAGGCATCATCGTAGGCTCTTGTCTTTTTCATAAGTAAATCAAGGAAATGATAGGGATTTAAAGCATCTTTATTCTTAGAAAAGAGCCTTTGATGCTCAGCAATGATGTTGTTTTTATAGCTGATGATAATTTTAAATGGATATATTCTCACATCTACCTTTTTTCCTACAAATGCCGTGGGCACAGAGTATCTATTTCTATCTACATGGACTAATTGATAAGTATCTACTTTGGCGGTAGTTATTTTAGCAGGGTCATAGTATTCATTTAACGGTAGAAAGAAATAATCTCTAGATTGAAGTAGTAATTCTTGCCATGTCAGACCTTCGACCCTTTTGCTCTGCATACGATTCCAGCATTTACCCAAAAGCTTTTCATTCAAAGAATCAAAGCCTTTAAAATCAATATATGGAAGAAAATAATTATTTCTTGCATATTTTACTAGATTCTCAACTAATCCCTTTTCATTGCCCTTGCCGGGCCCACAAAACTCTGCATCAAAGGCATAGAAAGACTTAAACTTTAAGAACTCATCTTGCAATACTCTTTCTTTTCCCTTTCTTACTTCTTTTACGGCTGGCTTCAAGTTATCAAAGATAATCTTCTTAGGTACTCCACCAAAGAACTCAAAGGCTTTATTAAGGCCATCAAAGAAAAACTCAGTGCTTTGTCTAGGATAGGCATGTACAAATTCTGCTTTTTCAGAGGAAAGTTTAGCACAAAAAGCGTAGATTTTCCTTGGAACGGTTTTATCCATCACAATCATCTCACCAAAGTCAACCTGCATAACTCCTTTGGGATGATCTAATTTAAGAAAAGCTTCTTTTTTAGAAAGGTTTAATTCTTCTTCAATTTTTCGTACTTGATAGGTAAAAGCAGAATATGCCCCTTTATATCCTTCCTCACATACCATTTCATACATTCTGAGTTTTGTTAGCTTATGTTTTCTTGGTTTATCTGCATTTTCCTTAACCATCAATCTGATTTTTTCTTCAAAAGGTCCATTTACCGGACGCTCTTTTTCTACAGATAAAGTATATTTATTGTCATTGGACTCAATTACCCTAGTTACTGTGTTTCTATGGACATTAACCCTTCTAGCGATTTCTCGCTTTGAAAGTCCTTCGTTAAAGTATAAATATCTGATATAATCATACTGTACCATCTTAATCACCTCATATCCCCCCATACAATTTAGTTGTCCAAACTTAATTATATGGGAAGAGTTGATTGAGTGGTACATTTTTTATTTAGCAGAGCATTAAAATTGGTACACTTTTATTTTAGCATTAGCA
>JACCKY010000094.1 GCA_014236755.1 Candidatus Petromonas tenebris | reverse complement strand
TAGAAAATTACTGGAAATAGTGATATATTAATCTTAAGGACTATATATGGTTCCGACTTTAAAATTAAAGTAACTTGCCTCACTACTTCCTTATAGATATCCTTCAATAATCCTCTTCAGAATCCATAGAAGAGCTATTTTAATAGAAAAGATTTAGAGGTAAAAACAGCTTTTAGGAGTCGCTTCAGAGGAAACATTGAAGGATATTTAAAGCTATACTGTTAGAGTAACTAGCACAAGAGGTTAAAGTAAAAAAATAACTTAAAAGTAGTTTAGCTAGGAAAACTAGCTGGCTGATTCTTCAAAAAAGGAGTAGAATTATATGACAAATTCCAAAGACAAAGTATATTACTCTACCCATGACACAGTTTTTGGCAAAATGTTCCTTGCTTCTACTGATATAGGATTATGCACAGTAAGCTTCCTGGATAAGGATTTGAACAAGCACATAAATTGGCTTAAAAAGCACTTTTCTCAAGCAAGTATAATAGAGGATACAGAAAGAAATATGGAAGCCCTCAATCAGCTTCAGCAATACTTTTCAGGGAAAAGGAAAGTTTTTGACTTAAAACTTCATTTACTGGGAACTGAATTTCAGCGGAAGGTTTGGAATATACTTACTGAAATTGAGTTTGGGGAAATATGGACTTACAAGGACATCGCCATAAGGTTGGGAGATGTTAAAAAATCTAGGGCCGTCGGTGGGGCAGTAGGTAAAAATCCTATAGGAGTTATCATTCCCTGCCATAGAGTAATTGGCAGCAACGGTAAACTTACAGGCTTTTCAGCACCTGGCGGAATACAGCTAAAAAAAAGACTATTAGAGCTGGAACAAGAGCATGTTTAAATACTCTGATTTTTTATTTCAAAATATTCTCTTTTTATTTCCTTAAAATCCTCCCAAAAGGGTTTCTTTTTGCCTTCATCCCTAAGTAATGCTGCTGGATGATAAGTAGGCATTATCTTAAAACCCTTCTTTTCTATCCACTTACCCCTCTGTTTAGTTATGCGCAAATTTTTATCTATGATATTTCTAGCTGATATTGACCCTAAACATACAATTATCTCTGGTTTTATAAGCTTTACCTGCCATCTCAGGTAGGGTATACAGGCCTCCATCTCATCTTCCCTTGGGTTTCTATTGTTTGGAGGACGACATTTTACTATGTTAGCTATATATACCTCATCCCTTGTTAGTCCAATTCCCTCTATAGCCTTTGTTAGCAGCTGTCCCGCAGGACCAACGAAAGCAAGCCCTTGCATGTCCTCGTGATATCCTGGCCCTTCCCCGATAAACATTATACCCGCCTTGGGATTTCCCTGACCAAACACCACATTTGTTCTATTTCTGCACAGTCTGCACCTTCTGCATTTGTCTGTTATAGTCTTTAATTCAGCCAATGTATACATAATTCTCACCTGATATGTGATTATTCTACAGCTCTAAAATAACTTCATCCTTTTACACCATTATCTATTACTCTTTACTCGTTGCAATTTCTTTTTCTTTGCTGAGCCTTGGTTGTAGTTAAAAACCCGGGTTCAAGACCCGTTTCCTGAATAATCGCCTTTTTGATCTTCATAATTTGTCGTTCCCTTAGTCCATATTCTGTAGTCTGGAAGTCTGAAGAATATAGTCCGCATATAATTTATTAGTCTTTTCAAGCTTAAAGGATAGCTTGTCTACAAACATTTGAAGTAATTTGACTGCTATTCCAAGATCCTTTTTAATTAATTCCTCTATTTGAACCTGTTCTATTATCAAAAGTTCAACAAATTCCATTGCCTTTGCATTTACATAGTAGTTTTTATTTACTATTGCCGTCTCACCCATGACTCCGCCACTACATATTTTCCCTAATACAATTTCTTCGTTCCTTTCATTATATTTAAATACACTTATACATCCCTTTAATATTATATAAAAGCTAGATTCCTTTTCTCCTTCTCGAAAAATAATCTCATCTTCCTTATAAACCTTAATCCTAGAAATTTGTGCAAGCTTTTCAAGTTCTTCATCTGTAAAGCTTTTAAAATCGTCAATTCTTTTCAAAACCTCTTTTTTCTCCTCTAGTGTAACCTTCCTATAATGAGTTTCATCTATATTTGCTTCATTTCTTGATAAATTATTTTTTTCTACTATTTTTCTTATTTCCATTTTATTTTGAATAGTAAAATCTATAAGCTTTTCCCAGCTTTTTTGTATATGTCTATATTCAGTAAAGGGATCCCTTTTGGGAATTGCTTCATATTTACTTATGAATATATTTTTTATGGATTCCTTACAGGCTTCAACCTTACCTTCCGCAAGATATTCAAGTGCAAGCAGTACATTAGTTTTATAAATCTTATCCTCCAAGTCATTCTTTAAAAATTCTCCTGGATAAGGATCAAAGTCCTCAGCATCTACCCTTTGCATATTACTTACTTCATATTGAGAGCGTATCTTAGTTCTTTCATACAGAAATCTATATATGTCTTCTCTAAATCTTTGCCAAAC
>JACCKY010000093.1 GCA_014236755.1 Candidatus Petromonas tenebris | reverse complement strand
GGACCATCGGCCCCTCCGATTATTCCTATTGCACCAGCCTGCTGCCCTGTAAATCCTAAAAGAATTGCCCCTAAGAAGGTTGTAAATATACCAAACTGTGCTGCCGCACCTAGAAGTAGCGATTTAGGATTGGCAATCAGTGGACCGAAATCCGTCATTGCCCCTACTCCCATAAAGATTATTGGTGGAAATATTCCCAGTTCATCACCTTTCACCTTGGAAAAAATACCATAAAAGTCCACCGGGCTGTCCATGTCCCCCGTGGGGTTCCATTAGACCTGCAAGTGGAAGGTTTGTAAGGAGCATTCCGAAGGCTATTGGTACTAAAAGCAGTGGTTCGAATCCTTTCTTTATTGCTAAGTAAAGTAAAAAACATGAAATTCCCAGCATTATTATATGTGGAATTGTAATTGCTGCAAAATCTAACAATTGCTTGACCCATTCGTGCATCTCCTTTCCTTTGAAGTGCTCTAGATTTAGGATAAATCTATCCTATCACTATAAGAACATCTCCTGCATTTACTGATGCACCCTTAGAAACATTTACTGATACTACTTTTCCATCTGCAGGTGCCATTATCTCATTTTCCATTTTCATTGCTTCAAGTATTAATAAAACCTGTCCGTTTGAAACTGTGTCTCCCTCGCTCACCTTTATATCAAGCACCGTTCCTGGCATTGGAGCAGTTATAGTGTTTCCTCCTGCTGGAGCTGGTGTTGGTTTTGGCGCTGCAGCCGGCTTTGGTGCAGGAGCTGCCTTTGGCGCTGGTGCTGCTGGTTTTGGCGCTGGTGCTGCTGGTCTTGGGGCCGCTACTGATGCTCCACCTATTTCTTCTACTTCTACTTCATAAGTTTTACCGTTAACAGTTATATTAAACTTTCTCATTTTAGCTTCCTCCTTCAAAATTTTCATCATTTAACCCATGGAAAATATTGAAACGTAATATATTTTTTATTCTCTTTTAACCGCCAATCGTCAACCGGTATTTTTATAGCATTTTGTTCATTTGTTCTAATCTTCCTGCCTGTCCCCACACCGGTGTGGTATCAGGTACTCTTACTATATTTCTAACCACTATGTTATGGGTTGATGTGTTAAGGCTTGCAGCTATTGCCGCAGTTATAACTGCAACTAACTCTTCATCATCCCCTGAATCAGTCTCTTCTGCTGTGGTCTTAATCTCAGGCTGTGCCTTCGGCTCAGCCACTACCTTAACAGGTTCCTTTTTAGGCTTTCTCACACCAAGAACGTTACCCATTATTATGATAAAGCCCCATAAAATGATTAATGCTATAAAGGTTATAGCCATCCCTAAAACAGCTACATAGGTAGAAGCTAAAAGCTTTTCTCCTAGAGTCATGTTTTGAAGTAGATCAGGATTGGCAAACCTTTGAAGCAAGCTTAAATTTTCCATTATTTCACCTCTTTTTTTGAAGATTCCTTATGTTTTTATAGAGGAATATTACCATGTTTTTTTGCCGGTCTTGTATCTCTTTTAGATGCTAGCATATTAAAGGCATCTACTAATCTTGGTCTTGTGGCATTTGGCTCTATTACATCGTCAACAAATCCTCTTTCTGCCGCTTTGTATGGAGTTGCAAATTCTGCTGTATATTCATCTATTTTCTTTTGTCTCATGGCTGCTGGATCTTCTGCATTTTTGATCTCTTTTCTAAAGATTATATTTGCAGCTCCCTTTGGTCCCATAACTGCTATCTCAGCTGACGGCCATGCCAATACTATATCTGCTCCAAGATCTTTAGAACACATAGCGAGGTAAGAACCTCCATATGCCTTTCTTACTATAAGTGATACCTTCGGTACAGTTGCTTCACTATATGCATAAAGCATTTTTGCACCATGTCTTATGATCCCGCCGTATTCCTGATTTGTACCAGGCAAGAATCCTGGAACGTCTATTATGTTAAGTAGCGGTATATTGAATGCATCACAGGTTCTTATAAATCTTGACGCCTTATCCGATGCATTTATATCCAGACATCCTGCCAGCACTTTAGGCTGATTTGCTATTATTCCTACTGTACTTCCGTTGATTCTTGCAAAGCATGTAATGATGTTTTGTGCATAGCAGGGCTGATATTCAAAATAATCTCCATCATCTACTATAAGAGAAATGATATCCTTCATATCATAGGGCTTATTTGGATTGTCTGGTACTATTTCATCTAACTCAGGGATAATCTTATTAATGTCATCGCTTGTTTCAAATACCGGTGCTGTTTCCATGTTGTTTGACGGTAAGAAGCTTAGTAGTCTTCTTATCTGAGCAATACATTCTTCATCATTTGATGACATAAAGTGGGCTACTCCACTTGTGCTATTATGAGTCATGGCTCCGCCAAGGGCCTCTGCCGATACTTCTTCTCCTGTTACTGATTTGATAACCTGAGGTCCTGTTATAAACATCTGACTTGTCTTATCTACCATAAATATAAAGTCCATAAGGGCCGGAGAGTAAACTGCCCCACCTGCACAAGGTCCCATGATAGCTGAGATTTGCGGTATAACTCCTGAAGCTATGGTATTTCTGTAGAAAATCTTACCATATCCTGACAAGGCATCTACTGCCTCTTGTATTCTCGCTCCACCGGAATCGTTAAGTCCTACTACAGGTGCTCCTACTTTTAAGGCATTGTCTAATACCTTACAGATTTTTGCTGCATGCATTTCTCCTAAGGAACCACCCACTACTGTAAAGTCCTGGGCAAAGGCATAAACCAGTCTTCCATCAACCATACCGTAGCCTGTTACTACCCCTTCACCCGGTGCGTCTACTTTTTCCATGTCAAAGTTAGCACATCTGTGGGTTACAAAGGCGTCAAGCTCTACAAAGGTTCCTTCATCAAATAGCAGGTTTATTCTTTCCCTAGCTGTTAGTTTACCCTTTGCATGCTGTTTTTCGATCCTCTTTGCTCCGCCACCTTCCATCACTTTTTGACGGCGCTGACGTAGTTCTTCTAATTTTGGGTTAGCCATATCCTATAA
>JACCKY010000092.1 GCA_014236755.1 Candidatus Petromonas tenebris | reverse complement strand
TTTAATTTGGTCTAAGCAACTATATTTTAGCAGGTATTTTCGATAAGTGCTTTATTTTTTTGTAAAAATCTAATAAATAAATGTTGGAGATTACACCCCAACATTTATTATAGAACCTAAATCCTTTGCTTTTTTTTAGCTTTTTAATAAAGGAAAATTTGGGTATATATAAATTGATTTAGAATATTTTAGTTAATATAAAATCTAATAAAAGTCTACTTGCAAGGCAAGTTAAGGAGAGAGAGATGTCTAAAAAAGGGGATTTCGGTGAAGTAAATCTAAAAGATAGCATTAAGTTGCGGGTTTGGATATTTTGGTTTTTATAATAATTTGGAACATTGTTATGACAAGCTTAAATTATGTAAGAATAATGGAGTTTAAAAAAGACTATATGAATATAGACAATATAATAAATAACGAAATATTACTAAATAACCTTGAAAACAGTATTTTGATGTATGAATTATTAGACAACAGCGTGAATGAAACTAATAATACCTATCAAGAAAGTATAAAAACTACTTTGCTAAAAGTAGATAAAAATTCAAAGGAAATAGACGCTGTAATTAATGATCTCAGATATAATCATAAAAATTTAATTAATGAAAAAATATATATGCAGATATCTGAACTGGAGACATTGAAAACTGGGCTGAATGATGATATTAGAAAAATAACCAGCAGCAATAAATCAGGTTTACAAGCTTTATCAGAAGCGCAAAACAAATTAGACAAGATGAAAAGTATGAACAGAGAAGTATACACAGCTATAAAAACTAACTTTGAAAAAATGCTATTTAGGCTCAGCATTATTGTTCTTATAAATTTTTTAATCACGATTGCAGCTTGTATATTTTTAATTTTTTATTTAAGAAAGTCGGTTTTTAATCCCTTAGACAAGATTGCCGATAACTTCAAAACCATAGCTGAGTATTATTTTGGAAGAGATTTTAAAGTAAAAACTAAAGACGAGATAGGTCGATTAATGAACAATTTTAATAAATTGAGAAGTAAATTAACTGCAGTAGAGGAGTTGTCACAAAAAATTAACATGCAGCATAGTTTTGAAGATGTATTTGATTATTTATTCAATAATTTTAAGCCCTTTATACCATATGACAGAATTGGTATTGCTGTATTAGATGAAACTGGAGATAAAATTTATGCCTTAAGTGCAAAATCAAATTATCCGATAAAATTGGGAAACAGATACTCCATGCCCTTAGAAAAAACGAGCTTGAAAAAGGTTATAAGAACTCAGGAACCCAGAATAATAAATGATCTGGAGCAATATCTGTCACAAAAGCCTTATTCAGAATCTACGAAGTTAATTGTGGATGAAGGAATGAGGTCTAGTATAACACTTCCTCTTATAGTAAAAGATGATTGTGTCGGCGTGATTTTCTTTTCATCAACTAATAAAAATACATATACTAAAAGTCATGTGAGTTTTTTAAAGTATATAGCTCAACATATTGCCATAAGCTTTGACAAAGGTTTTTTGCAGGAAGAATTGATAATTTCAACTATAAATGGTTTTGCAAAACTAGTAGAGGCAAAGGACAACGAAACAGGACTTCATTTAGAAAGAATGAGGAGTTATGCTTCCCTTATAGTTGAAAAACTTGGAGAAACTCTTCAATATAAGAGAATCATAAATAATAAATTTAAAAGGGAAATATACAATTTTAGTCCAGTACATGATATAGGAAAAGTAGGTATACCTGATAAAATTCTTTTGAAAACAGATAAATTGACTGACGAAGAATTTAAAATTATGAAAACTCATACATTAATAGGTGCCAATATTTTAACTAATATGGAAAGAGAATTGAAAAGAGAGGATAGGGCTTTTTACAAAACAGGTATAGAAATAGCAAAATATCACCATGAAAGATACGATGGTAACGGATATCCTGAAGGGCTTAAAGGGGAAGAAATTCCTCTATCTGCTAGAATAGTGGCTATAGCAGATGTTTTTGATGCTTTAACATCTGAAAGACCATACAAAAAAGCTTTTTCTCCAGAGGAGTCATTTGATATTATAAAGGCTGAGGCTGGTAAACACTTTGACCCTTTTATAGTGGAGACTTTCATCCAAAGTAAAGATGAAGTTGTAAAAATATATGAACGGTTTAAAAGAATTGAAAAGAAACAAAGCGATGTTGTGGCTACATAATATAGATGAGTATTTTAAAGTTTGAGATTTATAAAAAAGCATTAGATAAAAATTTAAAATATATTGACATATAAAATTTGATGTGATACAATTATATTTGTCGCTATAAAAAAACAAAGAACAAAAAATATTTACAAAAAATCTTGACAAAATATTTTTAGTTTGTTATAATATAATTCGTCGCCAAAAAGCGACATTAGAAAATGGTCTTTGAAAACTGAACAGTGTAAGGAAAAAAACCAGCTTGTAGTTGGTAGCATGTAGCTTGTGGTATTTAGGGTCTTGGCCCTATAGTAATGCTGAGCATGAGCTACAAACAAAGAGCTACGAACTATGAACTGACCACAGATTAAACCTCGAAGATTTTTATTTAAGAGTTTGATCCTGGCTCAGGATGAACGCTGGCGGCGTGCCTAACACATGCAAGTCGAGCGGACCAATGCTCATTTCAGCTTTGCTGATTTGAGCAACGGTT
>JACCKY010000091.1 GCA_014236755.1 Candidatus Petromonas tenebris | reverse complement strand
AGCGGTCAGCAGTTAGCTGTTAGCCTTTTTAATATTTAACTGGTAAAAGTTTGTAATTTCTTGCATCCCTTGAATTTACTTTGTTTTATACCTACAATTTTTTTCAAAAAATGTTTGAATTCCTATGCAAGAACAAAGGCGAGATTGTTCTGCACTTAGGTAGTGGCAGCGGAATAGCTGTTCTACAAGCATTTAAATATGTAGGTAAAAATGGAAAGGTTTATGGTTTAGATATGATCGATTAATATATATACAAAGGATTTTATTCAAAATATAGCAGTTAAGCTCAAAATAAAGATAATATTGTCGGAATACTAGGCGTAGATAGTGAATTTAACAGTTAAGAGTATAATTAAAACCCAATAGACTTTACTATTGGGCTTTAATTATATTTTTGTTGTTTTTTAACATAATCTTATCATTGAGTTAACACATATTTTACTTTGAAAGCTTATTATATAACATGAAAGGATGGTATATATGAGAGAGAGACATCCACCAACACCACGTTATAAAAAAAATATATGTGTATACAGTCCGATAATCGGGCTTTCAACTCTAGTTGTTACCTTGTTGATATGGCTTATTACTCATTAGGACTTTGTTTTTTATCTTCATCATATGACACCGTATATTTAGCATCAAATATATTTTCTCCGGAAACCTCCGTCATGTCCTGTGAAATTTCATTTTTTATAGTTTCATCTTGAGCTATTTCTTTAGTAAACTCAACTGATACTGGAGCATATTTTAAAAGTTTTTTAAGAACCGTTTTTTTAGCCATCTCATCAAATTCTGTTTCCCAAGGAGACTCCCATCCCCATTTAACGGCAGGACTATACTTTTGAGCATGCTTTTCTACTTCTTCCTTACTCATATATACAAAACCATAACCTCCGTTTAAAAGATGGTATACGGCATAGTATCCAACCACTTCTCCTCTATTGTTTGTAGCAGGTTTATGTTTTAAGTCCTGATTCAAACCATACTGATAGTCAAAATCATCGTTTTCATGAACTGCATGTGCATATATACTTTTAAACTGACCGCTCCTATAGGCTAAATCTATCATACCTTTATAACCTATTTGAAATTGTGCCTGATCGCCGTAAGGTATGAGATAAGCCTGCCCCAAAGGAGTATTTGGTTCCAGTCCTAGCTGGGCAGCCTGCATTAGAGCAGCCATCAATGACATAGGAGTACACTGGGCCAATTTAGGATTGACCCTCACTGCCGTAAGTGCCATTCTTGCAAATCTATCAACTGTTATAACATTAGGAAGGGCCTTTTCTATTTCCGGCTTCATGGCCTCTATCCACTGTGAAATAGTTTTAGGTTTATTTTTGTCACTTCCCTTATATTCCACTTTTTCAGCAAGTTTATTTTTCAAATTTTCCCTTGACATCTTTAAAACTTCCTCCTCATCTTACCTGAAATCTTCTATAGGACATCTTTTGAGCATATTGCTTATAGAGATCAGGATAATCTTTTTTAAAATCTTTATAATTAAATCTGGTTCTATGAACTGTTGACCAACTTACAACTCTATTACTAATATAGGCCCTTTCAGCCTCTTTCATAGCAAACTGTATTTCCTGATCTATTTGATTTTTTTCCCTTTCAAGCTTTTTTATAAGTTCTATAATCTCATCTCTTCTTTTAAGTTTATTTTTAAATTCATCTTTATTAATACTTAATATTTTGCCCTTTTTACTCTCAGGATACATGCTTTTAATTAATTTGTCTGCATCATAGGAACCATCGGGAGCCGGCATCTGTCTAGATAGTACATGATTTTCCCAAAAACTTTTTTCTAAACTTATCAAGTAGTTAATTACTTCTTCATCTCTATTGATTTTTTTATAAATAAATTTTTCATTGCCGATAAGTACTGCAATCCACCAAGCACTATAGCCAGTTACTGCCATATAGTGATGACATTGTATTTCATATTGAACTGGTATATCCTTTTCCCACTCCTTTTTCCCATAGGAGCCGGTTACTTTACATTCAAGCCCTTCATTTTCACCAACTATAAGCCTGTCAACATTGGCTAACATCCAATCATACTTAGGATGCTTTAAAATTGCATTTTTGCGTCTTACTTTAAATCCTGTATCCTCTTCAAATCTTTTAGCAACATAATCTTCCAAATCTCTGCCGATTCTCATTTGCTCATTATCCTTTACATTTTTAATTTGACCCGTCTTTTCAAGATAAACTGTGACAGGGCTTTTAAAAGGATCGAGACCTGCTATAGCTGCTGCATCACTTCCTCCTATTCCCTTTTTTCTAAATTCAATCCATTCATCCTGATCTAAATCAAGGGTATTTACTAAAACCTCAGCTTCTATATGCGTATCCTCCTCTCCGATAAATGCAATACTTTTACTGTCTTCATAATCTGTGCTTTACATTTTCTTTAATTCCCATAGTATATTCAAACCCCTCATCTATACCTATCGTCTTTGTCATATTTGTTATTTCCTCATAGTAATATCTTAGATCATCTACTGAATTAACAGTATTATCTATTAGTTTATACTCCTTTTCTTTATTTTCCGTCAGACAAGGTATATCCTCTAGTTCAATGCTAAGCTTTTTTAATATCTCAATTCTCATCCGCAGTTCATCCATACTGCACCTCCGCATAACATCTAAAAATGAAATTTTAAATAAGTACTTAACTTTATTATTTTAAACTTTAGTCCTTCTTATAACATCTGATATTACTAATGCTACATCCAAGTTCTGTATATTCATGAAACAAATAGTTTTTTTGAATTTTTAATCAAAAAAAA
>JACCKY010000090.1 GCA_014236755.1 Candidatus Petromonas tenebris | reverse complement strand
CAGAACTGACGCACAACTTTAGAGTTTAAAGATTAGTAAGGAATAGTCCGGTAGATGGAGAAAATTTTTTCGCAAAGTCCCGCTGGACAAACAATTTCCAATATGAGATAATAGTGTGGGTTACCAGAAAGAAGGGCCACACTATGAAGAATTTGGATAAAAATGAGCGTAAAATACTATGCGGGCGCCAGTTTACCGCTCAAGAACTTCAGGATGTAATTGAAACGGTCCGGATGTTTCCGAAACTCAGTCGGCATGAACTTGCAAAGACCATATGTGAAGGTTTGTCATGGGTTGCACCCAACGGGAGATATAAAATCGAGTCCTGCAAACAATTACTTGAGAAACTGGAAGCCCAAAACGAGATTAACTTGCCTGAGAAGCGAAATACGCAGCCGCATTCTCACGGACAAGTTATTTGTGGGGAGCATACCGGAGCGGAGCCGGAAATCACGGGAAACGTTTCGGATGTTGCTCCCATTGAACTGGAACCGGTACGGAAGCGGGAGGACATCCGGTTGTGGAACGAATATGTGGAACGCTATCACATCCTGGGCTACAAGCGTCCCTTTGGCGCGCATCAGCGGTATTTTATCCGGTCCGGCGCCCCAGAGAGAAGGCGGCTGGGATGCATGCTGTTTTCGGCATCGGCCTGGGCGTTGGCGGAACGGGATGCATGGATCGGCTGGAACAAAGAAAAGCGCAGCCAGCGGCTGCATCTAATCGTGAACAATACGCGGTTTCTCATCTTTCCTTGGGTGAGAGTGAAGAATTTAGCGAGCAAAGCGTTGTCGCTGGCCGCAAAACAAGTGCGCCGCGACTTTAAAGAGCGGTATGGCTACGAGCCGGTTTTGCTGGAAACATTTGTGGATGTAGAGCATTATGAAGGAACCTGTTATAAAGCCGCTAATTGGATTTCACTCGGTCTGACGGCAGGCAGAGGAAGAATGGATCGCTATACGCAGTATTTGTCCACCCCGAAACAGATTTTCATGTATCCGCTGGTTCCCGACTTTCGTGCGCATCTTTGCGGCGAGCGTACAACCGGAGGTGAAGTGCTGTGAGCACATCGACCTCCATGCAAAAAGCGCAGCGCAGAGCAAGAAAGCGGAAGAAGAAGGACTTGTGCAAACTACAAGTGGGCAAAGGGATAAAACAAACGTTCAGACCCACTTTACCGAACCGGAATTGTCCGTGGAAGACGCCGAAAGAAGAGCAAACAGCCCGCCAGGTCATGGTAGAGGCTACACTGAAAGTATTCAGGGCGTTGCTTCCAGGACTTTTGACCGATTTGGCGAAAATTCCGGACCCGCGCAATCCGCGGAAGACAAAACATAAGCTGACAGTTTTGCTGCTGTACGGCCTGTTTGCTTTTGTATTTCACTATGCGTCGCGGCGGGAAGCAGGTCGCGAAATGAGTAGGCCGGTCTTTTTTGAAACCCTTAAACAGTTGTTTCCGGAATTAGAGAGCCTGCCTCATCAAGATACGCTGTGCCGGTTGCTGGAGAAAATTGAGGTAGACGAAATTGAAACCGCTCATATCAACTTGCTGCGGCGACTAATTCGCAACAAGAAATTCAACCGCCATTTGGTAAAAAAACAATACCTAATCGCTATCGACGGCACCCAGAAATTTACCTTAAGAGAGTGCTGGGGGGAAGAATATCTACAGAGGCATACGAAAGGGCAAGACGAGGGGCCCCAATACTATGTATATCTATTAGAAGCAAAGCTGGTATTTCCCAATGGGCTTGTCCTGCCGCTGATGAGCGAATTTTTGAACAACACCTTGGATGAAGTGACGAACAAGCAGGACTGTGAGTTAAAAGCTTTCAAACGATTGGCCGAACGGCTGCATCGGCATTTCCCAAGACTGCCGATCACAGTACTGCTGGACGGCCTTTATCCCAATGGTCCTGTGATGGCACTATGCCGAAAATACCGCTGGGGATTTATGATGGTACTTCAGGATGAATCACTGCCTAACGTATGGAAAGAAGCAAACGGACTGCACAAACTTCATCCGGAGCAGGCATATATCCAAACATGGAATGGCCGTCGTCAGGCCTTCTGGTGGGTCAATGACATTGTCTACGAACACGGCCCCAATGATCGTCTGAAACAGACAATACATGTGGTCGTATGCGAAGAAGAATGGGAAGAGGTGAACGAAAAAGGCAACATTGTCAGCAAAACGTCACGCCATGCTTGGATTTCCAGCGAGCCGCTCAGCCAAAAGAACATCCATACCCGATGCAATCTAATGGCAAGGAAGCGCTGGGGTATAGAAAACGACATTTTGCAGGAAAAGGAGCAAGGGTATCAATACAAGCATGTCTTCTCCCATAACTGGAATGCTATGAAAGGGTATCACTATCTCATGCATCTGGCTCACCTGCTGAATGAGTTAGCTCAAAATTCTGTCGAACTGGTGGAACAGGTGCAAGAAGTTGGCATTCGCGGGTTCATTCGCCTCCTGCGCGATACGATCAGTGGTCCTTGGTTGAACAAAGAGCGAATCGAGCTCCTCTGTAAAAAGCGCCATCAACTTCGGCTTAGCGTCTGACACGCAAGGGGGAGCATACAACCTGAATGCATGATCAGAACCCCTTCAATAACTCATTGTGGAGGGTTACGCTAACGGTCTGCCTTTTTTCGGAAGACAATTCTTGATTCGTTCCCCAAACGGGTGAACTCAGTTCAAGGCGAGGAGCGAAAATTACCTCAAAAACCGCATATGACTTTTTTTGAAGGACGATTTTCAACTCGCAAGATCTATAAACAATTTCGTGCGTCAGCTCTG